>CAKUNF010000009.1 GCA_934668375.1 uncultured Parolsenella sp. | reverse complement strand
GGGACAGTCCCCTTGTCTCATTATCCCCCGCGGTTTCCGGGTGGCAGCTGCTTACCTTTTGGTAACCGGGTAATAGATTGGTGCCTTCTTTTGGGCGAGGGCCGCATCTCGGATGATTCTTCCCGGGCGCATAAGCGCTCGCTTACGAGAGGAGAAACCATGTCCGAGAACCTCGAGAGGGTCGCCGCCTTTGCTGCCTGCGGTAGCACCGACCCCGCCCCTGCCTGCGGCTCCGCCGATCCCGCGCCCGCCTGCGGCACCACCGACCCCGCGCCTGCCTGCGGCTCCGCTGATCCGGCCGCGGCCCCTGTCTGCGGCACGGCCGACGCCCAGTAGGAACGGGAGGGCTCGTAATGGACGCACAGACCTGTCTGCAGAAGATGAAGCTCGTCGGAACGCTCTCGCTGGCCACGGTCGACGAGACCGGTGCCCCGCAGATTCGCTGCGTGAGCGCGGTCCATTACGAGCCCGATGCCGTCTACTTCCTTACGTCGCGCGGCAAGGAGATGACAATCCAGCTCCTGCGTGACGGCCGCATCCAGACGCTCGTGCACACACGCTTCAACGAGATGATCCGCATGAGCGGCGTGGCCGTGGTGGCGCCCGAAGACGAGCAGGCGCGTTGGGTCGATGCCATCTTCTCCGAGCAGCCCTACCTCGCAAACGTCTACCCCGGGGAGACGCGCAACATCTGCGTCGTCTTCAAGGTCGAGGACATCGTGCTCGACTACTTCAACCTCGGCGTGCGTCCCATCGAGCGCGACGTCTACTCGCTCACCGACGTGCCGGCGCCCCGCAAGGGCTACCGGATCGATGCCGAGAAGTGCATCGGCTGCGGCTCGTGCGCCGCGAGCTGCCCGCAGGGCTGCATCGTGGCTGGCGACGCGTACGAGATCCAGCCCGAGCACTGCCTGCACTGCGGCGCGTGCGCCGAGGCGTGCCCCGCCCGCGCCGTCGAGCGCCTCTAGTCGAGAGAGTGGAGAAGCGATGAGCAATAACCCGCAGGTCAAGCCTGCGTTTGCCTTCCAGTGGCACATTACCGACGAGTGCGATCAGCGCTGCAAGCACTGCTACATCTTCGCGAACGGCGACTGCGCCGGCTTCAGGCGCATGCCGTACGAGCAGATGGTCACCGTTGTAGACCAGGCCCAGCAGCTCTGCGACCGTCTCGGCCGCCAGCCGTACTTCTACGTCACGGGCGGCGACCCCATTCTGCACCCGGACTTCTGGCGCCTGGCCGAGCTGCTCCACGAGCGCGGCCTCATGTGGTGCGTCATGGGCAACCCCTTCCACCTCACGGACGAGGTCTGCGCCCGCATGAAGTCGCTGGGCTGCCGCAAGTACCAGCTCTCTCTCGACGGTCTCGAGGCCACGCACGACTACTTCCGCAAGCCCGGCTCGTTCGCGGAGACGATGCGCGCCATCGGGTGCCTCAAGCGCGCGGGCGTCTGGGTGGCCATCATGAACACCGTCTCAAGCAGAAACGCCCACGAGCTCCCCCAGCTCATCGACCTCGTGGCGAGCCTCGACGTGGACGTCTTTGCGTTCGGCCGATACTGCCCAACGTCGGGCCAGAAGCGCGACGAGTTCCACATGGAGCCGCTCGAGTACCGCAACGTGCTCCTTGCGGCCCAGGAGCGCATGGACTACCACCAGGCAAACGGCTGCAAGACGTACTTCCAGCTCAAGGACCATCTCTGGACGCTGCTTCGTTGGGAGCAGGGCCGCTTCAAGCTTCCCGAGAACGCCAAGCCCGGCATGATCTACGACGGCTGCCACTGTGGTCACGGCCACATGACCGTGCTGCCCTCGGGTGACGTCTACGCCTGCCGTCGCATGGAGAGCAAGGTCGGCAACGTGGCCGAGAACAGCCTGCGCGAGCTGTTCTTCTCGCCCGCGATGGAGGAGAGGCGCGACTTCTCGCGCTTCAAGAAGTGCTCCAAGTGCGAGCTGTTCGGCTGGTGCCGCGGCTGCCCGGCGGTGACGTCCGGCTACACCGGCGACATGTACGACGCCGACCCCCAGTGCTGGAAGGACGTCGAGTAGATGGCTGACCTGCTCGAACTCATCAAGACGAGGCGATCGATCCGCAGGTACACGGAGCGCCAGGTGCCGCGCGAGGACGTCGAGAAGGTCGTCGAGGCAGGCCTGTGGGCCGCGAACGCCGGCGGCGGGCAGCGCAGCATGGTCGTGGCCGTGCGCAACGCCGAGCTTGCCGCCCGCATCGGTCGCATGAACATGGAGGGGTACAGTCGGGCCGGCCTCATCGGCAGCTACGTGAGTGCCGAGCAGCCGAGCGTCATCGATGACCCCTCGATCCGCAACGGCTTCTACGGGGCGCCTACGGTGCTGGACGTGCCCAAAAGTGACTGACACTTTTGGGCCATGGGCCGACACTTTTGGGCCGCAGGCGGCGGGGCTGTGGCGGAGCGATACAATGCCGGGCATGAATCCGATTGCCCACATCCACACCGACCTGCCGCAGAAGTTCGGCATCCCGCGCAACGGGTCGCTTGCGCCGCACCTACGAGGAGAGATCCGCTTTGAGCCCGAGTTCGCGAGCGCGGCGGCCGTGGCGGGGCTCGATGAGTTCTCGCACCTGTGGCTGCTGTGGCAGTTCGAGAACGGCCTGGCTGGCGGCACGGCGGCCGACATTGCCACGGATGCCGCGTCTGCTCCCGCGGGCGTCGCCAACCGAAACTGGCGTCCGACGGTGCGGCCTCCTCGCCTTGGCGGGGCCGAGCGCGTGGGCGTGTTCGCGACGCGCAGCCCCTTCCGACCCAATCCCATCGGGCTTACGTGCGTCCGTCTCGACCACATCGAGCTTGCCGAGGACGGTCCCGTGGTCCACGTGCTTGGCGCGGACCTGCGCGACGGCACTCCCATCTATGACATCAAGCCCTACATCCCGTTCGCGGACTGCCACCCGGAGGCTACGGGCGGCTGGATCGAGCACTCCCCATGGCACGAGCTTGAGGTGGACGTCGCGCCCGAGCTGCGTGACCGCGTTCCTGCGAGCAAGCTCGACGGCCTTCTCGAGGTGCTGCGCCAAGACCCGCGCCGCGCCGGCAGCAAGCACGAGCCCGAGCGTGTCTACCACCTCGCCTACGCCGGTCTCGACGTCGCGTTCACCGTGGACGGCGACGTGCTGCACGTGGCCGGGGTCAGCGAGCCGTAGTCGCGACGACCCGAGCCGTCTGTCCCAAAGGTGCCCCAAAGGTGTCAGACCCCTTTGGGACACGAGCGGTCGGCGATCTCGTTTGGGAGGGCCGGGACCGTGGCCGCCCGCTTTGGCTACGACCGGGAGGCCGAGACAAACTCCACGCGCGTGAGGCCGGGGACGTTCAGGCGGATGAGCTTGCGGGCCGTCTCCTTCTCGTCCTCGTCGAGCTTGCCGGCGGTGGTGACTCTCGCCACGGTCTCGCGCGTCACGGTGCCCGCCGCAACGCCCGTGGCGCCGTCGCCCGAGCTTGCGGAGACCTCCGAGCCCACGCTGTAGTCCTCGAAGCCGGGGAGCACCACCGCTAGCTCGCGCGTTGTCTGCGTGACGCCATAGCCGTCCTGCACGCCGTCCGCGGCCGATCCGATGGAGCCCGCCGTGAGCAGCACGCATGGGATGGCGAAGATGATGGTCCCCGCGATGACGCGCCTGCGCACCTTGCGCGAGAGCTCGTCGGCCTGGCGACTCTCCTCGTCCGTGACGATGCCGTCGTCGTTGAGGTCGCGCTTGAGGGGGACGTGCAGCGCGAGGAGCACGCCCTCCGCTGCCAGCGCGATGAACACGACGTTGATGCCAAACTCGTACAGCGCCGAGAGGAACAGCGGCAGGCTTGCCATCGCAATCCCGTAGCCTGCGGCGCACAGCGGCGGCATGAGCGCCGTGGCCACCGCAACGCCCGAGATGAGTGTCGCGGGCTCCTGGTCACGCGAGTTGCCGAGGCCTCCCGCGAAGCCGCCCGCGAGCGCGATGGCGAGGTCCCAGACCGTGGGCGTTGAGTTGTCCACGATGGCGGCCGTCGTTGAGGCGATGGGCGAGAGCTTGAAGTAGATCGTCGAGGTCACGAGGCAGAAGGCCATCTGAAGCGCGAGGCCGGCAACCGCCTGCTCGGCGACGCGGCGGTCGAGCGTGGCGATGCCGTAGGCCATGGCCAGCACCGAGCCCATGAGCGGGCAGATGAGCATGGCGCCCACGATGGCTATGTCCGAGTTTGTGTCCAGGCCGATGCAGGCGATGGTCATGGCCACGATGAGGATGCACAGGTGCGTGCCGTTGAGCTGGGCGCCGTTCACGAAGCGCCTGCGAATGACGTGGTAGGGCGCGCGACCCTCGCGGATATTAAGCGAGCGCGCGAGAAAGCGCCTCACCCTGCGCGCGAGCTCGGCTGCCGCCGGCATGATGGCGTGCCGGCGACGGCGCCGCCTGCGCGCGCGTTCGAGCTGTTGCTTGTCGAGTTCCATGCGCGCCTCGTGATGTGGGTTGGTCCGTCTGGCACTATTGTCCCACTCGTGGATATGGACGCAGGGCCTCGTTGACAACTGTATATAGCATGTATACACTGACGATAACAGCTAGAGGCGTGTGGGAGGCATCTTGGACATCATCGTTACCAACGGGGGCGACAAACCCATCTACGAGCAGATATCGTCGCAGATCAGAAGGCAGATCATGGGCGGCTCTCTCGTGGCGGGGACCAGGCTGCCGTCCATACGTGCTCTTGCGAACGACCTAGGCGTGAGCGTCATCACCACGAAGCGCGCCTACTCAGACCTCGAGTCGGAGGGCCTCATCGAGACGGTACCCGGCAAGGGGTGCTTCGTTGCCGCTGCCGACCCGCGGCTTCTCCGCGAGCGACGGCTTCGGGAGATTGAGGAACATCTCGGCCGTGCCGCCAGCCTTGCGAGGGATGCCGGCGTCAGCCGTGATGAGTTACGCGAGATGTTCGAGCTTGTCATATCGGATGAGGCCGAGGAGGGGGTCTGAGATGGAAAGGCTGCTGGAACTTCGAGGCGCAGGTCGCCGCGTGAGCGAGTCATTCTCGCTCAATGACGTGAGCCTGAGCGTGGCGCCTGGGGAGATCGTGGGGCTCGTTGGCGCCAACGGGGCCGGAAAGACCACGACGATCAGGGCGATCCTCGGCCTGCTGCGCCTTGACGCGGGCGAGCTCGAGCTGTTTGGAGAATCGTTTGGCGCCGACGCTCCGGCCGTGGTCCAGCGTGGCATGCGCTCCCGCGTGGGCGTGGTGCTCGATGCGTGCCCGTTTCCCTCTGATCACACGGTTCGCCGCGCGGCGGCGTGCGTCGCCCCGGCGCACCCCTCATGGAGCTGGGAGAGGTTCGACGAGTTGACACATGCCTATGGCCTTGACCAGAAGGCGAAGGTGCGAGACCTCTCGCGAGGTATGGGCATGAAGCTGCAACTTGCCTGTGCGCTCGCTCACGACGCCGACCTGCTCCTCCTTGACGAGGCCACTGCCGGGCTCGACCCCATTGCGCGCGACGAGGTGCTCGATGACCTTCGCTCCTTCGTTGGCGAGAGGGAGCGGGGCGTGCTCCTCTCGACCCACATAACCTCTGACCTCGAGCGCATTGCGGACCGCGTGGTGGCCATGGAACATGGGGCGGTAGCGTTTGACCTCCCGCGCGAGGCGATAACGGATGAGGCCGGCCTGGTGAAATGCTCTGTCGAGCAGGCCAGACAGGTGCTGGCCTGCGTTGAGGGTGCCCGCCTGCGTAGCCGGGCGTATTGCGCGGAAGTCCTCGTGTCAGACCGATTCGCCTTTGCCGAGGCGTTCCCAGAACTGCCGTGCGAGCGCACGAGTATAGATGACTACCTGCACTTTTATCTCGAGGAGGACAACCGATGAAGGCCATTGTCCGCTGTGAGTGGAATACGATGCGTACGTTTTTGCCCTCCGTTATGGTGACGGTGGTGCTCGTGGGCGTGTTCCTTGTGCTCGGTGGAAGCCCCATGTCGGGCGTCGGCGGCGCCTGTGCCATGGCGTTGATGCTCGTGGCGTCGTCGCTTGCGGGCTATGACGACCAGGGTGGTTGGATGCGCTACCGTTGTGCGCTTCCGTTCTCGCGCCGGGAGATCGTTGTCGGAAGGTACGTCTCGGTGCTGCTCATGGGCCTTGGCGTCGCCATCGTGAGCCTCGTGGTGGTGGGCGTCGCGTTGGCCGCGCTGTCCGCAGCGGGACGCGGCACGGCTGGGGTCGGGCTAGGCGGGCTTGCCCTCGGTGCGGTGGTGTCCGAGTGTGCGGGTTTGCTGGTCGTGGCGGTGGCGTTGCCGTTTTGCTTCAGGTTCGGTGCCGTTCGCGGCTTGAGGCTCTTCGCCTGTGCCGCCCTGGTGCTTGGTGCGTTCGCGGCTTGCGGGTTGTCTGGCTTACTGGCTGTCGGCTTCGTGTCCGAGATGGGACGATTCTTCGAGCTTAACGTGACGGTGAACGTGGCCGGCTTTGTTGCGGTGGCAATCCTCGGCTATGTCGCGAGCTGCCTCGCGAGCGTTTGGATTGTCGAGCACAAGGACCTGTAGGCCCTCGGCTTGGCCTGCCGCGCCTACGCCAGCAGCAGCGCCGCGAGCAGACACGCCTGGCCGGCGGCGTTCGTGAGCTGCTCGATCCAGTTGTCGCGCGCGCTGCCCTGGTTGCGATGGCCCGCGAAGTAGCCCATGGCGCACATGCAGGCGAGCCACGCGATTACGAGCGCCAGGCTCGGCAGCTGCGCAAGCCGTGCGAGAACGGTCACCGCCGCGCTCGCGCGCGTTGCGGCGCCGGCGACCATGAGCGCAAAGCCCGCGGGCATCACGACGCGCATCTGGCGTGAGAGCAGCGGGACGTTCTTGTGGGCGAGGGCGATGAGCAGCTTCCAGCCCACCTTGCCCGCGCCGCCGAGAAACGCCAGCACGGCGCCCGCGACGAACAGGGGACTGCCCACCTGCGTACCAAAGACGGCCGCGCTTGCGCAGAAGAGCGCCACGGGAACGGCGTCCACGAGCGCAAGGGTCAGCGTGAAGCCCTCGGGTACATCGGTGTGGTTGGCGGACATGCGGTCTCCTCTCGTCAAAACGACTCGATGGTACGCCTTCGCAATGGGCATACTGGGCTTCGTGACGTTTTTGAGGTTCGCGTGATATGCCGCGTCCCAAAGGGCTGCGTCCCCTTTGGGACGCGTTGTCGAGAAAGGCTTGCCATGCAGTTCTGGATCCTGTTCGCCGTGGCCATGGTCGTGAGTGCCATCGGCTTCAAGAAGTTCGTGTGGTTCATCTCACTGGGCTACGGCTTCTCCATGGCGGCGATCGGCGTGGCACTGCTCGTGCTCTTTGCGGGCCGAGCTGACGTGGCGAGCCTTGCTATCTGCGTGATGCTCGTGGTCTACGGTCTGCGCCTGGGTGGCTACCTCATGCTGCGCGAGCGCCGCAGCGCGGCCTACAACCACGTGATGAAGACGCAGGTAAACGATGGTTCCGGCCTGTCTCGGCCCATTCAGGTGCTCATCTGGGTCGTCTGCGCGCTGCTCTACGTGTGCGAGGCATCCCCCGTGCTGTGGCGTCTGGCCAACGGCGCTCCGATGGACGCCTGCGCCGTTGTGGGTGCGTGCGTCATGGCTGCGGGCATCGTGCTGGAGAGCGCTTCTGACCTGCAGAAGACGGCCCAGAAGCGCGTGAACCCGCACCGCTTCTGCGACAAGGGCCTGTTCTCGTTCGTTCGCTGCCCCAACTACCTGGGCGAGGTCCTCACCTGGACGGGCATGCTCGTCTCGGGCGTCACTGCCATCGCCGGGCCGCTGCAGTGGCTGGCCGCCATCTGCGGGTGGGTGGGTATCGTCTACGTGATGTTCGGCGGCGCGCGCAGGCTCGAGATTCGCCAGAACAAGAATTATGGCGCGGACCCCGAGTACCAGGCCTACGTGCGCCGCACGCCCATCCTGCTGCCGTTCGTGCCGCTCTACAGCGTGGAGAAGTACACCTGGCTCAAGGGCTGAGGCGAGCCACGGCCAACAGCCGCGCGGAACGGGTGCCTGCCCCCATTCACGACGCGCCGGCTACTTCTCCTGGATCTGCTTGCCCGTGAGGTGCTCGATCTCTATCTCGTAGAGCTGGACGGCCGCGAGGTACTTGTCGAGCTCCTTCTCGACCTCCTCGGCACTGGGGTAGTACTTGAGCGCGAGGCGGCGGACCTCGGCCTCGGTGACCGCGGCGTCATCAACAAGGTGGCAGCGGCCAAAGACGACCGTGCTCTGCACGTAGGGCGCCCACTCGCCTTCCTCGAAGTGCTCGTTGCCCATGACGGTGAGGCAGACCTTGTCGCTGCGGCGCAGAGCGTCGACCTTCTGGCCCGTCTTGGCGCCGTGGAAGTAGACCTTGTTCTCCTCGGCGTCAAAGCGGTAGTTGATGGGGAAGGCGAACGGATAGCCGTCGTCCCCGTTGACGGCGAGCACGGCGCGGCGGCCCTGCTCGAGCAAGCGTCTGGCGTCCTCGTCGCTGATGGCCCTCTTTTTGCGTCGCATTGGTCTGAACACGGCTGCCTCCCTTGGTCGTTTGACGCCGCGATTATAGCGTCGCGTTGTTGCAGCTCAAGGCATGGGTGCGCATTTGCGAACCTGTTGGGCGGGGGCAAGGTGTCCCAAGGTGATGATGTCGATTCATCTCTTGGGAAGGAAGTCTCGCATGAGTCATCGGAAGAGCTGGGCAGGCGGGCTGCGCGTCGTGCTCGCGTGCGCGGTTGCCGCGGTGGCACTGTGCGTTGCGCTGCCGACGAGCGCGCGTGCCGCTACCACGATCACGAAGGTGGACGTGGGCAACGTCTGGAAGGGCCTCGTCGTGGGCCAGCAGGTTGCGTTCACGGGTGAGGTGAACCCAAGCTCCGAGTGCGCGGACCAGATGGAGCTTACGGACGAGGGCTGGTTCGTCATGGGCCTCGGAAATTACATCTGCCACGCCCATAAGCCGAACGTGGTCCCCGGGGCTGGGATGGTCTATTTCTACCAGGTCTCGCTGAAGGCAAAGGACGGCTACGTTTTCCCGGAAAGCAGGGATGGGCTCACGTTCGTGCTCGACGGAAGCGCGGTGACCGACGTGAGCTACTGGGCCTCTGATGACGGCAAGAGCGCGGAGGTTGCCTTCTATGACCTGCAGGTGACGCCCTCTGCCGAGGCGACGGACGAGAACGTCATCCGCTCCGTTGAACTTGCGGACGTGCGCTTGTCCTATGCGCTTGGTGACGCCCCGGTGGCCTCTGCCATTCGTGTGGGAGCGAGTGCCGGGAGCTATCAGGTCGTTGACGAGTGCTGGACCAAGCTCGGGACGACCGAGGGTCTCATCGCGCAGCAGTGGCACTCCTCGCCGCAGGGCACCGTGCCGGCCGACAAGTGGCTCTCCGCCTTTGATGCCGGCGACTTCCGCTACAGCGTCGGACTCCAGGCGCTCGATGGCAAGACGTTTGCATCGGACTGCGCCGTGACGGTCAACGGGGAGGCTGTCGATTCATCTGGCGTGACGGTCTACAACGATGGCGCGGCGCTGCGCGTCGTGTACAAGACGATCAACGTGGCGGCGGCCGCGCCCGTGACGCCGGTGCCTGCTACGCCATCGACGGGCGATGCTGCGACCGGCGATTCTGGCAAAACGCAGCCTGCCGCGAGCGTCCAGGCCAAGGCCGACGAGAAGGCCCTGCCCCAGACGGGCGACGAGGGCTCGGTGCTTGTCGCGGGAATGGCGCTGGTTGCCGGCTGTGCACTCGTGGCTGCTGGCCGGACGCTTGCTCGCGAGCGGTAACGGGTCGATCGAGACTGTCCGACAAGGGGGCGGGGCCGGTTGGCTCCGCCCCCTTTTGGCACAGTGGGGCGGAATGAACGTCGCGTGGCGTTTGCTACCCCAAGAACTTGCTCGTGAGTCCCGTGCGAGACTGCGTGCCCGTCTTGGCGTAGATGCTCGTGAGGTGCCGCTGAACCATACGAAGCGAAATCCCGAGGTCTGCCGCTATCTGCTTGAGCGGCCGGTCGTCGCAGGTGACGGCGAGAAGGACGTCCGTCTCGCGCGGGGTGAGCCCGGCCTGCTCGATAAAGGCCTGGCGGCGCTCCTCGGGCGTGGGCGCGGCGGCCGCAGGCTTGCTCGGCGCAGGCTCGTCACCAGGCAGCCTGAACAGCCCCGCCAACAGAAACGCGAGGCTGGCGGCAACGAGCAGCAGCACGGACGCGATCATCACGGCCACGGGCCCCATCCCAACGACGGCCATGGACGCTCCGGCAATCGTGAACGCGCAGACGTTGTTGGCCGCGCGCCCCATGCCCGCCCACAGCCCGGGCGTGCGCATATGCGGCGCAAGCGTCACAAACAGCGTCGTGAAGAACACCACGAAGCAGCCCGATGCCAGGTAGAACACAACAAGTCCCACAAGGGGAGAGGCACCCGCCTCAACGGCAAGGATCGAAAGCACGGAGAGCAGCGTCACGCAGAACATGATGGGTCCACGGTAGCGTCCGCCTCGCACGTCAAGCGCGATGCCGGAGACAAGCCCGCTCATGGCAAGGAAGAGACGCGGCCACGTCTGCACCGCGTAGGTGCCCTCGGCGTTGGCCACCGTCACCACGCCGTCGAGCGTGGAGAACGTGCAGGCCAAGATCGCGACGAGAACGACGGACCAGAGCGCGCGGGCAAGTGGCTGGCTGGCCGGGATGCCCTCGTTCTGCTCGGCATTCTCGACAACGGGGGTTTTGCGCCCGTGGATGCGCATGAGGCATGCGGCGAGCGCCACAATCCCCGCGCACAGGACAACTACCTCCCAAAAACCAGCGGGCACCAGCATGTTGTTGGCAAACTGCATGAGGATCCCGGCTGCATAGGCACACCCCACTCCGCTGGCCACGTGCTCGTCTTCGGCAAACACGCGCGAGAAGACCGCGTGCGCCGAAGCGCCCATGAGGCCCAGCATGAGAAAGCAGACGGCCCCAATCACCTGGACCATCGCGGCGTCTCCGAGCAATCGCACCGTGAGCAGGCAACCGGCCGCCAGCACGCTCGCGAGCGCCGCGTACATGCGTCCGAGCGGACCGCGGAACAGCCTCGCGACCGCTGCGTACCCAAGAAGGCCAACGACGCTCGCGCCCAGGATGACCCCCTGCGCGCCAACGACGCCCGCTGACCCCACTAGCTTGCCCACCTCGATGTCGTAGTGAAACTCGCTGCCGAGAAACACGAAGTTGAACAGGGCGAGGGCGCCCAGGGCGTATGACTTCTCCGGGGTGAGCTTTGGCATGGTTCGTCCTCGATTCGTTCTGGTCGCATGGCCCGATTATAGAAACGCGTGGCCCTCCCCTTGGAGTTCGAGGTCTCCTTGCCAGGCGAACTGCCAGCTTGTCGCGGGGGTTCGTATGCACGAACCCCATCGTTTGCGGATGCCTACGGGACTCATGTTTATCCGTAAATTTCAGAAACTTCGCACTGCGTGCCTTGCGTTGCCAAAAACGGCAGCGAAAGGTTCGAAGTGCGAAGTTTCTGAAAATAAGGGAATGCGACAGGTGCGCTTCACGTGCCAGTGCCGCTCGCCGAGCTATCGATATGTTACATATGAGCTGAGGTAATTCTTGCGTATGTATGGACTTATACTGTGTGCGATCAAGGCATCCACGCCGACGAATCGACGCTCCACACTCAGGAGGTTGCTATGGGACCGCTTCTGTTCACCACCAACTACATCGCCCCCATCTGGTCGGGCGACCGCATCAACAAGACCCGCGGCCTTGCGGGCGACGAGCTCTACGGTGAGGGCTTCGACGTCTCCGCCCACCGCGGCATGGTGACGTCGGTCAAGGGCGGTCCCTATGACGGCACGCCACTCGATGAGCTCATCCGCAACCACCACGAGGAGGTTATTGGCGCCTCGGACGACGATGGCGTGACCCAGACCCTCATGCTCGATGCGCGCGAGACGGTCTCGGTCCAGGTGCATCCCAACGAGGCGTACGCCCGCGAGCACGAGGACGACCACGAGAAGGCCGAGGCCTGGTACGTATTCGAGGCGGACCCGGGCTCCACGCTCATTGCCGGCTCGCTCACCGACGACGTGGAAGCCCTTCGCGCCGCCGCCGCAGACGATACGATCGGCGACAAGTACGGTCGTCGCGTGCCCGTGACGGAGGGCGACTTCATCGTCGTGCCGTCGGGCACGCTGCACGCCTACGGCGCCGGCATCTTTGCCGTGGAGATCGGCACGCTTGGCTTCACGACGTATCGCCTGTGTGACTGGGGTCGCGGCCGCGAGCTGCACGTGGAGAAGGGCTTCGACGTGCTCGACGTGCGTCCCAAGCCCGAGCCCATCCACCTGGGCAAGTTCGACCCCTCCGCGCCGGCGCGCACCGTGCGCGGCACCACCGCCGACGACCTGTTCGTCATCGACATCATGGACGTGCCGGAGAGCTGGGAGGACGAGACGGGCGACGAGTACCGCGTGCTCACGTGCGCCGCGGGGGAGTGCGACGTGACGTCTGCCGAGGGCAGCGTGCACCTGGGCTTTACGGAGTCCTGTCTCGTTCCCGCAAGCGCCGGCGCCTACACCGTGACCGGCCCGTGCCGCGTCATCTCGAGCCGCATGCGTCACTAGTCGGGTGGTCGGCGCAGCGGCGTGCCCAAAAGTGACTGACACCTTTGGGCGCGTCGCTGGCGCCCATTCGGGTACCCTTGACCGGGGAGCCGGCCGAGGGGAAGGCAGCGATGGGCAACGTGACGATACGACCGATAACCGCGGCCGATGACGAGCGGATGGGCACCATCGCGCGCGAGAACCTCGAGGCGGCGGGCCTCGACATCCCTGGGACGGCCTACTTCGACCCGCAGATCATGCACCTGAGCGCGTTCTACGGCATGGACCCTGCGCGCCGCTCCTACCTCGTGGCCGTTGATGCGGCCGGGCAGGTGCTTGGCGGCGCCGGCCTTGCCGAGTTCGAGCCGCTTGAGAACACTGCCGAGCTGCAGAAGCTCTACCTCGCGGATGCGGCGAAGGGTCACGGGTTGGGCACGCGTCTTGTGGGCCTCATCGAGAGTCGCGCTCGCGAGCTTGGTTACAAGCGCCTCTACCTGGAGACGCACTCGAACCTCAAGGCTGCCATCCATCTGTACGAGAAGCTTGGCTACCGGCGCATCGAGCCGGCCAGCCCGAACCACGCCACGATGGACCACTTCTACATCAAAGAGCTATAGCCTTATCGCGCCATGAGAGGAAGGCGTCATGTCAGACATCCTGTTCGTTGAGTACCCCAAGTGCAGCACGTGCCGTCGCGCGAAGGCGTGGCTTGACGAGCGCGGCATCACCTACGTCGACCGCCACATCGTGGAGGAGCCGCCGACCGTGACAGAGCTCGCCGAGTGGCAGCCGAGAAGCGGCCTGCCGACCAGACGCTTCTTCAACACGAGCGGCAAGGTCTACCGCGAGCAGGGCATCAAGGCCAAGCTCGATGCCGGATTGTCAGACGAGGAGGCCTTCGAGCTCCTTTCTGCCAACGGAATGCTGGTCAAACGGCCCATTCTAGTGGGAGGGGACTTTGTGCTCGTGGGCTTTAGAGAGACCGAGTGGGAGGCGGCGCTCCTGGACTGACGGGACTTCTCTCGACGCTGTTAGAAAATGTGTGAGACAAAGGGACAGTCCCTTTGTCTCATCTTGCCCTGGTGGCACTCGAGGATGAGACAAGGGGACTGTCCCCTTGTCTCTTCTTGGAGAGGTCTGCGTCCGTGTAGACCTCCTCGGGCGCGATCTCGAAGATGCTCGCGCCAAGCGTGGCGACGGCTTGCAGGAACTCTCGGCGGCCAGGCTGACCCGTGTTGTTCCTTTCTCTGATAATGCATCTGCCTACCAGGACTTCTTCTCCTTGGTGCAGTCGTGGTTGTGCCTGCGCTCCTCGACCATGCCCGCGAACCACTGCACCATGGTGGGGTCGGAGTGGCTGAAGAAGCTCGAGGTCTTGGTGTCGAGTGCGGCGATCTGCGTCATCTCGCCGGTCGTGAGCTCAAAGTCGAAGACGTCGAGGTTCTGCTCCATGCGCTCGCGGTGCACGGACTTGGGGATCACGATGACGCCGCGCTGGAGGTTCCAGCGAAGCATCACCTGCGCGGTGCTCTTGCCGTGCGCGGCTGCGATCTGGGCGAGCACGGGGTTCTCGAACAGGCCGCCGCGGCCCTCGCCAAAAGGCGCCCAGGCCTCGGGCTGCACGTTGTAGTGCTTCTCCCACTCCTGGAGCTCCGTGTTCTGGTTGAGCGGGTGGCGCTCCATCTGGTTGACCATGGGGACGACGCCGGTGTCGTTGAACTCGCAGAGCTCGACCATGCGGTCGGCGTAGAAGTTGGAGATGCCGATGGCGCGGACCTTGCCCTCCTCGTAGAGCGCCGCGAGGTCGCGCCAGGCGCCAAAGGTGTCGCCGAAGGGTTGGTGCAGCAGCACGAGGTCGAGGTAGTCGGTCTTGAGCTTGCGCAGCGAGTCCTCGACCGAGACGCGCGTGGCGCCCTCGCCGTAGTGCTCGAGCCAGACCTTCGTGGTGAGGAAGATGCCGCCGCGGTCCACCCCGGACGTCTCGATGGCGCTTCCCACCTGCTCCTCGTTGTAGTAGCTCTGGGCGGTGTCGATGTGGCGGTAGCCCACCTCGAGGGCGTCGGTCACGCAGCGCTCGCACTCGTCCTGCGACACCTGGTAGACGCCATAGCCAAGCTGCGGCATCTTCAGGCCATTGGAGAGGGTCACGTACATCATGTCGCCTGCGTCAAAAGCCATGCTCTTCTCGCTTTCCCTTGTGGTTCGCTGTCAATGCAGTTATAACAACCGATAGCAACTATCGGTAAAGAGGTCTCCGCGGGCGAGGAGGGCGTCTTCACATGACGTACACCATGATGCAGGCGTGCCGCGAGGTGGGCATGACGTATCAGACGCTCAAGTTCTATTGCAACAAGGGGCTCGTGCCCAACGTGAAGCGCGACAAGAACAACCGCCGCGTGTTCGACGAGCACGACGTGGAGTGGATTCGCAGCCTCGGCTGTCTCAAGCGATGCGGCCTCAGCATCGAGGAGATGTGCGAGTACCTGCAGATGTGTCTGGAGGGGAAGGGCTCCATTCCCGAGCGCAAGGAGTTCCTCGCCGAGAAGCGCGAGCGGCTCGTGGCGAGGATGGCCGAGCTGCAGGCGAGCATCGACTACATCGACTGGAAGCAGGGCTTCTATGACGATGTTCTGGCCGGCCGCACGGAGTACTACAGCAACCTGGTTCCAGTCGAGGGAAAATGAGACAAGGGGACTGTCCCTTTGTCTCATTTTCCCTCTGTCAGCCAATCGGCCAGCTCCATGCGCGGCAGCGGGCAGGGTTCACCCTGGCCATTCGCCTCGAGGCGCTCGGCCGTGCGGAAGCCCCGGGCCTCGTAGGACGTGACGGCCGCCGGGCTCTGCTTGTTCACGGTGAGCTCGCGTACGTCCGCTGCGATTGATGTCCGCCTCGCCCAAGAAGTCGTGCGAAGCGCATCCGGAGCGTTCCCAGATGCAAGCAAGCTAGTCAACGAGCTGCTGCGGCTGTTTTGCCCAAAAGTCTTTGACACCTTTGGGCGGCGTGCGTTATAGTGAGGCCAACCCGAGGGTCGCATGACCCGTCTCCTGGCAACGCGGCGCAGGTGCCGCAGGAGTTTGCCGGCGCAAGTTGCCTAAGCCGGATTTTTCCAAAGCACAACCTCAGAGCAGAAGTCTTGTTGCATGCGCTCACAGCGCTGTGCCGTTGTGCTTGTCGACCCTCGGAAGGAGCTCCACATGAGCGAATCAACCTTTGTCTACCAGCCACAGATCGTCCGCGAGACGGCGGAGGGGCCGTATCGCCTCGACGTGCGAGACGAGATGCTCTCCCACCGCGAGCTCGAACTCACGACGCCCGTGGACGCCGAGTCCTGCGCCACCATCATCCGCGGGCTGCTCTACCTGCAGCGTTGCGATGCAAACGCCCCCGTGACCCTCTATATCAATAGCCCTGGCGGCGAGGTGCAATCCGGTCTTGCGCTCTACGACGTCATGCAGGCCGTGAGCTGTCCCGTCCACACCGTGTGCCTGGGCATGGCGGCAAGCATGGCCGCGCTGCTGTTTATCGCCGGCGACGAGCGCCAGATGCTTCCCCACAGCCGCGTCATGATCCACGACCCGCTCATCGGCGGCGGCCTTGGCGGCAGCGCGCTTTCCGTGAAGGCCCGTGCCGACGACCTCATGCGCATCCGAGACATCACGGCCGACGTCATCGCGCGTCATACGGGAATGCCGCTCGAGCGCGTCTTTGAGCTCACGGCATCGGACACGTACTTCGAGGCCGAGGAGGCCGTCGAGGCGGGCCTCGCCGATCGCATCGTCACGTCGCTCTAGGGGTCCAAGAGGCCCAAAAGTCTTTGACACCTTTGGGCACCCAATGGCTATCGAGAAAGGCATCATCATGGCAAGCATCTCCTGCGTTGCCCGCGCCGCCTATGCGGGCGAGCTTATCCTCACCGCCGGCCGCACCGCGAGCATGGACTCGTGGGCAACCGGGCTCAACAACAATGTGCTCGTGCTGGGAAGCTCCGGCTCGGGCAAGACGCGCAACTTCCTCAAGCCCAATCTTCTGCAGTGCGAGGGCTCCTACGTCGTTCTCGACGCAAAGGGCCGCCTCTATCACGAGATGGCCCCCTACCTGCGCGAACATGGCTACAAGGTGGACTGTCTCGACTTCACCACGATGGAGGGCACGCTTGGCTACGACCCGCTCCAGCACGTGCGCTGGCGCCATGGGCAGCCCCTCGGCCAGGACATCATCGCTCTCGCGAGCGCACTGTTCCCCCGCGAGGACATGGGCGACGACCCGTTCTGGGCCAATGCGGCCGCCAACTACCTGGCGAGCTACATCGCCTACGTGTTCGAGGCGCTGCCGGACCGCGAGTGGAACATGGCCTCGGTGGTGAGCGTGTTCGAGCAGGCGTGCGAGGGCAACGTTGACGCCATGTTCGCCGAGCTTGGCAGGCAAGACCCCGAGAGCTACGCCGTCTCGCTCTTCCGCCGCGCGAGGAGCACGGCCCGTGCCGAGAAGATGCACTCGAGCATCATGGGCATCATCGCCGCGAACCTCATGCCGCTCACGTTCGACGGGGCGCTTGCGTCGTTCCGCAGGCCCCGGCAGGTGGACTTCACCGCAATGGGGCACGAGCGCCGTGCGCTGTTCGTGACCATGGACGACATGGACCGCAGCCTGGCGCCGCTCACGAGCCTGTTCGTGCGCCAGGCGTTCCAGAGCCTGTGCCAGCACGCCGACGCCAAGTGCGAGGGAGGGCGCCTGCCCGTCCCCGTGCGCTTCATGCTCGACGACTTCGCCAACCTCACGCTTCCCGGCATCGACGACATCCTTGCCGTTATCCGCAGCCGCGAGGTGAGCTGCACGCTCATCTGCCAGACGGTGAGCCAGCTGGAGGCCCGCTATGGCGAGGCCGAGGCCAACTCGATCATCGGCAACTGTGACCGCCAGCTCGTGCTGGGCTTCCAGGATGAGCGCACGGCGCGCTACTTTGCCCTGCGCGCCAACCGCACGCCAAGCTCTCTGCTCGAGACGCCCACTGGTAGCTGGTGGTACTTCGAGCGCGGCCAGCGCGGGGTGTGCGAGCCGGCGTACGAGCTGGAGGGGCACCGGGCCTACGGCGAGCTCCTTGACGCCGCCGACGGCGATGATGGCCGCTTTGGCGTGCGGGTGATTCCGGCGCCTGGTCTGGAGGACTTTGGCATCGAGGTTGACGAGGACGAGTGGCAGGAGATGCTCTTTGAGATGCCGGACGAGCAGGCGGCCGGCTCGGGCGCTGCTGCGTAGGGAGGGGAGGATGACGATGAGCGAGAAGAACGATAGGGGCGAGCGCGCCGCCCTGAGCGAGCGCATCGCGAGCGCCCATGCCGCGCGTGCGCTTGATGCGCCGAGCACGGAGCAGATCGAGGCGGCTCGTCTCGCAAGCTTTGATGTCAGTGACGCATACCGCGAGCACGCCGAGGAGCTGCATGGCATCGTGGGCCGCATCTCCAGCGCGCTTCCAAGCTGGGTCACCTACATGGCGCAGAAGGACCCGATTGCGGCGTCGCTTCCCGAGAATCGCGTGATAGATGCCTACGCCTCAGTCGAGAACCCCGCGTGCGTCTTTGTCTGGGAGCTGAAGGGCCACAAGGACGGCAAGCTCGACGGCCTGCCGGATGACGAGTACAACGAGGTGCTCAACGCCACGGACTGGCTCAAGGACCTGTGGGAGGACGAGCCCGTTGCCACCGAGCAGGAGCTTGCGAAGGCGCTCATCGCGCAGATCGTGCTGCTCGACGACGACCTTCGCAAGGTGGTTCTCGAGCGCGCGGACATCATGGCGCGCGGGATGTCCGCAACCGTGGCGCCGTACCTCAGCATGGCCCAGCGGGAATAGGCGGACACCCACCCGCGATAGAATCGATCCAGTGCGCCCAATCACAAGGAGAACCCATGGCCCCAGACTTCTTTGACCTGCTCTACAACGGCTACACCGGCGAGTACCAGCTCATGAGCTCTCTGTACCGCCATGGCCTGGATGCCCTGCGACCGCCGGCGGACATGGGAATAGACGTCGTGTCCCTCAACCTCAAGCAGCAGCTCGAGCAGCCCGGCGTGGCACCCGAGACGTTCTTCTTCCAGGTCAAGACGGCCGTCACGAACGTGCGAGAGAGCGCCGACCGTCCCGGTGCCATCACGACGGTCGAGTTCAAGCTCAAGGAGAGCGAGGTCGAGCTGCTTGCCAAGTCGCGCGAGCGCGCCCTGTTCTGCTATGTCTACAACGGCGCGGCCGGAGCGCTCACGGACGCCTTCGAGACACCGTTCATGTGCTTCTGGCTCGACGGCGCGCTGATCGAGAAGATGCGAAGTGCCGGCGCGTTCTTCCGCAGGGAGGGGGAGCCCAAGCAGACGCTTGCTTTTCAGCTGCGTAAGCCCACGCACGAGTACGGCCACTGGTATGCCGTCGTGGTCAACGAGAGCGGCAAGACGGTCGATGGCGGCTACCTGGGCGTTGTTGGCGGCGAGGGCTATCCTGCCGAGGACGGGGCCGACCACTACAGCGTTGGCGGCTACCTCGCCTACGCAAGAAAGTGAGACAAGGGGACAGTCCCCTTGTCTCATCGTCTTGTCATCTTTTTTGGCGCTAGAGCGTGCAGCCGCTAGAGCGTGCGGACCTTCTCGATCCACGCGTCCACGTCGCGCTGGGGCGTCCTCTGGACGTCTCCGCCGCTCGAGTCGAACTGGACCTCCGCGCTCGGGCCAAACGTGGCGCCGGCGCAGGCGTCCTCGATGTCGTCGATGACGCTGCCGGGCCAGCCGCCGTTCGTCATGAACGGGACGACCGTCTTGCCGGAGAGGTCGTTCTCCGAGAGGAGCGTCTTCACGGCTGGCGCCATCGTATACCACCAGGTGGGCGTGCCCACAGCGATGACGTCATAGTCTGCCGTGTCGTGTTCGAGTGGCTCGATCTGGGGCTCAAAGTCTGCGTTTACCTCGCGGTGTCCCTGCTCGACCGTCTCGTCGTAGTCGTCGGGATAGGGTTCGACGGTCTCGATGCGCTCGATATCTGCGCCGCACGCATCGGCGAGCTGCTCGGCGACCTTCTCGGTATTGCCGTTTGACCAGCTGTAGTAGACAACCAGCATGTGCTTCTTCATAAGGGCTCCTTAATGAGACAAAGGGACTGTCCCCTTGTCTCATTTGGGTTAGCGGCCGAGCTTGGCGTACTCCTCGTCGGTGACGGGCTCGAGCCACTCGTTGGAGCAGTTCTCGCCGGGGAAGCCGAACGCGAGGTGGCTGAACCAGCAGCCGGCCTTGGCGCCGTGCCAGTGCTTGACGCCTGCCGGGATCTCCACGACGTCGCCGGGCTTGAGGCTCTGGGCGGGCTTGCCCTCCTCCTGGTACCAGCCCTCGCCCTCGACGCAGATGAGGACCTGGCCGCCGCCCTTCGTGGCGTGGTGGACGTGCCAATTGTTGCGGCAGCCCGGCTCGAACGTCACGTTGTGGATGGGCAGGTAGTCATCGGGGCCCGTGAGCGGCTTGAGGTAGCTCTGGCCAATAAAGTACTGCGCAAAGGCGGTGTTGGGCTCGCCCAGGCCAAAGAAGCCGCCGTGACCCTCGGCCTCCGCCGCGTCGTCGGCGTAGACCTCCTTGGCCATGTTGAAGGCCGCCCAGGCGTTGGGCCAGCCGGCGTAGAAGGCAATGTGCGTAAGAATCTCGGCCATCTCGGACTTCGTGACGCCGTTCTTGCGGGCGCTCTGGAGATGGTACTTGAGCGAGCTGTCCGTGATGCCCTTGCCGATGAGGGCACTCACGGTGACGATGGAGCGCAGCTTGAGCGACAGCTTGTCATCGCGATTCCATACCTCGCCGAAGAGGACGTCGTCGTTGAGGTGGGCGAACTCCGGGGCAAACGCGCCCAGGGCGTCGTGGCCCGCGGTCTGCTTGATGGCCATATCTCTATCCTTTCTCGTGGTTGAGGGCTCGGCCCCTCGCTATCTCTTTACGTCGTAGCGAATCCAGATGGCGCCGTCGTCATAGCTCTCGACGTGCTTGAGCTCGAGCTGGAACGGCTCGCGATCCATGGGCAGGCCGTCGAACGTGGAGGCCATGCCGCCGCGAGCGTCGATGCCTGGGCCAAGCAGAATGCTTACCTCGTCGAGGAGCCCGGCATCCAGGAAGGCGGCGTTGATGTTGCCGCCTCCCACGCACGCCATGCGCTTGACGCCGAACTCGCGGGCGAGAACCTCGACGACGCCAGGAACGTCGATGCGCTCCCTGCCGCAGGCGATCCAGGAGATGCCAAGGCCGTCCAGGTAGGCGAGGTACTCGGCGCTAACCTGCTCGCTCGTGACGATGAGCAGAGGGCGGGCATAGCTGCTGCCCTCGTTCCAGGCGAGCGCGCCGTGCGTGTCGAAGACGACCTCGTAGGCGTCTGCGTCCGTAGCCTTCGAGAAGCCAGACTTGCCGTAGGGCGCGGGGTCAGAGGGGCTCCAGGGGCCGTCTGCCATCTCGAGCTCGGCGGTGACGCGGCCGCTCACGCGGGTGGGGACGTCGAGGGCGTCGAGCGTGGCGTAGTACTCGCTCACGCCGCGAAGCTTCGAGGTCATCGCGCAGTCGATGCGGCCATCGACCGACATCATCATGTGGCAGGCGATGTAGGGCTTGGTCATGTGGTTCCTTTCCTGGGATGTCCGAAGCGAATCTTTCGTCTAAAGCTTTCCGCCATAGACGGGGAAGAAGCTCGAGTCGCCATAGTCCTTGATGTGCTCGGCGGCGCGGAGCTTCTGCATGTCCTCGTCGGAAATCTCGAAGTCTACCTGGGCGTTATTGGCCATGTGCTTGGGATTTGCCGTCTTGGGCAGCGGCAGCAGGCCAAGCTGGAGGCAGTAACGCACGCACAGCTGCGCGGCCGTGACGCCGTAGTGGCCGGCGACCTCGGTCACGAGCGGGTTGGTGAGCACCATGCCGTGGGCGATGGGGGAGTAGGCCTCCACGAGGATGCCGTGCGCCCGGCAGAAGTCGATGAGCTCGGACGGCGTGTTCGAGATGTGCGCGAGCACCTGGTTGACCTGCGGCTTCACGCTTGCGTTGCCCAGGATGTTCTCGATGTCGTGCTCGTTGAAGTTCGAGACGCCGATGACGCGAACCTTGCCGGCGGCCTGGGCCTCCTCGAGCGCACTCCATGCGGCGAGGTTGCCCTCCTCGTGGCGGTCGCTCGACTGGTTGACCTCGGCCCACGGCTGCGGGCTGTGGATGATCATCTGGTCAACGTAGTCCAGTCCGAGCTTGGCCAACGACTCGTCGATGCTTGCGGCCACGGAGTCGTGGTCCTTGAGCTCGGCGGCGACCTTCGTGCCAATAAAGAGCTGCTCGCGCGGGGTGCCGCAGGTGCGAATGCCCTCGCCGACACCCTCCTCGTTGCCATAGGCCTGTGCCGTGTCGATCATGCGGTAGCCCGCGGTGACGGCGTCCACCACGGCCTGCTTGGCCTCGGCGTCGTCCATGAGCCAAGTGCCCAGGCCCATGCGCGGGACCTCAGTGCCGCTCGCAAGCGTGTACGTCTCCTCGAGAATCTTGCTCATTGCCGTTTCCTCCTTCTAGTTGAGGCGAGGTGGGGTGGTCCGTCTCGTCGTGAGCCGGGCCACCCCTGTCTCACTCCTCGTTTCGCAGCTGGTAGATGAGGTAGTCCAGGCAGTCGAGCTTGCGCTGCTCGGCGTGGATGCCGCAGAGCAGCTCGTGCCGGTATGCTCGCAGCTTTGCCGTGCGCTGGCGAGCGTCCTTTGCCTGGCCGAACTCCTCGATGAGACACTCGGGGCAACCCGCGTCCTCGAGGTTCCGTCTCGTTTGCTCGTCCATGGCCTGTCCATCCATCGCGTGCGCTTCTGTACGTGCTAACCGTATTTCTCGCGCGGTGAAATGTACAATGCCTATGACAACTACCTCTCTATACGGTTAGCGAATGCATTGACGGGAGGCGCTATGGAGCTTCGAACGCTGCGCTACTTTCTCGCCGTGGCGCGCGAGGAGAGCATGACCGAGGCCGCCAACGTGCTGCACGTGACGCAGCCCACGCTCTCGCGCCAGGTTGCCGAGCTCGAGCGCGAGCTGGGCTGCACGCTGTTCGACCGCACGAACCGCTCGACCATGCTCACGGAGGACGGCATGCGTCTTCGCCAGCGCGCCGAGGAGATTCTCGCGCTCGTCGACCAGACGCAGGACGAGCTTGCGGACCGCGGCGGCAGCCTTACGGGCAACATTCGTATCGGCGCCGGGGAGACGCGCGCGATGCACCTGCTCACGGACGCGTTTGCCGAGCTCCACCGCGAGCATCCTGCCGTAACGCTCGAGCTGTTCACGGGCAACGCCGACACGGTCGAGGAGCGCCTCGAGCGTGGCCTTCTCGACTTTGCCCTCGTCATCGAGCCTGTGAACGTCGACAAGTACGAGTGGCTGCGCATGCCCGAGTACGACCGCTCTGGCGTGGCCGTGGGTGCGGGTTCACCCTGGGCGTCGCTTGACGCGGTGGCGCCCGCGGACCTCGTGCGCATGCCCCTGCTCGTGAGCTCGCGCACGAGCAACCAGACCGTCGACATCGAGGCGTGGAGCGGCGGCAACCTGCAGCGCGAGGACCTCAACGTGGTGGGGACGTTCGACCTTATCGGCAACGCGGCGTTGCTCGTGAAGACGGGGGAGGCCTGTGCCTTGGGTATAGACCATCTCTTTCATCTCAATAGCGATGACCTGCGGTTTATTCCCATGGATCCGCCGATTGAGATCGGCTCGTACGTCATCTGGAAGAAGTACCGGCTGCGCAGCCGCGCCTGCGAGGAGTTCCTGCGACGCCTCCGGGCGAGGTGCGCGTAGGGGAGCGGGCCGTGCCCCGCTCCCGTGCCGCTATAGCTTGCGCAGCGTGATGGCGATCGTGTTCAGGTAATCGAGCGCGCCGGCCTCGATGGCCGCGCGGTCTCCGACGGCGTACTCGTTGTCGCAGGCGAGCCAGTCTGCCCAGGCCTCGGCCGTGCAGCGCATCTCGTGCATGTCGACAATCTCGACGCCGGCCGTGGGCTCGATCATGGCGCGCCACCAGCTCATGTCATGCATGTAGTCGAGCTGCTCGGGCGTCCAGGACTGGAGTAGGCAGACGGGCAGGTCGTCGTGGCAGTCGCACCTCATGCCCGGGATGGAGAGGTAGAGCATGCCGCCTGGCATGACGTAGGGAAGCAGGTGCTCCCCCAGGTAGTTGGGGTCTCGGCCGTAGTAGTTGTACGAGTCGATGCTTACCACGGCACCAAAGAACTCCGGCGCGAACGGCAGGCCTTGGCTTGCGTCCGCCTTGACGGGATGGATTGTCTCGGCCGAGATGCCAAGGCTGCGGAAGAACTCGCGGTTCTCCTCGGGGTTGCTCCACAGGTCCACGGCGTAGACGTCGAGACCGTACTCGCGCGCGAGCAGAGCGCTCGTGATGCCGGTTCCGCTGCCGAGGTCGCAGGTGACAGACCCGCGCGGAATGGTGGCGCCGGCAAGCAGCTCCTCGCAGAGCTTGAGCGGATTGGGACCCATGATCTTGCTGGCCACGAGTGTGTGGTCAAAGCTGTTGGCCTTGGGAAAGGTGCTGGTATTCATTGTTCTTCCTGTCGTGTGGGGTGAATGGTGGCGACAAGGTGGGAGGGCGCACGCAGCCTGCGGTCGCATTGCGGCCGCTGGCCGGTTGTCTGCGGTTGCGCCGTTCCCTAAAGAACAATGACCAAAAAGGCATCCCCTTGGATGACGTGGCTGGGCGTATGCCCGATACAAATCGAGTGTAGCTCGCACGTTGCGGGTGCTCGCGAGCGAGCGGGAAGATGACGAAGATGTAAGCGCCAGCGTCGCAAGCGATCTGCCGAAATACGGCTCGAATAGCACGTCGGAAACCCGAGAAGTGTACGAGCTGACGCCCCCATTCGTGCTGTGCGTCATTGGTGTCATTTTAAAACCCCAGGTAGACCGATCGCCAATAATGCCGCTATCCGTTAAAAGCAACCAAGCTCGTACACTTCTCGAATCTCGGACGTCAAAATGCGCTCGGGCTTCGGTAAATCGCTCGCTCCCGTGCCTTGGATTGCCTCATTGCCTGGTCGTTGGGGCAAAATGGCACAAGACGCAAAACCCGCCAAATCGCCAGGAGGAACCATGGACTTCAAGGAGCTCGTAACCAAGCGCCATTCGTGCAAGAAGTACGGCGAGCGCGCTGTTGCCGACGAAACGGTCAACGCCATTCTCGAGATGGCGCGCCACGCCCCCACCGCCAAGAACCTGCAGGAGCAGCACGTCTACGTCATCAGGTCCGAGGAGGGCCTTGCCAAGGTTGATGAGCTCACGCCGTGCCGCTACGGCGCGCCCGTCGTGCTCATGGTGGCATTCAACAGCAAGAACGTCTTCACCTACCCCGGCGGCAACCGCAACTCCGGCATCGAGGACGCAAGCATCGTGGCCACCCACCTCGTGCTTGCCGCGGCTAGCGAGGGCGTCGACAGCTGCTGGGTGAACAACTTTAACCCCGAGAAGGCCGCCGCGGCATTCGACCTGCCCGAGGACGAGGAGGTCCTCATGCTGCTCGACCTGGGCTACGCAGCCGAGGACGCGGGCCCGCTTGCGAACCACGGCTCCCGCAAGCCGCTCGAGGAGACCGTGAGCTACCTGTAGAAACGAGGGCGGCGCGCCCGCTGCCAACGCGCCGCCCTGCCTGCCAGCCGCTACAATACGTGGGGCTACAACCACGCAACAAAGGAAGTACATGGCATCTCTGGCAGACCAGATCTCCTCGCGCAGGACGTTCGCGATCATCTCGCACCCTGACGCGGGCAAGACGACCCTCACCGAGAAGCTCCTGCTCTACACCGGCAGCATCCAGACGGCCGGCTCGGTCAAGGGCAAGAGCAGCTCCAAGCACGCAAAGTCGGACTGGATGGACATCGAGAAGGAGCGCGGCATCTCCGTGACCTCCTCGGTGCTGCAGTTCACCTATGACGGCGCGTGCGTCAACATCCTTGACACCCCTGGCCACCAGGACTTTTCCGAGGACACGTACCGCACGCTCATGGCCGCCGACGCCGCCGTCATGGTCATCGACGGCGCCAAGGGCGTCGAGGCCCAGACCAAGAAGCTCTTCAAGGTCTGCACGCTGCGCCACATCCCCATCTTCACGTTCGTGAACAAGCTCGACCACGACGCGCGCGACCCCTTTGAGCTCATGGAAGAGATCGAGAACGTCCTGGGCATCAACACCTATCCCATGAACTGGCCCATCGGCAGCGGCCGCAACTTCCGCGGCGTCTTCGATCGCCAGACCCGACGCGTGCTTGCGTTCGAGGGCGACGGCCACGCCAACGCCTCCAAGAAGGTGGCGGAGATCGAGGCCGAGCTGGGTGACCCCGCCATGGACGAGCTCATCGGCGAGGAGAACCACAGGAACCTCATGGACGACATCGAGCTGCTCGATGGCGCCGGCGACGAGCTCGACCTCGACGCCGTGGCCTGTGGCAAGCTGTCCCCGGCCTTCTTTGGCTCGGCGCTCACGAACTTTGGCGTGGAGCCGTTCCTCAAGGAGTTCCTGCGCCTGGCGCCCACGCCGCGCCCCTACACGGACGTCATCTCGGGCGATCCGGTGGAGCCCACGCGCAACGATTTCTCTGGCTTCGTGTTCAAGATCCAGGCCAACATGGACAAGAACCACCGCGATCGCATCGCCTTCGTGCGCATCTGCTCGGGCAAGTTCGAGCGCGGCATGACGGCCTACCACGTGCAGGGCGAGCGCAACCTCAAGCTTGCGACCGGCACCTCGATGATGGCCGATGACCGCGCCATCGTGGACGAGGCCTACGCGGGCGACATCGTGGGCCTGTTCGACCCGGGCATCTTCTCCATCGGCGACACGGTGTGCGTGGGCAAGGAGCACGTGCGCTTCGCGGGCATCCCCACGTTTGCGCCCGAGCACTTTGCGCGCATCTCGCAGGTGGACACGCTCAAGCGCAAGCAGTTCGTGAAGGGCATGGAGGAGCTCGCCCAGGAGGGTGCTATCCAGATCTTCCGCGAGCTGGGCGCCGGCATGGAGAGCGTCGTCGTGGGCGTCGTGGGCGTGCTGCAGTTCGAGGTGCTCGAGCAGCGCCTCAAGAGCGAGTACCACGTGGAGGTCTACCGCCAGCCGCTGCCGTTTTCGGAGATCCGCTGGATCGAGGGCGACATGGACGAGAAGGACGTGCGCTCCCTCTCGCTCACGCGCGACACGATGCGCGTGGAGGACATGCGCGGCGGCAAGCTCCTGCTGTTCACGAGCGAGTGGAACCTCAACTTCGCCACCGAGCACAACGAGGGCCTCAAGCTCTCCGAGTTCGGCAACGTCACGTTCTAATGAGACAAGGGGACTGTCCCCTTGTCTCATGGCGCGAGGCCGACGGGCGCAATGCCTGTCGGCCCCGTCTTTGTGTCTAGCCCACGTTTGCCCAGTCGATGGGCTCGGAGCCAGCATCTACCAGCAGTTTATTGGCGCGCGAGAACGGCCTTGACCCCATGAAGGCCGGGACGTCCCTGGCGGCGCGCGTGGCAGAGAGCGGCGAGGGGTGCGTCGAGGCGAGACAGAACTTGCCCGAGCCCGGGGCGTCTGCGCCCACGGCCGTCATGGCGCCGCTCACGAGCCGGATGGCGTGCGCGCCCCAGGCGAGAAACACCACGGGCTGCGGCAGCTCACAGCAGCGTCGCACCACATAGTCCGTGACCGTCTTCCAACCGAGCTTGGCGTGCGAGTTTGCCTCGTGCTCGCACACGGTGAGCGTCGTGTTGAGCAAAAGGACCCCCTGGCGCGCCCAGTTGCTGAGGTCACCGGTTGCCGGCGTCTCGCATCCGAGGTCTGCCGCGAGCTCCTTGTAGATGTTGCGCAGGCTGGGCGGCAGCTTGCAGCTCGCGTGGACGGAGAACGACAGCCCCATTGCCTGGCCGGGCCCGTGATAGGGGTCCTGGCCGAGAATGACGGCGCGAACATCCCGTGGCCCCGTCCAGGCAAGCGCGTTCAGGATGTCATCCTGCGGCGGATAGATCGTCTGCTCGGCGCGCATGGCGTCAACCTCGGCGAGCAGGCGGCTGCACGTCTCGGTGACGTTCGCCGGCGCGCCCTCGAGCCAGGCGCGAACGTTCTCGTTGTCTGTGGTCATGGGGCCTCCTCCTGTCCTTACGAGGATAGCGAATGGGCGCGTGGTGATTCTGCGGCGGCGTCGTATGACGTCTCCGCCATGGGTACAAGACGCATGTCGCGGGACGCTTTGGCCCCGCAAGCGCAGAAGGGAGCCAACCATGTGCACGGGAGTTCGATTCACCGGCGTCGATGACGAGATGTACTTTGGCCGCAATCTCGATTGGAGCTGCGGCTACGGCGAGCGCGTTCGCATCATGCCCAAGGGATTCCCCGTGAGCTATCAGTTCGTCGATGATGCCCCGGCCGCCCACGCCGCCATCGGGATGTGCGTGGATTACAACAACTACCCCATGTTCTTCGACTGCGGCAACGACGCGGGTCTGGCCGTCGCGGGTCTCAACTTCCCGGGGTATGCCGCCTATGCGGACGCGCCGGCAGACGGCCGCACCAACGTGTGTGCCTACGAGTTCCCGCTGTGGGTCGCCGCAAGCTTCTCGAGCGTGGCCGAGGCGGAGGCCGCGCTTGCCGGCGTGACGATCGTGGGCGCGTCTGCCGGCGAGGGTCTCGGCGTGTCCTACCTGCACTGGATTATCGGAGACGCCGAGCGCAGCATCGTGGTGGAGAGCCGTGCGGACGGCATGCACGTGCTCGACGACCCCGTGGACGTTCTCACGAACCAACCCTCGCTCGAGTGGCACCTCGAGAACCTGCGAGGCTACATCACGGCCACGAACGACTTCCCCGCCACGGCAAAGTGGCGCGCGGCCGACCTCGCCCCCTACGGCGCCGGCGCGGGCATGCGCGGCATCCCCGGCGACTGCTACTCGCCCTCGCGCTTCGTGAAGGCCGCCTACCTCAACGCCAACTATCCCGAGAAGACCGGCGAGCATGACAACGTCATTCGCATGCTGCGTACGCTCGAGGGTGTCGCCATGGTGGAGGGCGCGGCCCGCATGGGCAACGGTGACTTTGAGAAGACGCTCTATACGAGCTGTTTCTCGGCCAAGACGGGCACGTACTACTACACCACCTACGACGATCCCGCCGTCCGCCACGTGAGCCTCGCCGACGCCGCGGGCGCTCCCGCCGACAAGCTCGTGTGTCCCGAACCCAGTCGCGTCTGGTAGCGCATGACGCCGGGGACGGGTCCGCTGCCATGTGCGGCGCGCTCCCGTCCCCGGCGCAAGTGCCGGCAGGCCCGCCAAGGGAGTCCGCCCCCAATGTCGGGCTCCCAGTGGCGGCTACCTGCGGGCCGCCTTGTGCGTGAGGTGCCAGCCGTTGCAGTAGGGGCAGCGGTAGCAGTGCAGGTCCCGGGAGCCGTGGCGTTCGCAGTCGCGGATGGCCAGCTTTGCCTCGGCCTCACTCGCATAGCGCTTCTTGCGCACGCAGGCCTTGTAGCGCAGGGCCTCCTCGCGCTGCTCCGCCTGCCGGGCGCGGCGCTCGTCCTCGCGCTCGAACACGCCGCCCAGTTCGTCGCCGAGCCCCTGCTCAAACGCCGCGCGCCTCGCCATGCGCGCAGACCTCTTCTGGCTGCCCATGCTCATCTCCCGTGGGACAATACGTTGTGTGAACAGGCAGATTTTCCCACTATTTGGAGATGCCCGGCGGCTCGCATCGCGAACACGTTCGAGGCCGCGGATGGCAATCGCTTGCTTGCCTGAGCCCTGCCTCGGCTCTAGAGAACCTCGTAGAAGCGAATGTCGGGATCGGCGGCCCAGGTCGGCTGGAGGCCCGGGAACACCTTGGTCTTGAACAGGTCGCTCTCGAGGTAGGCCTTGGCGTGCTCCATGGAGTCAAAGCCGTGGCTCACCTGGACGTCCTCGTCGCGCACGAGGCACTCCTTGGTGAGGGCGCCCTCGATGGTGTCGAGGAACGGCTGGCGGTAGTCGTTGTAGACCTTCGCCGCGGCGGCTCTGTTCTCGGGGTTGATCGTCATCGTGACCTGAAGATATGCCTTGACCTGCATGTCGTTCTCCTTTCGTCTACGGCGGTCCCTTGTTTTGTCCGCCTGCGCTCAAGATAGCTGCGTAGCGCGGAAAATCCCAGATATCGGGAAAAAGATGAGCTACTCAATCTCCCCTTAGTTACTTGCGGCTTCGTGGCGTCGCCTGTAGCGTTTTGCCCGAGAAGAGGAGGGGCACATGCCGCACGCTCGCAAGCTTGAGAAGGACATACGCTGCCCGCTGGAATACGGGCTGGACGTCTTTGGCGGTCGCTGGAAGTCGCGCATCATCTGCGTGCTGGGCTCCATGGGAACGCTGCGCTACGGCCAGATTCGCAACGAGATGACGAACATCTCGGATGCGGTGCTCTCCTCGGCCCTCAAGGAGCTGATGGCAGACGGCATCGTGATGCGCCAGAGCTTCGATGAGGTGCCGCCGCACGTGGAGTACCAGCTCACGCCCAAGGGGCAGAGCGTGGTCCCGGTGCTTCGCCAGATTTGCGCCTGGTCCGGGATGTTCTACCGCGAGGTCGCCAGCGACGCCCCCAGGCAGTGCCAGCGCTGCGACTACAAGCGATAGGGGAGACCCATGCACTACGATGACGGGGCGTTCTACCGCCCGCTGTTCGAGAACGACATGCTGCAACTGCAGGTTGCCCGCGGCTGCTCGCACAACCGCTGCAAGTTCTGCGACATGTACCACGAGCCCTTCCGCGTCTCTCCCATTGAGGAGGTCGAGCAGGACCTCGACGAGGTCGTGGCGTCCGTGCCTTGCGTCCGCCGCGTGTTCCTCACCGGCGGCAACGCGCTGTGCCTTCCCTACGAGCGGCTCGTGGGCATCATGGAGGCCGTGCGCGGGCGCTACCCCAATGCCAGCATCGGCTGCTTCGCTCGCGTGACCGACGTCGCGAGGAAGACGGACGAGCAGCTGGCGCGGCTGGTGGAGCTTGGCCTCTCCGACGTCTCCGTGGGCACGGAGAGCGGCCTGGACGAGGCGCTCGAAGCCATGGACAAGGGCTTTTGTGTCGAGGAGAGCCTGCGCCAGTGCCTTCGCATGGAGGCGGCCGGGCTCAGCTATGACTTGTTCTACCTGCTGGGCATGGCCGGTGCGGGAAGGGTCGAGGATTCGGCGCTCGCCACGGCACGCCTCTACTCGCAGCTGGCCCCCAACCGCATCATGGTTCACACGATGACCTCGTTCGCGGGTACGCGGCTCGCGGAGATGGTCGAGAACGGCGACTTCACGATGGCCGGCGAGCTCGAGACCGTCCGCGAGCTCAGACGATTCGTCGAGGAGTACGAGCCGCGCGGACGCGTCTACCTTCTCGGCAACCACTACGGCAACGTGGCGCATGCCTGCGCCTGGCTTCCCGAGCAGTGCGACGAGCTCCTCGGCTACCTCGACATGGTGCTGCAAGACGCCGACGAGGAGGAGCTGAGGGCGCGCCGCTCGCGCATGCTTTCCATCTAGGCGCGCGTCTCGGCTATGCTCTTGGCAACCGAGACGAGAGGACAGACATGCGCTACACCGTCGTTGCCGTGGGCAAGCTCAAGGAGAAGTTCTGGACGCAGGCGTGCGCCGAGTACGTGAAGCGTCTGGGGGCCTACGGCAAGGTCGATGTGCGAGAGGTACCCGACATAGACCCGGCCCGCGCCGGCGGCGTCGAGGCGAGCCGCGCCCGCGAGGGTGCGGAGATCCTCTCGGCCGTCCCCGAGCGCAGCCATGTGATCCTGCTCGCCATTGACGGCAAGCAGCGTAGCAGCGAGGAGTTCTCGGCCCACCTCGACGAGCTCGTGCTGCGTGGCAAGAGCGACCTCACGTTCGTCATCGGCGGCTCCGACGGCGTATCGCCCGACGTGCGCGCCCGCGCCAACGAGACGTTCTCGTTTGGGCCCATCACGCTGCCGCACAACCTTGCGCGCGTCGTGCTTCTCGAGCAGCTCTACCGCGCCTGCAAGATCAGCCGCGGCGAGCCGTACCACAAGTAGCGCTGTCGAAGCCGTCCCATCTTGTCCGCTAATTTCAGGAATTTCGCACTGCGTGCGTTTTGCCGCCATTTTTGGCGATGAGATGCACGTAGTGCGAAGATTCTGAAACTAAGGGATATCCAGGACGCCAAGAACCACGTGCCGAGAACCACGCTCCGGGCGTGCCGCACGAAAAGGCCCCGCAGCCAGCATGGGTTGCGGGGCCTTCGTGCTCGATCTGCTGACGAGACGCGCTACATGCGCTCGTGGCAGGTGCGGGCGATGACGTCGAGCTGCTGCTCGCGCGTGAGGTCGATGAACTTCACGGCGTAGCCGGAGACGCGGATGGTGAAGTTGGCGTACTCGGGCTTCTCGGGGTGCTCCATGGCGTCCTTGAGCTTCTCGACGCCAAAGACGTTGACGTTGAGGTGGTGCGCGCCGTTGGCGAAGTAGCCGTCCATGACGTTCACCAGGTTGGTGACGCGCTGCTCGAGGTCATTGCCAAGCGCGGACGGGTTGATCGTCTGCGTGTTGGAGATACCGTCCAGGGCGTACTCGTAGGGGAGCTTGGACACGGAGTTGAGCGAGGCGAGCAGGCCGTTCTGCTCGGCACCGTAGGCGGGGTTGGCGCCCGGGGCGAACGGAGTGAACGCCTTGCGGCCGTCGGGCGTGCCGCCGGTGGCCTTGCCGTACACCACGTTCGAGGTGATGGTCAGGATCGAGGTGGTGGGCTCGGAGTTGCGGTAGGTGTGGTGCGTGGCGATCTTCTTCATGAAGGTCTTGAGCAGCCACACGGCGATCTCGTCGGCGCGGTCGTCGTCGTTGCCGTACTTGGGGAAGTCGCCTTCGACCTCGTAGTCAACGACGATGCCCTGCTTGTCACGCACGGTCTTGACGCGGGCGTACTTCATCGCGGAGATGGAGTCCACGACGTGCGAGAAGCCGGCGATGCCCGTGGCGAACGTGCGGCGCACGTCGGTGTCGATGAGGGCCATCTCCTCGGCCTCGTAGTAGTACTTGTCGTGCATGTACTGGATGAGGTTGAGGATGTTGACGTAGAGGCCGGCCAGCCAGTCCATCATGAGGTCGAACTTGTGCATGACCTCGTCATAGTCGAGGTACTCGCTCGTGACGGGCGCGTACTCGGGGCCAACCTGCATGTGGTTGCCCTGCTTGTCGAGGAACTTCTCGTCCTTGCCGCCGTTGATGGCGTAGTTGAGGGCCTTGGCGAGGTTGGCGCGGGCGCCAAAGAACTGCATCTCCTTGCCGGTCTCGGTGGCGGAGACGCAGCAGCAGATGGAGTAGTCATCGCCCCAGACCGGGCGCATGACGTCGTCGTTCTCGTACTGGATCGAGGAGGTGTTGACCGAGATCTTGGCCGCGTACTTGCGGAAGTTGTCCGGCAGGCGCTTGCTGTAGAGCACCGTGAGGTTGGGCTCGGGGGCCGGGCCCATGTTCTCGAGCGTGTGCAGGAAGCGGTAGTCGTTCTTGGTCACCATGTGGCGGCCGTCCTGGCCAAGGCCGGCAACCTCGAGCGTGGCCCAGACCGGGTCACCAGAGAACAGCGCCTGGTAGCTGGGGATGCGCGCGAACTTGACCACGCGGAGCTTGAGCACGAGGTGGTCGATGAGCTCCTGGGCCTCCGACTCGGTGATCTTGCCGGCGGCGAGGTCGCGCTGGATGTAGATGTCCAGGAACGTGGAGACGCGGCCCACGGACATGGCGGCACCGTTCTGCGTCTTGATGGCGCCCAGGTAGCCAAAGTAGAGCCACTGGACGGCCTCCTGCGCGTTGGTCGCCGGGTTGGAGATGTCGTAGCCGTAGGCCTTGGCCATCTCCTTCAAGCCCTTGAGGGCGCGGATCTGGTCGGCGATCTCCTCGCGCTGGCGCACGATGTCGTCGGTCATGGTGCCGTCGCCGCAGTGGTTGAGGTCGTCCTGCTTGCCGGCGATCAGGCGGTCGACGCCGTAGAGGGCCACGCGGCGATAGTCGCCGACGATGCGGCCGCGGCCGTAGGTGTCGGGCAGGCCCGTGATGACGTGGGAGTGACGGGCGGCGCGCATCTCGGGGGTGTACGCGTCAAAGACGGCCTGGTTGTGGGTCTTGTGGTACTCGTTGAAGATCTGGTTGAACTTGTCGTTGACGTGGAAGCCGTAGTTCTCGGCCGCCTGCTGGGCCATCTTGATGCCGCCATAGGGCATGAAGGCGCGCTTGAGCGGCTTGTCGGTCTGCAGGCCCACGACCTTCTCGAGGTCCTTGAGCGCGGGGTCGATGTAGCCGGGACCGTAGGCGGTGAGGCCGGAGACGACCTCGGTCTCGCACTCGAGGACGCCGTTGTTGGCGCGCTCGGCGGCCTGGAGCTCCTGGACCTTGCCCCAGAGCTTGTCCGTGGCCTCGGTGGGGCCGGCGAGGAATGACTCGTCGCCGTCATAGGCGGTGTAGTTGCGCTGGATGAAGTCGCGCACGTTGATGTCGTCGACCCAGTGGCCGCCGGCAAAGCCGGTCCACTCTTCCCTTAGTGCCATGAATCCTCCTTTTGCGCCGCTGCTGGGCAGTCTCGGCGCGATCGCTGTGACCCGGCGCGCCCCCGCGTCGGGTGTGTTACCTAGGGTTGCGCGGGCGCCTCGCCGCGCAGGATCGCCTGCGCCCGCTGGGTGCGCTCGGGCGAGGGAGGCGCGACGTCTCCCAGCGTGTAGGGAATCCCGAGCTCCTCCCACTTGAAGATGCCAAGCGTGTGATAGGGCAGCACCTCGACGCGCCTCACGCAGTCACCGAGCGAGGCGATGAGCTCGCGCGTCTGCGCCAGCGAGGCGTCATTGTCCGTGAAGCCGTCAACAAGCACCTGGCGGATCCACATCGGCTGGTTGCGCTCGGAAAGCCAGTGCAGGCAGTCGATGATGTTGTCGTTGTCTCGTCCCGTGAGCCTCTTGTGGATGGCCGGGTCTGGATGCTTGATGTCTGCCATCACGAGGTCGCAGGCGTCCATGACGCGCTCGAACGTGGAGAAGGCAGGCTGCTCTCGCGTGAAGGGGGCAAGAGAGGTGTCGAGGCAGGTGTTGATGCCGCGGGCGTGTGCCTGCTCAAAGAGTTCGGCCACGAACTGCGGCTGGGCGAGTGCCTCGCCGCCCGAGACGGTGATGCCGCCCTCTGGCCCCCAGTAGCTGCGGTAGCGCTCCGCGCGGTCGAGAACCTCGGCCGGCTCCATGAGCGTGCCGCCGTCCGTGCGCCACGTGTCCGGGTTGTGGCAGTAGCGGCAGCGCATGGGGCACCCTTGGAGAAAGACGAGAAAGCGAACGCCCGGCCCGTCTGCGGAGCCAAACGACTCAACGGAGTGTATGCGCCCTGCGGTCATGCTGCCTACCTTCACGTGCGGCTGAAGTTTCACGCCGTGAAATGTAAACGCATTGCAAGGTGAGTTCCTTGACCGTAATCAAATAGCGAGAAAAAATTGTTTGAATCGGTGAACTTTCTCGCCGGGACGGTGGGGACGGTTGCTTTGCCCCACTTTGGGGCGCCGGGCGCTGGCTGCCTCGTCGTGCCTACGCCTCGGCCACGCGCGAGAGCCCCTCGCGGTCGAGGACGAGCAACCGGCCGCGTCCCGTGCGTCTCACGAGCCCCTCTCGGTCAAAGCGCGCGATGTTGCGCGAGACGGTCTCCGGGCGCAGTCCCACCGAGCTGGCGATGTCCTCGAGCTTCAGGTGAATCTCCGGGCCGGTGCAGCTGCGGTCTCGAACGAGCAAGTACTCGGCCAGGCGCCGGCGCGGGTCTCGGATGCTCAGCATGAGGATGCGCTCCTCGGCGCGGTCGAGCTCGGTGCAGACCATGCGGATGAGGTCCATGGCAACGCCGGGGTGGTTGGCGAGCATCTGCTCCACGTCCTCACGATGGATGCGGCACAGGCGCACGGGCGTGAGGCACGAGACGGAGTAGCTGTACGTGTGGTTGTCGAGAAACAAGCCGTGCCAGAGCGCCTGCCCGTCATGCAGCACGTCGAGCATGTACTGCTCGCCGTCCGACGTGTTGCGATACGTCTTGATGCGGCCGCTGCGCACCACGATGATCGACTCGATGCGGTCGCCCTCGTGGGCGATGATGTCGCCGCTCGCATGCGAGGTGTGGCGAGCGCGGGCGAGAAGCTCGCGCTTTGCCGCGGCCGGCAGCCCCGCGAACAGGCGGATGTTGTCCATGCAGGAGCTGCCGGCCCTGCTGAACGCGCAGTCGTGGCCGGCACCCGCGCACACGCGCTCTCCCTGGGGCGTCTTGCTCTCTGGGGTCTTGCCCTCTGCCATGGGCGCTCGCCTCTCCTCCGGTGCGACGGCAAGCAAAGCCGTCGTCTTGGCGATTATAGTCACTGTCGTTGCGGCTAGAATTGACGAGAAGGACGGGAGGGGAGCTTCATGGACCGAGAACAGATTGAGCGCCGGGCGTGCGAGCTCGTTCTTCCCGATGGCGTTGAGCTGCGCTTTATTGACGATGGCCTGACGCTGTGCGCAGACGGTATGCGGCTGTGCGAGGACTTCCGCGAGCTCCTGCCGCGCCTTCGCGCGGACCGCCTGGGCCGCGAGCTGCTCGTGAAGGCGGCGCGCGTGAGGGGCGCCGAGCGCCCGACGGCCGTTGACGCCACGGCGGGGCTTGGCGAGGACTCGCTCCTGCTCGCGGCGGCGGGGTTCACCGTGACGCTGTGCGAGAGTGATCCGGCGATCGCGCTTCTCTTGGCGGACGCGCTGCGGCGAGCGGCCAACGAGTCGCAGCTCGCGGGCATTGTTTCTCGCATGACGCTCGTGGAGGCAGACAGCGTGGAGGTGCTTGGGGGCCTCGATGCGGCGCCCGACGTGGTCTACCTTGACCCGATGTTTCCCTCTCGCGCGAAGAGCGCCGCGGTGAAGAAGAAGTTCCAGCTGCTCCACCGGCTCGAGGCCCCGTGCGCCAACGAGGACTCGCTCATGGACGCCGCGATTGATGCCAACCCGCGGCGCATCGTGGTGAAGCGCCCGGTGAAGGCGCCCGTGCTCGCCGGCGTCAAGCCGAGCCACGCAATCGGCGGAAAGGCCGTTCGCTTTGACGTCATCGTCAGACGGTGACACTTGGGGACGGGGTCAAGCTGTCACCGCCCCGTCTCCCGCTGGCCGATGCGCCCGCCGTGCTGCTTTACATAACGGGTAGCCTTGTCTGAACGCAACCGCACAGACAAGGAGCTCCCATGGCGAGCAGAGATAGCGCGACCATGTTCGTGAACGCCACGATCCTCGATGGCACGAAGGACATGAGGCCCCAGCGCGGCATGGCCGTGACGGTGGAAGCCGGCAAGATCTCTCGCATCGAGCCGGCGGCCGTGGCTCAGGCCCCCGCCGGCGTGCGCGTCATCGACCTTGGCGGCGCCTTCCTCATGCCGGGCCTCGTGAACATGCACGTCCACTTCTGCGGCTCTGGCAAGCCCGTGAGCTCGGGCGATGCCGGATCAATCATGTCCAAGCTCGATAATCCCATCGGTCGCGCCATCCTGCGGCGCATCATTCGCGGCTCTGCCCAGCAGCAGCTCGCGAGCGGCGTCACGACCGTCCGCGGCGCGGGCGACCCGCTGTATGCGGACATCGCCGTGCGAGACGCCATAGAGGCCGGCAGGTACGTGGGTCCGCGCATCGTGGCGCCGGGAACGGGCGTCACCGTGCCGGGCGGGCATGGCGCCGGGCTGTTCGCCCAGGTGGCCGAGACGCCCGGACAGGCCGCAGACCAGGTGCGGGAGAGCATGGCCCGCGGCGCGGACGTCATCAAGCTGTTCGTGACGGGAGGCGTGTTCGACGCCACGGAGCCGGGTGAGCCTGGCGTGTTGCGCATGTCCCCCGAGGTGGCGGAGGCCGCCTGCAAGACGGCCCATGAGCTCGGTCTTCCCGTCATGGCGCACGTCGAGAGCACCGAGGGCGTGCGCGTGGCGCTTGCCGCCGGCGTTGACACGATCGAGCACGGCGCCCCTATGACGCCCGAGATCCTCGACCTCTACCGTGGCTCGGCGGGCACGCAGCTGCCTGGCAGGCTTCCGAGCGTGACGTGCACCATCTCGCCGGCGCTGCCGTTCGTGCTCCTCGACCCCGAGAAGACCCACTCGACCGACGTCCAGAAGGTCAACGGCGACATCGTGTGCGCGGGCATCATGGACAGCGCCCGCGAGGCGCTCGAGGCCGGCGTCCCCGTGGGTCTTGGCACGGACTCGAGCTGCCCGTACGTCACCCAGTACGACATGTGGCGGGAGGTCGCCTACTTTGCCAAGTACGTGGGCGTCTCCAACTCGTTTGCCCTGCACACGGCCACGCAGGTCAACGCGCAACTCCTGGGGCTTGGGGGCGTGACGGGCACCATCGAGCTCGGGCGCGACGCCGACATCCTCGTTACCCGGGACAACCCGCTCGACGACCTATCAGCCCTGCGCGAGCCGCTGCACGTCATGGCTCGCGGCGTCCTTGCGGACCGCCTGCGCGTGAGGCACAACGCCGAGCTCGACCGTGAGCTCGACTGGATCATGGACCAGCCTGCCAAGCGATAGCACGAAGATTCCTCGACTCTTTGCGGACGGGCTCGTTCGAGAGCGACAGCGCGCCGACCTGCGGCTTATTGCTCAGGTTGGCGCGTTTTTTACCAAAAGGGGCCAAATCCTGTTGGATTTCTGCAAGGTTTGCGTTTGACCGCGCGGGACTTTCTCGGCAATGACGAGAGAGCGCGAACCGCTGCCCCATACCCTTCTTGCAACGAAGGCGGCGCAACCGCGCCCGGCAAGAAGGGAGAGACCATGGGCATCGGGGAGAAGGTCGAGCGGGACGTGAGGTCCGTCGCGGAGTACTGGGGGAGGAGGAAGCGTGAGTTCATCGAGGAGCCGGCCCTTGCGTTCGAGCAGATCGTGCGGCCTGCCGTCTACTTTGAGTGCGATCCCGACCCGCTTGTTGAGACGCAGGTAAACGCCACGTTTACGGAGTGGCTGCTGTTCGACTGCGCACTTGACGAGCGCGGCACGCTGCTCGAGCGCTACGTGCGCAAGCCGCCCACGGGGGTGGAGGAGTCGCGCCTGGCGCGGCTGCGCCAGATTGCCGAGACCCACGAGTTCTCCGAGTACGCCATCATGCGCAAGGACCCGGCGGCGGGCCTGCTCGAGCTCCTCGACATCTACTCGGGCACGTTGCGCTCGGTGCGAGACGCACGCCTGGCGCGGCGCGACAACTGGGACAAGGGGACTGTCTCGCTGCGGCTTGCCTGCGTCGAGGACACGTGGGTGCCTGTGGGCCAGACGGTCATGTACGACCGCTGCCCGTTCGATCCCTCCTGGATCCCCGTTGACGACGATGCGGAAAGCTCCGGCCTGCGCCTGCTCGACCTCGCGCATGACGTGTTCGGCGTCGACGGCTCGTATCGGGCCAGCGTGAACATGAGGCGGCTCGGCTGACGGCGGGCGCCCCAATCACGTATCATCGATGGGGCAAAAAGAACCGGTCGCGGCACCGCATGGCATGCGCGGCCTCGCAGGAAAGGGATGGACATGGTCAAGGACATCGTTAAGGACGAGGAGTTCCTCGGCAAGCCGGCGGAGCCCGCCACCGTCGAGGACGCCGAGGTTGCCCAGGACCTCGTCGACACCATGGGCGCCACCGAGAACTGCGCCGGCCTCGCGGCGAACCAGATCGGCTCCACGAAGGCCGTCATCGCGTTCGAGGGCGCCAATGGCCCGCAGGTCATGTTCAACCCCAAGATCATCGCGTCCATGGCTCCCTACACGGCCACCGAGGGCTGCCTGTCGCTCGACCGCGACACGCAGGTGCGCCGCTTCCAGCTTGTGCGCGTGAAGTTCGACGCGCTCGTGAACGGCAAGTTCGAGTCTCGCACGCGCAAGTACTCCGGCTGGGTGGCCGAGGTCGTGCAGCACTGCGTCGACCACTGCGCCGGCAAGCTCGTCTAGCTCAGGACCTCATCGCGGTGGGTCTCGCCGCCGCACGCGCAACGCGAGTGCAGCCAATCGGTCACCCCGGGCCTCCAAACGGCCTCGCCAGTGACGATATTGCTGCACTCGCGTTTTTACTCCCAGCCGTTCCAGACGTCGGGGCAGTAGCCAGCCGTTGCCTGGCGCCCGTTTCTCACGATGGGCTCGCGGAGCAGCTGCTGGTTCTCGAGCAGCTTGTCGAAGCGCTGGCTCTCGGCAAGGTACTGAACGAGGGCGAGCGTGTCCTCGTCCCTTGCCTTGGGGTCGAGAAGGGTGTCGACGCCGCCGGCTGCCTGCGCCACGCTTCTGAGCTCGCCCTTGCTCATCTCCTTCTCGCGCAGGTCGACGAACTGGAACTTGATGCGACGCTCCTTGAACCAGCGCTGGGCCTTCTTGGTGTCGAAGCTCTTCTTGGTGCCAAAGATCTGGATGTTCACGTCTGCTCCCTGGGCCCTCTTGACCTTCCTTGTCGCGAGCGCTGCAAATCGGACGCTTACAGGGCCCTTGGGCCGCCTAAGTGTCCGATTTGCAGCGCTCGCGTAGTTTATAACGTGACGGCCGCCTAGTGGACGAACTTCCGGACAAAGAAGCGCTTCCAGCTTGCGTGGGGCTGATAGCGAAACGGCGCGTCGAGCCAGGTGGCCTTGTCCACGACGCTCTTCTCGTGCGAGAACGCCTCGAGGCTCTTGCGCCCGTGGTAGCTGCCCATGCCCGAGGCACCCATGCCGCCAAATCCCATGTGGGACGTGGCGAGGTGCATGATCGTGTCGTTGACGCAACCGCCGCCGAACGGGACGTCCCGCATGACGCGTCGGGCAAGCGCACGATTGCCCGTGAACAGGTAGAGGGCGAGCGGCGTCGGGCGCTCCTCCACGAATCGCAGCGCCTCCTCGAGGTCGCCGTAGGCGATGACGGGCAGAACGGGGCCAAAGATCTCCTCGCCCATGATGGCGTCCTCGGGCGTCACGTTGTCCATGATGGTGGGCTCGATGCGCAGCGCCCGCTCGTCCGAGCGTCCTCCCATGACGACCTTCGCCGGGTCGATGAGCCCCGACACGCGGTCGAAGTGCTTGCGATTGACCATCTTGCCGTATGAGGGGTTCGCGAGGGCGTCGTCTCCGTACATTGCGCGCGTCTCCTCGCGGATAAGGCCGATGAGCTCGTCCTTTATGCTGCGGTCAACGAGGACGTAATCAGGCGCAACGCACGTCTGGCCCACGTTGAGCCACTTGCCAAAGGCGATGCGCCGCGCCGCCACGCGCAGGTTGGCGCTGCGCTCGACGATGCAGGGGCTCTTGCCTCCCAGCTCGAGCGTCACGGGCGTGAGGTGCTCCGCGGCCCTGGTCATCACGAGCTTGCCCACGTTGACGCTGCCGGTGAAGAAGATGTTGTCCCAGCGCTGGTCGAGCAGGGCCTCGTTCTCCGCGCGACCGCCCTCGACCACGCTCACGAGCTCGGGCTCAAAGGCCTCCTCGCATATCTGGCGCAGGACCGCGGAGGACGCCGGGGCGTAGGCGCTCGGCTTCACGACCACGACATTGCCCGCGGCGAGCGCCCCGGCGAGCGGTTCGAGCGTGAGCAGAAACGGGTAGTTCCACGGTGCCATGATGAGCGTGACGCCGTAGGGAACGCGCTCGACGCGGCTCGTGGCCACGGCGTTGGCGAGGTCGGTCGCACGCAGGCGAGGACGTGCCCAGCGCGAGACGTGCCGCTCCTGGTAGCGAATCTCGGAGAGCGCCAGGCCCGTCTCGCACATGTAGCCCTCGTCGGCGGACTTGCCGAGGTCATCGTGCAGCGCCCGGGCGATGTCGTCCTCGTGTGCCTGGACCGCCGCCCGCAGCCTGGCGAGCGCGGCGCGGCGCGGTGCCACGTCCATGGTGGCGTGGCTCATGAAGTACGAGCGCTGGCGCTCGACCAGCTGCGCTATCTGCCGCTCGTTCATGCGAGGGCCTCCTCGTCTTGACGCGTCCGCGCAGACGGACTCGGGGACGGGCCCATCTGGCATGTGTCCGGCTCGTCCGCAAAGCGCCCACCTGCCACAACACGATACATGTGCTCGAGTGATGTGCGGTCCCACAGCGCGGGGACGGGGTAGAGGGGGTTGGCCTCGGCGTCTGCGTGGGCGGCCATGACCTCGAGGTCCTCGGCGCGGATTCCGTCGAGGTACGCCGGGATGCCAAGGCGCGCGTTCATGCCGTCCACCCACTCGATGAAGGCCGCGGCCGCCGCGTCGTCCGTCTCGCTCGTGGTCGCGATGCCCGCATGACGGGCGAGAACCGCGAGCTTAGGCGCTGCGGCGGCGCCATAGGCACGCAACACGTGCGGGAGGATGACGGCGTTCGCGAGGCCGTGGGGGATGCCGTACCTGCCGCCGAGGCTGTGTGCGATCGCGTGGACATAGCCCACGTAGGACTGGGTGAACGCAATGCCTGCCTCGTAGGAGGCCGTGAGCATGTTGCGCCGCGCCCGCTCGTCGCTGCCGTCCTCGTAGGCGGCGAGCAGGTTGTTGTGGATGAGGCGAACGGCGTCCAGCGCCATCTCGCGGGTGTGGCGCGTCGTACTGCGACCGATGAACGCCTCGACCGCATGCGTGAGCGCGTCCATGCCCGTCTGCCCCGTGACGGATGCGGGCAGGCCCTCCGTGAGGCGCCAGTCGTGGACGGCGATGCTCGGGATGAGCGCGAAGTCGTTGATGGGGTACTTGTAGCGCGTGTTCTCGTCCGTGATGACGGCGGCGAGCGTCACCTCGCTGCCGGTGCCCGCCGTGGTTGGAACGGCTATGAGCAGCGGAAGCCTTCGATGCACGCGCAGGAGGCCGCGCATGGCTCCCACGCTCTTGCGGGGCTGGGCGACACGGGCGCCCACGGCCTTTGCGCAGTCCATGGATGAGCCGCCGCCAAAGCCGATGATGGCCTGGCAACCGCTTGCGCGGTAAAGCTCGAGCGCTGCCTCCACGTTGGCGACGGTGGGGTTGGCGACCGTCTCTGAGTACGTGACGCACGTGATGCCCGCGCCTGCGAGGGCGCTCTCGAGCCCACGCGTGAGCCCGATGCGGGCGATGCCCGGGTCCGTGACGAGCAGCACGGAGCCAATGCCGCGGCTCGAGAGCTCGACGGGCACGGCCTGGACCGAATCGAGAATCTTGGGCTCGCGATAGGGCAGGATGGGTAGTGCGATGCGAAACGCGGCCTGGTAGGTGCGGCACCAGGCCCTGCGCAGTGGATTCATCTGTCTCCTCCATGGGACATTGGGGACGGGTTCCTTTGTCCCATCCGGGCACAACGATAGAGCTGAGATGTTAAGTAGTCAACATACAACACGCAATCGGATGCCGCTTGCGTGATGATGCCGCCTCATGCCCAAACGTGCCACATAAGTTCAATTTGATGTGCTACCGTGAACGCTAAATTGAACTAACGAACCCAAATAGTTCAATTTCATGCCAATCTGGCCACTGAAATTGAACTCATGCAGCCAGATTGGAGAAGTGCATGGAGCAAGACGGGTTCTCCGCGCGTCTCAGACACGCCATGGACGAGGCGGGACTCAAGCAGGCAGACCTTGTGCGCATGGCGTCACAGCGCGGGGAGAAGCTGGGAAAGAGCCAGCTCAGCCAGTACGTGAGCGGCAAGGTTAGGCCGCGCCAGGACTCACTGGCCCTGCTCGCCGACCTTCTCGGCGTCACGGCCGATTGGCTCGAGGGCCAGCCGGAGGCCCGTGAGCAAGCCAAGCCCCATGTTCAAGTTCGCAACGAGAGGGAGCGCCCCATGAGAGAGTTCAAGAAGTCCTCGAAGCTCGACCACGTCCTGTATGACGTCCGTGGCCCCGTCGTTGACGAGGCGGCCCGCATGGAGGCTGAGGGCGAGCGCATCCTCAAGCTCAACATCGGCAACCCCGCGCCGTTCGGCTTCCGCACGCCCGACGAGGTCGTGAAGGACATGCGCCAGCAGCTCACGGACTGCGAGGGCTACTCGGACTCGCGCGGCCTCTTCTCCGCCCGCAAGGCCATCATGCAGTATGCGCAGGTCAAGGGCCTGCCCAACGTTCAGATGGAGCATATCTACACGGGCAACGGCGTCTCCGAGCTCATCCAGCTCTCCATGCACGCCCTGCTCGACGACGGCGACGAGATCCTCATCCCCAGCCCGGACTACCCGCTGTGGACCGCCTGCGCCACCCTCGCCGGCGGCCGCCCCGTCCACTACCTGTGCGACGAGCAGGCCGAGTGGTACCCCGACATCGACGACATGGAGTCGAAGATCACCGACCGCACGAAGGCCCTCGTCATCATCAACCCCAACAACCCCACGGGTGCCGTCTACCCGCGCGAGGTCCTCGAGCAGATCGTCGAGGTGGCGCGCCGCCACCAGCTCATGATCTTCTCGGACGAGATCTATGACCGCCTGTGCATGGACGGCGTGGAGCACGTCTCGATCGCCTCGCTCGCGCCCGACCTGCCGTGCGTCACGTTCTCCGGCCTGTCCAAGAGCCACATGATCGCCGGCTACCGCATCGGCTGGATGATCCTGTCCGGCAACATCCGCTGCATGCGTGACTTTTTGCTCGGCGTCAACATGCTCTCCAACATGCGCCTGTGCTCAAACGTGCCGGCGCAGTCCATCGTGCAGACGGCGCTCGGCGGCTACCAGAGCGTCGAGACGTACGTGCGCCCCGGCGGTCGCGTCTATGACCAGCGCGACTTTGTCTACCGCGCGCTCAACGAAATCGACGGCATCACGGCCGTAAAGCCCAAGGCGGCGTTCTACATCTTCCCCAAGATCGACGTGAAGAAGTTCAACATCCACGATGACGAGCAGTTTGCCCTCGACCTTCTGCATGAGAAGAAGATCCTCGTGACGCGCGGCGGCGGCTTCAACTGGGAGCAGCCGGACCACTTCCGCGTGGTGTACCTGCCGCGCATCGACGTCCTCGCCGAGTGCATGGACGACCTCGCGGACTTCCTCTCCACCTATCACCAGGAGTAGCGCCCCCGGAATAGCCCCAACCCAAGGTGCCCAAGGACGGCGATCGCCCCTGGGCACCTTGGCGTTTCGGTGAATGTGGGAGCGCGGCCGCGTTTGCCCAGCTCGGGCCTTAAACTAATCCGCTGGTGCCGGGCGCCCCGGGAGGGGCAAAGAGACGAATGACATAGATGATCTGAGTTGAGGAATCCGGCATGGGGCGCGAGGATGCGCCAGGTGAGCGCCGTGGATGGCGCAAGAAGGAGACATGATGTCCCAGTTCGAGAATGACGAGACGCTAGACGAGGCCACGACTGAGGTCGTGGAGGAGACGGCCGAGGTCGAGGCCGTTGAGAACGACACCGAGAACACCGCCGAGGCCGAGGCTTCCGAGCCCAAGGCCGAGGATGTGGCTGCCGAGCAGACCGACGCCAACGACGTCCTGTTCGACAAGGCCAACAAGGCCGCCCGCCTGCTCCGCTGCCGCCGCGCCGTGATGCGCCGCGAGCAGGAGGAGAAGGGCGGCAAGGCGAGCGCCCTCGTGCGCGCGCTCAAGCTCCTGCAGCTCAAGCCCAAGATGGAGCAGAAGGAGATGTCCGAGCTGCTCGGCATGCGCCTGCGCGAGCTCGACTCCATGATGGCCGAGGCCGAGAAGAACGACATCGTCGCGCGCGTCGAGCCGGAGGAGCCCGACATGCGCAAGGTCGTCGTCATGGCCGACGAGGGCGCCATCGAGCGCGCTGAGGCCTTCGAGCGCAAGGGCGAGGACCTCGTCCCCGGCCTTGGCGAGGACGACATGGCCCAGCTCATCGCCCTTCTCGACAAGGTGATTGATCCGCTCGTGGCCCTCGGCCTGGACGATGACCGCGAGGAGCGCGGCGGCTTCGGCGGCAAGCGCGACGACCGCGGCGGCCGCAACGGCTTCCGCGGCGGCAACGACCGTGGCGGCGACCGCGGTGGCCGCGGCGGCTTCGGCGGCCGTGACTCCCGCGGCGGCGACCGCGGCGGCTTCCGCGGCGGCAATGACCGTGGCGGCTTCCGCGGCAACGACCGCGGTGGCGACCGCGGTGGTCGTGGCGGCTTCGGTGGCCGTGACTCCCGCGGCGGCGACCGCGGCGGCTTCCGCGGCAACGGCGACCGCGGCGGCTTCCGTGGCGGCAACGACCGCGGCGGCTTCGGCGGCCGTGACAGCCGTGACTCCCGCGGCGGCGACCGCGGCGGCTTCCGCGGCAACGGCGACCGCGGCGGCTACCGTGGCGGCAATGACCGCGGCGGCTTCGGCGGCCGTGACAACCGCGGTGGCGACCGCGGCGGCTACCGTGGCGGCAACCGCTACTAAGGTCTAGCGATTCAAGGCCCAGAGCCTGGGTATAAGGCGCGAGGAGGGTGTCCGGTACTTCCGGATGCCCTCCTCGTGCGTAAAGGGGAGTGCTGTTTGCCATGACTGACTGGCTGTCGAGGCTGTTCGTGAAAAACTACGGGCGCGTGAACGACCCGGACGTCCGTACCTCATACGGGCTCATGGCCGGACTCGTCGGCATCGTTTGCAACGTGGTCCTCTGCCTTGCGAAGGGGGCCATCGGCCTCATGTCCGGCTCCGTCTCGATCGTGGCGGATGCCCTCAACAACCTCTCCGACGCATCGAGCAACATCGTGACGCTTGCGGGGTTCAAGCTGGCGAGCAAGCCTGCGGACAAGGGGCACCCCTATGGCCATGGGCGCTTCGAGTACCTTGCGGGCCTCGTCGTCGCCGTCCTTGTGACAGCCGTGGGTCTGGAGCTTGCGCGCTCGGGAATCGAGCGCATCGTCGACCCGCAGCCGGTCGAGTTCGGCCTGCCCGTCATCGTGGTCATGCTGCTCTCCATCGCCGTCAAGGCATGGATGATGAGCTTTAACCGCACGATCGGCCGTCGCATCGAGTCCGAGACTCTCGAGGCCACGGCCGTTGACTCGAGAAACGATGCCATCGCGACGTTCACGGTTCTCGCGTGCTCGGTCATCTCGTATATCACGAACCTTCAGCTTGATGGCTGGGTGGCGCTTGGCGTTGGCGCGTTCGTGCTCGTGAGTGGCCTGGGGCTCGTGAGGGACACGGTGAATCCGTTGCTGGGCCAGGCGCCCTCGGAGGAGGTCATCAACCGCGTGCACGAGATCATCCTCGGCAAGCCGGGCGTGCTGGGCATGCACGACCTCATGATCCACGACTACGGTCCCGGCAGGAAGCTCGCGAGCGCCCACGTCGAGATGCCGGCGGACGGCGACCCGCTCGAGATTCATGCCGTTCTCGACGGCATAGAAAAGGAGGTGGAGCGCGAGCTTGGCATCGTGCTCACGCTCCACTATGACCCCATCGTGTGCGACGGCGTTCGCCCGCGCCCCGAGGGCAAGGGCAAGCTCGTCGGCTAGACGGCGCTTGCCCCTGTCCCAAAAGTCTTTGACACCTTTGGGACAGATTGCGTTAGAAGTTCAGGCGCTCCTCGATGACCTTCTTGAGGTCGTCGATGCCCGTGCCCTTGAGCGAGGAGACGAGCACGCTGCGAACGCTCTCGTCCACGCACAGCTGCTCGCGCAGAAGCTTGGCCTGCGCCACGCCCCTGGAGTGGCTGAGCTTGTCGGCCTTCGTGAACGCGATGGCGTAGGGGTGTCCCAGGCTCTCCAGGTAGCCGATCATCTGGGCGTCAAGCGGGCTTGCGTCGTGACGGATGTCCACGAGCGCCACGACGAGCTTGAGGTTGCGCTCACCCTCGAAGTAGCCGTCCATGAGGTTGTCCCAGCGCTGCTTCTCGGTTGCGTTCACGCGGGCATAGCCATAGCCGGGCAGGTCCACGAAGTCCACGCCGCCGATGGCAAAGAAGTTGATCGTGGTGGTCTTGCCGGGCTTCGAGGAGACCTTCACGAGGTCCTTGCGCCCAAAGAGCTTGTTCATGAGCGAGGACTTGCCCACGTTCGAGCGCCCGACAAAGGCAATCTCGGGACGATTGTTGTTGGGGAGCTGCTCAGCCGTGCCGGCGCTCATCGTGAACTTCACGAGGTTGTAGTTGATCACTGCTTCTCCGTTTCTGGGGCGGTGCCGCAACGTTGCCAGGGCGGGCCCTCCGCCCGCGGGGTTCCTATTCGGCGAGGTCCTCGACAGATCCTGCGCGGTAGCTCTTGAACACGGCCTCGCCCTCGTCCTGCGTGGCGTCGAGGTCGACGTCTGCCACGATGCGGAAGTCGTTGTCGCCGTCCGCGTCGTGGAAGATCTGCGTCACGTGCCAGACGTGGCTCGTGAGCTCGTCCGCCTCATCCACGACAAAGTATGCCGTGGAACGTGCGTCTGCGTCGAGCAGAATCTCGTCGTGTGCCTCGTGGAACTGCTCGAGAACATCTCGCCAACGGCGCTCGCCCATTCCGTAAGGCTGGTCCAGCTCGCCGAGCGTGGGAATCTCCTCGGCGGCAAACAGGCGAACGCGGCGCCACAGGGCGTTGCGCACGAGGACGGTGAGGCCATGGCGGTCGCGCACGACGGCGGCCTCTGCGCTGGGCGGCAGCTCCTCGGCCACTTGGCCGGATGCCTCCCACTCGTCCACAAGGCTGGAGTCCGTGGTACGCACGACAAACCCAAGCCAGGCAACTATGTCGTCCAGCCGCTCGGTGCGCTTGTCGAGCGGCACGGTCTTGTCGAGCACGCGCCAGGCGTCCGAGAGGTAGCGCAGCAGCGTCCCCTCGGAGCGTGACAGCTTGTAGCGCTGCACGTAGGTCTTGAAGTCCGACATGGACTCGAGCATGTCGCGCAGCACGGACTTGGGGCGCAGGCAGTAGTCGCGCGCCCAGGGCACCTGCTCGCAGTAGGTGGCGAACGCGGCGTCGAGCTCGGCCTCGAGCGGCTTGGGGTACGTGACCTCCTCGAGGCGCTCCATGCGCTCGTCGTACTCGATGCCCTGCATTTTCATCTCGGCGATGGCGCGCCCCTTGGCCTCGCGCTCCTGGGCGCGCAGCACCTGCCAGGGATCCTCGAGCGTGGCCTCCACCATGGAGACGAGGTCCATGTCGTACGTCTCGCTCTCCGGATCGAGAAGCTCGAGCACGGCGAGAAGGAACGGCGAGAGCGGCTGGTCGAGCGCGAAGTCCTCGGGCAGGTCAACCGTGAGCGAGTAGGTGGCCGGGTTCGCGAGCGGCGAGGTCGCGGCGGCGGGCAGCAGCTCGGCGAGCTCGAGCGCGGCCTGCTCGTCTGCCTCGGCGGGCTCGGTCTGCTCGCGCGTGATGACGCCGGCGTCCATGAGCGTGGCAAAGACCTCGTCGGCGCGGCCCACGAGCTTGGCCTTCTCAAGCGGGGTCTGCAGCGAGTCTGCGATGAGGCGCATGATACGCGCGTGGGAGTCGCCGCCCTGCTCGGTCTCGGCGAGCACCATGGAGTGCGTGACGCGCATGCGCGGCGTGAGCGTCTCGGGCGTGGCCGCGCAGAGGTGCTCGAACGTGTCCTTGTTCCAGTTGACGAAGCCCTCGGGCGGGCGCTTCTTCTTGACCTTGCGCTGCTTCTTTGGGTCGCCACCGGCCTTGAGCAGGGCCTTTGCGTTCTCTATCTCGTGCTCTGGGGCCTCGGCGATGACGCGTCCCTCCGTGTCGAAGCCCGAGCGGCCGGCGCGGCCGGCGATCTGGTGGAACTCGCGGGCGCGCAGGCGGCGCATGCGGTGACCGTCGAACTTGGTGAGCGCCGTGAGCAGCACGGTGTGGATGGGCACGTTGATGCCGACGCCCAGCGTGTCCGTGCCGCAGATGACGGGCAGCAGCCCCTGTTGGGCGAGCTTCTCCACGAGCAGGCGATAGCGCGGCAGCATGCCGGCGTGGTGCACGCCCACGCCGCAGGAGAGCAGGCGCTGGAGCGTCTTGCCAAACGCCGTGGTGAAGCGCGCGCCCTTGCAGGCCTGCTTCACGGCGTCTCGCTGTTCCTTGGTGGCAACGCCATAGCTCGCGAGCGACTGTGCGGTGTTGAGCGCGGCGTCCTGGGCAAAGTGGACGATGTAGATGGGGGCGTCGCCGTTGCGTAGGGCGAGCTCCACCGTGGCCTCGAGCGGCGTGTCCACGTACTCGTAGGTGAGCGGCACGGGGCGCTCCGCGTCCGTGACGGCGTCCACGGCGCGGCCCGTCTGGCGCTCGAGCAGGGAGGAGACGGACGTGATGTCGCCGAGCGTGGCGCTCATGAGCAGGAACTGCGTGTTGGGCAGCGCGAGCAGAGGGACCTGCCAGGCCCAGCCGCGGTCCGCCTCGCCAAAGAAGTGGAACTCGTCCATGGCCACGGCAGCAACGTCGCTGCCGGCACCCTCACGCAGCGCCTGGTTGGCGAGGATTTCCTCCGTGCAGCAGATGACGGGGGCGTCAGTGTTGATCTGGGTGTCTCCCGTGATCATGCCCACGTTGTCCTTGCCAAAGGCGTCGACGAGGTCAAAGAACTTTTCGGAGACGAGTGCCTTGATGGGTGCGGTGTAGTAGGCGCGCTTGTGCTGGCAGATGGCGAGGTAGCAAAGACCCAGGGCCACCATGGACTTGCCCGAGCCGGTTGGCGTGCCCAGGATGACGTGGTCTCCTGCCGCGAGGTCGAGTAGGGCCTCCTCCTGGTGCTCCCAGAGCTCCATGCCATGGCCTGCGCACCAGTCCAGGTAGCGCTCGAGCGCCTCGTCGGCGCTGAGCGGCGCCTCCGGCTCGTAGTCTGGCCATTGCTCGGGGTCGAACCATAGGTCTGGCACGAGCTCGCCAAGCGAGCCTGGCGCAAACGGGTCCCTCTCCTGCGTCTCAGTTGCTTCTTCTGCCACAATGCGTCCTTTGAGCTGCGATTGAATTCACGCGCTCTATCTTATCGGACGAGGCGGACAACGGGGCGGCTGGCGAGCGACCGGCAAGGGACACGCGGGAGGGCACCCTCCCTCGCGCGCCCCGTAGGCGCTAGAGGCCGAGAAGCCCGCCGAGCCACTGGAAGAACGCGATGACGGGGTTCGCGCTCGCCCCCGTGCCTTCGCTGCTGCTTGCGGTGGCGGCGGTGCTTGCGGTGCCCGTCGTTTCGCTCGCCTGCGAGACGGACGCCTGGTCTCCCATGCTCCAGGTGGTGCTCGTGCCCATCTGCTCGTCAAAGTCGCTGCGGTCGATGAGATCGTTGCTCAGCGTGCCCGCGTTGCTCGCGTCATAGCTCGTGGAGTACGAGTTGCACGTCACGGTCACAGCGGAGTCCCCCTGCACGACGGTCTGGCCGTCTGCCACGATCGTCACCGTCTTGCCGTTCTCGTCCACGATCTTGGCGCCACTTGCCACGTTGAGGGCAGAGATGGTGCAGCTGCCCGTGACGACCCAGCTGCTCGTGCCGTCGACGTTGACCGTGATGGGGGCGTCTGACGTTGAGCCGTTGGCGTTGTCCGTGATGCTTGCCGAGCCGGTCCAGATGCTTCCCTGCGTGAGGTGCAGGTCGACGCTGGAGATGGTGTCCGCCTCGATGTTGCCCTTGAGCTGCTGCTCGATGCCCGTGAACGTAACGGAGGCGCCGTTGCTGCCGGCCGTGCCCCAGTTGTTCGAGTCATTGCCGACCGCCATGATGAGGTCGGCGGTGCTCGAGTCAAAGTCGAGCGTGGTCCGTGCGAGAACGACGTCTGCGCTCGTGTTGGTGAGGTAGAACATGGAGCCCGAGGTGATGGCGCTCTTGAGCGTGGAGTCCGCCGCCTGGAAGGTCGCCGTCTCGCCCGTGGTGCTCTCGGCGTCACCGGAGGTGGACTGGTAGATGATGATGCCGTTTGCCACCGGGTCGCTCGCGGTCTTGCTCGTGTTGGTGCTCTCGAGTGTGGAGTTGTTGACGAGGATGGTGTTGAGCCCCTCCATGCCAGCGATCTGCGAGCCGCTGGCCGTCCCCGTGACGCCGCTGACCTCGATGTCTCCGGTCGAGTAGAGAAGGGGAGAGCCGGAGCCTGCCGTCGAGAGGTTCGAGTTCGTGAGGCTGATGGAGCCGCCGCCGCGGTCGGTGGCCGCGGTGGCGCAGTGGTCTCCCTGTGTGGTGGCTGTGACGCCGCTTGCCACGATCGTGCCGCCGTATGTGGCGTCAAGGCCGCGCGAGTTCCCCGCCGTCGTGTCGATGCGGACGTCGTTGGCAAAGACCGTTCCCGAGTCCGTGGCAAAGATCGCGTTGGAGCCCTCGCTCGTGGAGGAGAGCGCAGAGCCGCTGATGGTGGCAAGCGATCCCTCGCCCACGCTGAGCAGGATGGAGTTCAGGCCATAGAAGTTGCAGTTGTCGCCATTCGTGTCGTCGCCAGACTTAGTGAGCGTCGCGTCCGAGAGCGCGAGCGTGCCGCCGTTCTGGGCCAGGGCGGCGTTCTCGTCTGCGGCGCTTGCGTCAAAGGTCTCGCCGTCCGAGGAGACCTGCGTGCCGTCTGCGGTAACGGCGCCGGTGTAGGTTCCGGTGTAGTCAAAGCTCATTGTGTCGGCGCCGCCGCCTTGGCCGGGCGTGCCTGAGGGTGCGCCTCCGTTGTCGGGGGCGTCCGGGGGCGTGCCGCCAGAGGGAGGCTCGCCGGGCTGGCCAGAGCCCTGGGCGGCCGATGCCTGGGGCGCCTGCTGGCTCTGGGCCGCAAAGGCGGAGACGGGAACGCTGGCAAAGGCGAGCGTGCCGACGAGCGCGATGGCGCCCGTGCGTCGGATGAGGCGGGCGGCGGCGCCGTGGCCGAACGCGCTTCCCTGGTGGTTGCTGGCTGCCTCGGGGTGGCGGTGATCTCCGCGCATGTCGTTGGTGGTGTAGCTCATGGCTTCCCCTCTCGCTTGGTGGAACGTTTGAGGCTTGATGCGAGTATCGCCCGTGGGAGAAGTGCCAAAACCCTGGTCAGATGGTATGCGCAGGGTATTTGCAATGCTTGTTTGAGACTGAACTTTGCCTTTTGGCTAGCTGAAAGCTCGGTCCGGGCCGGCCTTGTCGCGGGCTAGCGCAGGCGCTGCTCCAGGCGACGGGCAACGAGCGTAAGCGCCATGACGATGACGTAGTAGATGACGGCCACGATGATGAACGGCTCGAACGCGCGGTACGTGAGTGCCTGCACGCTCTGGGCGGCGCGCATCATGTCCATGAGGCCAATCGTTGCCACGAGCGACGAACTCTTGAGCACGGTGATGACCTCGTTCACGAGGGCCGGAGCCACCGAGCGCAGCGCCTGCGGGATGATGATGCGTGCCATCATCGTGGTGTAGGGAAGCGCGAGCGCGCGCGAGGCGTCGTACTGGCCGTGGTCGACCCCCTCGATGCCGCCGCGCAGGGTCTCTGAGACAGTGGCCGAGCCATTGAGGCCCAGCGTGAGCACACTTGCCGCAAACATCGAAATCTTGTAGCCCGTGAGCTGCGGCGTTGCAAAGTAGGCAATGAAGAGCAGCACGATGAGCGGAATGCCTCGGAAGATTGAGGTGTAGAAGTCCAGCAGCAGCCGCAGGGGGCGGCAGGGCAGCACTTTGAGCACGGCGATGAGGGCGCCCAGGGCAAAGGCGAGCGCGAGGGCGGCCCCCGTCACCTCGAGGGTGACGGCGAGACCGCCCCAGAACATGGACGCATATGGCTCTACGACCGCAAAGTTCATCGAGTGTCTCCCGCGGGCTGCGCTAGCACTAGTTGGCGGCGCTTGCGACGCCGGTCGTGGGCTGACCCGAGGCGCTTGTGTCGTCGCCCCACTTGAAGTCCTCGCCAACGTACTGGCCGATGAAGGCGTCGATCGTGCCGTCGGCGAGCATCTCGGCAACGCAGGCGTCGAACGCGCCCACGAACGAGGCACCCTTCGTGGCCATGATGCGGTAGACGCCCACGTAGTCCTTCGTCTCGGCGCGGTCGAGGAAGCCAAGGACAAGGCCCTCGTTGGCATCGCGCATGGACTGGCCCTCGGCGCCATCGCACAGGTAGGCGTCGATTCGGCCGGCGAGGACCTCCTGCAGGCACTGGTCGCCGCCGTCGTAGGTGTGGATGTCGGCGTCGGGCAGCACGGCGGAGATGAACTTGTTCTGGACGGTGCCCGTGGTGCAGGCGATGGACTTGCCCTTGAGGTCGTCGACGGTCTTGACCTCGTCGTTCATCGTGAGAACGCCCACGAGCGGCTGGTAGTAGCCGCGCGTGAAGTCATAGGTCTGCTCGCGCTCGGCGTTGGAGGACATCGCCATGGTGAAGGAGGTGTCGCTGCTCTGTACGGAGGCGAGGGTGGCGGCGAACTCCTGAGGCTCAAAGTCGTAGGTGAAGCCCAGACGGCTCGCCATCTCGTCTGCGATGGCGATGTCGAGGCCAACGACCTTCTGGCTGCCATCAGACTGAACCTCGAGGTAGCGGTAGGGGGCGAAGGCGTCGTCGCCCACGAACGTGAGCTTGGCGCCCGTGAGGTCTGCCGCGGCTGCGGTCGAGGCGGCGGGGGTCTCGGCCTGCTGGCTGGAGCCGCAGCCGGCGAGCGCGAGCGGGGTGAAGGCCGCGCCGGCGGCCATGAGCTTGAGGAAGCCGCGGCGGTCGATGCCGGCGTGCGCGGTGCGGTTGGTGTTCATGTGGTTCCTCTCGTTGGCGATAGTCTTCTCATCATACCCTAGTGGTTGGTGGGGATTATCGCGCGTCGAGCGGTGCCATGCGCCGCGGGCATGGAATGATTTTCGGAACGGGCATGAAAGGGGCTGGGCATAAGGCTCACAATAGGTGACGTAGCGTCATTTAGCCGCTTGAGAAGGGAACAAACATGGCAAAGACCCTGGTGGCATTCTTCAGCGTGGGCGGCACGACGGAGCGCGTGGCGAAGGCGGCTGCCGACGCTGCCGGCGCGGACGTCGAGAGAATCGTCCCGGCGCAGCCCTATACGGATGCGGACCTCGACTGGCGCGACAACGACAGCCGCAACGTGCGCGAGAAGAACGATCCGAGCGCGCGTCCCGAGCTCGCCTGTGCGCCCGGTGACCTCTCCGGCTACGACACGGTCCTGCTGGGCTTCCCCATCTGGTGGTACGTGGCGCCGCGCATCGTCGAGACGTGGGTGGAGGCGGCGGGCCTCGCGGGCAAGAAAGTCGTGACGTGGGCGACGTCCGGCGGCAGCGGCATGGGCGAGAGCACGAGGGAGCTCGGGCGCCTGGCGCCTGCGGCAACATGGGTTGATGGCGAGGTGCTCCACGGCGAGGCGGACGCCCGCCGCTGGGTGGCAGGCCTCGGCCTGTAGACGAGAGGCGCCGGCTCGCGGAGCGCGGGTCGGCGCCATTGTTAGCTGCGCAGCAGGTGCTGCTCGAGCTGCGCGGGCGTCTGGAAGAACGGGACGCCTGGGACGCACGGCTCGTGGGTGCCCGAAAAGTCTACGAGGACGAAGTCCATGCCCGCGGCGTCTGCGGCCGCGGCGTCCCCGGGGGCGTCTCCCGCGTAGACGCACTCGGACGGCTTTGCGCCCGTGCGCTCGCAGTACAGCGGCAACGGATCGGGGAGGGGCTTGCAGCGCAGCGGCGTGTCATCGGCGATGACAATCGTGCCAAAGCGACGCCCGAGTCCGTACTGCGGGAAAAACATATCCATCTCGCGCGCATCCCGAGACGTCACGATGCCCTCGGAGATGCCGGCGTCTGCAAGGCGCGTGAGCATGCCCTCCACGCCCTCGAACCAGTGCGTGCCGGGCGCGAGCGTGGCATAGTGCTCGACCCAGCGATCCGTGAAGTCGCCGTGGTCGGTAATGCCAAGGCGCTCGAGGCCCGTCTCGTTCGAGACGCCGAGCGCACCGCGGCACTGCTTGAGCGTGCGCTCGTAGCCGTAGTCGCGGGCCGTGAGCTGCCAGGAGCGCAGCACGGCTTCCTCGGTGTCAATGAGGGTCCCGTCCAGGTCGAACACGACGTGCATACGGCGCATGGCTCCTCCTCGCGTCCCCGGGAGCGTGCGGGCTGGCTTGGCCTTCGGCTCCCTCTGCGAAAATGTCGCAATAATCCAAGTCGCTAGTACTTGAAGGTTAGCGACACGGAACTCGCAATTATTGAAGCAATGCGACAATAAGTTGGAATATTGCGACATTATTTGCTAGCGGTTCGAATAGGGCGAACCGTTGCCGGGGACAAGCGCCATATGAGCACAAGCCGTCTGCCGGCCTCTGGGAGGCACCCATGATCAGGAAACCCAACGTCATCACCACGTTCGCGAACGGCAGAGAGCGCTATGCCCACGGGACGGACCGCTTCCCCTGCGCCGCGTTCAGGGGTGCCCTGTCAGACTTCCTGGGCGGCACGGTGGCGCGCCACTGGCACGATGACTTTGAGTTCTTCATGCTCGACTCGGGCGAGGCCGTTGCCACCACGACCTCTGGCGCCATCGAGCTTGGCCCGACGGACCTGCTCGTCATCAACGCAGGCAGCGTGCACTCCATAGCCCCAATGAGCGGCGAGTCCTGCTCGTTTCGCTCCATCGTCTGTGCGCCGGGCGTCCTCGCCGGTGAGAGGGGAAGCATCTACAGGAGCCGCTACGTCGACCCTCTGGTTGCCTCGGACCAGACAGCCTGGGCGTTCCGCGCGGATTCCCAACCTGCCTTCCGTGATTCCTTCGACGAGGCGTTCCAGGCTTTCGAGGGCGAGCCCGTGGGCTACGAGCTCCTCGTCCGCTCTGGTCTGTCTCGCATCCTTGCGGGCGTTTTCGCCGAGATTGGCAGCATCCCCAAGCGAGGCTCGTCTTCCCGACAGCGCTGTCTCAGGCTTATGCTCGACTGGATCTCCGATGCCTATTCGCGCCCGGTCACTATCGAGCAGATTGCCGCAGCGGGCGGCGTCACGCCTCGCGAGTGCCAGCGCATCTTCTCGGCCCTGCTCGGCGAGACGCCGTCGCAGGCGCTTCTCGAGCGCCGCATCTCCGCGGCCCAGGGCATGCTTGCCTTTGGTGACGCTCCCATATCCGAGGTGGCTGCAAATTGCGGCTTCTCGGACCCGGGCTACTTCTCGAAGCAGTTCCGACGCGCGAGCGGCGTCTCGCCGAGGGAATACCGTGCATCCGCGCGACGCGGCGGTTGAGCTTGCCTGGTCCGTGGGCATCTCCGTTGGCTATCATCGTCTTTACTTGCGGGAGAACGGAGGGCGGCAATGTCACATGAGGGAAAGACGGGCGCGGAAAGGGTCGTGGCGAGGCTCGCCGCGCTCGTGAGGCAGAACGCGAGGCTCGTCGTGGTCGCCGTCTGCGCCATCGTGTTTCTCCTGATTCTCGATGACGTGACGGAGCTCGAGTCCATGCGCCTCGACCGCGCTGCCTACTGGCTCATCGTCCAGCACCTGCGCACGCCGTGGCTCACGCCCGTCATGGAGAGCTTCTCGGCGCTCGCCACGCCCGTGACGCTGCTTGTGGTGCTCGTGGTCGTCGCGGCGTTCGCTCCTGGTAGACGGCCGGGTTGGTGCTGCGCCGTGAACCTGGGCCTCGTGGTGCTCATCAACCAGGTGCTCAAGTTCATCATCCAGCGTCCCCGACCGGATGGCTTCCGCCTCGCCACGGTGAGCGGCTTCAGCTTCCCCTCCGGGCATTCCATGGTGGCTATGGCGTTCTTCGGGCTGCTCGCCTGGTTCGTCTGGCGCTACGAGAAGGACCGTCGCCAGCGCGCATTTCTGCTCGCGGCGTTTGCCTTCGTCATCGTGATGATTGGTGTGAGCAGGGTCTACCTGGGCGTTCACTATGCGAGCGACGTCATCGGCGGCTTCTGCCTATCCATCATCTGGCTGGCGCTCTACACGCGCCTTGCCGTGCCGCTCTTCCTCGGAAACGACGACAGGCCCCTGGGATAGGGGCCTGTCGGGTTTTGCCTGCCTGCTGGCTGCGCGGAGGTCTACTTTGCCGCCCTCTCGGTGACGGCTGCCGCCGAGATGCGCCACGAGCGGCCCTTCTTGTGCGCGGGTAGCTCTCCGGACTCGATGAGCTTGTAGATCGTGGGCCTGCTCACGCCGAGAATGGCCACCGCCTGCTCCACGCCGAGCGTCTCCTCCTCGGGGCTCGGCTTGGCTGCCACGGGCTTTTCAGGGGCGCCCTGCTTGCTGGCGGCGCCCTTCTGCTCCGTGGGCTCCTCCACGGCCTTGGCCTCGGTGGGGGCGTCTGCCTGCTTCGCGGCCTTTGCCTTGGCGCGAGACCTGCGTCCCGGCTTCACGTCGACGCGCTCGGCCTGGGCATCGCCCTGTCCGGCGGTCTCCTCGCTTGCCTCGATGTCCTCCTCACGGACCTCCTTGGCCTTGCGGTTGCGTCGGCGCTTGGACTTCTCGGCAGGCTGCTCCTCTGCGGGCGCCTCGTTCCCGGGCTTGGCGGCCGGCTCGGGCTTCGGCTCGGGTTCCGGCTCCACGACGGGGCGCTCCACGTGCGTGCTCGTCCAGGCGGCGACGATGTGGCGCACGCAGTCCTCGTCCACGGGGCCGCGCGCGTCCGCGGCGTCCATGGACTCGTAGATGGCGGCAAGCGCGGCGTCCACGTCATCGCTCACGGCGCCGCACGACAGTGCGAACTCGTTGAGCTCCTCGCACGCAGCGAGCGGCTCGCTCGCGAGCTTCTCGACGGTGGCCTGCGGAACGTCTGCCCCGCATCCCTCGATGGCTGCAACAAACGTTGAGACGAGGTGCTGATACGCCTCGGCGGTTTCTGGCTTCATATGGGCTTGCACTCTCCTTGTTCTCGGCGCCAAGGGGGACGGGTTCGTTTGGTCCCGCGCGCCTACCAAAAGCACAGGTCGAGGATAGCATGAACGAGAAAGGGCCCCGCACGTGGCGGAGCCCTTTCGCAAGTCTATGCTGTGGTGCGCGTCGCCGCTAGCTCAGCAGCATGCGGTCGTTCGCGAGCTCGCCGCCCGAGACCTCCTCGAACTTCTGCAGCAGGTCAGGCACGGTGAGGCTCTTCTTCTCCTCGCCGCGCACGTCGTAGATGACGTTTCCCTCGTGCATCATGATGAGGCGGTTGCCCAGGCGGATGGCGTCATTCATGTTGTGCGTGATCATGAGCGTCGTGAGCTTGCGCTCGCTCACGATCTGCTCGGTGAGGTCGAGCACCTTCTTGGCCGTCTTGGGGTCAAGGGCGGCCGTGTGCTCGTCGAGCAGCAGCAGCTTGGGGTTGGTGAGCGTGGCCATGAGCAGCGTGAGCGCCTGGCGCTGGCCGCCGGAGAGCAGGCCGACCTTTGCGGTCATGCGGCTTTCCAGACCCAGGCCCAGCGTGGCGAGGAGCTTGGGATACTCCTCCTTCTCCTCCGCGGAGATGCCCCAGGCAAGGCCGCGCTTCTGGCCGCGTCGCTTGGCCAGCGCGAGGTTCTCGGCAATCTGCATGTCGGCGGCGGTGCCGCGCATCGGGTCCTGGAACACGCGGCCCAGGAACTTGGCGCGCTGCGGCTCGGTCATGCGCGAGACGTCCGTGCCGTCGAGCTCGATGGTGCCCGCGTCAAGCGGATAGACGCCCGCGATCATGTTGAGCAGCGTGGACTTGCCGGCGCCGTTGCCGCCGATGACGGTGACGAAGTCACCCTCGGCAAGCTCGAGGTTCACGCCCGTGAGTGCGCGCTTCTCGGTCACGGTGCCCTTGTTGAACGTCTTGGTGACGTGCGAGAGCTTGAGCATCGTCGTCATTACTGCTCGCCTCCCTTCGAGTAGGCCCGGCGCCGTTGGATACGCTCCGTGACAACGGGCACGCACAGGGCGATGGCCACGATGATGGCGGAGAGCAGCTTCATGTCGTTGGCGTCCATGCCCAGCTGCAGCACGATGGCGCGAATGAGGAAGTAGACGATGGAGCCAACGACGGCCGAGATGAGCCTGTGCGCGAACTTGGAGAGGCCGCCCGGCAGCATGCGGCCGAGCACCTCGCCGATGACAATGGCGGCCAGGCCGATGACGATGGCGCCCGTGCCCATGCCGATGTCGGCGTACTTCTGCTGCTGGCAGATGAGGCCGCCGGACAGACCCACGAGGGCGTTCGAGAGCGTGAGCGCGATGACCTTGGTGGTGTTGGTGTTGACGCCCAGGGCGCGGATCATGGCCTCGTTGTCGCCCGTGGCGCGTAGGGCCGAGCCGATCTCGGTGCCAAAGAACCAGTACAGGGCGGCCACGATGACCACGGCAACGAGCAAGCCCACGATGATGGCGCACACGTTTGCGGGCAGTCCCGTGGCATTGCCAAGCTGCGTGAACACGGTCTCGTTGGTGAGCAGCGGCGTGTTGGACTTGCCCATGATGCGCAGGTTCACCGACCACAGGCTGATCTGCGTGAGGATGCCCGCGAGGATGGCGGGAATCTCGAACGCCGTGGCGAGAAAGCCCGTGACCGCGCCCGTGAGCGCGCCCGCAAGCATGGAGGCCGCGATGGCGAGTGCCGGATTGACGCCGGCAACCACGCACACGGCGCACACGGCGCCGCCCGTGGCAAAGCTGCCGTCGACCGTCAGGTCTGCGATGTCAAGCAGCTTGTAGGTGATGAACACGCCGAGCACCATGATTCCCCACAGGATGCCCTGGGAGACGGCGCCGAGCATTGCTGTCAGCATGACGTTCCTTCCATTCAAGCGCGCCCCGGCGGGTGCCTACCCACCGGGGCGCGCAACGCACAACTCGCTCTAGTTTAGCGTGAGCGAACCCAGCCATGGGGTTGCGGGCGTGGCCCGCCGACAGCTAGGCGTCGAGGACGGACAGATCGATGCCCAGGGCCTCGGCCATCTCCTCGTTCTTGATGGTCTGGAGCTGGTCGCCCGTCTCGGTCTCGATGGCCATGTTGGCCGGGGTGTCCTCACCCTTGAGGATCTTGACGGCCATCTCGCCGGCCATCTTGCCGAGCTCCTTGTAGTCGATGGAGACGGTGCAGATGCCCATGCCCATGCACATGTTCTCCTCGCCGGTGATGAAGGGCAGCTTGCCCTCCTTGGCGATCTGGCCCACCTGGGCGGCCGCCGCGGCGATGGTGTTGTCGGTGGGGGAGTAGCCGGCGTCGACCTTGCCCACCATGGACTCCACGACGCTCTGGATTTCGTTGGAGCTGGAGACGGTGAAGCGCTCGGTGGTGAGGCCGGCCTTGTCGCATGCCGCCTCGGCCATCTCGATCTGGAGCTGCGAGTTGGACTCGGCGGTGCAGTAGAGCATACCGATGTGCTTGGCCTCGGGCAGAACCTTCTGGAGCATGGCGATCTGGTCGTCGACGGGGTTCATGTCAGACGTGCCGGTGAGGTTTCCGCCCGGCTTGTCGTTGTCGGCAACGAGGCCGGAGGCGGCGTAGTCGGTGATGGCGGAGCCCACGATGGGGATGTCCGTCGTGGCGGCGGCAACGGCCTGGGCCGCGGGCGTCGCGATGGCGAAGATGAGGTCATCGCCATCGCCCACGAGCTTGGAGGCGATGGTGGCGCAGGCGCTCTGGTCGTTGTTGGCGTTCTGCTGATCGATGGTGTACTTGATGCCGGAGGCGTCGAGGGCCTCGACGAAGCCCTCGTTGGCGGCGTCGAGGGCGGCGTGCTGCGTGAGCTGCAGGACGCCGATCTTGTAGGTCTTGTCGCCGGAGGCATCGGAGCTGCCGGAGCCGGAGCCACCGCATGCGGTGAGCGCGAGGGCGGCAGCCCCCGCGGAGCTGGCCAGGAACGTGCGCCTGGAGATGGAGTTCATGGTCTTCCCTTCCTTATGTGCGGGGTCGGGCCCGTGGCGCGGCCCCGCAAATCCCTGGTGATATCTGGATAGTACCTTGCCGGCCAAGACGTTCATGACAGTGCGCCCGTTCTGCCCGCCGGGGTGAAACCACCTTGTAACGTTTGGAGGCAAGGTGCCGTCGGACGCGCTGGGATCAAGGCCAAAATTGCCAGCGGACGAGGCTGGCGCCCCGCTGTTCTCGGCTGCCGTGCCTCGTGATGTGTCGAATCGGCAACCTCTGTCACAAAAGCAATCATCAGTGCGATGGAGCGGCCGATCATGCGCCCAAAACGACACTCCGGGCATCATTGAGAAGCAAAAAGGCCCCTCTGGCGCTCCTGGCAACGGGTAGCGAGTGGTTTCTCCACCCTTCAAGGGCCGCGGGGCGCACAGATGATTGGTTTTATGCCAAAAAGGGCGTCATGTTATTCGGGGGGGGGGCGGCTGCGCCTACGCCTCCGGCAGCCTGTCGCAGTTGATCGGCTCGTAGAACAGGTCGCGCAGCCTCGCCGGCTCGCGTGTCTGACCCAGCGCCCACATCGTCTTTGCCACGAGCGCCTCGCAGGTCATGTCCGCGCCCTTGAGGATGCCCGGGTGCTCCGCATAGGCACGGCCAACCTCGTAAACTCCCAGGTCAAGACCTTCCTCGGGAACTTGGGTGGTCACAACGAGTGTACGCCCGGAGTCCACCCATCCAAAGATCGCGTCGTGCAGCGTGTCGGGGATGCCGCCAATGCCAAACGTCTCGAGGATGATGGCGTCGTAGTCGCGGCGCAGCAGCTCAAAGACGGATGGGTTCACCTCGGGCGTGAGCTTGAGCACGAACACGCGCTCGTCAAGGTCATGGTAGACGCGCGGCTCGGCGGCGCCTCGGCCCGTCTCCGCGCCCGCTGGTGCCGTTCGGATGATGCGGTCGTTGCGAATGAGCGCCAGCTCCGGGTAGTTGACACTCGTGAAGGCGTTGAAGCTCATCGTGCGCTGCTTGCGGGCGCGCGTGCCGGCCACAACCTTGCCGCCAAACACCACGGTCACGTCGCGCGACGCCGGGTCCGCCGCATACAGCACGCTCTGGTACAGGTTGATCCGCGCGTCCGTGAACGGGCTGCCCATGGGCTGCTGCGAGCCGGTGAGCACGATGGGCCTGGGGCTGTCCTGAATGAGGTAGGAGAGCGCCGCGGCCGTGTAGGCCATCGTGTCGGTGCCGTGCAGCACCACAAAGCCGTCGTAGTCCTCGTATCGCGCGAGAATGGCGTCGCCGATGGCCTGCCAGTCTGCCGGACGCATGTTCGTGCTGTCGATGTTCATGGGCTGCACGATGTCGATGTCCGCAAGCTCTGCCGCCTGCGGCACGTATCCCGCAAGCTGCTCGCCCGTGAGCTGCGGCGTCAGGCCGTTGCCGTCCTCGGCTGAGGCGATGGTTCCCCCCGTGGCAACAAGAAGGATGCGGGGCTTGGTCATGAGGCGTCTCCCTCCAGATAGACGTGCATCTCGCGGCCCATGCGCGCAAGCTCGCGGCGCGTGTCCTCGCGGCGGAAGGGCTCGGCAATCCCAAACGGCCGCTCGAGAAGCTCATATATGTATCCCTGCTCGCGCATGATTCGCCTGCTCTCGGCAAAGGCAAGCTCAAACGCAAAGCAGCAGAAGCTTACGAGAAAATCCGCCGGCTGGGAGCGATCGTCTCGCAGCATGCAGCGACGCTCGTCAAAGGCCGCGACGGCCTCGTCGGACAAACCGCTGTCGAGAAGCTCGTCGCCTGTGCATCCCAGCAGCGTCTCGGGCGTTCCCGCCTGGACGGTGCCGAGAATGTCCACCTTGTCGGCGTCGCGCGTGAGGTCGCAGAACAGGCGCGTGCGCTCATCGAGACCCTCGGGCAGCCGATAGTCGCTGTGCAGGGACACTGCCGTGCGGATGAGCTCGTCCTCTCGTGCGTCGTCCACAAAGTCGCGGATGCGAGCAACGCCGGCGCCGGCCCCGGCAACCGGTGTGCCCAGTCTCTCGCGCGTGCCAAACAGCACGTCCTCGCCAAGGCTCGCGTGGCTCGTGGACCGAGCGTCGCGGAACGTGTCCCAACGGCGCACCTGCTCAAAGCGGCCTATGTCGTGGAGCAGGCCGCACAGCCAGGCCAGGTCGACGTCCTCGGCTGGCAGGCCCTGCGCCGCGGCCACGCGCTCGGCGACCTCCGCCACTCTATATGTATGTGCAACCTTGAGCGCAATGCGCGGGTTGTCCGGATCATACGGCGCCACATACGCGGCAAACGCCGCGCGGGCACGCGCCCTGTCTATGTGCATGGACGTCTCCTTGTTCGCCTGCAATGCTACTCCTCGGTGAGCAAAAGCTTGCGGGCCCTGTCGCCCAGGGAGAACCTGACGGGTCTCGCGCTGGTTCTTTCGACAAGCCCCTCTCCTTCGAGTCGCTTGAGGTGACGTCTCGTCATCTGCACTCCAAGCCCCATCTCCTCGCTGAGTGTGGCGGTCGGCACGTCTGGGAACGCGCCGAAGACCGAGTGCTGGAGAAGGAGAAAGAGCAGGTCGCGCTCCCGGTCGCTAAGGTTCTCGCGCTCGCGGAGCCCCTCAAGTTCCTGGGCCGCGCTCGCAAGGAGCGCCTGGCCATGTTCGAGTTCCTCGATGATGCGCTTCTGAGCTTCGCTTACATATTCAAGCATCGTGAGGACAAATGGCGTGAGCTCCCCGTGATTTATGGGCAACTCGGCGTCCTTGAACGCGCGATAGTAGGGCGCTCGATTCTCCGCGATCGAGCGAGAGAGCGAGAGCGCCGTGATCGTGGAGAGCGGGCCTGAGAGATAAAGCGCGAGAAGGTAGCGCCCCGTACGCCCATTGCCGTCATAGAAGGGGTGAATGTATTCGAAGATGAAGTGCGCGAGAAGGGCCGAGTAGGTCTGCGGTATAGCCGTAGACCCAGCGATTGCGAGCATCTGCCCTATGGCCGAGATGATCTTCTGTTCGGGATGGAGCCCGGCGTGAATCACCTTCTGGCCAGTACCGATGAGCTCTACCTCGCCCTTTCGAAACAGCTCGCCGTCTGGTGCGTTATCGCCTAGATCTTCGCCAGACATGATGCGGTCATAGATGGCACGTACGTCTTCGGGCGTCTTTGGGTAGATGTGCCGACTGTCGCTCAGCTCAAGGTAGAGCCGCGCGAGTTCGCGAAACCGCTTGGTGGCAACGTTTGCCGTCGGGGAGGGCGTTGCCTCGAGGAGCTCGTCAATTTGTCTGTGTGTGCTGCGTACTCCCTCGAGCTCATTCGTGCAGACCACCTCATCGATGACAAGACCCCTGATGAGCGCGCTGAGGGCGACGGGAGGCAGCATCGCGTGGAGAGAGGCGACCCTTTGCTCCTGCCGCATGACCTGCTCGTTGAGTATCGACAGCTCGCGCGGCACGGAGAGGAACAGCTCGCCGTATTCGGTCAGATACCCCGTGCGAAACGTCGAATCCGACTCAAGGCGTTCTCGCGCCGTGGCCTCGTTTCGTGAAAACCGGTCTGAGGAAGCGTCCGCATAGAAGAGCTTTGCGAGTGACTTGTACTTCAAGCCCCCTCCAGTGCCATTAAGAAAGAGAAACAAACAGTATATTTATACTAACTAGCTAGTTAGTATAAATAATATTGAATTCGATTACATTCAATCTGTACGAATTGTTCAGCAGTACAGATAAATGTTTGGCCGAATCGTCTTATTAACTGGGTCGCCTCATCAATAGAGTAAGAAACGGTTTCAGCTATTCGCGATTCCGCGTGTTGAGCCTGACAGGGTCGTCTGCGCGAGCAAGACTAGTCGATTTGCATAACGTGCGGCCCATTGATTTGCATAATCGGAGAACCGTTCGAGTAAGAGCGCCGACCCTCCCGTCCATGAAAAATCAAACAATCACCGTGCCATATGCAGCAAAAACCGCGCGAGGACAACGTCTCGCGCTCGAATTGCTACCAGTCAGAAAACCTTGCCCCTCTCCATTAGGTAAATCTGTTAACTTAGCCACACAGGGTTGACTTTGGGAGTTTTTCAGATGACTGAGCACGGGACAAGCACGAAAACCAATCGGGGGGGGGTTACCTCTAAAGAGGTAGCTTCCGCGGGTGCCGAGTCCGCCGAGGTCGTGACCGCGGGCCACAAGGTGGCCACCGTCATCGGCGCCATCATCTGCGTGTTGCTCGTGCCCGTTCTGGTCGTCAACTGCATCCTGCTGTTCAAGGGCGCCACCAACTCGGACGAGGTTCCCAGCGTGGGCGGCGTCGTTCCGTTCATCGTGCTCTCGGACTCCATGAGCCCGGAGATCCAGTCCGGCGACCTCATCGTCTGCCGCCAGCAGGACGCCACGAGCGTCCGCGAGGGCGACGTCATCTCCTTCTTTGACCCGGAGGGCAATGGCGTCTCCGTCGTCTCCCACCGCGTCGTCGCCATCACGGCCGATGAGTCCGGCCAGCCCGTCTTCACCACGAAGGGCGACGCCAACAACGTCGAGGACAGCGCTCCCGTCACGGCCGACAAGCTCGTGGGCGTCTACCAGTTCCGCATCCCCGGGCTGGGCAACGTCGCCATGTTCATGCAGTCCACCCAGGGCCTTGTCATCTGCGTGGCCGTGCCCGTGGCGCTGCTGCTCGCCTATGACATCCTGCGTCGCCGCGCCTACGACAAGCAGTCCCAGGCAGAGACGGAGGCCCTCAAGGCCGAGCTCGAGCGGCTCCAGGCCAAGAGCGGCGAGGCCGATAACGGCAGCGACCACGCGGAGCTCGATTAGGGCTCCCATTCTCCTCGCCGTTTCATATTTGCGTGCGAGAAAGCCGAGAAAGGCGTTACTCCCGGGGCGGGTGCTCCCAATCTGGGTTGCAAGACGGACGGTAGTTTCCCGATAGGAAGGAAAACCATGAAGAAGAACAAGACCATGCGAGTCGCGGCCGTTATGGTCGTGCTCGCGATGCTGAGCACCTGCCTGGTGTCCGGCACGTTCGCGAAGTACGTGACGAGCGGCTCGAGCAGCGATACGGCTCGCGTTGCTAAATGGGGCGTGACGGTGACTCCGTCTGATAACTCCATGTTCAAGACCACATACGCGACCTCCGATGATCAGGGTTATACGGGCAACAGCGTCGTTTCTTCGAACGACGCTGAGCAGGTCGTTGCCCCTGGCACCAGCGGTGGTCTGAGCACCGTTGAGCTCGGCGGCAAGTCTGAGGTTGCCGTTCGCGTGACCAATAAGGCTGAGGTCAAGCTCACCGGTTGGACCGTTGACGGCGCTGATTACTGCCCGCTGGTTGTGAGCGTTGGTGGCAAGGCCATCGCATATCCCGGCACTGTCACTGGCTACGAGAATGCCATCAAGGCAGCCATCGAGGCCTACACGGCCGACTACGCGCCTGGCACTGACCTCGGCTCCAAGACGGACGCCTGCCCTGTCGTGACCTGGAAGTGGGCCTTCGAGGGCAACGATGACACCAAGGACACCAAGCTCGGCGATGCCGGCAGCGCCAACGTGAACATCTCCATCACCACCACCCTCACCCAGATCGACTAGCACCAAACCCCGCAACGGCGCTCGACCCCACATCCCTGGGGCCGGGCGCCGTTCGGCCTTGCAAGCGGCTGCGGCGCAAACGCAGCCCCTCGCAAGGCCGAAGACCACCAACGCATCCCGACCACCAGAGCAGGTGACACCATGAGCGCCACAGCACACAACAGAAGCGGCCGCCGGGTCTTGGCGGGCGTGTGGACCTGCGCCCTCGTGCTCGCCACGCTCGTCGTCGTGAGCCTCTCCAGCGTGGGCGCCCAGGCGGCCACCTATGCCAGCCGTGACCCAGAGGTCCTCTTCCTGGACGCCGCCACCGGCAGCGAGCTCACCGCCACCATGGACCTCTTCAACAACGCCTACGTCAACGCGAGTGGCCAGACGGTCGTGGCCTCCGCGGATGGCACCAAGCTCGTGGCTCCCGGCACGCAGGGCTCCTACGAGTTCGTGGTCCGCAACTCCGGCGGCCAGCCCGCCACCTATCGCGTCTGGGCAGAGACCGCCCAGGACGGCACCACCCAGACCATCCCCCTCACCGTGAGCCTCGCGAGTGGTGCCACCACCTGCGCAGACCTCGCAGACGCTGGCGAGCTTGCCCCCGGCAAGTCCGCCGTCTATCGCATCGACTGGTCCTGGCCCTATGAGCAGGGCGCTACCGCCGAGCTGCGCCAGGCCACGGACGGGCGCGACACTGCCCTTGGCAACGAGTCCGCCAGCCGCCGTGCCACCTACACGGTGACCCTGCACATGCAGGCCGAGGCCGAGTACTCCGAGCGCGGCGGCCACGCCCCGCAGACGGGCGACACATCGGCACCGCTCGCCGTGCTTGCCGCTATCCTCACGGTCGGCCTGCTGCTCGTCATTCTCGGCATTGTCGTTCGCCGCCGCAACGGCGAGGACGGGCGCTAGTGCCCGCCGCTCGCGACATACTCCGCCGTCTGCTTCTCGTGCTGCTTGCCGCCGCGCTGGGCCTTGACGCCTACCTCATGAACGCGGGTGGCATCGCGCGCAACGCGCTGCCCATGCCCTTTGGCGTGGGTCTTGCCACGGTCGAGTCCAACAGCATGGCGCCGGCATTCCAGCGCGGTGACCTGCTCGTTGTGGCTGCCTTAGACGGCGCTCCGGCCATCGGAGACGTCGTGGTCTACCAAGACCCCACGATCGGCCTCGTGTCCCACCGCGTTGTGGCGGTGGATGGAGACCTCGTGACCACGCAGGGAGACGCCAACAACACGGCGGACGCTCCCTTCGACCGCGCGCTCATCGTTGGCCACGTGCTGGCGGTGGTGCCGGCGGTGGGGCTTCTCGTGGCGGCGCTCAAGACGCCCATCGGCGTGCTCGCGCTGCTGCTGGCGGCGTTTCTCCTCGTGGAACTGCCCTTCCGGCGGCATCGAGAAGACGAGGAGGACGAGCGGCAGCGTCTGCGAGCACAGATAGCGCAGCTCAAGGAACGGCAGGCCAACCATCAAGACGGAGGTGAGCACGATGAGGACTAGCACCACGACAAAGCGCGAGAACATCCTGGCAGTGACGCTCGCCGTGTTGCTTGCCGCGGTCCTGCTCACCTCGCATGGCGTGGGCGGCGTGCTCGCCCGCTACACCACGGCCGGCACGAGCCATGACGAGGCGCGCGTGGCCGTCTTTGGCCACAGCGAGTCCGTGACGTTCACGGACTGGGGCACCACGATTAAGCCGGGCAGCACCCAGACGCTTGCCCTCACCATCTCCAACGCGCGCGGCGCCGCCGTGAGCGAGGTGTCGCAGGGCTATGACATTGAGCTCGTGACCGCCGGCAACCTGCCCATCACCTACACCGTGACGCGCACGAGCGACGGCGCGGCTATCGGCACGTTCACGGAGAGCTCCGCCTCCAAGAGCCAGACCTTCTCGGCCACGGACGGCTCCATGAGCTTCTCGGCTGGCGCTGCGCGCGCGGACACGTACCAGATCACGGCCACGTGGGACGGCGCCAGCAACGACGACGCACTGGCCAACATTCCGGACTTCCTGCAGGTAAACATCAACGTGAAGCAGATCGACTAGGGGATAACCCATGGCAAAGCAGATGGCAGACAGAAGAAAGGTCGCGGTGGCGCTCCTCGTGCTTGCCGTGATCGTTGCCGTAGGGGGTATCTCCAGCTACGCGGCCAGGTACGCACATCGCGAGACGGGCGAGCAGAGCACGGTCTCCGAGGAGTTCTACTTCACGAGCGATCTCCTCACCTCGGACGGAAAGGCCAGCTACAGCCTGCCGGTGGGCACCACGAGCGTGAGCTTTGAGCTGCGCGGCTACGCGGACGAGCTGCGGCATGGCAAGAGCGCCGTCCAGTTCACCTACAGCGTGGACGGCGGTGCGCAGACCTCTGGCACCATTCCCGCCGGTGGCGCCACTACCGTCGAGCTCGCGGGTCTCTCAGCCGGGGTCCACAAGGTGACGGCGACCTCAACCGCGCCCTACGCGCAGGAGCTCTCGGCCACGTTCGCCATCGCGGCCGAGGACACAAGCGTCGCCGCGGAGGTTGGGGACAGCAGCGGGTCGCCATATGCGATTCTCACCGTCTCCACCAAGGAGTATGAGGGTGACGTCACGGTGAGCTGGCCCGCGGGCGTCATCCCGGACCAGACGCAGGACGAGTTCAAGGGCGTCTCCGGAAGCAGCGGCGGAAGCATCACGAAGGCCGTGGGCAAGTACAGCTCCTACACTTTCCGCTTCTTCAAGACCGATGCAGGCCAGGACTACACGAACGCCGGCACCATTACGGCGACCAAATAGGGGGAGCGCTTCATGAGAAACATACGCACGATGACAAGGCGTCTCCTGACGTGCCTGCTGGCCACGGTCCTTGCCTGCGGCAATCTTCCCATGCAGGTCGCGTGGGCGCTGGAGAGCGCCGAGTCGCAGGTCACCTACGACGTCTCCACCCAGGCCGAGACTGATGCCGCCACCGAGCCCGATGCAGACAGCTCGACCGACGCCGACGCAGCCACCGAGTCCCTG
>CAKUNF010000008.1 GCA_934668375.1 uncultured Parolsenella sp. | reverse complement strand
CGGAAGCATTTGTCTTCCGACCTCGAAACATTTGGTCGCGGGGGCAGGATTTGAACCTACGACCTTCGGGTTATGAGGGGAAACAACTCGGCGAACGGCAGCATACCATGAGTTGCTGCGCGTACTCCGAACCCCCTCCCAACAGGAAAAATCGAGAAAGGAAGGGAAAACTCGGACTCTCACTCTGCGGCTGGAACATAGTCGTAGTTCCAATTTAGTTCCAAGCCAGTTCCAAGGAGTCCAAATGCCACGGAATTACAGTACTGGTTTTGTGCACAAGCATGGAAACACTTGGCGAGCCGTTGTCACATGGCAGGAAGACGGCAAGCAGAGGCGCCTCTACAAGAGCACGGGCGTGCGCTGTTATGAAGATAAGCTTGACCCAAACACGGGAAAGGTCACAAGGGACAATCGCGGGAGGTCACTAGCTGAGACGGTTCTCCGAGACTGGCGCAGAGAGCTAATCGAGCAAGACCTGGCCAAGGAGACGGCACCGTCATCAGAACTCTCGGTAGCCGAGTACGTTCGCGACTTCATCGAGGCAAAGGAGCGATCAGGCAGCGTTCGTGACGTCACAACACGAGGCTATCGCACGCATCTTGGACACCTCCTTGGGACCGAACTTGGCAACATGCAAATGTGCAAGGTCAGCCACAGCGACATCTCCGCCTGGGAACAGGAGCTGTCAGAGGACGGGATGGCGTCCGCCACGCTCTCACACACGCACGTATTCCTCAAGCAGGTATTCACGCGTGCACTTAGGGCCGGAGATATCGCAACCAACCCCATGGACCTCGTCGAGGCACCGAAACGACGTAGCAAGCCCATCAACGCCTTGCCAACGTCAGAGATTGAGCGGCTGAGGAACGCCCTTGGGGGATTTGGGCCCACGCCCCTCGCCACAGGCGCCACCATAGCCCTCATGACTGGCATGAGGCTCGGAGAGGTATGCGCGCTGAGGTGGCAGGATATCGATTTCGAACGGGGCATCATTCACGTAAACCATGCCCTTACCCGCACTCAAGGCCACTTCGAGCTCTCCGCGCCAAAAACGGCAACGTCAATGAGGGCCATCCCGTTCGGCCCTAGACTCTGCAAGGCTCTTCTGAGGCGCAGGCAGGCTATGAAGGAGGAGGCGGCAGAACTTGGCGCGGGTTGGACCGATAGCTTATTCGTAGTCGGATCAGCCATCGAGGCAACCTGGAAAAGCCCACAGGGACTCAGCCAGGATTGGCACCAACTCGCGCGCGTACTGCGCCTTGTCGGCACGCAGGGACGCCCTCCGACCTTCCATGACCTTCGCCACACGTTCGCCACCATTGCAGTCTCATCTGGGGTGGACATCAAGACCGTCTCCGTGCTGCTCGGTCACGCCGACCCGGCAATGACACTGCGCGTCTATGCAGACAGCCTCGAGGACAGTAAACGAGCAGGCATGGAGAGGCTCGACGAGATCCTGTAGACCCCAGTCCTCGTCAAGTATCCCATCGGGAGCCATCGACGCACAGCGGACAACGCGGAGAGACAAGCTACAGCCAACTTCCCGTTCAACGGGCATGCCGAATACAATCCGGGTGTCGTGTTTGGCGCGAGCTGAGACCGCGCGAAGCCAAGGACAAGGGGAAACCAGCCTCGTACCGCACTTCGGAATCTTGCCAGAGAAGGAATCAACACTCGCAAGGTTTCATTGCTTCCGGGGTATCGCAAACGACAACGCTCGCATCCGCTACCAAAGCCACAGATGCACTAGGGAGAATCGCCTAGCCCAAGCGGATAGAGGAGAGGTGTTGCCGCTCGACCAGCGTTAGAGACGCGGCTCCCACTTATATCCGCACTTCGAGCAGCGGTTGACCGTCTTTCCTGAACCTAGAAAGCCAGTCCAGATCGAAAACCCACGGGCACCGGTCACAACGGAGGTCGAGCCGCACTTGGGACAGCGCACCGGGCCCTCCTGCTCCGACGCGACCAACCTAGCAACGGACGAACCCGATGCTCGGGACCCAGCCGGGACGATCTCTGCCTTGGCTCCCACCGATTCGAACTTCCCCCTAAGCTCCTCGGAAGCCTCAGCGGACACACCGTCGAGCACAAGCACAGGAGCACCCTCGACGGCATCCTTTGCAGTCCTCAGGTCTGCGCCCGTGGCCTCACGGACCACCCTAATTGCCGGAATCCTGCTCTTGTCAGTAGTGGAGACAAGCCAGACATCGTAGGAGGACGGCTCCGCAGGAGACTCCGACGCCTCCCCCTGCGCTCGATCGTCAGAGACTGCCTTCAGCGGGTAGCCACAGTGGATGCACACGTCTGCTTTGTCCGAGACCTTCCCCCCGCACTCGGGGCATTGGATGAGAGCCATTTTTGCAAGTTCCCCTCTATTCGGATGTCTATGAGACTATCATATCCGTTATATCGCCGCATGCCTTAGGAACGGGTGGCGATCCATGGTGATTTCCATCGCACCTCACAGCGAGACGGAATGAATCAAACACCGTAGTCGCAGTCACCCGGGAAGGTCAGGGGCCTCACCAAACCAAGCTAACCGACGCGGGATGCCCGCATACGTCTGTTACGTCGTCAATGCGACGCGCCATTGACGACACAGCTACACATCGGGTTGCACGCCTCTCGCCACTCGGCACGCGCATTGGAACGATGCTCAACATGTGCGGAGCATCCATCGCAAGCGTGCACTCAATGCGCCATCGCTTGCGCTTTGAGTGTCGGGCGGCCACGAAAGTGCACACACGACGCATACCCTGGAGGTCGAGGAGCCCCCTCCTCGCGCGTCGCGGAGACGCCGGAGGATGTGCGCGGGCAGCGTGCGTCCGGAGGCGTCGGGAGCGTCGCGGTCGGCACGGGAGGTGCGCGCGGGCCCTGCCCGCGGGCGCGTTCCGTGCGACGTCCCCCGCCGATGCCACGGCGGGGCAAGTGCGGCCGCAGGCCGAGTGCTTTTGGAGACAAGTGTAGCTTGTATTCAAAAGCACGCTACTTGCTGCTCTAGCCAGAAAATAACGTGAATACAGGTTGAATACAAGAAGCTAGCATCGACCTAGTGATTTCCAGGTAGATGCGACCTCGATTCCATGACACGAGTGTCGTAAGATGAAGCTAGATGCTAGCTGGGAATCAACATGCGGAGGGACGACGGATGAGGAGTGGGTGGAGCACGTTCCTGGGCATGCCGCTCGACGACAGCGAAGCGCCGATCGTCGCGGAGTCGTGCCGGGCCGCGCTTCGAAAGACGGGTCGCGACGGCGACGGGACCGACGCGTGCGACGGCGTCGGGCTGCCCGCCGACGTGCTGTACGCGATGCCCGCCGAGGCGCTCGTCGCCAACGTGGAGGAGGGCGGGCCGCTCGCGAGGAGGATGGCGGAGGCGATACAGCGCTACGTCCTCATGACCAGCTGCACGGTCGGCGCGCACGGCAGCTCGCGGCCGGAGGACACCGTGGCCGTGACCGTCCGCGTCCCGGCGAGCGCCGTCGCCGAGATGGACGAGTGCTGGGAGACGCGGGCCGAGTGCGCACGCGCGTGCCTCGCATACGGGCGCAACGCGGGGCTGTTCTAGCGTCGCGGGATGCCATGCCGGGTTTCCGACACCCGCGCTCGCTCCGGGTCTTGGGCGGGACCGCTGCGCTACGCGCGGCCGTCGAAAACCCCGGCATCGAGACACGCAACGATTTGCGGGACGGAACGGCCTGAAATCATGCCATCCGCCAACGAAACGAGAATTGGTCGAGAGACGGAGGTCCGTATGCGGGACCACGAACCCGAACTCGGCCTCCGGCCAAGGGGGCGGGGACGAAGGCTAGGCACATGACGTGCGTCGTCGGCGGCTCCTACCACCAGGGATGGCCATCGTACGGCCTTCCGTCAGGAAGCCTGTCAAACTCTCGCGGCCCACTCGCGAGAAGCTCGGCCGCCCGCCCTGGCAGCCACCGGACATCCCACGGAGGGCAATAGTAGTAAGTCTCGGAGCGCCCTCGCTCGCTCCCGTCACCAAGGCACCAGCGGGCTGAGGCCAAGGGCACGAAGCCCATGTCGACCCACTGGAACGCCGTGCACCAGTCGTCGACGGCCCCTCCGGGACGGCCCTGCGCCTCCCCCAGGTCGCGCCGCCTCTGCTCGCGCGATGCCTGTCTGCGGGCGTCGTCGAGCTTCGCCTCTAGGCGCGCGGCCGCGCGCTCCCTCCTGGCCCTCGAGACCTCCCTGTCCGTCCACGGGCGGGTCTGGTCCTCGCGGTACCAAGTCGCCCGCGACCTGCCAGCCGGGGACGCCCACTCGCGAGTGACGCCCCTCGCAAGCTCACGTCTGAGCACGTGGCGATGGACCCTCTCCCACTCCCGCTCGGTGCGCAGCCTCACGCCATCAACCTCTATCACGGCAGCCTCCTCTCCTCACTGGCAGATGATGCGAGCCGCGGCTCGCAGTCCACATACACGCGCACGTAGAGGCTCGGATGCCTGTCTGGGTACGCCCTGCTCCGGTCGACGACCACACCTGCGCGCTCGAGCGCGTCCACGAAGTCGGCGACCTCGCCGGGAAGCCCCCGGACCCTGACCTTCACCACGTCTTTCTCCTTTATTTATGTGCCGGCTTTGATGGAGAGTTCGCCTCGCCACTCTCATGGCAAAGAAGCGAGATAAACTCGGACGATTCGAGAAGGGCCAGGGCCGACTCCGAAGCCCCGGCCTTCCACTCATTGGCGCACCGACGGGCCGTTCGAACGATTTCTTTGGCTTCGAATCCCTGCTCAAGTAATCGGGCTATCGCGTTGTTGACACCGTTCACCTGCCGTCCGGGCGGCATCGGGAACGACTCACGGATCCCCACGTAGGCTTCGACAACTTCGCTCCCGCGTAATTCATAAATGGATAAAGGAGTAGAGGGGCCGCATTTCTCGGGGTTTTGGGGTACGGTTTTGCGATTTTGGGGCACGGGTTCTCGTTTTTGGGGCACGGGTAAACCCGCTTTACCCGTGCCCCGTTCTCCGGGATTTTGGCGCACGGGTTTTGGTTCTACCACTGAAACGAATGGGGCAATTCCCTCGAGTCTATACACGGAGACGCGGCCCCGCCTATCCGAGGTCCACTCACGAGACAGAATTGGCTTAACCCCCTTACTCAGTAACTCCATGCAGTCCTGATGGCCACGCTCTGACTGCGTGCAAGCCAAGCACAGCTTGCCGACCCACTCTCCCACCGTCCCCGGCTTCGAGCCCAGCTCATCAGCCAGCTGTCTCAGCGAGAAAGTAGCGTACTGGGTACCGTCGCTGAGCCACGACTCGCACTCGACGTGCCAGGCAACGAAGACTACGACCTTCTCGAGCGATGCCCGCGTGGCTTTGTTTGGCCAGTTCTCGGCCACCCAGCCGATTGAACGCACCATCCAGTCCCTCAGCTGCGGCGACATGGTCGCGCAATGGGCCACATCGAGACGCTCGCTCGCCTCTCGGCCAATCAGCTTTGGTCTTTTCCCGTCCATCGGCTTGCCGTCCACGACAACGATTTACTTGCCAACACGGACGTCATCGGTGGGGACGCCGCAGAACTCGGCGAGTTCGCGCTGCGAGAAGAACCAGACCGAGCCGACCTTGCGGCCGATCAGTCCCGCGCGGGCGAAGTCGAGCAGTTGCTTCTCCGAGACACCCATCCACTCGGCAGCCGCACGCGTACGAAACGGCGGCTGATAGACGGCGTTCTTCGCAGAGTTCTCAACCATGATGTTCCTTTCTCTCGCTATCAGCTCTAAGTCGCGCGGTTCTATAGTAGTTCGTTAACTTACGATATGCAACACTAATCTACGATTTCTTCCGCTGTTCCGTGACTTATGATTCATGAGAACGTCAGAGGACGAAGGAGGGCACCATCGTGCGGAGTGTGGACCTGTTCATCGCAAGGGACACGAGAAGCAAGGCCCACTGCCTCGTCAGGGTGGTTCGCCCCGACGAGCTTGACCTCCCCACGCCCATTCCGTCGGCCAGCGCCCTGAACGGCCTGATGCTGGCGCGAGACGTCGCGGGCCTGGCCGACTCGGCCCAGGCACTCGGCCCCCTTCGCTCCCACAGGGAAGATCTCGGGAAGCTGCTTCTTACCCCATCTCAGGTCGCATCCGGTCACGCGCCCATAGACCTCGTTGACCCCGACCCCACCTACCTGTGGCAGGAGGCGTTCTTCGACCCGTACTCGCGCGCGACCGACAACGGTTTCGAGACGATCGGGCGCGGAGCGAAGGTGGCCGCACGGCGCGCGTGCGAGGAACGCGCCTTCTCCAAGCGCCGCGACTACGGCGACGGCTGCGTCTTCCTCGTCGAGCCCCTGGCGGACTGGGCGATGCTGCGCTCGATCATCTCGATATGCATGAGGCTGGGTGGCATCTACCGCGGCGCGAGCCACGATATGGAGCAGGCGGGCGGCAAGGCCACAGAGGGCGTTTCGTCCCTTCGGGACGATCTGCTCACCCTGGCGGGCTTCCAACGCATCGAGCAGAGGAGGACGTTCCTCCCCGTCGAGCTCGACGCGCCAGCCTACGTCATCCCGTTCGGATTCAACCCGTTCTTCTTCCCTGGGAACTTCGTCAGGAACGGCATCGCGTTCGACCCATCGGCCGTCAACCCGCTGTTCGATGGCATGACCGTCTCCAGGCAGAGGGCCATGGGTCTGACGTACGTCACAAGCCTCAGGGGCGAGGAGAGGGTCAGGTTCATCACCGCAATGCAGGCTGGCAAGGCAAGCGGTGGCTCGGGACTCGCGACCACGGCGGGCAGGGAGGCCCGCCCGGTTGAGGACAAGTGGCTATACCTCGCAATCGAGGAGGGCGACGGCGAGACCCAGCTCGACCTCGCCAACAGGCTTCTGAGGGGCGTTGACGCCCTCCTGGGCCGCCCGGAGATCGGATACACGTCCAAGTGGGCCAAGGAGGTCTCGCCGGCCTACAGAGACCTCCCGGAGGCTCTCTGGGCGCGTGTGCGGGAACATCCGGACCACTACCTCATGACCTGCGAGCACTGCCACAGGACCATCCTGGCAACGACCCAGGGGGCCTACCGCCGCTTCTGCGGGAGCTCATGCAGATCGATCTGGAACAGGGAGCACAAGAACGAGAGCCGAGAGGCCTAAGCCCCCGGCACATATGACACAACAGCGCCACTGAACCAAACACGAACGGAGCCCACCATGGCCGTTGACCAGACCAGAATCGTCACCTTCGCGGACGTGCTCGACTACATGGGGTCGCACGAGCGCACCAAGCACGACAAGGGCGACCTGTGGGAGAGGGTATGCGCCTGGTATCTGCGCAACGACCCCCAGATGCAGCAGGTCGTCGGCATGGTCTGGCGCTGGGACGACCCCGAGAACCCGCTGCGGACGGGCCACGACACGGGGATAGACATCGTGGCCGAGCGCGCGGACGCGCCGGGGACCTACTGGGCCATCCAGTGCAAGAACTTCGAGGCGAGCCACAAGGTCTCCCTCAACGACCTCGGGACCTTCTTCGCGGCGGCGGAAGCGGACGAGCGATACACGGGCACGCTCATCGCCACGGTGAGCGAGGATATCTCCTCCAACGTGGACGCCCACCTGCTCGCCCTCCGCCAAAACCGCGGGATTACGTCCTTCACGCTCACGCCCGCCGACATGGAGCAGTCCAACGTCGACTGGTCGCTGCTCATGCAGCAGCGCGCCGAGGACGCGGAGGCGCGCTGGGCGCGCACGTTCGACCCGCGTCCTCACCAGCGCGAGGCCATTCATGACATCCAGTCGTGCTTCGAGAGGCACGACCGCGCCAAGGCGATCATGGCGTGCGGCACGGGAAAGACCCTCACGGCCCTACGGCTGGCCGAGGAACGCATGAGGGGTGCCGGCTGCAGGGACGTGCTGTTCTGCGCCCCGTCCATCGCCCTCGTGGCCCAATCCATGCGCGAGTGGACCAACCAGGCACGCGTCCCCTTCCGCTCCCTCGTGGTGTGTTCGGATGCCAAGGCGTCCAAGGCCGGCGAGGACGACCTCCTCGACAGCGTCGTGGACGTCGCGTTCCCGGCGACCACGAGCCCGGGGGCGTTGCTGGCGAACTACCGGTGGACCCGCGAGCGCTACCCGGACGCCCTCATAGCCGTCTTCAGCACCTACCAGAGCATGCAGGTCGTCCAGGACGCCCAGGACGCCGGCCTGCCCCGCTTCGGCCTGTGCGTGTGCGACGAGGCGCACCGCACGGCAGGCACGAGGTACGCCGACGATGATGACGTGGCAAGCTACCAGATCGTCATCGACGGCGAGCGCATACGCGCAGACAAGCGCCTGTTCATGACGGCCACTCCCAAGGTCTACGGCGACAACGTCAAGACGAGGGCAGGCGAGGTCGCGGCCGAGCTCTACTCCATGGACGACGAGGAGAAGTACGGCCCCGTCGCGTAAGAGCTCACGTTCGCGAAGGCGGTCGAGGACGGCCTCCTGTGCGACTACCGCGTCGTCGTGCTCGCCATCAACCAGGACGCCGTGCCGGGCACGAGGATCGTCGTGACGCGCGGCGAGGACGAGGCCGAGCTCGACATCGGCGACGAGGCGAAGATCATCGGCTGCTGGCGAGGGCTCGCCACCCACGGCGAGGACGCAACCCGCCGCCTCAACGAGCTCGAGGGCGACGAGGCCGGGGACACCCCCGACTTCCTGCTGGTGGACGACTTCGACAGCTGGGACGAGGACGGCCTGGCGGACATCCTGAACGACCCGGAGAGCGACGTGAAGCCGCTGCGCCGCGCCGTCGGCTTCTGCTCGACCATCCAGAGCTCCAAGGACATCGACGAGGCGTTCCCGAAGGTCGTGGAGGCCTATGTGCACTCGACGGGCGACGCAGGCGGCCCCGACTGCGCGCTCGACCACGTCGACGGCTCCATGGACTCCAAGGCCCGCGCCAAGAAGCTCGGGTGGCTCGCCGGCGAGGGCGGGCCGAACGAGTGCCGCATCCTCACCAACGCCCGCTGCCTCGCCGAGGGCGTGGACGTCCCGTCGCTCGACGCCGTGATCTTCTTCTCCCCCAAGCGTTCCAAGGTGGACGTCGTGCAGGCCGTGGGCCGCGTCATGCGCACCTTCCACAAGGGACAGCCCGACGAGAAGAAGCTCGGCTACATCATCCTGCCCGTCGCCATCCCCTCCGAGATGACGCCCGAGGAGGCCCTGAACCGGTCGGACTCCTTCGACGTGGTGTGGGGCGTGCTGCAGGCCCTGCGAAGCCACGACCAGCGCATCGACGCCTACATCAACAGCCTCCCCATGCGAAAGCCCCGCAAGAAGCGCAAGGGGCTCGGCATAGGCGCCGGCTCCGGCGGCGACGACTCCGAGCGGCCAACCGACAGCGGCGGCACGGGCACGGGCAGTCAGACGACCCTCGCCCTCGACTTCGGCGTCACGGACCTCGAGCGGGCCGTCTACGCCAAGGCGGTCGAAAAGTGCGGAAGCAAGGTCTACTGGTCGAGCTGGGCCGAGGACGTGGGTCGCATCGCCCAGGCGCACGTGGGCCAGATCGAGGGCGCCGTTGCCGAGGACCCGGTGGCGCGCGACGCCATGGACTCCTTCCTCAAGTCCCTGCGGGACTCGCTCAACCCCGGCATCACCGAGCAGGCGGCCGTCGAGATGGTCGCTCAGCACATGGTGACGCTGCCCGTATTCGACGCGCTCTTTGGCGACTACGCCTTCGCGAAGACCAACCCCGTGTCGGTCGCCATCACGCGCTTCCTCGACGCGCTCAGGGGGCACGGCGTGGGAGACCTCTCGGCCAGACGACCAGCGCAGCCTGGACGAGCTCTACAAGAGCGTCCGGCGGCGCGCCTCCTTCTGCCGCACCGACTCGAACCGCCAGGCGCTCATCAAGGACCTCTACAACGACTTCTTCTCGAAGGCGTTCACGCGCACGAGCGAGAAGCTGGGCATCGTCTACACGCCCATCCAGATCGTGGACTACATGCTCCACGCCACCGACAGGATGCTGCAGTGCGAGTTCGGCCGGAGGCTCAGCGACGAGGGCGTCCACATCCTCGACCCGTTCTCGGGCACGGGCTCCTACATGGCACAGCTCGTGAGCGACCCCGAGCTCATGCCCGTGGGGGCGCTGCCGCACAAGTACGCCCACGAGCTGCACTCCAACGAGATCCTGCTGCTCGCCTACTACATCATGGTCGTGAACGTCGAGTACGCCTACCACTCCCGCGTGGGCGGCGAGTACGTGCCCTTCGACGGCGCCGTGCTCACCGACACGTTCCAGATGGACGAGCAGGCCAACGAGCTCGACCTCGGCATGTTCGTGGACAACTCCGAGCGCGTCCTGCGCCAGCAGGAGACGCCCATCACCGTCATCGTCGGCAACCCGCCCTACTCCGCGGGGCAGAGGAACGCCAACGATGACAACCAGAACGAGAGTTACCCCACACTTGAAGGCCGGATACGTGACACATATGCCAATAAAGCAGGTGCTGTCGCAAGCGCCCGTCAACTGTACGACTCTTACATCGAGGCGTTCCGATGGGCGTCCGACCGCATCGGCGACGAGGGCATCGTGTGCTTCGTCACCAACGCCGGCTGGCTGAGGAGCGAGCAGGGCGCCGGCGTGCGCCGTTGCTTCTCCGAGGAGTTCAACTCGATCTACGTCTTCGACCTGCTGGGGAATGCTCGGACTCAAGGTGAAGAGCGAAAGAAGCAGGCGGGGAACGTCTTCGGCAGCGGGAGCCGTGCGCCCATCGCCATCACCATGCTCGTGAAGAGCCCCGCCTCTGACGAGCGCGGCGCCATCCACTACCACTGCGTCGGCGAGTACCTCACCCAGGAAGAGAAGCTTACCGCCGTGGCATCCTACCGCGACCACGACCCCAGGTGGGAGACGCTCTCGCAGGACCGCCACGGCGACTGGCTCGACCAGCGCGACGAAGGGTGGTACGAGCTTGCGCCCATCGGGACAAAGAGCCACACAGGAGTGTTCAGCAAATACATGCTCGGTCTCGGCACGAACAGGGACGTCTGGGTGTATTCGTTCTCACGCCAGGAACTGGCTCCCCGGATGAGCGACTTCATTGACGTCTACAACGGCGAGGTCGAGAGAGCCGAGGAACACGGCTGGGATTACTCGACAGCCGAGAAAGACCCCAAGAAGATCAAGTGGTCGTCGTCGCTACAAAACCACTGCGCAGCGCTGCGGAAGGACACCTTCTCCCCAGACAACATCATCAGTACTTCTTACCGGCCATTTTGTAAGCAGTGGTGCTATTTCGACAAGATCGTCATCCACAGACCTGCAATCGCCAATGTCCTCTTCCCCCTCATCCGTCCCAACGAGTGCGCGGAGAATGTCGTCATTGACACAGGCGAGCGCGGCACGTTCATTAGCGACGTCCTGCCCGACCTCGAGCTGAACCATCACGGGCAGTGCTTTCCGCTCTACTGGTACGAGAAGGACGACGGCTCGACCATGAGCCTGGTCGCCGAGGGCGGCGAGAGGGTGGTTCGCGACGCGTGGGGCAACCGCTACGTGCGCCATGACGCCATAACCGACGAGGCCCTGCGCGTGTTCCGCGACGCCGACCCCATGGCCTTCGCCGCCCGCCCCAAGTCCAGGGGCGGCGCCGGCGTCTCCAAGGAGGACGTGTTCTGGTACGTCTACGGCGTCCTGCACAGTACCGAGTACCGCGCCCGATTCTCGGCAAACCTGCAGAGGGAGCTGCCGCGCGTTTCTCTCGTGGAGGACTTCGAGGCGTTCTGCGAGGCCGGGCTTGCGCTCGGCGAGTTGCACCTGGGCTACGAGTCCGTCGAGCCCTGGCCCAACCTGGAGGTCGCGGGCGTGGCACCCGGCGATGATCCCGGCCCCGTCGAGAAGCTCAAGTGGGGCAAGAGAAGGAACCCCGAGACTGGCAAGCTCGAGAAGGACCACACGACGCTCGTCTACAACAAGCGCGTCTCCATCAAGGGCATCCCCGAGGAGGCGCAGGACTACGTCGTGAACGGCCGCAGCCCGCTCGACTGGATGGTCGACCGCTACCAGGTGAAGACCGACAAGGCCACGGGCATCGTGAACGACCCCAACGAGTACAGCGACGACCCGCGCTACATCCTCGACCTCGCCTGCCGCCTCGTCACCGTGTCCATGAGAACGAACGAGATCGTAGCAGGGCTCCCACCGATCAGGGAGGTCGCCAAACCCGCAAGCTGGCCTGTCGCATGGAGGGCATGCTAGCCTCCCTCTTCCACTCGTCTCGTGAAAGGAGCCGAGGATGCGTATAGAAAACGAGGAGCTTCACTACCGCGCCAAGTTCGATGTCTACCCTTACACGACGCAGAACCCCGCCCTTCCGAAGCTATGCCAAGTCCTGTGGGACTGGGTGAGGGAGAAGGAGCACTGGAGGCGCTCCGAGCTCTTCGGCGCCCTCTCCGCTGCCTCGGCCAAGGAGGCGTTCTTCTCGGGCACCATCTCCTATCCCAAGGGCTACGACAGCGGCGCAGGCGTCGAGGAGACCTGTCTGCGGGTCCAAGCTACGTCGCACGGTGGCAGACAGCTATGGGCCATGGAGTATGACGAGCAGGACCAGAGGCTGTGGTTCAGGCGATGGCACACGAGCGTCGGAATCTCATCCGACAAGGGAGGGACCGCCAGGGTCAACGTGCGCATCTCCTACTACTCGAAGCCGGGATACATCGGCAGGCAGGGGTTCGCGCCATTCGCCAACGTCCCAAAGTTCGTAAGGGAGATAATCGGCCTCGCCCCCTATCAGTGCTGCGTCGGGGAGACCGTCCTCAGAGACGGCGAGACGTACCTCTCGGACGTCGACTTCGACGAGGACTTCACGGCCAACCTCACAAGCAGCCAAAGGGAGCTCCCCCTCATCCTCATGTGCACCGACGAGAAGGGTGCCACGCCCGTCTGGGACGCCGAGGAGTTCGCCAACAAGCTGGTCGGCATGACGAATGTCTACGTGGTCGACTGGCGAGACGCGAGCGCCCGGGAGAGGCTGTTCAGGCTCTTCGCCCGCGGAAAGGCGTCCTTCAACTACAGGTGCGGCCCCAGCACGCTGAGAATCTACAGGCCAGGCGTGGACCTCTCCGACGAGGACGGCTGGAGAAGCAGCCCGTTCTTCCCAAAGGCAAGGATCGACGAGCTCTGCGGCGGCGACGAGACGCACACGGCGAAGTTCATCGAGATCATCGCGGGGAGCCTCGGACGGGCCGTCTCAAGCGACGAGAACGACGTGCTGGGGGTAGCCGACGTCGAGCACGCCCAGGCACTCGAATCAGCACGAAGGCTCGGCGAGCAGTACAGGGAGCTGAAGAGCAGGAGTCTCATCGCGGGCTCGGCCGTCCAGTCGCCCGACAAGGCCGCCGACGTCGCGAACCTGAGAGACGAGCTCGCCGAGTGGCAAGCCATCGCCGACGAATACTCATCGAGCTACGAAGAGGAAGCCCACAGAGCGGACGAGCTGCAGAAAAAGTACTCAGACCTAGAGGACAAGGCGTCATCACTCTCCTACAGGCTCCAAGAGGCCAGCAGCAGGGCCGACGACCTCCAGGAGGAGAACAAGTCCCTCGGGCGCGCAGCGTCGGTCATATCGTCCCTGAGGCATATTCCCACGTGTCTGGCCGACGAGCTCCACCTCGCGGAGAGTCTGTGGCCGAATAGGATCTCGGTCCTGCCCGAGGCATACGCCTCTGCGAAAAGCTACCGCGCGGACGTAGACGAGGCGTGGCAACTGCTGAGTGCGATGGCGAACACCCTCTGGGACCTCCACTTCTCCGGCGAGTCGATCGACATATCGGAGGAGTTCTACCGCAGGACCGCATTCAAGCACTCCCTGACCGAGTCCGGATACACCAAGACCAACGGCAGCTTCATGAGGATGCGCAAGAGGACGTTCAGGGGAAGGGAGATCGACATAACCCCGCACGTAAAGGGGAAGAGCGGCCCAAGGGACGAGATGTTCAGAATCTACTACTGCGCAGACATCGAGACCAGGCTCCTCGTCATAGGGCACGCCGGTGCGCACCTGCCAACCTCGCGCACGTCAAAGCTCTAGCTTTGCAGCGTTCGGACAGGCGCGGGGCCTGCTTTTCCGGGTCCCGCCCATTGTCATTTCTTCACAGGGATAATCCGTAGTTCCAAAGTAGTTCCAGCCTAGTTCCAAGCACAAAAGAGGTCGGAAGCACTGGGCTTCCGACCTCGTAACATTTGGTCGCGGGGGCAGGATTTGAACCTACGACCTTCGGGTTATGAGCCCGACGAGCTACCAGACTGCTCCACCCCGCAATATGTGAGTGCGCGTTTGCGCAAGAAGAGAATATACGCGTCTCTCCCCCACCCGTCAACAATGTGAAGGCTTCTCCACAATTCTCGCGCAAGAATCGCTGTGCCGCCACACGCCCTTACTTGTTCTCGATGCTGCCGATGTTCTTGAGCTCGATGGAGATGAGGCCGTTCTCCTCGGTGGAGAACTGGATGAACTCGGGGTCGTCGCCGTACTCGGCCGGGAACGACACCTCGATGCCCGTGTCCGTCACGATTCTGTGGCAACGAACGCGCTTCTGGGCCACGGCTCTGCGGTCCACGGCCACGCGCTCGGGCAGGTGCCGCACCTCGGCGGCCGTCTCGAACGCCTTGCGCGCGGGCTCGGAGTCCTCGAAGACCTTCTCGGCCAGGCCGTCGCGCGAGAAGGAGTCCTGCTCGTCGACCTGCTCGGCCACGTAGGCCTTCGCCTTCGACAGCGCCAGCGCCGCGTTGGCGCCGTGCTCCTCGGCCACCTGCTCCACGATCTCGGTCACGCAGTCGATGGTCTCGCGGGCGCTCGCCTCGGAGCTGCACTGCAGCAGCCCCTCCGGCAGCACGAGCACGTCCTGCCCGTCGATGGAACGCGGCTTGTCCACGTAAGAAATCTCCAGGTTGTCCGCGCGCACGACGGCCCAGCTCGCGAGCTTCTGGGTGGCCGCCGGCAGCACGCCATAGCGGCGCACGATGTCACAGCTCACCATGGAGCCGGCCTGGCTCACGTCGTGCACGAAGGCCTTCTTGCCCTCGAGCAGGAAAAGTCCAAGGTAACGGGTGTCGTCCCCGTCCATGAAGTCGGCCACGAGCATGTCGGTGCTCTTGGCGCCGTCCGCACGCTGGATCTCGCCGAACACGAAGCTCGCCATCTCGGCCGTGAGGGGCACGAACTCGTCGGCACCATGAAGGTAGCGGCTCACCTTCGTGGCGAGCGCGTTGTCCGTGCCGAAGTTGCCGTGACGGCAGTCCGTGGAGCCCAACGCCTTGCGGCAGATGCTCTGCACGTAGGACTTGACGGGCTTCTCCTCCAGGTCGAGCTCGGCCTTGGACAGCACGCTTACAGCAGAGTCGAGGTCGAGAACGTGCAGGACGGCCTTGTTCAGGCGGACGATCATGCGTGCCTCCATGGTCTGGTTTGGGTGCGATTGCCCGGCCGTCGCACGGATGCGCGCGTGCGGCCGGAGGCGGGCATCCACTATAGCGCGTTGCGCGAGCGCCCATAAGCGGCCGAATGAAGCGGCCCATTCGGGCATCTTTGCGTCCGTCTTGTCACAAAATTAATCGAAAGTGCGATTGGGTACGTGCCACCAGCGGCGCCTCGGCACAGCTGCTGTTTTTTCCGAACAGTTTACGAGTATCGTTCGGAAACACGAGCTCACCGGACAGGGAGACCCGTCGAATCGCAAACGAGGGAGCCCCATCAGACAACTCGTCGCACTTTCGATTGGTTTTATGACAGCTGCAGCGCATCGAGATTCGTCAAACTGCCCCCGACGGATACGCGGCGCGCAACTTGGAAGCGAGCGCGAAAACGAATGCCGCCGGCGCACCGCTCACGTCTCCCGCAAGACAAAAATGGGAATACAAGACCCCATAACGACCAAAATAGGAGGCCCACATGGCAAGAACGCTCATCCTCGTACGCCACGGCAAGGCGGAGAAGCCCTGGCTGGGCCTCAAAGACGCAGACCGCGCGCTCGTCCCCGGCGCGGCCGCGGCGCTCGAGGCCACCTACAAGACCACGTTCTCGCTGCTCAGAGGCACCGAATCCGCTGAGCTGTGGGTCAGCCCGGCCCTGCGCGCCCGCCAGACGGCGTCGCAGGTGTCCCGCGCACTCGTCCGCAGCGGCGTCAAGATCGGTGCGACCCGCGAGCTTCCCTGCCTGCTCGAACAGGATGACGACGCCTTCCAAACGCTCCTCGAGCAAACGCCCGATGGCGCCTGCATCGTGGCCGTGGGGCACATCCCGTTCATGGAGGACGAGCTCGCGGACCTCACGGGCGTCGACCTCTCGTTTGCCCCCGGGTCGGTCGCCGCAGTGCACCTTGCCGGCTCGCCGCGGCACGCAGCCGCGGGCGCGGAGCTGCTCTGGTTCGTCCGCGGCCCCAAGGTGGAGTAGCCGCGGGCACAGGCCGCGTCCCCGGAAGCCTGCCGCATCCGTCCCATGCGGGCGCAGACGCCGCGGCCCATGCTTCACACCTGCGCAACACATGGCCGCCCGCAGGTGCGCTAAAGTTGATAGCCACGTTTTTGAGCGCACCCGCGAGCGGAAGGCAGCACCCATTCATGAGCGACACCAACAAAGTGCAGCTAGACACCGGCGTTGACGCCGCCGGCACCATCGACGAGCAAGACCCGGTGCTCATCGAGGAGCAGGCCCACCTCGATGAGATCTACGCAAAGCTCTCCGCCATGCGAGACGAGCTCGCCGCCGAGCTCGAGCACGGCCACGAGGGCGCCGCCGCAGACCTGCGCGCGCTGTCGGACGAGATTCGCCCGGACTTCGGCGGCGCGGCCGACGAGGTCATGGAGACGCTCGCCGCCATCGAGACGCTCAACTCCGTCATCGACGCCTACAACCAGTACCACGACTTCTCCGTCGACAAGCTACGCCGCCTGCTGCTGCTCCTGCGCCAGCCCTACTTTGCCAAGGTCCGCCTCAAGATGGCGCCCGACCGCCCCGCCCGCGACGTCTACATCGGCGCCGCCGGAATGACCGACGAGCGCAGCCGCCCGCTCATCGTGGACTGGCGCAACCCCGTCGCCGAGACGTACTACAACCAGGAGAACGGCCAGACGAGCTACACCGTCAACGGTCGCACACGCACCGTTGACCTCGAGCTTCGCCGCCAGTTCGACATAACGCGCAACCACCTCAACACCTACTTCGACACCACGATCGCCATCGAGGACTCGCTGCTGCTGGGGGCGCTGCGCCGCCACCACTCCGAGAAGCTCAAGGACATCACGGCCACGATCCAGCGCGAGCAGAACGAGGTCGTCCGCCACGAGGACGTCCCCGCGCTTCTCGTGAACGGCATCGCCGGCTCGGGCAAGACGTCGGTCATGCTCCAGCGCATAGCGTTTCTCCTCTACCGCGAGCGCGAGACGCTCTCCCCCAGCCAGGTGCACCTCTTTGGCCCCAACGCCGTGTTCGAGCACTACATCGACAACGTCCTGCCGTCCATGGGTGAGGCAAACCCGCAGGTCTACACCTGGCGCGACTTCTGCGAGGCCCAGGGTGCCGGCGGTCGAGATCTCGGCGTGGACACGGATCCCGCGAGCCTCGAGGCACTCGAGGCGGGCATGGGGTCGCTCTTCCTCACGGTCTCCGACCTGCGAGAGATTCGCGTGGGAGACACGGTGCTGCTCAAGGCCAACCAGGTCGAGGGCGCCGTGGACAAGTTCGCACGCTTTGGCGTGGGCCCGCGCTTCTGCGCACTCGTCACCGACGACCTGCACGACCGCGTGAACCGCCGCATCGCGAGCATGGCCAAGGACGAGGAGCTCCAGGAGGAGATGCTCGGCCTGGACGTGGACGACCAGGTGCGCTTCTTTGGCGAGACGGTCAGCCCCGAGAACGAGCAGGAGACGGCCGCGCTCACGCGCCGCTGGCTCGAGCAGCGCTTTGCCGCCGCGCATGACGAGATTGACCGCCTGACGTGGCTTCGCCTGGACCGCATTGCCATGCGCATGCTCAACAAGCCAAGCGTGAGCGCCAGCGAATGGCTCTACCTGCGACTTCTCGTGACTGGTCGCGGCGACACGGACGCGCGCTACGTCATGATCGACGAGGTCCAGGACTACACGGTGGCACAGCTCATGGTGCTCGCCCGCCACTTCTCCCGCGCGCACTTCCTCATGCTCGGAGACGAGCACCAGGCCATCCGCGAGGGCACGGCGAGCTTTGCGCAGATCCGCGAGCTGTTCTGCCGCACGCACGGGCACGTCGACGTGTGCCGCCTGCTCACGAGCTACCGCTCCAGCCCAGAGATCACGGCGTTGTTCAGCGGCCTCGTGGAGCACGACGAGCCCGTGAAGCTCGCGAGCGTGCACCGCTCCGGCGTGGCACCGCGCATCGAGGCGCTGCCAGACCGCGACGCGTTCCTTGACGCCCTGCGCGCCGAGGTTTCCGCGGCACACGACGCCGAGGGCCTCACGGCCGTGGTGGCGGCAGACGACGGCGCCGTGAGCTGGCTTGCCAAGCAGCTCGGCGACACCGCAGACGTCATCAAGAACGACCGCGAGCTGCCCGCGGCGGGCGTCGTGCTCATGTCGCTGCGGCTAGCCAAGGGCCTCGAGTTCGACCACGTCATCATTCCGGATGCCAGCGCCGAGACCTACCCGGACACCCCGCTCGCGCGCCGACGCCTCTACACGGCCGTCTCGCGCGCGATGCACGAGGTCACGTTGCTTGCCCAGGGCGAGCTCACGCCCCTCGTGAGCGCCTAGCAGGCGAAAGGAGCAGACTTGCAGATTCGCACCGCCACGACCGGCGACCTGGACGCGCTCGAGCGCATCTACGCCGCGGCCCGCCGCTTCATGGCCGAGAACGGCAACCCAACCCAGTGGGGAGACGGCCGCCCCACGCACGATGAGATCGCCGAGACCGTCCGCGCCGGCGCCTGCCTCGTGGGCGTGGACGAAGCCGATGAGCCGCACTTTGCCTTCTCGCTCTATACGGAGCCGGACCCCACCTACGCGCGCATCTATGACGGCGCATGGCCCAACGACGCGCCCTACGTCACGATTCACCGCGTCGCAAGCGACGGCACCGGCCACGGCGTGTTCGCGAGCATCGTTGCGTTTGCGCGGGCGCGCGCCGAGCGCCTCGGCCTGCATGACATTCGCATCGACACGCACGAGGACAACAAGACCATGCAGCACCTCGTTGCCAAGGCCGGCTTCTCGTACTGCGGCATCACCCATCTGGCCGACGGCGACCCCCGCCTGGCCTACCAGCTCTCGTTCTAGAAAGGTACGCACCATCCCATGAGTGACAGCAATCCCGTGTCCCAGCAAACCCTCGACGCGCAGCGCAAGCTGCTTGAGGAGCGCCTCCCCGTGGACTTCAAGGAGGTGCGCTGCCTGGGAGACATGGAGCTCCTGAGCGTGGAGCCGCGCGAGATCCGCCTGCGCACGCACGTCGCCGACGACGCGCTCAACCCGCGCGGCTTTGCCCACGGCGGCTGGCTGTTCACGCTGTGCGACGCCTCGAGCGGCGCCTTGGTGTTCTCGCATGGCCTGGACTGCGTGACGCAGAACGCCTCCATCAACTACCTACACGGCGGCTGGCCGGGAGACACGGTGGACATCGACGTGCGCGCGCTGCACTGGGGCCGCACGACCATCGTGAACGAGGTCACGCTCACCAACCAGGACGGCCGCCCGCTCGCCGTGGCCACGATGACGATGTACGTGATGCGCTAGGAGAGCCACCGCGGCAGCCTGGTGACAGATTGACCCCGTCCCCAAGCGTCACCATGACAGTTGGGGACGGGGTCAATCTGTCACCATCCCGCGCTCACATCCGGCAGAGCTGGTCTCGCACGCGCGTGACCTCGGCGATCGCCTCGTCAACGCGACGCTGCGAGTCCTTGATGCGCCGCTGGGCAAACAGGTCGTTGATGATGTTGTCACAGAACAGGTCGAAGAACTGCAGTACCCCGCCGAGCTCCACGTTGAGGCCCACGCCCTCGATGCCGTCCGCCTGCCCCACGAAGAACCGCAGCGACCGCTTGGCGGCGTCCACCTCGTCCTGTGCATCATCGATCTTGCGGTGCTTGAGCAGCGTCGTGGCGAAGCTTCCGCCCAGCATGTCAACCATACCCCAGCGGCTCGCGTCGTCGAGAAGGTCGGCCGCGCGCTCGAGATGAGCCAGCGCGTCGTTGGCGGCACGTATGGCCTCGCCAATCCGCGCCTGTCGCTCGCCACTCCGCATGTGCGCTCCCCTCGTATGCCCAAAAGTGACTGACACTTTTGGGACGTTGCCGTTTGGGTGAAGAGTACCCAAACGGTGGCATAGTTGGGTGTCCGAGAGACGCGCACACACAACGACCGCGAGGAGGATGACATGCGCACTGCAGCCTGGCTGCTTGCCGCGCTCACGGCCGCGGGCGTTGTGGCACGCCTGCTCCCCGTCAGCATCTCCGACCTGCCGTTTCTTCCCGTCATCACCGCCGTGACGCCCCTGTACGCCGCCACGGCGGTTCTTGCGCTCGCACTCACGCTCGCACCGCGTGCTTGGCGCCACCGCCACGTGGGGCGCCGCATCGTCCGCATCGTGGCCGTCATCGCGCTTGCGCTCGAGGCTGTGTGGATGGCACCGCTCGCCACGCCCTCGCCCCGCGTCGAGGGCATCCAGGCCGCCGGCGACACGGTGTCGCTTCGCGTCATGACGTGCAACGTCTACAGGGGCGCCGCGAGCGCCGAGGACATCGTCGCCGCCGTTCGCGAGCAGCACGTCCAGGTACTCACGCTGCAGGAGACCACCGTTGAGTTCGTCGAGCGGCTCAAGGCCGCCGGCATCGACGAGCTGCTCCCCCACTCCGAGCGCTCCTCGTCTGACGGCGTGTACGGCAACGGCGTGTGGAGCGCCTACCCGCTGACAGACGTGGCCAGCGACGACATCGGCTCGTCCGCCTCGGCCATGCCGGCGGGCACCATCGAGGTCACGCGCCCGAGCGGCGCCACGGTGCGGCTGCGCGTCGTGTCCGTCCACACGTGCTCGCCGGGTCCGGGCTACTGGGGCCTGTGGCGCGGGAGCATCGAGGAGCTCGGCGTCGTGCGAGAGAGGGTCGCCGCAGACCCGGCCACGTCCTACGTGCTCATGGGCGACTTCAACGCCACGTACGACCACGCGCCGTTCCGCGCGATGCTCGGCGAGGGTGAGGCAGGCGGCGCCACGCTCCACGACGCCGCGCGCGAGGCCGGCCAGGGGCTCGTGACAACCTGGCCCTCGAACGGCGCCGTGCCCGCGCTCTGTGGCATCGACCACGTGGTCACGAGCGCAGACGTCGCGGCAACCGGCCTCCAGACGCTCGCCATCCCCGGCTCCGACCACGCCGCGCTTCTCGCCACGCTGACGGTGTAGCAAAGGGGCGCTGTCGGCAGCCTCGCCGACAGCGCCCCGGATGGAGCAAACGAACCCGTCCCCGATGTCCCGCTACTCGCTGCGGAGGGCCTCCACGGGATCGCGCCTTGCGGCCGAGAAGGACGGAATCAGGCCCGCGATCACCGTGAGCAGCACGGATATCACGATGAGCCCAAGCGCGGCACCCACGGGCAGGCTCATGATGTTGCTCACATTGTGCGCGGCCTCGACCCACGCGTTCACCGGGAACGACACGGCCACCACCACGGCAATGGCGAACACGCCGGCGATGAGGCCCTCGATGAACGTCTCGGCGTTGAAGACGTTCGCGACGTTGCTCTTCGAGGCGCCCATGGCACGCAGGATGCCGATCTCCTTCTTGCGCTCGAGCACGCTGATGTAGGTGATGATGCCGATCATGATGGAGCTCACCACAAGCGAGATGCTCACGAACGCGATGAGCACGAGCGAGATCATGTTCACGATGTCGGTCACGCTGCCCATGATGACGCCCATGTAGTCGGTATAGGAGATGGCGCGGTCCTCCTGCCCAGCCGCCTTGGCCTGCTCGTTGTACGCATCGATGCGGCTCAGCACGCGCTCCTTGGCGTCGAAGTCCACGGGGTAGATCTTGATGGACTGGGGGTCGCTCTCGTCCGCGTATCCCAGCGTGGTGAGGTTGTTGTCGTAGGTGAGCCTGCTCGCGTTGGCGTAGCTCGTCATGAGCGACGTGAGGTCCTCGGCCGTCATGTTGAAGTGGATGGCGCTCACGAACGCGCTCGCGTCCACGTGGAAGGCGTTCTGCATGCCGCTCGCGAGTTGCTCGCCCATGCCGGCCATGACCTGCGTGAGCGCCGCCTCGAGCTGGCCGGACACGCTCGCGGCGATGCCCTCGCCCACCTGCTGCATGAGCTGGGAGACCACGCCCTCGAGATAGGGGGCGAGGCTGCTCTTGACGTAGTCGGAGAGCACCTGCTGAAGGCGCTCGGAGACGGCATCGCCGAGAAGCGCCCTCATCTGGGCCATGACCTGCTGCGCGTCCGCATCGCTCGCGACGTAGGCACCGAACGCGTCCGCAAGCTTGCTCGCGTCGAGGCCGGCTGAGGGGTCCTTGAGGTACTCGTCGAGCACGGCCTTGAACTCGTCGGACTTGAGAAAGCCGTTCAGCAGCTGCGTGGCACCCGCCTCGAGCTGCTGGAGCTGCTCGGGCGTGAGCGCGCCGTCGATGGCGCCGGAGAGGTCGGGTGTGGGCGCGCCGGCCATGATCTTGTCGAGGTCGACGTCACTCGCCACCCCCGACAGGTCTATCTCGACGTTGCCCATGTCGAGGCCGCCCATGTCAAAGCCGGACAGGTTGAGCGCCGAGGCATCGAACGAGAACGCCCGCTTGAGCGCCGCCTCGTCCACGGAGAACACGCTCGACAGGTCCATGCCCTGCTTGCTCTCGTCGGCCAGCTCGTCGAACGTCTTGCCCGTGAACACGTCGACGTCGGGGTTCGCGAGCTGCTGCTTCACGATGTCCGAGTTGGCCGCGCGGGCCATGAGCTCCTCGGTGAGGCCGTGCGTGTAGTTGACGCCGGACTGCAGCGCGTTGGCGTCCGAGGACCCGTTGGGCTTCACGACGCCCACGATCTTGAGGTCCAGCCCGTTCGCGACCTGGGAGGCCATGTAGTCGGCGTCGTTGGACATGTCGGTCCAGCCGCCCGTCTCGTCGTTTCTGCGGTAGGCGTCCGACGGGCTCAGGACCTTGAAGCTCGTGTTGAGCGCGTCGTCGTAGGTGAAGCTGACGTCCGTCTCGGGCGTGGTGACGTCGCCGTCCGCGGACATGGCGCTCGAGACGAGGTCGTTCATCTCGTCGATGTCGAGCACGCCGATGCTGTAGAGCGTGTAGTCGCTGATCTTGCCCGTGCTCGACAGCACGAGGACCGCCTCGTCAGGGGCGCTCGCCCAGCGGCCGGCCACGACGTCGTACTGGGAGTCGAGCAGGGTCTGGTCGTCGAGCATCTCGCTGAAGGCGCTCGCGCTGGACGACATCATGGTGCCCGCCATGGCCGCGCTCGAGGCACCGCCGCCGTAGACCTGCGTCATGCTGTTGGGAACGAGCTTCGTGGGATCGGCGCCGTCGCCGTTCTCGCGGTAGACGATGGGGCTGATGCCGTAGTCGTACTGGATGGCGTTCACGTCGTCCGCGATGCCGTCGCCGCCGGCGTCGAGCCAGGACTTGAAGCTCGTCATGTCGTTGGACTTCACGCTCGCGAACATGTCGCGCAGGATCGTGGCCTCCGGGATGGCCTGGCTCGTGTCCACGGCGCTCGCGTCCGTGACGTCGCCCGACTCCTGCGCGCCCGAGTCGTCGCCCGTGAGCATGCCGGACATGTCGTAGCTCTGCTTGGCGATCGAGAGCGGGTAGCTCGACAGCGTGTCCTGCTCCACGCGCGCGATGTACTCGTTCACGCCGTTCGAGAGCGCCAGGATCGCCGCAATGCCGATGATGCCGATCGAGCCGGCGAACGCCGTCATGGCCGTGCGGCCCTTCTTGGTCATGAGGTTGTTGGCCGAGAGCGCAAGCGCCGTGAGAAAGCCCATGGACGAGCGGCGGCGCGGCTGCTCGGAGCCCTTCTCGGCGGCACGCTGGACGGCGAGCTCGGCCGGCTCGATGGGGCGCGTGTCACCCACGACCTGGCCGTCCTTGATGCGCACGATTCGCGTGGCGTAGTCCTCGGCGAGCTGGGGGTTGTGCGTCACCATGATGACGAGGCGGTCCTGTGCCACCTCTGCCAGCAAGTTCATGACCTGGATGCCCGTCTCCGTGTCCAGGGCGCCCGTGGGCTCGTCCGCCAGCACAATCTCTGGGTCGTTCACGAGGGCTCGCGCGATGGCGACGCGCTGCATCTGGCCGCCGGAGAGCTGGGCCGGACGCTTGTTCACGTGCTGGCCCAGGCCCACGCGCTCGAGCGCCGCGCGGGCGCGCTCGCGACGCTCGGCTCGGTCGATGCCGGCAAGCGTGAGCGCGAGCTCAACGTTCTGCAGGATCGTCTGGTGCGGGATGAGGTTGTAGCTCTGGAACACGAAGCCGATGCGGTGGTTGCGGTACGTGTCCCAGTCCGTGTCCGTGTAGTCCTTCGTGGAGACGCCGTTCACGACGATGTCGCCCGAATCGGCGTGGTCAAAGCCACCAAGGATGTTGAGGAACGTCGTCTTGCCCGAGCCGGAGGGACCCAGCACGGCCACGAACTCGCTCTCGCGAAACGAAATGGAGACGCCATCGAGCGCTCGTTGCACGAAGTCCCCGGTCTTGTAGGACTTGGCGATGTCCTTGATCTCAATCATGCGGTGAAGTCCGTTTCTGCGGCGCAGCGGCGTCGCGCCGTCCTAGATACCTAATATCGTTAGGTACTGTATTCCCATTTCGGCTGCCCTCGCGCGACAAATCGAGGGCGCGGAGACTTGCCACAACTCGCCTGATGCAAGTTCAGACCGTTGTCCATGTCACAAATCCGATCGAAAGTGCGCTCGCGAATCCGAAATTGCAAATAACACCTAAGGTTTGTGCGGTCAATGGCTCAGACTGCAATGGTTTCCCAAACATAAAGTTAAATTCGTTCGGAATTTCAGTAGACCAGGACAGCGAGAAGGGCAAAGTGGCCCGCGACATCGCACTTTCGATGACTTTTATGACAATCGAGGACACTCCAGCGCACAAACCTCTACTCGTTTTTGCAACTTCGCAAAAACGAACGGTCGGCGAGGCGCGCGCGCCTCACCGACCGCTAAATCCACACCCTTGCCGCCTAGCGATACAGCGGCAGCTGGCCCGTGACGGGCGCAATCGTCTCGACGTCCATGGGGGCAAAGCCCACGCACGTCCAGCGGCTGCCCGTCTCGTCGGGCGTGAGCTCGGTGCGGCAGGCGTCGCGGATGCAGAAGAAGTCCATGCCCTCCATGAGCCCGCGGCTCTCCGCCCGGTTCACGAGCGACGCGAGCGCCCGCTCGCCGTCGACGGCCAGCACAATCTTGGGCTCGCCCTGGCGCACCCACGCCGCAAGCACGTCTGCGTCCACGGAGGTGCGCGCCAGGCTGCCGCCCCACTCCAGGCCGATGGGTGCGGCGCCGGCATCGCCCTGCTCCACGTAGCGCTGCGTGCCCGCGAGCAGCGCCGCCACGCTCGCATGCGCCACCTGCGCCGCGAGCTTGCCCGCGCTCATGCCCAGCGAGCGGTCAACAACCACGTACTGCCTCACGACGGGGCCGCCCGCCTCGCTCTTCGCACGCTCGGATGCCGTCTCCCTCGGAGCCAACGCCGTTGCCGTCATCTCGTCTCCCTATCCGCGCATGCCCGCAAGCACGCGCCTCATCTCGGCCTGGACAGCCTGCTCCGCATTCGTGCCGATGACCCGCTCGGCGATCTGCTTTGCGGCATAGCGGCCGTTACCCATCGCAATGGGATGGCCCGCCAGGCGCAGGATCTCATAGTCGTTCATGGCGTCGCCAAACGCCATGACCTCGCTCGCGTCGATGCCCAGGTGGCCCATGATCTGTCGGATGCCTGACGCCTTGCTCACGCCCATCTGCATGACGTCGATCCACTTGGAGCCCGAGGGGGCGAACACGAACCAGTCACCCAGCTCGCGTTGCAGCACGTAGGCCATGTCCATCGTGTAGGCGGGCGTGTCGCAGAACACGGACGCCTTCAGGATGTTCACCTCCGGGTCCGGCACGTCAAAGACGCGCACGGCCTCAAGCAGGTCCTTGTCGATCTCGCGCTCGAAGCAATCCTCGTCGTCGAGCAGGAAGCTGCGCGTGCGGTCGAACAGCGCAATGTGCAGGCAGTCGAAGCGCTCGACCGTCTCCTTGAGGCGCCGAAGACCGATGTGCGAGAACACCTCGCGGTCGATGAGCGCGCCGCCCACCATGACCTGCGCGCCGTTGCTGGCCACGAAGTCCATCTCGTCGACGACGGGCGCAAAGAACTCGTGGAGCGTGTCGAGGCGCCGGCCCGAGCTCGCGGCGAAGTGCACGCCCGCCTCGTGGAGCTCGTGGATGAGACCAAAGGTTTCGGGCGGCACCTGGGAGTTCTCGTCGAGCAGCGTGCCATCCATGTCGGAGGCGATGAGCTTGATCATGTGAGTCCCTTCGATTGCGAGACGTGCGGGCGAACGGGTCCGGGCGCAGCCGAGACGTATGGGCGAACGGGGCCGCCGGACGGTCGAGGCGCGCGCGGCGCCCACCCGGCTGCGCACCTACTCCTGCGGCACCGCGAAGCGCGCGACGAGCTGCTCGAGCGTGTCCACCATGAGCTCCATGCTGCGCACGGGGATGAACTCGCGCACGCCATGGAAGTTGTACCCACCCGTGGGCAGGTTGGGACACGGCAGGCCGCGAAGCGTGAGCTGGGCGCCGTCCGTGCCGCCGCGCACAGGCACCACGCGCGGCTCCATGCCGCAGGCCACCATGGCGTCAAGGGCGTTGTCGCGCAGGAAGTCCATGCCGCGCAGGTGCTCGACCATGTTGCGGTACTGCTCGCGCACCTCGACGGTCACGGCGCCGTCGCCATAGCGCCGGTTGAGGAAGGCCGCGCAGTCGCGAAGCTGCTGCTCGCGGGCGGCAAAGCGCTCGGCATCGAAGTCGCGCACGATGTAGGTGAGCGTGGCCTCGCCCGAGCCGCCGGAGACCTCGATGGGATGGAAGAAGCCCTCGTAGCCCTCGGTGTGCTCGGGGCGCTCGGCGGCCGGAAGCAGCTCGTCGAACTCGCGCAGCAGCGTGATGGCGTTCACCATGACGCCCTTGGCGCTGCCCGGGTGCACCTCGACGCCGCGGGCCGTGACGGTGGCCTGGCTTGCCGAGAAGCACTCCCAGTTGAACTCGCCGAGCTCCTCGCCGTCGACGGTGTAGGCCCACGTGGCGCCGAACGCGTCGAGGTCGAGGAGCGCCGCGCCGTGGCCAATCTCCTCGTCGGGGACAAACGCCACCTTGACGCAGGGGTGCGGGAGCTCGGGGTGGGCGGCGAGGCGCGCGACGAGGGCGACGATCTCTGCCACGCCGGCCTTGTCGTCGGCACCGAGCAGCGTGGTGCCGTCCGTGCAGACGAGGTCCTCGCCCACGTGGCGCAGAAGCGCCGGGAGCTCCTCGGGCGTCGTCACGACGCGCTTGCCGTCGCGCTCGCCGTGGACGAGCTCGCCGCCCTCGTAGTGCACGATGTGCGGCCGCACGCCGCTCGCCGGGGCATCGGGCGCCGTGTCCATGTGGGCGATGAGCCCCAGCGCGGGCAGCCCCTCGGCACCGGCGCTCGCGGGCAGCGAGGCCGTGACGTAGGCGTGCTCGGTGAGCGTGACGTCCTCGCAGCCAAGGGCCGCGAGCTCGTCGGCGAGCAGACGGGCGAGGTCGAGCTGGCAGGCGGTCGAGGGCGTCTCGGCCTCGTTGTGGGGATCGGACTGGGTGTCGACGCGCACGTAGCGCTCGAAGCGCTCGAGCACGTCGCTGGGCTTGGGTTCGTAGCCGGGCATGGGTCCTCCTTAGGGCTGGTCAAACGCCTCGACTATACCGCGCGCGAGCGGCATCGTGATAGCCTAGGGGGCAGACAATCTCGCCCGGCGCGGCACGGGGGCAGCCCCTCGGCCGGCCAGGCCAATGCATGGAGCGAGGAGCACAGCATGGCAAAGAAGCACCTGGTAAACGATGGCCCCGTGACGCTCACGGACGCAAACAAGCTCTACCTGTACGCGCTGCTGAAGCAGGCCGTGGGCTGTGGACGGCAGGTGTTCATGCCGCACGTGCTCGAGGCGCTCGCGGATGCGGGCATAACGCCGGAGAACCTGGGCTTTGAGAGCGCGGAGGCCCTCTTTGGCAAGCTGGGCGACTTCTGCCAGCTCACGACGTTCAAGGGCGGCCGCCACTACGTCACCGTGACGCCGCGCGCGGACTGGGACGAGGCGCTTGCCGCCGCCGAGGAGTCCAAGAAGCCCACCGGCAAGGGCGGCAAGCCCTGGAAGCGCAAGAAGGGCGCCGTGAAGCCCGTGCGCCCCAAGACGCGCGAGCCCAAGCCGGCGCCGTCACCCAAGCCGGCCGACCAGGACGAGGCAGGCGTCGAGTCCGTGGCCGCGGCGGCGCCGCAGCCGGAGCCGGCCCCCGAGCCGCAGCCAGCGGCCAAGCCCGAGCCCGCGCCGGAGCCCGAGCCCGCGATGGAACCTGCCCCCGAGAAGGTCGAGGGGCCCGTCGAGCAGGCCACGCCGGAGGCAGCCGCCACGCCGAAGCCCGAGCCCGCGCCGGAGCCCGAGGCCGCGCCGGAGCCGGAGAGGCCCGCCGTCCCCTCCATCCTCGAGCAGATCGCCGCGCAGACGCCCGCCGCGCCGGAGCCCGAGGTCGCGCCGGAGCCCGAGGTCGCGCCGGAGCCCGAGGTCGCGCCGGAGCCCGAGCAGCACCCCGCGCCTGCGCCGATGGCTGCCGCCGTCACCGCCCCGGCGGCTCCCGCCGCGCCACGCACGCGAGACGACCTCCCTCGCTCGTTTGCCGACGAGGTCTCCGTGAAGCCGGCCCTTCTCGGCCTGCTCACGAGCCTGCTGCCCTTTGACGCCGACATCAACCGCGTGCTCGACGAGGACCTGCGCGTGGCCCGCGCCACGGGCACGGCGTCGGGGTCGCGCAACCTCGTGACGTTCCCGCTGCGCTACCTGCAGGAGGACGGCTCCGCACCGCTCACCGTCACCATCCGTCGTCAGGCAAAGGCCGGCGACGCCCGCCGCTGGCAGCTCACGCTCGTCGACGGCGACGACGGCACGGGCAGTGCCCACGAGGCGGCCGGCATCGAGGGCCTGCCCCAGGCAGAGGGCGGCTGCTGGGCGCAGCTCTCGGGCGCACGCGCCGGCGACGCTGCGGACCCCGTTCGCGACCTCGCCCAGTTCATGGAGATCGGCACGTGGGAGGGAGCGCTTGGCACCCTCGCGACGGCCGCCTCGCCCGAGAAGTGGAACTACCCCGGCGAGGGCGTGGGCAAGGCCAGCCGCTATGGCGTCCTGCGAGACTACCTCGCCTCCACGCTCGCCCGCGTGCGCGCCACGGGCGCTCTCGCAGTTGCCGCGGACGGCTCGCTCGCCGCGTTCGATACCGGGCTCGCCACGCCCATGGACGAGGAGCTCTACGCCGTCCTCTCCCCCACCGGCACCGACATCCCCTGGCACCTCGACGGCTTTGCCACCGCGGGGTCCGGCGAGCTGGGGGCGCGCCTCTCGGCCACGCTGCCGCAACTGCCCGCCCGCGCATTCTACCTGGGAGGCATCGACAACGTCATGCTGCGCGCCGAGGCCATGGTCATCCCCGACTACCGCTCCCTGCTCTCCGCGGGCCTCGACCGCCTGCCGCAGGGCTTCGTGAGCGAGCTCGTCGCCGGCAGTGGCGCCGCGGGCCTGCTCGCCGGCCTCGGCGGCGCCGAGACGCCCGCGGCCCACACGCGTGCCGTGCGCGACCTCGCCCGCACCATCGCAGACGAGCCGGGCCGCTACCGTCGTGCCTGCCGCGCGCTCGAGGATGCCATCGACCTGTCTCGTGCCCGCGCACGCCGCAGCTACCGCCACGTGGCGCCCGCCTACGACGCGGCCCGCAACCGCATGCTTTTGCTCCTGCCGCTCGCACTCGTGGACGACGCGCACGCTGACTGCGCGCTCGCGCTCGAGCTCATGCCGTCCGGCGCCTACCAGGCGGCCAGCGTCGTGAGCCTGTCTCGCGCCTACGCGTGTGCCCGCGTCGTGAGCGCCGAGACGCCCGCCTGGCTCGCCGCCGCGGACGTCCTCGCGTAGGGTCTCGCACGCTCGCGCAGACTCCGCCTCTCGGGATGATTTGAGCGCCGTTCTCGGCCAATAACGTCCCGGGGAGCGGAGTTTGTCTTTCGGCGCCCAAAGGGCTACGACCCCTTTGGGCGCTTCTCTTACTTCAGATAGCGGGCGCGCAGCTCGGCCACGTCGGCGTCGCTCACGCCGAGAGCGTCGTGCACGTAGCCGTCGATGCCGCCCCACTCACGACCGAGCGCCTCCACCGCCACGCGAATGAAGCGCAGGTTGGCGTCTGCGCGCAGGGTCGTGGGCTCGTCGGTGTAGAGATTCGTTGCGAGGTAGTCGTCCTCCATGGCCGCCATGGGCACGCCCAGGATGCTCTCGACGAGCAGAGAGCCCATGCCGCAGCGGTCGCGGCCCACGTGGCAGTGCCACAGCACGGCGCCTTCGTCCGTCTCGAGAATCGTGCGGATGAACAGCGCATAGGCCGCGATGCCTGCCTCGGACGTGAGATGGTGCGGGTAGAACTCGGCGAGAAAGCCGGCGGGGTCGTCCTCGTCATCCTTGAGCTGCTGGAACTTGCGGCGGGCCTCGGCGCTCTGCGTGACGCCCTCGTACACCTGGTTGAGCACGTCCGCATGGACGAGGCGCGCCTCGGGCAGAAGGCGCATGGGGTCAGGCGTCTCGGCAAGCTCCGTGGCGTCACGGAAGTCCACGACGGCGCGCAGGTGGTAGTCCTCGCGCAGACGGCGCAGGTCCGCGTCGCTCGCCCAGCACAGAAGGCCGCTTCTCAGCAGCAGTCCGCGACGCACGCGCCGGCCGCCAGCCGCGGGAAGGCCACCAAGGTCGCGCGTGTTGGGCAGGCTCTCGAAGTCGATGCGCCCAAAGTGAGGGCGCTCGGGGTCATCGAGCTCGCCCGCGACGGGCCGGTAGTGGTCGCCGTGCGTTGAGGTGCCGCCCGGCAGCGCGTCTCCGGCGAGCACGCGCACGCTCAGGCCGTTCTCGTCCACCGTGTTGACATGCCTAGTCATGGGCGGCCTCCCCGTTCCCTGCGGCCGCGGGTACCGCGCCCGTGGCGATGATCTTCTCGAGCGCGTCCTCGTCCAGCACGGGAACGCCCAGCTGCTGGGCCTTCGCGAGCTTGGAGCCGGCGGCGGCGCCGGCAATCACGTAGCTCGTCTTCTTGGAGACCGAGCCGGACACCTTGGCGCCAAAAGCTTGCAGCGCGGCCTTGGCCTCGTCTCGCTTGTGGCGCTCGAGCGTGCCCGTGAGCACGAACGTGAGGCCGGCAAGCGTCTGGTCGGGCTCGTCCGCGGGACGCTCCTCCTCCAGGCTCACGCGCGCCTCGCGCAGGCGCTCGATGACGGAGAGGTTCTCGGGCACGGAGAGGAACTCGGCCACGCTGTGGGCAATCTTGGGACCCACGCCCTCAACGGCGGCGATGCGCTCCTCGTCCGCCTCCATGAGCGCGCCCATCGAGCCGAACTCGCGCGCGATGGAGCGCGCCACCTGCTCGCCCACGTGGCGAATGCCCAGGCCAAACAGCACGCGCGCAAGGCCGGCGTGGCGGCTCTGCTCGATCTGCTCCATCACCTTGGCGGCGATGGTCTTGCCCACGAGGATGTCCTCGCCCGCCACGCTCACGCGCCCCGTGGGGCAGCCGGCGAGCGCCGTGGACGTGAGGCTGTCATAGAAGTCCGCGACGTCCGAGACGAGACCGGCCGTCACGAGCTTGCCGATGAGCTCGTCGCCCAGGCCGTCGATGTCCATGGCCTTGCGGCTCACCCAGTGGCACAGGCGCTCGTGGGCTTGCGCCGGGCAGTCGATGGAGACGCATCGGTAGGCCACCTCGCCCTCCTCGCGCACGACGGGGCTGCCGCAGCTGGGACACACCGCAGGCATCTCGAAGTCCACGGAGTCCGCAGGGCGCAGCTCAAGCACAGGCCCCACGACCTCGGGAATGACGTCGCCGGCCTTGTGAACGACGATCGTGTCGCCCACGCGGACGTTCTTACGACGCACCTCGTCGATGTTGTGCAGCGTGGCGCGCGCGATGGTAGAGCCGGCGACGAGCACCGGGTCGAACTCGGCAACCGGCGTGAGCACGCCCGTGCGGCCCACCTGGACGCGAATCTCGCGCAGGACGGTTCGCTTCTCCTCCGGCGGAAACTTGAACGCGATTGCCCAGCGCGGGGCGCGCGCCGTGAAGCCGAGCGCCTCCTGGCCCGCGAACGAGTCGACCTTCACGACCACGCCGTCGATGTCGTAGTCGAGCTCCTCGCGGTGCGCGAGCGCGCGGGCGCAGAACTCGTGAACCTCGTGGGCGCTCGTGCAGCGCGCGGCGTTGGGGTTCACGTTGAAGCCGCAGGCGCGCAGCCACTGGAGGAACTGCCACTGGGTGGTGACGGCAAGCGGGGCCTCGTCCGCCACGGCATAGATGAACGTCTCGAGGTCGCGATGGGCCGTGACCTTGGGGTCCTTCTGGCGCAGGCTTCCCGCGGCGGCGTTTCTCGGGTTGGCGAACGACTCGCGACCGGCTGCGTCGGCGTCCTCGTTGAGACGCACGAAGCTGTGCTTGGGCATGTAGACCTCGCCGCGCACCTCGACGGACTGGCCGAGGCCCGCGTCGGCCACGCTCGCGAGGCCTTCGGGCGCAAGCGCGTGGGGGATGTCGCGGATCGTGAGAACGTTTGCCGTGACGTTCTCGCCCGTCGTGCCGTCGCCGCGGGTGGCCGCGCGGACGAACTGGGCATCGCGGTACGTGAGGGCCACGCCCAGGCCGTCGATCTTGAGCTCGCACGTATAGGCAACCGGGTGCTCGGGCGTCGACCCCAGCGCCTCGTCCGTGCGTGCGAGCCACTCGTCGAGCTCGGCGAGGTTCATGGCGTCGTCGATGGAGTACATGCGCTGGGCGTGGCGCACGGGCTCGAACTGCTCGGAGACGTAGCCGCCCACGCGCTGTGTGTAGGAGTCAGGCGTGACGAGCTCCGGATGAAGCTCCTCGATGGCCTGGAGCTCGCGCAGCAGGCGGTCGAACTCGGCATCCGTGACCGCTGGGTCATCGAGCGCGTAGTAGCGGTAGGCATACGTGTTGAGTAGGCGGTTGAGCTCCGCGGCGCGGGCGCGAGGAGAGGCGGCGGGACGCTCGCTCCCCTGCGCCGGCGCGTCACCAAACAGCGACGTCTGTCCCTCGCTTGCCACATTGTGCTCGCTCGCCATGCGTCTCTCCCATCGTCGGTGTTCTCGGACTCAAATGGTACCGCACGGGTCACCGGGACCGAGCGGGGCACGGGGTGCGTTCAAGAGCGCGGAGCGCAAGCGAGGGACTGTTCCGCCTGTACCTTTCAACCCATTCGCTCGTCCCAATAGCGGGCTAATCAAGTTTTTCATACCAGTTACGCGAGCACGCGAGTACACAGCCTTATGCAAGGCAATCCAGCTGCATGTTTGTCGCGTAAACGAGGCGCTTACTTATGCCTTGTTGATTTTGGTATGAAAAACTTGATTAGGCTTTCACGGCAGCAACCCAAGTCAAGCAAATTGAGGGCAAGGCACCGAAACCGCTCCACCAGCCGCACGTAAAAGGCCCGCCACGAACGCGTCGTGGCGGGCCCTAAGCCTCGATCGATGCCGTACCTACCTGCGGCTGAAACCATTGCCGGAGCTGCCGGAGTTGCCGTACTGCTGCTCGTACTGCTCAAGGTACTGCTCGAGCAGAGAACCCTGCGACGAGCTGTCACTGCTTTGCTGCTGCTGGAGCGCCTCGTCGGAGCCGAGCGTCACCTGCACTTGCATCTGCTTACTGCCGCGCATGAGCGTCACGGTCACGGTATCGCCCACGCTGTGGGAGCGCACGGCCAGCACGAGGGCGTCCGAGCTCGTGATCTCCTCGTCGTCGAGGGCGGTGATGACGTCACCCTTCTGGATGCCCGCCTGGGCCGCGGGGCCGTCATCGGCAAGCTCGGCCACGTAGGCGCCCTGGTTCACGGACAGGCTGTTGCTGCGGGCATTGCTCGCCGTCACGGTCTGGAACGAGCCGCCGATGTAGGCGTGCGTCACGGTCTCGCCGGCGATGAGCTTCTGCGCCACCTCGACGGCGTAGTTGCCCGGAATCGCGAAGCCCACGCCCGAGCTGGAGCCCGAGTAGCTCTCGATGAGCGAGTTGATGCCCACGAGCTTGCCCTCGTCGTCCACGAGCGCGCCGCCGGAGTTGCCGGGGTTAATCGTGGCATCGGTCTGGATGAGGTTCGTGTAGATGGTGTTGCCCGAGGTGTTCTGCAGCATCGTGGAGCGGTACAGCGAGCTCACGATACCCGTGGAGACGGACTGCTCGAGGCCAAACGGGCTGCCCAGGCTCATGACCCAGTCGCCCACCTGCAGCGAGCTCGAGTCTCCCACCTCGATGGGCGTGAGGGAATCGCTACCCGGATCGATCTTGATGACGGCAAGGTCGCTCGACTCGTCGGAGCCCACGACCGTGGCATCGTAGCTGGCGTCCCCGGTGGAGACACTAATGGACTGCGAGCCCTCGATGACGTGGTAGTTCGTAAGGATGTTGCCGTCCGTGTCGAGGATGACGCCCGAGCCCACGCCCTCGCCGTCGCTCGTCGTGACGTTGATGGAGACCACGGAGGGAAGCGCCTTCTGGGCCACGGCGTTGGCGAGCGTCGTGTCCGTGCTGTCACCAGAGTTGACCGTCACGGTCTGGCTCGAGGACGTGCCGCCCGCAGAGCTTGCCTTGCCCGAGGAGGACGAGGAGGGCAGCGTCACAAAGCCACCCACGAGAAGCACCGCCACCACGGCCACGGCGCCGATGACGCCGCCGAGAAGACCAAACAGCAGCGAGCGCAGACCCGGATGCGGCTTGCGCGGACGCTTGGGCTGCTGTGGCTGGGGAGACTGAGGCTGCGGCGGGTTTGGCGCCTGCGGCGGCACCGGAGCGCCGGAAACGAACGTGTCAGACATGTCCACTCCTTTGGATGGCGGCCCTCGGCCGCGTTGCTGTCAGTCTCGTTGTACCCCACATAGCTGAAAAGAACATGCGGGCGGCTCCTGACCACCCGCATGCAACAACGCTTGCAGCAATCTGAAAATCTACGCCTGCGGCAACGCCGCGCGAGAGGCGCCTAGAGCTTGAACAGGTAGCCCACGCCTCGCACGGTGACGATGTGGCTCGCGACCTGCGGGCCCACCTTGGAGCGTACACGGCGAATGTGCACGTCGACGGTACGCGTGCCGCCGCAGTACTCGAAGCCCCAGACGCGATGCAGCAGCGTCTCGCGCGAGTAGGCGCGCGAGGGGTGCGTGGCAAGGAAGCTCAGCAGCGAGTACTCCATGAGCGTGAGGTCAACGGGCTTGTCGTCAATCGTGATCTGGTAGGTGGCGAGATTGATCGTCATGTTGTCGATGACGACGATGTCGCTCGGGGTGTTCTCCTCGCCCGGCCACAGCAGCTGCGTCATGCGGACCTCGAACTCGGCGGCGCTGGCGCCGGAGAGGATGAAGTCGTTGCGACCCTGAACGGGCATGTGGAGCTGGCCGAGCCGGTCCTCGTCGGTGACGAGCAGGATGGGGATGCAGCCGTTCTCGGCGGAGTAGGCAGACACGCGAGAAGCCAGGTCGTCGGAGACGCCGGCGAGGTCGAGCGTCACGAGGCCAAAGTCCGTGGTACTCGTGATGGCCTGGTCGAACGTGTCGGGCGTCGCGAGGAGAACCGAGATGTCGAGCTCGTGGGAGAGCTCGCGCATGCGGTCGTGGAGCCTCGTCGTACGCGATATGAGAAGGACCTTCTTATGGTGCATGAGGGGACTCCCGTGTCCTTGGGACGCAGAGCGCCCCTGACCTACTCACCTGCGCTTATGTCAATAGAGATTAGCACGATTCCAACGCCCGTATCGGTCAATGGTCCAATTAGGGGCGTATGCGTTACCGCCTCGTTACCAACGGACACCAAAGGCGACGGGTTCGTTTGGCGCCCCGTTTGGCAGGGGTCAGGCGAACCCGCCCTGTGTTCCTAGACGTCCTTGATGTTGCCGAGGAACTCCTTGGTGCGCTCGCTCTTGGGGTGGTCGAAGACCTCCTCGGGCGTGCCCTGCTCCACGATGACGCCGCCATCCATGAACACGACGCGGTCTGCGACGTCGCGAGCGAAGCCCATCTCGTGCGTCACGACGATCATCGTCATGCCCTCGCGGGCGAGATCGCGCATGACGCCGAGGACGTCGCGCACGAGCTCGGGGTCGAGCGCGCTCGTGGCCTCGTCGAACAGCATGACGTGCGGGTTCATCGCAAGCGCGCGGGCGATGGCCACGCGCTGCTGCTGGCCGCCGGAGAGCTGGGAGGGCATGAAGTCGATGCGCTCGGCCAGGCCCACCTTCGTGAGCTCCTCCACGGCGATCTTCTCGGCCTCCTGCGCGGAGCGCTTGAGCACCTTCTCCTGCGCAATCATGACGTTTCTCTTCACCGACAGGTGCGGGAAGAGGTTGAACTGCTGGAACACCATGCCGAGCTTCTGGCGCACGGCGTTGATGTCCACGCCCTTGGCCGTGATGTCCTGCCCCTCGAACACGATCTGGCCGCTCGTGGGCGTCTCGAGCAGGTTGACGCAGCGAAGCATCGTGGACTTGCCCGAGCCGGACGGGCCGAGAACCACGACTACCTCGCCGCGGTGCACATCCAGGTCGATGCCCTTGAGGATGACCGTCTCGCCGTCATAGGTCTTGTGGAGGTCGCGGATCGAGACGACGACCTCGTTGTCGCCGGCGCCCTGCGCGGCCTGGGACTGCGTGTTGTCTGCCATGGTCTTGACTCCCCTACGCGATGTGGTCGCCGTCGATGACGCCGGCTTCCTTCAGAGACTTCTTGCGACGGCGCGTGGCCGACTCGGTGCCGAGCATGCGCGCCTCGAGCCTGCTCACGAGACGGGCAAGCGGGATCGTCACCACGAGGTAGAACAGGGCGGCGACGATGTAGGGCGTGATGGAGCCCGTGGAGGCCACGATCGTCTTGGAGTACATGACGACCTCCATGACGCCCACGGCGGCGAGCAGCGACGTGTCCTTGTACAGCAGGATGAACTCGCTCGTCATGGTGGGCAGGACGTTGCGGAACGTCTGCGGGATGATGATGTAGATCATCGTCTGGACGCTCGTCATGCCCAGCGAGCGGGCCGCCTCGGACTGTCCCTTGGGGATGGACTGGATGCCCGCGCGGAAGATCTCGCACAGGTAGGCGGCGGAGTTCATCGCGAGCACCACGACGCCAAGCGGGTAGCTCGGGATCTGGACCCCGGCGAGTGGCAGGCCAAAGAACGCGATGTAGATCTGCAGGAAGGCAGGCGTGCCTCGCACGATGTTGACGTAGAAGCCCGAGATGGCACGCAGGACGCGCGGCTTGGAGATGCGCATGAGCGCCAGGACGAAGCCGAACGGGATGGCGAGCGGGAACGCCACGAGCACGATGGCGAGCGCCATGAGGAAGCCCTGGAACACCGAGGGAATGCTCGAGACGAGAATGGGCGGGTTGAGGAACAGGCGCAGGAACGTGTTCTCGTTCCACTTCTGGACCCACTCCTGGTCCTTGAGCCAGTTGGACGCCGAGTCCCAGAAGCTCGTGCCCGTCACGGTGATGGCCGGGACGTCCGAGATGTCGTGCGTGGAGCCGTCCGCAAGCGTGTAGGAGCCGCTGAGCTGCTCGTCTCCGCCGGCGATGGGGAACACCACCTTGTACAGCTCGAGGCGAACGTAGGAGCCGGCCGGGGCGTCCTCGTCAAGCGTGAACGTCACGGTCTGGCCGTCGGAGCTCACCTCGGTCTTGGGGCGCTCGCGCGTCATGAGGTCCTCGCCGGACAGCAGCGTGAGGCGGGCGTCGTCCGTGGAATAGGATGTGCCGTCCGGCAGCGTGAGCGAGATGCTCTTGAGCTGCTCGGAGGAGTCCGCCTGGCCCTCCCAGGTGATGCGCGTCTCCTGACCGCCAAGCACGTCGCTCGAGCCGCTGCCGTTCGGCTTGGCCGAGCACTTGGCCGTCTCGAGGGCAAGGGCTGACGTGGGCGCCGCAAACGCGAGGGCACACGCCGCGACAAGCGCGAACGCAAGCGCGAGCACGTCTCGGCGAGCGCCGAACCTGGGCTTGTTGCTGTCCTGCATGAAGATCCGTCCTTTACGACAAACGCCCCTCCCCCGCATTCGGGAGAGGGGCAGGGCCGCTGTTCTTACGCGATTCTAGCCAAAGTACTTGTTGGTGAGCTCGTCGATGGTGCCGTCGCTCGTGAGCTCGGCGAGGGCGTCGTTGACGGCAGAGAGAAGGCCGCCGTTGTCCTTGTTGACGGCGATGCCGTACTCCTCGCCCGTGGCGATCTCCTTGATGACCTGGGCGTCCTTGTAGGCGTCGGCGACCATCTTGGCGCCCACGGCCTTGTTGGTGACGACGGCGTTGGCCTGGCCGGACTGCAGCGCGGCGAAGCTGTCCGTGGCGTTGCCGTAGGGCTGGGTCGTGGCGTTGGGGAAGTTCTCCTGGGCGTAGGACTCGCCCGTGGTGCCGGACTGGACGGCAATGACGACGCCGGCCTGGTTCAGGGCGTCGGCGTAGGTGTCGGCCGTGACGTCAGTGTTGCTCTTCATGGCAACGACGGCGAGGTCATCGATGTAGTAGGGGTCGGAGAAGTCAACCTGCTCCTCGCGCTCGGGCTCGATGGTGATGCCGGAGATGCCCAGGTCAACCTGGCCACCGGCGGCAACGGCCGGGACGATGGCGTCGAACTGCAGGTTCTTGAGCTCAAGCTCGAGGCCGAGCTTGTCGGCGAGGGCCTTGGCGAGGTCCATGTCATAGCCCACGTACTCGTCGTTCTCGAGGTTCTCGAACGGCGGGAAGTCCGGCGAGGTGCCCACGGTGAGCTTGCCGGCGGTGAGCAGCTGCATGTCCGCGGAGGCGGCGGCGCTGCTGGCGGCCGTCGTGGTGGCGGCGGTGTTGCCGCCCGTGGAGCCGCAGCCGGCCAGAGCGAGGATGCCGGCGAAGGCGCCCGCGGTGCCGAGGAACTCGCGCCTGTTCATGTTCTTCATTGTGTGTCCCCTTCCCTCGCGCCCCTGGGCGCGGATGAGATTCGCGATTGCGAGGAAAACGGGTTCCTGTATGCAAATTGGCGAATCAATGGTTGCTTTTATGCGTTGCCGTTATCGACGGTTGCTATTGTACTCATTATTTTGCATCAGCGGCCGCAAAATAATCGATTTCTTTGCATATCTGAAATACGTGCAAAACCTCGGGCATACCGCGATGAATAATCGTGCCGATAAAATCCAAGCCGGACAACGGAGCCAGGCCCCGCTGTCCGGCACGCGGTCCCTAGAAGCCGCCGTAGTAGTGGCGCAGCTCCCAGTCGGTCACGGTCTGGGAGTACTCGGCCCACTCCTCGCGCTTCTCGGTGAGCAGGTAGTTGAAGATGTGGTCGCCGAGTGTCTCGCGCATGAGCTCGGAGCCCGCGAACGCCTCGACGGCCTCGCCCAGGTCATGCGGCAGGCGCGTCACGCCAGAGGCCGCGAGCTCGGAGAACGGAACGCTGGACTCCTCGGGCAGCGGCAGCTCCTCGGCGATGCCCCTCATGCCCGCCGCAAGCGTCACGGCCATGGTGAGGTAGGGGTTGCACGTGGGGTCGGGACTGCGAAGCTCCACGCGGCGGCTCAGCTGCTTGCCCGGCTTGTACGTGGGCACGCGCACGAAGGCGGAGCGGTTCTTGGAGCCCCAGGTGGCAAAGCAGGGAACCTCGCCGTTGGGCACGAGACGCTTGTAGGAGTTCACCGTGGGGTTCGTGACGAGCGCGAACTCCGGCGCGTACTTGAGAAGGCCCGCCACGTAGTGCTGGGCGGTGGCGGACAGATGGTGCACCGAGCCCTTGCCCTCGGCCCAGAACAGGTTGTTGCCGTCGTGGTCGAACAGCGACTGGGAGAGGAACATCGCAGACCCCGCCACGCCAGAGAGCGGCTTGGGCATGAACGAGGCGAACATGCCGTGCTGACGCGCCGTCTGCTTGATGACGAGACGGGCCGTCATGATGTTGTCGGCGCAGGTCACGGCCTCCGAGTAGCGCAGCGACACGCCGTTTTGCGACGGCGCGGCGGCATGGTAGGAGTACTCCACCGGGATGGACATCTGCTCGAGCTCGAGCGTGAGGTCGCGGCGCAGGTCTCGCGCGGAGTCGTCGGGCGTGAGGTCAAAGTAGCCGGCGTTGTCGAGCGGCACGGGCACGGCCGATCCACGGGAGACGGTCGTGTCCTCCTTGAAGTAGAAGAACTCGAGCTCGGGGCTCACGTTCAGCACGTAGCCGGCCTTGTCGGCCGCACGGAAGGCGCGATAGAGGCAGGCGCGCGGGTCGCCGGGGAACGGGTCTCCCTGCGGCGTGCGGATGTTGCAGAAGATGCGCGCCACGCCGCTCTCGGACGGACGCCACGGCAGGACCTGGAACGTGCTTGCGTCCGGGAAGGCGAGCATGTCGGACTCCTCGAGCGCGGCGAAGCCGTCAACGGCCGAGCCGTCGAAGCCGATGCCCTCCTCGAACGCCTCCTCGAGGTCCTCGGGGGAGATGGCGAACGACTTGAGGTTGCCGAGAACGTCGGTGAACCACAGGCGCACGAAGCGGATGTCGCGCTCCTCGACGGAGCGAAGGACGAAGTCGATGTTCTGCTCGTTTGTCATCGAGTTACCTCGCAGACGGTGCATGTTGCGCTCGGGCCGCGCGGGCGGCACAGCGCTGTCCCAACCTAACGGGCTAACTGTCTCACACGCGTGTTTCTAGGCTGTTACCCGCGATTTCGACACACGCGAGCGGCGGCGCCGGCGCCGTTCGCGCTAGCGCTTGTCGGCCTCGTAGCGGGCGGCGGCAGCGGCGGCATCTGCCATGAGCTTGGCGGACTCGTGGCAGTGGCCCGTCTTGTGGGCGTTGCACGAGCCACCCGAGGCGCAGTCGGCGCACTCGCCGGCCCGCTGCGAGCGAACGATGGCACGCACGCACAGCGCGAACACCACGGCAACGACCGCGATCACGGCAAAGTCGACCGGACCCATATGAATGCCTCCCCACGCGGCAAGTTTCTCGGCGCCGCAGGCTAGAAGTTAACTATAGTGAACTTGCAAGTATCGCAAGGTAAACTCTGCGAACAAGTCTATACGAACGGAGCCGGTCGCGCAGGCGGCACGGCAAACAACAGGGAGGCAACACATGAGCGAGAACACCATGCAGCTCGTCCTGATCAGGCACGGGCAGAGCGAGTGGAACAAGCTGAACCTCTTCACCGGCTGGACGGACGTCGACCTCACGGACGAGGGGCGCGCGGAGGCAGCGGCGGGCGGTCGCGCCCTTGCCGAGGAGGGCTTCGACTTCGACGTCTGCTACACCTCCAGGCTCAAGCGCGCCATTCACACGCTGGACATCGTGCTGGGACAGATGGACCGCGAGTGGCTGCCCGTCGTGAAGACGTGGAAGCTCAACGAGCGTCACTACGGGGCGCTGCAGGGGCTCAACAAGGCGGACGCGGCCGCCGAGCACGGCGAGGAGCAGGTGCTCGTCTGGCGCCGCTCGTTCGACGTGCGCCCGCCCGCGCTCGAACCGGGGGACGCGCGCGACCCACACGCGCAGGACATGTACCGAGACGTGCCGGCAGACGAGCTTCCCTACACCGAGTGCCTAAAGGACTGCATCGCGCGCGCCTGGCCCTACTTCGAGGAGGTCATTCGCCCGCAGATGCTCGCCGGAAAGCGCGTCCTCATCGCCGCGCACGGCAACTCGCTGCGTTCGCTCGTCATGAAGCTCGAGAAGCTCACGCCCGAGCAGATCCTCACGGTGAACATCCCCACGGGCGTGCCGCTCGTCTACACGCTCGACCGCAACCTCAACGTGCTGGGCAAGCGCTACCTGGGCGACGCGGACGCCGTGGCGGCAAAGATGCAGGCCGTGGCGAACCAGGGGAAGGCCCACGCCTAACCGCACAGGTATACTTGACGCAGGTACAACGGCCACCAAGGGAGGCCCATGGCATACATAGAGTTCGACAACGTCGTGAAGGCCTACGGGTCCGGCGACACCGAGATCCACGCGCTGGACGGCGCGAGCTTCACGGTCGAGCGCGGCGAGCTCGCCGTGGTCCTCGGCGCGTCGGGCGCGGGCAAGACGACGGCCCTCAACATCCTCGGCGGCATGGACACGGCCACCTCGGGACGCGTCACGGTGGACGGCCGCGACATCACGGACGCGAGCGAGGCGGAGCTCGTGGAGTACCGCCGCGCGGACGTGGGCTTCGTCTTCCAGTTCTACAACCTCGTGCCCAACCTCACGGCGCTCGAGAACGTCGAGCTTGCGGCCCAGATCTGCCCCGACTCGCTCGATGCGAGGGAGACGCTCGAGAAGGTAGGCCTCGGCAGACGGCTGTCCAACTTCCCCGCCCAACTCTCCGGCGGCGAGCAGCAGCGCGTCTCCATCGCGCGCGCCGTGGCCAAGAACCCAAAGCTGCTGCTGTGCGACGAGCCCACGGGCGCGCTCGACTACGTCACGGGCAAGCAGATCCTTCAGCTGCTCCAGGACACGTGCCGCCACGAGGGCATCACCGTGGTGCTCATCACCCACAACGCGGCGCTCGCGCCCATGGCAGACCGCCTCATCCGCTTCAAGAGCGGCCAGGTCACCGAGATGAGCACGAACCCCTCCCCCACTCCCATCAGCCACATCGAGTGGTAGCGCGTCGTGGCGGCGGTGCCAGGGTCGCCCGGCACCGCCGCCACGGACGCTGCCCATAAGGAACACGCATGCGCTCAGCCCTCGCAAAAGACACCCTGCGGACCATCCGCCACAGCGCCCGGCGCTTCGCCGCGCTCGCCACGATCTGCGTTCTTGGCACCACGATGCTCATCGGCCTCACGATCGCCTGCGAGGACCTGCGCCTGTCCGCAGACGAGTTCTTTGACGCCCAGCGCCTCTACGACGTGAGCGTCCAATCCACCCTGGGGCTCACGGACGACGATGTGAGCGCGCTCGCGGCCCTTGGCGGGGTCGAGGCCGCCCAGGGCGGCTGGTCCGAGACGGCCTACACCGAGGTGGGCGGCTCCCACCAGTCCGTGAGCGTGAACGCCATCTCCAAGGGCGGCATGAACGAGCCCTACCTCATCGAGGGCCGCCTGCCCGGCGACGCAGACGAGCTTGCCGTGACGAGCGAGTACCTCGAGGCGAGCGGCAAGCGCATCGGAGACACCGTGACGTTTGGTGTGGACGCAGACGAGTCCACCTGGGCCGCAGACGACGCCTCCGAGCACCAGCGCGAGCGCGCCGCCGACCTTCTCGAGGACATCAACGACAGCGACGACCTCGAGCTCTCCGACGACGCACGCGAGCTCCTCGCAGACATCGACGCAGACGATCTCGCTCGTGCCGCCACGGATGACGGCATCGACCTCGATCGCTGGGCCGACCTCACCGACGACGAGCTCACCGAGCTTCTCGAGCACGCCTACGAAGGACGCTTCGACGACCTTAAGACGGACACGGGAGACAGCACCGAGCAGTTCGCCCGCCACACCTACAGGATCGTGGGCGAGGTCATCGACCCCACGAGCGTCGCGGCCAAGAACGGCTCGACGTCGTTTCGCTCGACGGGCCCCAAGTACTCGTTCTTCGTGACGGACGACGCGGCGACGTCCAGCGCCTACTCAGTGGTCTACCTGAGCGTCTCTGGCGCCAGCGACGTGAGCTGCTTCTCGGACGAATACCGTCAGCAGGTGGACGCCGTCAAGGGCGAGGCCGAGGCCATCAAGGCCGAGCGCGAGGATGCCCGCGAGCAGCAGATCGCGGCCGACGGCACCGCCCGGATCGATGACGCCGAGGCAAGCGCCAACGAGCAGTTCGACGAGGTGGAGGACCAGCTCGCCGAGGCACAGGCAACCATTGACGACGCCCTGGCCCAGATCGAGGAGGGCCGCGCCCAGCTCGCGAGCCAGAAGGCCACCGCCCTCGACGCGCTCGCCCAGGCCCAGGCCACCATCGACGCAGGCCGCGCCCAGCTCGCCGACCCCGCCACGCGCGAGGCGGCGCACGCCCAGGCCGCGCAGGCCGCCCGCGACGCCCTTGCGACAAACGAGCAGTACAAGGCAGGCGTGGCCGGCCGCGACGCCCTCATCCAGGCGAGGGACGCCTACGACGCCCTCACGAATGCGGCAAGCCAGCTCGGAGGTGCCATCACCGGCCTCGAGGAGCAGATCTCCCAGCTCGAGGCTGCGGGCCAAGACACGAGCGAGCTCGCCGCGCAGCTCGTGACCCTCCAGGGCCAGCTCGCAGACGTCAAGGCCCAGCTCGCGGCCCTCTCCACCCAGCTTGCCACCCAGGGCGTCTCGGCCGAGCAGCTCCCCGCGCTCATCGACGCCGCGCAGGCCCAGCTCGACGCCGCCGAGGCGAGCGCCGTCTCGGCCGCGACGGACGCGGCGGACGAGCAGCTCGCCGCGCTCTCCGCCCAGCTCGACGAGGGCCAGGCCACGCTCGACGAGCAGCGCGCCACCGCCCAGCAGATGATCGACGACGCCGCGGCCCAGCTCGCGGACGCCCAGGCCCAGGCAGACGAGGGCCAGGCCACGCTCGACAGCAGCCGCGCCGAGTACGAGGACAAGAAGGCCGACGCCCTCGCCAGGATCGCCGAGGCCCGTGCCAAGCTCGCGAGCGTCGGCAGCGCCACGTGGTACGTCCAGGACCGCTCGGCCATCTCGAGCTTTGCCTCCATCGACACGGACGCGAGCTGCATCGAGACGATCGGCGTAGCATTCCCCGCAATCTTCCTCACGGTGGCCATTCTCGTCTCGCTCACCACGGCGGCGCGCATGGTCGAGGAGGAGCGCGGGCTCATCGGCCTGTACAAGGCGCTCGGCTACTCCCGCGCGCGCATCATGAGCAAGTACGTGCTCTACACGACGGGCGCCGCCGTTGTGGGCGGCACCGTGGGGTCCGTGCTGGGCTTTGTCGCCCTGCCGGAGTTCCTGTTCATGTTCTTCCGCCTCATGTACACGTTCCCGCACTTCTCGCTGCACTTCTCAGCCGGACTGTGCGCGCTGGCATGCGGGATGTTCGTCGCAGGCATCGGCGCGGCCACCGCGCTCACCGTGCGCCACGAGCTCGCCGAGCAACCCGCCCAGCTCATGCGCCCTCGCGCGCCCAAGGCCGGCAAGCGCATCCTGCTCGAGCGCGTGCGTCCCGTGTGGCGGCACCTCTCGTTCCTCAACAAGGTCACGGCGCGCAACCTCTTCCGCTACAAGGGTCGCCTCGCCATGACGGTGTTTGGCGTGGCCGGCTGCTGCGCGCTCATGATCGCCGGCTTTGCCATCAACGACACCGTCCAGGCGCTCTCCGCCAACCAGTACGGCACTGACGCGCGCGCCGGCATCTACACCTATGACGTGCTCGCAGCCACGCAGCCCGACGACCTCGAGCAGGCCGCGAGCCGCCTCACGGACGACGCACGCGTCCTGGACTACGCGACCGTCCGCACCGAGAACGTCAACGCGGGCTTTGGCGACACGATCGAGACCGTGCAGCTCGTCGTCGTGCCGGACGGCTTCTCGCTCGACGGCTACATCGACCTGCGGGCAGAGGATGGCAGCCGCCTGTCGCTGGCAGACGCCACGGCGGACGGCGGTGTGCTCGTCACGAAGAGCCTCGCCAACGTCACGGGCCTCTCCGCCGGCGACGAGGCGTCGCTGCAGGACACGTCGCTCAACCGCGGCTCGGCCAAGGTCGACGGCGTCGTCATGAACTACCTCGGGGACGCCATCTACATGACCCAGTCCACCTACGAGGCCACCTTTGGCAAGAAGCTCGAGGCAAACGCCCTTCTCGCCCACCTCGACGGCACGAGCGAGGAGAAGATCACCTTCGCCGACGAGCTCGCGAGCGACACGACGTTCCTCTCGGTCGTGAGCACCCAGGCGGCCGTGCGGGACTTCTCGAATGTCTTCATGCTCATCAGCTGCGTGACGGTGCTGCTCACGGTGCTTGCCGCGGGTCTCTCGTTCGTCGTGCTCCTCACGCTGTCCACGACGAACGTCTCCGAGCGCGAGCGCGAGCTCGCCACGATCAAGGTGCTGGGCTTCCGCAAGCCAGAGGTTCGCACCTACATCAACAAGGAGATGCTCATCCTTGCGCTCATCGGCACGATTGCCGGCATCCCGCTGGGCGTCGCGCTCTCGCACGCGCTCACGTACGTGCTCAACATGCCGTCCATGTACTTTGCCGTGGAGATCGCGCCCACGAGCATCCTGGCCTCGTGCGGACTGTCGCTGCTGTTTGCGGTCGTCGTCTGTGCGATGACGAGACGCTCGATCGACCGCATCGACATGGTGGGCGCGCTCAAGTCCGCAGAGTAGGGCTCACGGGGGGGCGACGAAGCCTTTCGAAAACGTCCTCGCCGCATAGGGCGCGGCTGCGGAATGTTTTCTCCAGGCTCCGCCGGCACCCGCACAGGCACTCGCGGCGGACTTGGGCGCGGCCGCCCGCCGTGGCCGTCTCGCTGGCTTGGGTAGAATGAGAGCTTAGCGAAGACGAGGGAGACGCGGATGGACAACCCGTTCAAGAGAGGCGCTGACGCGCAGGTCCGGCCCGCCGAGCGCAGACATGCGCGAAGCGGCGAGGGGCGCCACGACGGCACGGAGCAGAAGCGCCGCCCGCGCGGACGCTCTGACGCTCGCAGGGAGCGCACGAGCGAGCGCCCGCGACGCGCCAAGAGGCCAAGCCGCCTGGGCATGCTCGTGGGCAACTGGTGGAACCGTCTCATCGGCGCCGTGTACTCCGGCTCGCTCTCGAGCCAGACGGAGCAGTATGCCGCTCACAACACCACGCGTGACTACATCTGGAACTCCGTGGGCCTCGGCGCCTGGGGCGTCGTGTTCCCCGTGCTCTCCGTGGTGACCACGCAGCTCGTGGGCGTGGAGCAGGCAGGCCGCTTCTCCATGGCGTTCGTAACGGGAACGCTGCTTCTGTTCATCGCCAACTACGGCGTGCGAACGTTCCAGGTCTCCGACCTCGCCGAGAGGCACTCGTTTGCGGACTACCAGGCAAACCGCGTGCTCACGTGCATCGTCATGCTCATCGTGGGCATCCTGTACTGTCAGCTGCGCGGCTATGACCCGCAGATGTTCACGCTGTGCATGGGCATGTTCGTCTACCGTGCCATCGACGGCCTCGCCGACGTCTACGAGGGCCGACTCCAGCAGATGGACAAGCTCTACCTCGCTGGCATCTCCCAGGCAATCCGCTCGGCGGCCGTCATCGTCGCCTACTGTGTGCTCATCCTCATCACGAGGAGCATCGGCGCGGCGGGCATCGCGATGGCCGTGGCGTCCGTGGCCTCGTTCGTACTGCTCACGCTGCCGCTCACCTACTTCGAGACGCCCAAGAGCGCCAAGCTCTCGATTGCGAGCGTCAAGGACCTGTTCGTCCAGTGCTTCCCGCTGTTCGTGGCCCTGTTCCTGTACAACCTCATCGACAACATGCCCAAGTTCTCCATGGAGGGTGTGCTGTCCTACGACAACCAGCTGTACTTCAACGCGCTGTTCTCGCCCGCCCACATCATCATCATGGTCATCGGCTTCATCTACAAGCCGCAGCTCATGCGCCTCGCCGAGATCTGGGCGGATCCCAAGCGACGCGGCCGCTTCGACCTCATCGTGCTTGCCGTACTCGCCATCATCGTGGCACTCACGGGAGGCGTTGCCGTGGTCATGGGCACCGTCGGCATCCCGGTCATGAGCTTCCTGTACGGCGTGGACTTCGAGCAGTTCCGCGGCCTGTGCTACGTCATGGTGGCCACGGGCGGCGTCTGCGCGGCAATCGACTTCCTGTACCAGATCATCACGGTGCTGCGTCGCCAGAAGGCCGTCACGCGCGTCTACCTGCTCACGCTTGGCTTCTCGCTGTTCATCCCGCCGCTGCTCATTGGCTTCACCGGGCTCACGGGTGCCGTTCTGGGCTACCTCATCGTCATGTGCATCCTGCTCGTGCTGCTTGTGACCGAGTACCTGTCCATTCACGCCGAGCTCTCCGAGACGCTGAAGAGCTACCGCACGCGCGAGAGCAAGGGCGAGCCGGCAGAGTAGGGCCGGGTGCGGGGCGTCATCGCCAACGCCTTCGAACACCGCGAACAGAAACGGGCCGCCCCTCGCGCCCGAGGAGCGGCCCGGATTTTTCCCTGGAGCTGGTCTGGCTAGCAGTCCCCGCTACAGCGCTTGGCCGCAGCGCCCATGGCCACGGTGGCGGCGCCAGCGACACCGAACAGGCCGACGATGGCCAGCGCGTTGTCACCGGTCTGGGGCAGCGCCTTCCGGCGGCCTGAACGGCAACGGCGGCCTCGCCCGGAGCAGTCTCCTCGGCAGCTGCCATCGCAGGCAGAGCCGTGGACGCCACCACGAGCGCTGTCGATGCAACGGCAACAAGTGCATTCTTGAATTTCATAGCGCATCTCCCCTTGAATCCGTATCCGCTCATTCACGCGTACGAGTCCAGATATTAGGGGACGCGCGTCACGCGCCCGCCACACTCTCGTAAGGGAAACGTCATGGCCAGGCGCGCCCGCCGAGGCTTCGCGATGCCCAATGTGTCACAAAACCAATCGAGTGTGCGGTGCAGTGTCAGAAATTGCAAAGATCACAATAGGTTTGTGCACCCAGCCGGCCTCCAAGTCAGACAATTCCGAACGAATCTATCTATTTGTTCGGAATCTTTGAGAGCGAAGGCACGCCCGGTACTCAATTCGAGCCTTCATCCGCACAATCGATTGGTTTTATGCCATCAACCCCATTTCAATCGCACGAACCGCGCCCGATTTTTGCAAATTCCGACTCGCCAACCGATTTGACCGCCCTCGCCGGCAGCGCAGCCACCCACCATGGCCACAAAAAGGAGGGCCCAGCGCTCGCTGGGCCCTCCACACAGGCAAATCTGTCCCGTCACTTACAGCGGTCGGATGCTGACCTCCTTGAGCTGCTTGGCAGAGACCTCGCCAGGCGCGTCGCTCATAAGGTCCGAGCCGCTCGAGGTCTTCGGGAACGCCATGACCTCGCGGATGGAGTCCGAGCCGGTGAGCAGCATGCACACGCGGTCGAGGCCCAGGGCAAAGCCGCCCATGGGAGGCGCGCCAAACTCGAGCGCCTCCATGACGAAGCCAAACTGCTCGCGGGCACGCTCCGGCGTGAAGCCGAGTAGCTCGAGCATGGCCTCCTGCATGGCGGCATCGTGGATGCGCATGCCGCCACCACCGGCCTCGTAGCCGTCCATGACGAAGTCATACGTGTAGCTACCGGCAGCCAGCGGGTCGGCCTTGATCTTCTCGACGTCGCTCTCCGTGGGCAGCGTGAACGGCTGGTGCTCGGCCGCGTAGGCCTTACGCTCCTCGTCCCAGTGGAACAGCGGGAAGTTGACGACCCACAGGAAGTCGTGGCCCTCGCGCGGCACATTCAGGGCGTCGGCCATGTGGCAGCGCATACCGCCGAGAATCTCGTCGGAGGCAAGGCGCGGACCGGCGGCAAACATCACGAGGTCGCCGGGCTCCACCTCGGCGCGCTCGCGGAGAGCCGCCATCTCCTCGTCGGAGAAGAACTTGACGATCGGGCTGTTGATGGAGCCGTCCTCGCGGAAGGCGATCCAGGCCAGGCCCTTGGCGCCAAACGTCTTGGCGACGTCCTCGAGCTTGTCGATCTGGGCGCGCGGCCACGTGCCCGCACCCTTGGCGTTGATGCACTTGACCACGGAGCCCTCGGCGTTCGCGGCACTCGAGAACACCTTGAACTTGGAGTTCACGAAGATGTCCGTGACGTCCTTGAGCGTCATGCCGTAGCGCGTGTCGGGCTTGTCGATGCCATAGGTGTCCATGGCGTCCCAGTACTGCATGCGGCGCAGCGGGCAGGGCAGCTCCACGCCCATCTTGGCGAAGGCGTCGCGCAGCACGTCCTCGAGGGCGTCCATGACGTCATCCTGGTCAACGAAGCTCATCTCGATGTCCACCTGCGTGAACTCGGGCTGGCGATCGGCGCGCAGGTCCTCGTCGCGGAAGCACTTGGCAACCTGGTAGTAGCGCTCCACGCCGCCCACCATGAGCAGCTGCTTGAGCAGCTGCGGGCTCTGCGGCAGCGCGTAGAAGTGGCCGGGCTGGATGCGGCACGGCACGAGGAAGTCGCGTGCGCCCTCGGGCGTGGACTTGAACAGGGAGGGCGTCTCGACCTCCATGAACGCGCGCTTGTGGAGCGCCTCGCGAATGGCGAACGTGAAGTCGGAGCGGAGCTTCAGGTTGGCCATCATCTCGGGCCTGCGGATGTCGAGGTAGCGATAGCGCAGGCGCGTGTCCTCGGACGTGTCGATGCCGTCCTCGATCTGGAACGGGGGCGTCTTGGAGCGGTTGAGCACCTCGATGGTGTCAACGCAGACCTCGACCTCGCCCGTGGGGAGCTTGGGGTTGACCGTCTCCTCGTCACGGCCGCGCACGACGCCGTGGACGCGGATGGGCCACTCGGTGCGGATGACCTCGGCGGCGTGGAACGCCGTGCCGCCGGAGTGCTCGGGGTCGAACGTGCACTGCGTCATGCCGGAGCGGTCGCGCAGGTCGACGAAGATGAGCCCGCCGTGGTCGCGACGACGCCACACCCAGCCCGTGAGCGTGACCTCCTCGCCGATGTTCTCGCGGCGCAGCTCGCCGGCCGTGCGCGTGTGCATGGAGTGCTCGTGCATGGCCTCGGTCTCGGCGGCGAAGGCGCTTGCGGCCTGGGCCTCCACGGCGGGGGTGGTGCTGGTGTCTTGCATGTGATTCCTCTCGTCTGTGCCATCCCGTGTCGGGGCGGATGGCAAGCCCTCAGACGGCGAACGGCCCCGTAGACAGCGTGGGCGTTCGCGCAAGGTCACATGATAGCGCAGCCGTCGCGTGCGAGGATTACCGGACGGTTTCGCCACGCATCGCGCGCGGGCGTCGGCCGCGGTGACAGTTTGACCCCGTCCCCAAGTGTCACCGTGACAGTTGGGGACGGGGTCAAACTGTCACCAGAACCGCGGGCGTGCTACCCTGCGAGGGGTTGGACGAGACAATCAAGGGAGCGGCAGGATGGCGCGGACGACAGCGGACAGGATCAAGGCGGCGGCAGCCGAGACAAGCGACTACGTCATCGACCGCAGGCGCTGGTACCACGCCCACCCCGAGATCGCCTACGAGGAGCGCGCCACCACCGAGCAGATCTGCGCGGACCTGGACGCCCTCTCCATCCCCTACGCCCGGCCCACGGCAACCGGCGTCGTCGCCACGCTGCGCGGAGAGGCCCCGGACGCCTATGACGAGAACGGCCAGCCGCGCCGCCGCCTCATGCTGCGCGCCGACATCGACGCCCTGCCCGTGACCGAGGAGACCGGCGAGCCGTTCTGCTCGGTCAATGAGGGCCGCATGCACGCCTGCGGCCACGACTGCCACGTCGCCATGCTGCTGGGAGCCGCCCGCCTGCTCCGCGGCCTCACGGACGAGCTGCGCGGCGAGGTTCGCCTCGTGTTCCAGCCGGCCGAGGAGGGCGGCAACGGCTCCAAGACGATGATCGAGGCGGGCGTGCTCGATGGTGTGGACGGCGTCTACGGCACGCACATCTGGAGCGACGTCGCGGCAGGCAAGGTATCCGTGGAGGCGGGGCCGCGCATGGCCGCCACGGACTGGTGGCGCATCGACGTCACGGGCCGCAGCGCCCACGGCGCCATGCCCAACCAGGGCGCGGACGCCGTGCTCGCGGGCGCGGCCATCGTGGAGAGCCTGCAGGCCATCGTGAGCCGCAACATGAGCCCGTTCGAGCCCGCCGTGGTGACGGTGGGCCAGTTCCACGGCGGCACGGCACGCAACGTCATGGCCGGCCGCGCCTGGATGGAGGGCACCGTGCGCACGTTCCACGAGGACGCCCACGAGCGCATCCCCAAGCTCATGGAGCGTATGGCCGGCGAGGTGGCCGCGGCGTTCGGCTGCACGGCCAGGCTCTCCTACGAGGTGGCCCACAGCACCGTCGTCAACACGCCCGAGGCAAGCGAGCGCGCGGCACGCGCCGCCTGCGAGGTGCTGGGCGCAGACGCCCTCACGCGCTACCAGGGCTCCATGCCCGGCGAGGACTTCTCCGAGTACCTGCGCCGCCGTCCCGGCGTGTTCGTGTTCCTCGGCAGCGGCACGGCAGACCCGAGCGGTCGCGTGTGGCCGCAGCACTCCAGCCACTACGACCCCGACGAGTCCGTGCTCGTGCGCGGCTCCATGCTCGCCGCCCAGTACGCCGTGGACTTCCTCGCCGAGTAGCAACCGATTCCGCCCAAAGCCCTATGCTTGAGAAAAAACTCGGCAAGGGGGCCACAACAATGGACGAGACCGGCATCAACGCGCTGCTCGACTACGTAAACGCGCTGCTCGACGACCCAAACCGCGCCGAGCTTGACCTCACCAAGCTGCCGGACGAGGCCCAGCGCCTTGCCAAGCGCCTCGTCTACCTGGGCTCCTGCGTCCAGGAGGGCCGCGTCTTCGCCGAGGACCTCGCCCGCGGCGACCTCGAGGCCATCAGCTCGCAGTACACGAACCACGAAAACCCCCTCATCCCCAGCCTGGAGAACGTCCGCAAGAGCCTCGCCCAGTTCCTGGCGCTTGGCACGAGTTTCGTCGCCGCAGACAGGACGGCCCAGCTCGACGGCCAGGGCGAGTACGTCGAGATGCTCAACCGCATGATCGGCGAGGTGCAGCGCCGCCACGTGGAACTCGAGAAGAGCGCCAACACGGACCCCCTCACCGGCGTGGGCAACCGCCGCCACTACGAGCGCACGCTCGAGGCGCTCTGGGAGTACGGCGAGCCCTTCACGGTGGCGTTCATCGACATCGACCACCTCAAGGGCTGCAACGACCACCTAGGCCACGCCGAGGGAAACCGCTACATCCAGCAGACGAGCCTTCTGCTCAAGCTCCGCCGGCAGGAGGGCGAGGACGTCTTCCGCATCGGCGGGGACGAGTTCGTCTTCGTCTCGGAAGCCTCATCGGAGCACGAGCTGGCCCACCGCCTCGAGGAGTGCCGCGACCAGCTCATAGCGCAGTCGCGCTCGAGCGGGCGCATGACCTTCTCGTTCAGCTACGGCTGCTCGCGCGTGGACCCGGCCGCAGGCGACAGCCAGCGCCAGATGATCATCGACGCCGACAAGAAGATGTATCGCTACAAGCTCACGCACCGTGTCACGCAGGGGGACGGGGCGCCCGTCCACAGGCCCGAGTTCGACAACCCCTTCGGCATCGATGAGCGCATCTTCGAGGCGCTCGCCATGACGAGCGAGGGTCGCTACTTCTTCGTCTGCGACATCGACCATGACGAGTCGCTGTGGTCGAGCAACGCGGTGCGAGACTTTGGCCTGCCCACGGGCCACATGAGCCATGCCGGCGACATCTGGGTCGAGCACATCCACCCCGATGACCGCGCCGGCTACGTCGCAGAGATCTCGCGACTGTTCGCGGGTGACACCCACCGTCACAGCATGCAGTACCGCGCTCGCGACGCCCAGGGCAACTACGTCGTCTGCGAGTGCCGCGGCTTCAGGCTCGACGCGGAGGGCGCCTCTCCGGCGCTGTTCGTGGGCACCATCACCAACCGCAGTGTCGCGGAGAGCACCGATCCCGCCACGGGCTTCGTGGACATCCACGGCCTCGTCATCGCCATCGCCAACGCCAGGCACCTCCAGCGCCCCACGGGCTTCGTGGGAATCAAGATCAACGGCCTCGCCCAGGTGAACGCCACCTACGGCTACGAGACGGGCGACGCCCTGCTCGCCTGCGTCGCCAAGCGCATCGCGTCCGTCTCGCACCACAAGCAGGCCGTCCCCTACCGGTCGCGCGGCACGCAGTTCGTGATCGTGGGCGCCTACCTCAGCTCCCAGGAGACCAGACAGCTCTGCCAGGAGGTGGCAGACGAGCTCAAGAGGCCCTTCGATGTCGCCGACAAGAGCCTGCGCCTTGAGGCTGACACCTCCTGGAGCCACTACGAGGAGGTCTCCTCCCAGCCCTTCGCCATCCTAAGCGAGCTCGCCACGAAGGCGCGCGCCGCGAGGGGACTCGCCGCGCCGGCGGGGCAGGAGCCGGCGCTCAGGCCGCCCGTGCGCGTCAACGAGCTCACCGGCCTGAGGAGCGGCCAAGACCTCCTCGAGCTTGCGAGCCGCGCCAACGCGGCCGCCACGGGGGCCATCAGGTGCCTCGTCGCGATCGACCTCAGCAACCTCCGCCTGTTCAACGAGTGGTACGGCGCCGAGGCCGGCAACCGGCTCCTCGCGGGCGTGGGACACCAGCTCGCCGACCTCGAGCAGAGGAGCGGCATCCTTGCCGGTTACTGGGGCCAGGACGACTTCTGCCTCTACATGCCCTTCGACCGCGTCCTCATCGACGACATCTACGGGCGCATCCGCCAACTCGTCAGCCGCTTCGACGACTCGCTGGGCTTCTCACCCTCGTTCGGCGTCTATCCCGTTGACCCGCGCAAGCCCCTCACGATGGACGACTGCTCAAAGGCGCTCTTTGCCAACCAGCAGTCCAAGGCAGACTTCAAGAACAGGATCTCGTTCTTCGAGCCTATGGCATACGAGCAGCGCAGCCGCGAGCACGCCCTGCTGTCGAGCTTCCAGTACGCCATCGCGGACGGCAGCATCTACTTTGCCCTTCAACCCCAGTGCGACCTCAAGACGGGCCGGGTCGTTGGCGCAGAGGCGCTCGTGCGCTGGGCGACAAAGGACGGCGGTCGCCTCTCCCCCGCCGAGTTCATCCCGGTGCTGGAGAAGAACGGCTTCGTCGTCACGCTCGACAAGCGCGTGTGGTCGCTCGTCGCCCGCTGGCTGGGAGACGTCATCGCGCGTGGCATCGTGCCCGTGCCCGTCTCCATCAACGTCTCTCGCATCGACATCCTTGCGTTCGACGTCCCGGAGTTCATCCAGGGGCTCGTCGAGGAGTACCGCCTGCCCCCGCGCCTGCTTGAGGTCGAGATAACCGAGACGGCCTACATGCAGGACCAGAGCGCGCTGGAGGGCTTTGCGAGGCGCCTGCACGAGATGGGCGTGACCGTGCTCATGGACGACTTTGGAACGGGCCGCTCCTCGCTGAGCATGCTCGGCGACGTGGGCGTGGACGTCATCAAGCTCGATCGCCAGTTCCTCCCCAACGCCGCCGACTCGAGCGAGCAGGCCACGCGAGACAGCAGCATCATGGCCTCGGTGATCGACATGGGACACGCCTTGGACCTGCCGCTCATCGTGGAGGGCGTGGAAACGAGGGAGCAGGCGCAGCTCACGCTCGACCTAGGTGCGCGCTACGTCCAGGGCTTCTGGTGCTACCGACCCATGCCGCCCCAGGAGTTCGAGAAGGTGCTCCTAGACCCCGGCCTCGTCGACCTCGGCGGCCTTCTCGCGCCGAGCGAGCGCGCGGAGCAGTAGGGCGCCCGCCGCGACGGCGGCCGCGCTCACGGCCACGCCGGCCATGAGGTGCGGGCGGCGCAGGGAGATCGTCGTGGTGCCCGCACCCACGTGGAGCAGGCCGTCGCGCTCCCAGGCGCCAGCCGTGGGCGCAAAGGCGTCCTGCCAGGCGAGCGTGGTGTCCACGTCATCGGAGGACGCCTCAACGGTAAGCGAGTCCGCACCCCAGGCCACGGAGACGGGCACGAGCTCGCGCGTGGGCAGCGCGGCCGGGTCGAGCGTCAGCGAGTCCGCGAGCAGCGCGGCCACGCCGGCGTCTGCCGTCACCGCCTCGAAGTAGGTGAGGTTGAGGCCCACGAACACGACGTTGCCGCCGCACACCGAGCCATAGAACGCGAGACTGCGCTGCGCATCGTCCACAGAGCCCCAGACGTCATCGAGGCCGTTGAGGTAGACGGTCTGCCAGCGCTCGTGGCCCGCGGGGAACAGCTGGCACGAGAGCTCGCCCAGGCGCGTGGAGAGCTCGGGGAAGCCACCGTGGAACGTGATGGGCTGGGCACTCACGCCCAAGAAGGACGTGGAGCCCGTGTGCTCGTCTGCGGGCATGCCGTCTGCCATGATGACGACGCGCGTGCCGCGCGCGGCCACGTCCTGCACGAGCCGCTCGGCTGCGCCCTGGTCCGTGTAGGTGAAGCCGTCGAGGTAGACCACCTTGTAGGCGGCAAGCTCGTCTGCCGTGTAGTGGTCGAGGCACGCGTCTTGCGTCTCCTCAACGCTCGGGAACTGCAGCGCGATCTGCCCGGCGCCCGTGCCGACGGCGATGGCCTCGTAGCTCGTCTTGACGCCAAACGAGCCATCGACGTCGCGGTGGTAGAGGCGATAGTCCCCGTTGTCTGCCACGAGCGCGTAGCCGCCCTGCCCCGCGGCGGAGTCGATGCGCGCGGAGATGTTTGCGGAGCGATCCCGCACGAGCGACGTGCGCACGATCACCGAGTCGCAGCCAAGCTCGAGGCTGCGGTCGAACAGGTAGCCAAAGCGGCCCTCCTCGAGGGCACGGTCGAGCTGCTCGTAGTTCTTGGCCACGGCGGCGCGGGCGTCCGCTCCCTGGGCGATGGCCACGGGCTGCTCGGCGCCGGTCGCCAGAAAGGCGCTCTCGGCGTCCAAGCCGCCCTCGTCAACGAGCGCGAGGCGCTGCACCGTGATGGCGCGAGCCTGGTCAACGAGCGTGTCGGCCGCATGGCGCTCGAGGCGCTCCTCGGCGCTCGCCTCGTTGTGAGCGCCCCAGAGCAGCTGCCAGGACGGCGCCGCGTCAAGCGCGAGCAGCGCGATCGCCGCCACGAGCACGGGAACCCGCAGCGAGCGCCAGCGCAGAAGCGCCAGCAGCACGAGTGCGAGCGCCACGGAGACGAGGCCGAGCGAACCCGCGCGAGACAGGCACGTGAGCGGCCCCACGACGGGCTGCAGCGAGGCGGCCGTGAGCGCCACGAGCATAGCGGCGGCAACGAAGGCAGCCCGGCTCGCGCGCCGGGAGCACAGGATGCCAAACGCGACGAGCACGGCAGCAGCGGTGCCCAGGTAGATGCCGGCCGAGGAGCCCTCGAGCCAGCCGCGAGGCGCCAGCGTGGCGCCCAGCCCCTGCACGCCAACCTGCACCGCGCTCGCAAGACCGCCGCCAGAAACGAACGGCACGAGCCAGGCCCCGCAGGCCGCGCACCCCAGCACGCAGGCAAGCACGGCCTCGCCCACGCGCACCCAACGTCTGCGCGAGAGGCCCCAGCAGACGCCATAGACGGCCACGCCGATGCCCGCGAGTACGGAGGCACCCACGTCCGTGAGCACGAGCAGCGCGGCGGCCACGCCAACGCCAGCCGCACGGGCGGCGCCACCACGCTCGAGGAACGCGTCGAGCGCGCCCACGAGCCAGGGCAGCAGCGCCAGGCAGAGGCTTCGGGCAAGGTCTCCCTCGACGAACAGCGCCGTGAGGTTGGCAGGCAGCGCGAACCACAGCGTGCCCGCCACGATCGCCAGCCACAGACGGCCGAGGCGCCGCCCGGCGACCAGCCAGCCCAGGGCGCCCAGCAGGTAGACGAGCCCGCAGAAGACCACGTATCCGCCAATGACGCCGCCGGCAAGCGCCTCGCACCCGGCAAGCACGTAGACGCAGACAGGCCCCGTGACACGCATGAGCTGCGCGCCGTTGTACCACAGCGGCTCGATGATGGGCCACGCGTTCCCGCTCGCAAGGCCACCCAGCAGCGACTGCCCCGCAAACAGGTGCGAGAAGGCGTCTGCCCCAGAGCACGTGGTGCCGCTCGTGGACACGAGCCACATGACGAGCGCCACGGCTCCCGCGTGCGCGAGCAGCGCCACCGCAAGCGACGCCCTCCCCGCACCGTGCGCGCGGCCCGGCCCTGCCGCCTTGTCCGTCTCGGCCATTACGCGAGCTCCTCGGCGTCGGTCTCGGGGCCGTAGCTCAGCAGGTAGCTGCGCGCGGGCGTCTCGGAGCCCTCGAACTCCACGAGGCGCGCGTCCATGCCGGAGGCAGCCGCGCGCACCTTCTCGCCAAGCACCTCGGTGAGGCTCTCGAGCGTAGGCACGATGGCGTCGAACGGCTCACACTCGTTGACCACGCGGTTCTGGTAGGGCTCGAACACGGCCTCGATGGCGCGCTCGTAGTCCGCGAAGGGACGCGGGTTGGCCGTGGCCGCCACGGCCACCTTGGCGCTGAACTGCCACGTGTGCGGGTGCACCTCGCCGCGCTTGCCGCCAAAGCTCACGTAGTGGCTCGCGTTGAGATAGCTCTTGAAGCAGTAGACGCGCCTGACCTCGTGTGACATGGGATCGTCTCCCCCATCGTTGTCGTCGTTCTCGCCCGCGGCGTGAACGCCCAGCAGCTCGGAGAGCTTCTGGCGCCCCAGGCGCTCGTTCGTCTCGCGCAGGCGCACGGCCTCGCCCTCGGCCGCCTCGGCGCGGTCGAGCAGGCGATCCCCGCGAAGCCCCATGACCACGCACGCACCCACCATGAGCACGAGGGCGGCGCCGATGGCCACGCCCAGGCCCACGCGGGCGGCCAGGTAGGCGTTCTGGTCGATGATGACGTGGCGCGCCGTGAGCAGGCACAGCGACACCTTGGCCCCGCCGCGCTCCACGACCGTGCCCGAGGCGATGAAGTCACGGCCGTCCACCTCGATGACCGCGTGCGTCACGCCGTTCTCGGCAAGGCCGTCCACGAACTGCTCGGCAGCGCTCGAGTCGTAGTACGTGCTCGACGAGAAGCCCCGGTAGCGGTTCGTCTCGTCCACGTCCTTCACGAAGACGAGCGAGCCGTCCTCCGCGACCGTCCAGTACTTGGAGGACGACGGGCCGATGGCGCCGAGAAGCGCCTGCGCGTCGTCATCGCTCGCGCGCGAGAGCTGCTCGGCCACCACGCGCACGTAGTCGTCCTGCTGGCTGGCGAACGTCTCGACGAGGCCGTCCTCGTAGTGGGAGAGCTGCCACGCGCAGAAGGCGCCGATCGCCACGGCCAGGACGCAGGCGACGGCCGTCACCGCCCCGGTGCGCAGGCTCTCGATCCTGCCCGCGCCGATGCTAGTCTTGCTCACGGGTCGATTCCTCCTCGGGATAGTTCACCAGGTTGCGCAGACGGCGGACGGCCCCGCTCACGCGCGAGAAGTCCGCGCGCAGGACGCCCGCAAAGGCGCCGCGCTCCTCGGAAAGGGTTCGCGTCTTCCAGGCGCCGCCCGTGCCGATGCTGTTGATGACGCCCGCCAGGCGGATGAAGAACACCACGAAGTTGAACGCCGGCAGCAGCGGCACGACCCACCACAGGCCGAGCGCGTAGCGGCGCAGCCCGGGGAAGTCCCGCAGGAACGACGCCACGGCCAGCAGGTACAGGTAGCCGCACGCCACGTACAGCACGTAGATGGCCGCCATGGCGCCAAGCACCACCGCGCCCGAGTAGCCCACGGCGAGCAGGCAGACGAGCGCCACGTACCAGATCATGCGCGGGAAGGCGAACGTGTGGTCATACAGCAGCGTGCCCACGTTGACGTCCGTGAGGGCGTGGCGCAGCGACAGGCGCTCGCCGCCAAACTGGTGGGCCACCTCCAGGCTGCCGCGCTGCCAGCGCTGGCGCTGCGTGTAGAGCTTGTCCACGCCCTCGATGGGATCCACGAAGAAGATGGCGTCCTCGCACACGTGCAGGCGCTGCCTTTGGTTGTAGCGCATCTGGAACGTGATCTGGGTGTCCTCGCAGATGGTGTCTGCGTTGTAGAGCCACGACGTGAGGATGGCGCTGCTGCGGAAGGCCGTGAACGCGCCAGAGAGCGTGTAGACGCGGTCCACCTCGCTCGCGTAGTTGCGCCCGGCGAGAAACGCCTGGGCGTACTCCATGAACTCCAGGCGGCGAAGTAGGCGCGCAGGTCCAGGCCTGTATGCCTCCACGAGGCCCGGCTCCACCATGATGGCACCCGTGGCCACGTTGATGGTGGGGTCGGCCTCGAAGCGACAGACGAGGTTGGCGAGGGCATGGGGCTCGAGCACGCCGTCTGAGTCCACGTGCACGATGTACTTGCCCTGGCTGCTGTAGAGGGCGAGGTTCAGCGCGTTTGACTTGCCCTGCGCGGCGTCGAGCCACTGCATGGCGAGCTCGGGGTGGGACGCCTGGGCACGAGCGAAGACCCCAAACGAGTCGTCTGTGCTTGCGTTGTTCACGAGGTAGACGTTGATGCGCTCGGCGGGGTACGTGCCGCCCGCGATGGAGTCGACGCACGCCTCGAGCGTGTCCGCCGAGTTGTAGACCGGCACGATGACCGTGACGTCCGGGTAGATGATGGGTTCGGCCGGCCTGCGCGCGTCTCGCACGCGACGGCGCACGAGCAGAGCCACACTGCCCAGGGCCGGCACGATCTCCATGATGAGTGGGATGACAATCCACGCGGCCCAGAAGACAAAGCTCGAGGCCAGACCCGCGAGCACGCTACTCATCGCGCTCATAGGCAAAGCGCCCCACCCTCATGCGCACGACCTGCGGCTTGGTGAACACGTAGAAGTACAGCCACACCGTGAGCGCATAGAACACGAGACGCCCCACGAGCGAGTGGGCCACGTAGTAGACGCCCGGGCCCATGAAGTGGATGAGCTCGCAGATGACCGTGATGCGGATGGCGTTCGCGAGCAGTATGAACAGCGTGCCGGCCAGCCCGACGAGCACGCGCTCGCTTCTGTTGTAGACCTGGAAGAACGAGAGGAGCGAGAGGAACGCCATGATCTCCACGATGCCCGAGCACTCGAAGTCGACCTTGAGCGTGATGGAGCCGGCCGCCGAGTCCACGAACAGCACGCCGTAGCGGAAGAACGCCTCGAACGTACGCGTGACGGAGCCAAAGACGCCCGAGACGGCCGCGACCACCTGGGCGAGCGGCTCCGTGGCCCACGGGCGGACGAATATCATGAGCAGCACGAAAAGCCCGAGCGAGCCCACGGCGAAGCGCCAGAAGCGCAGCTCCGCGCGGGCGAGCACATGCAGGACGTAGAGCCACACGAGCGCGGCGGCCGCCCCTATCGCGTATACCATCGGCACGCCCCTAGCCCTGCGAGCGACGACGGCGCGCGTAGGTGCCGCCCACGACGGCCAGGCACAGGCCCACACCAAGGATGGGCATCGTCGAGGTGCCGGCCGTGGTGACCCACTCCTGGCCGATGCGCCCGTACTGCGCCGAGAACTTCGTGATGTTGCTGGGGTCGATGGACGTCTCGGCCTTGTCCTGGCCGCCGTTGGCGTGCAGGTGCGCCGCGAGCGTCGGGATGTCGATGTAGTACTCCATCTCATCCTTGTCGGCCCCGATGGTCACCTTGGCACGGCCGTAGATGACGTCGTCGTCCTTGAGGTCACCGATGTTGGTCGAGGTACCGTTCGTGGTGGTTGAGGCCAGATAGAACTCGTAGGTGCCGGCCGCCAGGCCCGAGGTCTGCGGGTTCCAGTCGATGTTGCCGTTGGCGTCGACCGCGACGAGGCGCGGCGTGAGCATGAGGTTCTCGTCGTCGTTGAGCTTGATGGAAACGGCGCTCGAAAACTCGCCGCCCGCCTCGGCCAGATGGGCCGGCATGGACGTCACCACATGGCCGTAGAGCCTGTCGGAGTCTGCGTAGAGGGCACCGCGGGCATCCACGACCGTCTCGCCCGTGCCGCTTCCGGCGTATTGGATCGTCGTGTGCGGGTAGTACGTCCAGTCATCGTAGGAGCCGTCGTAGGTGATGCCGTTGAAGGTGTGGTCGCCGTCATCGGCCGGGTGGAAGTTGGCCACGTTCGTGACGGCGGGCTCAACCTGGTACAGGCCAAAGCTGATCGTCTTGGAGCAGGGGCCGAGCGCGGAGGCCGGGATGGCGACCTCCCACCTGTAGGGCGGCTGACCCCAGTTGGTGCTGTTTGCCGCGATGCTGGCGCCGTCGATACCCAGGACGCGGTCGGGGGCCTGGGAGAGGTCCACGAGCGTCTGGTTGCCGAGGTCGGTCGTGATGGCGAACTTGCCGTTGCCGGAGGGTCCGGCTCCCGTCATGGAGCGAGGATTGCTGTCATCGGACTCGAGGTAGAGGTAGACCCAGTCGCCGTCCCAGACCATGGCCATCCTGTTGACGTGGCCCCAGCCCGTCTCGGAGTCCGTATCCGTCTTGGCGACGCCGTCCCAGTCAGAGAAGTCGCCGTCGATGGTGATGCCGGCGTAGGCAGTGCCCGTGTTGGAGTCTCCGGTATCGGGCTTGGAGGGGGCGTCCGGGGTGGCAGGATCGGTGGGGGTCTCGGGAGCGTCCGGGGTGGCGGGAGCCTCGGGCTCGGCGGGGGCCTCGGGGCTCTCCGGCTCGGCGGAGGCACCGCCCATCTGAGCGCTCGTGATGGAGGAGCCGCAGTAGGAGACCGCAAACGGCTTGCCGCCAAAGTAGCCGGCGGGGACGCTCACCGTGACCGTGTTGCCCAAGACGGAGGTGGAGGCGCCGGGAATGTCCTGGTACCAGCCGCCCTTGACCTCGGAGCAGTCCCAGGTGAGCTGCAGCGAGTTGGTGTTGTCCTGGGTGCCGTCGTCGTAGGTGACGTAGAGGGTGTGGTTGCCGCTGTAGACGTCGTTGGCAAAGTCGATGGTGAAGACGTAGCTCGAGCCGTCAAACGTGGCATCCCAGCTCGAGACGCTTGCGTCGCTCGAGGTGAGCGCGATGGCCTCGCGCGTGATATAGGGCAGAGGCGCAAGTCCCAGCGTGAGTGCCATGGCAACGATGGCGCCCCTGTGAGCCGTCGTGCGGAGCCTGTTCTTGTTCCAGCGAGACATGCCTGGCCTTTCGCCACATGCGTTCATCGTCCAAATGTATAAGTATAGGCCCCCAGCTGGCTTTTGCATAAATTCCGACAAGCCTGAATACGAGACAAGCAGAAGCGCCCGCACGACGGCCACCGCCCAACGCGTCGCCATCTGCGGCCGCCAACGCATCGCGACGCGACAAGCGCTACGGATTGCGCACTTGTCGAGCCCCAGGTGGGGCAGCAAGTGGTCAAACCGTAGCGTTTGCGTTCCTGCGTGTTATTCGGTTGCGCGCATGGCCGTGCGAGGCCCGTGCGAAATCAGCTATTCCTTCTCCTCGCCGGAGATGAGGCGCTGGTGCATGGCGTCGTTGGCGGCCAGCTCAAAGGCATCGTCGAGCGGCTCGAGCGAGCCGTTGCCGTACTTGAGCTCGAGGGCGCGCGAAATGAGGTAGTCGGCCACGCCGGGGTTCTTGGGCAGCAGCGGACCGTGGATGTAGGTGCCCACGACGTTCTTGTACAGGCAGCCCTCGTAGCCGCTCTCGCCGTCGTTGCCATGCCCGTGCACGACGCGCCCGAGCGGCTCCACGCCCTCGCCCAGGTGCGTGCGCCCGCCGTGGTTCTCGTAGCCCACGATGGGACGCTCCGAGATGCGGCTCTCGATGGCGATGTTTCCGATGAGGCGCGGGCTGCCGCGGTCCGTGTACAGGTCCACGAGCGACAGGCCCTCGACCAGCTCGTCCCCCATGAGGTAGGAGTGGCCCAGCAGCTGGTAGCCGCCGCAGACGGCCGCGAGCACGCCACCGTCCTCGACGTAGGCCGCGAGCTCGGCGCGCTCAGCAAGCAGGTGCTCGCACACGATGCGCTGCTCGCGGTCCGAACCGCCACCGATGAACGCGATGTCCACGTCCGAGAAGCTCGGGCGGTCGTCGACGTGCACCTCCTGGACCTCGCAGCCGATGCCGCGCCACTCCAGGCGCTTGCGCAGCACGAGGATGTTGCCGCCGTCTCCGTAGAGGTTCAGCAGCTCCGGATAGAGATGCGCTATGCGCAGGGTCCTCTCGCTCACAGGCGCTCCCCCATCTTCTCGAGCTCGGCCTTGGCCGGCCACAGCGCCGAGTAGTTCGTCAGCACGTACAGCGGCTCGTCAAGCGGCAGCCCGGCAACGGCGTCGAGCGCCTCGCGGACCGTATGGGCAATAGGTGCCGTGATGCCCGAGTACTTCATGCGCACGCGCACGTCCTCGGCGCGGTGGCCACCGGCGACAACGGCAAGGTCGCCCTCCTCGACCACGCCGCCCTTCTTGGGCGCGCCCACGGCGAGGCGCTCGAAGTCCACGTCCCAGATCCAGGAGATGTCCTTGCCGTCGTTGTAGTCGTCGTTGATGACGAAGAAGGCCGCCTTCCTGCGCTCGTCCGCGAGCATGAGCGAGATGTTCTGGTTAAAGCCCGTGGGGTTCTTGGCGAGGTTGAGCACGACCTCGCGGCCGTCAACGGAAAAGCGCTGCAGGCGGCCGTTCTCCGGATGGTACTCGTCAACCGTTCGCTGGAAGCTCACCGCATCGACGCCGGCAAGGTGAGCGCCCACGAACGCGGCCATGAGGTTGTAGACCATGTAGACGCCGCCAAAGCTCGCGCTGATGCGAACGGGCGCGTCCAGGCCCCGGCCGCTCACGGTGAAGCTCACGCCCGTGCGGCCCACCTCGACGCCCGTGGCCTGCCAGTCGAGCGAGGGACGGCAGAAGTCACCCTTGGGGCAGCGGAAGGCGCCCAGCTGGGCATAGGCGCGGTAGTCGTACTCGAGCTCGGCGCCGCACACCTGGCAGAAGCGCGCCTCGGGCACGCGGTCCGCGGGCAGGTGGAGGTCCTCGCCGATGCCAAACGTGAGCACGCGGGTGCCGGCCTTACGCGCGCGATGCGCCACGCCCATGACGAGCGGGTCGTCGCCGCAGGCAACAAGCGTGGTCTCGGGCGAGGCGGCAAGCGCGCTTGCGATGACGTCCTGCACGCGGTCGATCTCGCCGGCGCGGTCGAGCTGGTCCCGGAACAGGTTGAGCAGCACGAGGTAGCGCGGGCGCAGCTCGGGCAGGATGTTGATGGTGGACAGCTCATCGGCCTCGATGACGGCCCAGTCCGCAGACGAGCCCGGGAGCAGCGCCGCGGCAACGCCGGGCGCCATGTTCGCGCCGGCGCGGTTGCACAGCACGCGCGCGCCGCCCTGCTCGATGGCACTCGCGAGCACGTTGTTCGTCGTCGTCTTGCCGTTCGTGCCGCACACGACGATGGCGCCCTGCGAGAGCTTGGGCGCCATGTCCGCGATGGCGTGCGGGTCAAGCGCGAGGGCCACGCGTCCCGGCAGCTGGGAGGCGGAGTGGCCCGCGGCGTGCAGCACGCCGGCCGTGAGGCGCCCGGCACCCCTCGCTATGGAGCTTCTCAGGCTCACGCGCTACTCCTCCGGCTCGGCTTCGTCGGCGTCGGGAACGCCCTGCATGCGCTCGTACTCCTCGGGCGTGAGCACGTCCTCGATGCGCAGGTTGACGCCTCCCACCTCCAGGCCCGTCATGCCCGCGACCTGCTTCACGACGACCTTCTTGACATCCTCGAACACCTGCGGGGCATAGGCGCCGTACTCGATGAGCACGGAGATGTTCACGCGCACGGAGCTGTCGGGCATGACCTCCACCGAGACGCCCTTCGTGGGGTCCGAGGCGCCAAACGTCTCCTGGACGCGGTTGATGAAACCGCCCTTCATGCCGAGCACGCCCGGCACGTCGCGGACGGAGATGGCGACGATCTTCTCTATGACTCCGTTGGAGAACGTGAGCGAGTCCTCGCTGTCGAGGTCCTCGTCGGCGTCCGAGTACATGAGGTCGCCGGAGTCGTTCGTTGCCAGGGTGCCCGTGGAGTCCTCCTCGGGGGCCTCGGCGACGGGCGCCTGCTCCACGACCTCGTCCTGCGTAGTTGCCTTCGTGCTCATGCTGACTCCAATCCTCACTGGGGTGGGTCCCTTTTCCTGGCTGCGCCCGCGCTCGCCCGCCTGGCGGCTAGCGGCGCTTCATGAGCTCGCGAACAAGGTTCACGAGCTTGGGGTCTCCGTCTGCGTACTGGCCGCACGCCACGCCGATCGTGACGAGCGCCGCGATGACGAGCGTCTTGAACAGGCCGATCGTGAACAGCAGCAGGGCCACGACAAGGCCGCACACGCCACCGATGACCGCATTGCGGCTGTGCGGGAACGCCGAGGAGAACCATGCCGAGAAGCGCATCCACGTGCCCGGCTGCGGGGCCCGTGCCTGTGATGCGGCTTCCGCGGCGCTGGGGGTCGGGGCCGCTCCGGCCTCCGAGACGGGCTGCGTCGCGGGCTCTGCCGCGGGTGCCGTACGGGGCGCCTGCTCTATGCGGGCCTGTACCTTGTCGGTTGCCATGGGGCTCACGCCTCCCTCTCGACGTTCATCGGGATCGTGATGTCGCCCGTGGCGCCGTCGTTCTCGACGCCCTCGTCGGTCTCAGTGCCCTCGTCGGTCTCAGTGCCCTCGTCGTCTTCATCGCCCTCATCAAGCATGACAAGGGACGAGGCGTGCTGCGGCTCGAGGAACTCGACGTTCACGGCGCCGAGGTGCTCGCCCACCATGGCCGTGAGGCCCGCGACGAGGCCCTCGTGCAGCGTGGGCGCCTCGTCCGTGACGTCGATGGACTCGTACGGCGTCACCTTGACGTCAACGCGCACGACGCCTGCGCGCGAGGCAGAGACCTCCACGCTGCGCGCGGTGCCCACGCCGAGCGCCTCCACGATGTGGCCGGCCTGCGAGGCAACGGCGCTCTTCGTGACGGTGATGGCGCCGCCGTCCACGTCCATGACGGAGATGGCCTCTCGGCGGCGGCGACTGAAAAGCGAGCGCAGCAGCTCGAAGGCGAGCCACGCGCCGGTCATGGCCAGGCAGACCTCCACGGCGACGACGTAGCCGTCATAGCTCTCGAGCATCGCGATCTCATCGGGGAACAGGCCAAACCACGGCAGCGCGAGCGCCGCGAGGCACGCGATGCCCGCAAGCGAGAACACGAACAGGATGAAGCGTCTGAAACCGCCCATGAGACCTCTCCCTCGGATAGAAAAGCGCCCCGGCCTGACGACCAGGGCGCGTTGGCACTAGGATACCCCGAATGCCGGACACGAATTCCTCGGCACGAGGCTCGCTTGGAGTCGCGCGCGGCGAAGCACCGCGCGAACGAGAGGCGGCTGCCCTACTCGTCCTCCTCCAGAGCGGCGACGACCTCGTCGGTCATCTCCATGGTGTGGTAGACGTTCTGCACGTCCTCGAGCTCCTCGAGGCGGTCAACGAGGCGCTGGACCTTCTTGGCGTCGGCGGCGGAAACCTGCGTCGGGGTGGTGGGGACCATGGTGAGCTCGGAGCCCTTGACCTCGATGCCCTGGGCCTCGAGACCCTTCTGGACCTCCTGCATCTTGTCGTAGGCCGTCCAGACGACCCACTCCTCGCCGGCGTCCTCGTAGTCGTCTCCGCCAGCCTCGGCAACGGCCATCATGAACTCGTCCTCGTCGACGGCGTTCTCCTTGTCGGCGACCTTCTTGTCGTCGGACTTGATGACCTTGTCGACGGCGATGGAGCCCTTGCGCTCGAACTGGAAGGCCACGGAGCCCGTGGTGCCCAGCGAGCCGCCGGAGTGCGTGAAGGCGGAGCGGACGTCGGCCGCGGTGCGGTTCTTGTTGTCCGTCAAGCAGTCAACGTAGACGGCGACGCCAGCGGGGCCATAGCCCTCGTAGGTGACCTCGGAGTAGACGGCGGCATCGGCACCGGCGCCAAAGGCCTTGTCGATGGCGGCCTTGATGCGGTCCTTGGGCATGGAGGACATGCGGGCCTTGGCCACGGCCGCGGCGAGCGAGGCGTTGTTCTCGGGAAGCGGGTCGCCGCCGAGCTTGGCAGCAACGGTGATGTTACGAGAGAGCTTCGAGAACAGGGCAGAGCGCTTGGCGTCCTGCGCGCCCTTACGATGCTTGGTGGTTGCCCACTTGGAGTGTCCGGACATGCACGTCTCCTTACTTGCCGCAGCGCGCCCGTCCCTGTGGCTGGCGCGCAAGACCTCTAGCTAGACTGCGTGAGCATACGCCAAAGCGGCACATGCACGCAACTTGCTTATATTAGCCCTTTTCTCGCATGACCTGCATGCGAGGGTGCCCAAAGGTCTCAAAGACTTTTGGGCACGGGCACCGGACGCCTTGCTACGACACGTGGCCCACCTGCGGCCGCCGCGCGCGATGCGCTGCCACGAGCACCACGATGCCCGCCACGATGAGCGGCACGCTCAGCAGCTGGCCCATCGTGATGGGGCCAAACAGGTAGCCGAGCTGGGCGTCGGGCACGCGCACGAACTCGATGAGGAATCGGAACACGCCATAGAGCACGAGAAACGTCCCCATGAACGTGCCCTGCGGACGCGCCGGGCGCCTGCGGCTCATCCACAGCAGCACGGCAAAGATGACGAGACCCTCGAGCACGGCCTCGTACAGCTGGCTGGGATGGCGGGCCACGCTTCCGCCCGTCTCGAACACGACGCCCCAGGGGAGGTTCGTGGGCTTGCCCCACAACTCGCCGTTCACGAAGTTGGCGCAGCGGCCAAAGAACAGGCCAAGCGGCGCGCCGATGACGCCGAGGTCGCAGAAGCTGGCGATGGAGATGTGGCAGACCCGGCACATGATGGCGCCGCCCACGAGCGCGCCCACGAAGCCGCCATGGAAGCTCATGCCGCCCTCGCCGAGCGCAAAGACCTTGAGCGGGTTGGCGAGGTAGTAGCCGTCCCCATAGAACACGACGTAGAACAGGCGCGCGCCGATGATGATGCCCCAGGCGATGCCCACGACGACGTTCGTGACGTCCTCCGCCGTGAGGTCGAGGCCCCAGTGCCTGGCCACGCGATACACCACGACGCCCGCGAGGACGAATCCCGCAAGGTAGGCAAGCGCGTACCAGTGGACCTGAAGCGGGCCCAGGGTGAAGGCGATGGGATTGAGGCTGTGGTAGAGCTCGTTGAGCATCTCGTGCCCTTCCGGCCGCAAAGCGGCCACGTGGGTTTGCGGGGTCGCTGGAGCGACCAGATATGGCGAGGCCCGTCGCGGGGACGGGCCCAATGGCTAGCGCGTGAGGGTGTGGGCAGCCGCGGCGCCGCGTTGGCCCTGGTAGTGGCTGCCGAGGCCGGCAGATCCGTACGGCCGCTCCGCCGGGCTCGACATGCGCTCGAACGACATCTGCCCGATGCGCATGCCCGGATGCAGCACGATGGGCAGCGTCGCGACGTTGGACAGCTCGAGGGTGATCTCGCCGTTCCAGCCCGGGTCGACGTAGCCGGCCGTGGAGTGGATCATGAGGCCCAGGCGGCCGAGCGTAGACTTGCCCTCGAGCTTGCCGAGGATGTCGTCGGGCACGGCGATGCGCTCGAGCGTGGTGCCGAGCACGAACTGGCCCGGATGCAACACGAACTGGCCGCCCTCGGGGACCTCGATGGCCTCCGTGAGCTCGGGCTGGTCCGTGGTGGGGTCGATGAAGGTGTGCGTGGAGTTGCGGAAGATCCTGAAGCTCGAGCCCAGGCGCACGTCCACCGAGGCAGGCTGGACGTCTGCCAGGTCGAGCGGCTCGATGACGATGCGGCCCTGGGCGAGCTCGAGCTTGATGTCGCGGTCGGAGAGCACCATCTACATCACCGCCTGCACGCGAGTGACGCCCGGGACGTTGTCCTTGAGCACGCGCTCGATGCCCTGGGACAGCGTCACGTCAGAAAGCGAGCAACCGGCGCAGGCACCCGTGAGCTCGAGCGACACGACGCCGTTCTCGTCCACGCCCACGAGCTCGCAGTCGCCGCCGTCTGCCTGAAGGCTCGGGCGCACGGCATCGAGCACGGCCTTGAGAAGATCCTCGTCTACCGCCATGGTCCCTCCCGTCCGGGCGCCGGGGCGCCCAAGAAGTCGCAGCTAGTACATCACGGGGCGCACCGCGGTGACGCCGGGGACGTGCTCCTTGATGATGGTGTCGATGCCCTCGGAGATGTCGGAGGACGCGAACATGCACGCGGCGCAGGCGCCCGTCATCTCGATGGTCACGACGCCCGTCTCGTCATCGACGCCGATGAGCTCGACGTCTCCGCCGTCTGCCTGGAAGCTCGGGCGGATGGCGTCGAGCACGTCCTCGAGCAGGCGATGGTCGATCTTGGCGGCCTTGTCGGTCGCTGCCGTGGTCTCGGGTGCGGCGGCGTTCTCGGTGTCTGCCATGTCTATCCCCTCTCCCCGGCTCGCGCCGGGCCATTGGTCTTGGTCATGCGGCCGCCGGCGGCGGCGCTGGCGGCCAGACGCGCGGCCGCACTCTCTTGATGCTACCCGATTCCCCAGAAGAGGTGACCGCTCGAGGCGTGGCGCTCGCGCTCGGCCGGCTTGCGGCCAGCGGCAACGGAGGCGATCGCACGCACGAGGCGCTCGACGGCAGCCGCGGCCTCGGCGGGTTCGAGCAGCGTGGCGTCCACGGCCAGGCGGGAGACGCCGGCGGCCATGAGCTCGCCCACCTGCGGCGTGAGGTCGAGCGGCACGGCGTCGTAGATGCGCGAGCGCGCGTGGAGGTCCGTGCGGACGGGCAGCAGGCGGCCGTCCCGGTCACGCAGCGACAGGCGACGGCGCCGCAGCCCGCAGTGGGCGCAGTCGTGGATGCAGGCATCGGCCACCTTGAGCACGCAGTGCTCGCTCGTCATGACGCGCGGACGCCCGGAGACGATGAGACCCACGGGCACGGTCGCACGAGACGCAAGGTGGCAGACCTCCTCAAGCGTGAGCTCGGGAGAGAGCCACACGCCGGCGGCGCCGGCTGACTCGAGCACGGCGAGGCACGCCTCGTTGTGGACGGGGATGCAGCCGCGCACCTCGGCCAGCGTGCCGCGCTCGGCGGCAAGCGCCAGCTCGGAGACGTTGCCCACGGCCACGGGCGCGCCCTCGAGGACCCAGCGGTCCAGGCGCTCGTGGTCGGGCTCGCGACAGACCTCGTCCAGGACGGCAACGGTGCCAGCGGACCATCCGTCAAGCGTGGAGAGGTCGTCAGCCTGGGCATAGACGCGCGTGGCGCCGGCCGCGATGGCAGCCGCGGCGACCTCGGGGGTCGGGGCGATGACGCACGCCTCGGCCGAGCGCGGCGGGCACGGCCTGGCCTCCGGAGCAGCGACGAGCACCGAGGCGACGCGCGCCGACGACTCGCGCGGGACGGGCGCGAGTGCGACGGCACGCTCGGCATAGGGCGCGAGGATGGCCCGCTCAAGGGCCTCGCACGCAACGGCACGGACCTTGTGGACGGCCGAGAAGCCCATGCCACAGCCCTCGTCGAGCTCCACGTCAAAGCGGCGCGGCTCAAAGGGCGTGGAGCCCATGCGGCCCACGTGCTCGACGAGGTCATCGGCGGTCACGGCCTTCGTGCGCGCGGACTCGACGACAAAGCCGGTTGCCTGGGCGCGGGGCAGCGAGCCATCCGGCAGCGTCGGGCCATCGACGCAGGAAAGCTCCACGGCAAACGACTCGCCAAGCCGCGCGACGATGCGGACGTCGACCTTGCGGCGGCGCGCGACCTCGCGGGCGAGCGCGGCGGCACTGCCGTCGTGGGCGGCCTTGCTGCGAATGACGCGCACGGGACAGCCCATGGGCATGGGGCGCGCCACGCGGCACTCAACAGTGCCGCCGGCGGGCGTATCCGCGGGGACGGTCGCGGTCAGGAAGGCGTTCGGGTCGTCGACGGGCCGCAGCTCAAGCAGGTCCCCGGCGCCGACGGGGGCGTCAACGCGAACGGTAACGGTGCAGCGCGCGCTGTGCTTGTCCTGGCGCGGGTCCTTGTGCAGGTTGCCCTTGCCATCGCGGCGCTGGACCTGGGCGCCGCTGCTCGCAAGCACCTCGCCCACGAGCTCGCCGCGGTTGTTGGAGCGTTCGTAGCTCATCATGTCGTCATCGGCGCTTCCGCGCAGGTAGGCGTCAGTGAAGTCACGGTTGAACGCGCGCTTGAGCCTGCGCGCGACCTCGACCGGCACCGGCGTGCCGCCAAGTTCGGCCGGGAATTCATCCGGGTGCGCCAGCACGGAGTCGATCTGCTCGCGATAGGCGCCGACGACGCTCCACACGTAGTCGGGGGCCTTCATGCGGCCCTCGACCTTGAGCGAGCCCACACCAGCAGCCATGAGGGCGGCCACGTCGGAGGCGGTGCAGGCATCCTTGGGGCACAGGGGGCGCGTGCGGCCCGGGGCAGAGACACTGCGGCCATCCACGTCGACGAGGTCGTAGAGCAGTCGGCACGGCTGGGCGCACAGGCCACGGTTGGCGCTGCGACCACCCACCATACTCGACATCAGGCAGACGCCCGAATAGCAGTAGCACAGCGCGCCATGGCCAAAGACCTCGAGCTCAACGCCCTCCTTGGCAATGTCCGCAATCTCCGGCAACGACAGCTCGCGCGACAGCGTGACGCGGTGCGCACCGCGCTCACGCGCCCAGCGGACGCCACGGGCGTCGTGGACGTTCGCCTGGGTGGAGACATGCAGCTCAAGCTCGGGCCAGGTGCGGCGAATGGCCTCGAACAGGCCCCAGTCCTGGACAATGAAGGCATCGGCGCCGCGAAGCGCTGCCGAGCGCACGAGCGCGAGCGCGCGGTCCATCTCCTCGTCGCGAACGACGACGTTGATGGTCACGTACACACGGGTGCCCGCAAGGTGAGCGGCGCGACATGCCTGCTCAAAGGCATCATAGGTAAAGTTGTTGGCACCGCGGCGCGCATTGAAGTCGTTGCCCACGCCGCAGTAGATGGCATCCGCCCCCGCAGCGAGCGCCGCGCGAAACGGCTCCTCGCCGCCCGCCGGCGCCAGAAGCTCCATCGTCATCAAGTCCTCCATCTGCCGATGTAACTCATTAACAATAGCGCAGTGGAACATGGAACCGTTACAACGGGACACTGGGGGGGCTGTCGGAGCTCTCAATCAAGCCCGCTGTCACAAAACCAATCGAATGTGCGATAGAGGTACTGTCATACACATCGAAAGCGACCATTTGACGGCAAGGTGAATGCATCTTCAATTTAATGGATATCACATATCCGCCAGAAGCGTTGAATTCTGCGTTCCACGAGAGGGTCATCGCACATTCGATTGGTTTTATGCCAAAACTCACGCCATGAAGTCAGGAACAACCTATGCGAGATTGCGCAAGCCCGGAACAAGCCTCAATCGCAACAGCTTCTGCCTATCCCAGAATGCGCTGCTAGGCCTAAATCTGCATCCAAGCGTCCTGAGAACAGCATCTTCTAAACGTGAAAACAGCAGCTCATCGACCAGGTCCTCATGCCAGACATTCAGAATTGTCCAGCCCCGGCCAATGATTTCGTTTTGACGGCGGTCATCCCTTTCACTCTGCTCGATTGCATGGTAGAGCTTCCCCTTGTACTCAAGGCCCACCTTAAGAGCAGGAAAGGCAAGGTCAATTTTCCTATCGACGCCAGCAAGCTCAAAGTTCATAGCCGCGCCCTTAAGACTCAAGCCACCAAGCCTCTGAGGCAGCACAAGCAGCATCGCAAGAACCGTCTCCATCGGCGAGTGCGATGCATCCAGAACGTACGGAAGCATAGAGGAAAGCCTCGCAACGCCCGGAAAGCCCTTGAGCGAGCGCGCCATCGTTTCAATTCGGCGCACCGACGTGGCTGAGATGTCGTTGTTGACGAAGCCCTTCCAGGAGCCGGGGTCCTGGTCGAGCAGGTAGGTGCCGCACAGCTCGAAGGCGAGCTGCGCCACGTCCACGAGGTCAAAGTCATCGTGCGCGGCGAGCTGGCACAGCGTAAGCTCGGGGCTCGCAACGAGCACGTTGTGGGAGAGACGAATGAGCGACCCCCGCGGAAGCGCCGAGGTACGCCGATGCCGCACGACGCCAGGGCGCGCATGCGTCGAGCCGCCATCGGGCAGAAGCAGGTGCACGGGAGTCGATCGCAGACCGAGACCTGCCACGAGATCTTCCAGCTCAACGGCGCCGGGTACCCCACAGCCCTCGAGCTGCGAGCTTCGCGGCCGGTCGAGGAGCTCGGGAAGGAGCTTGCCACTCGACCGGATGACCTCGAGCGCCGATATGTCGCACAGGCAGATGTCCATGTGGGCAGGCTAGCGTACGCGTGCCGGTGCAGCCTCGCAATCGGCAAGAAAGTCCCGCGCCGTCAAACGCAAACCTTGCAGAAATCCAACAGGATTTGGCCCCATCCGCGCACTCTTTGCCAAAGTCCATGTTGAAAAGCAGCAAAGTCGCAGCTAGAAAGCTCAACAAAAAAAGCGCCCCGCAGACACGAGGTCCGCGGGGCGCCAGCAAAAAACAAGTGACACGGCCCTTACGCAAGGCGAGCGAAGTGACGCTTGCCCACCTGCAGGATGGCGCCCTTCTTCACGAGCGCCGGGTCCACGTTGTAGCTCTTGGCCGCAAGCGCCTCGCCGTCGATGCGCACGCCGCCGCCGTCGATGTCGCGGCGCGCCTGGCTCGCGGAGCTGGAGAGGCCGGCGGCCACGAGCACGCGCGGCAGGTAGACGAGGCCGTCCTCGCCAACCTCGACCTCAACGCAGACCTCGTCGATCTGCTCGGGCATCTCGCGCTTGGAGTGCACGCGCGTGAACTCGGCGGCAGCCTCCTCGCCCGCGCCGGCACCGTGGTACAGGTCGCAGATGTTGGCAGCCAGGGCACGCTTGAGCTCGTAGGGGTCGGCCGAGCCGTCGGCGAGCGCGGCGTCGATCTTGTCGACCTCGTCGACGGACAGCGTGCTCGCAAGGCGGTAGTACTTGCCGATCATGGTGTCGGGGATGCTCATGACCTTGCCGTACATGTCGGCCGGCTCGTCGGTGAGGCCCACGTAATTGCCGTAGCTCTTCGACATCTTACGCACGCCGTCCGTGCCCTCGAGCAGCGGCATCGTGAGCGCGATCTGCGGCTCCATGCCCATCTTCTCCATGAGCTCGCGGCCAGCGAGCAGGTTGAACAACTGGTCGGTACCACCCATCTCGACGTCAGCCTTGATCTGGACGGAGTCGAACGCCTGCATCACGGGATAGAGGAACTCGTGCAGCGCGATCGGCGTCTGCGACTGGTAGCGCTTCGTGAAGTCGTCGCGCTCGAGGATGCGGGCCACGGTGAACTTGCTGCAGAGCTCGAGCATGCCCTTGAGGTCAAGCGAGAGAATCCAGTCGCCGTTGTGCACGACGTTGGTCTTCTCGGAGTCGAGGATCTTCATGGCCTGGTTGACGTAGGTCTCGGCGTTGGCCTCGATCTGCTCCTGCGAGAGCTGCGGGCGCGTGGAGTTCTTGCCGGACGGGTCGCCGATGAGGGCGGTGCCGTTGCCGATGATGAGCGTCACCTGATGTCCCAGGTCCTGGAACTGGCGCATCTTGCGCAGGGGCACGGCGTGGCCGAGGTGCAGGTCGGGGCTGGTGGGGTCAACGCCCAGCTTGATGTTAAGCGGCACGCCACGCTCGAGCTTCTTGCGAAGCTCGGCCTCGGGCACGATCTGGGCGGCGCCAGAGGCGATGACCTTCATCTGTTCGTCGACTGAGAGCACGGTTCCTCCAATATGCGGCTAGCACCCTCGCTCGCGGCCGCGGGCGGTGCTTGGTTTACGAGCTTCCCGGCGATGCGGGAACAAACGGTTAGTGTAGCGCAACGCTGCGGAAAGCCCCGCCGAGGCAAGCGGGATGACGTCGATGGCAAACGGCAGGACGTAGACGGCCTTTGCCTCCCAGAGCAGGTAGCACCCAAAGCCCGTGAAGAACACGGCTGCGAGAAGCAGCGTGGTCCCGCGCGAGCCGTCCGTGGCGAACACGGTGCCGGACTCGCCCTCCCCCGGCCTCGCCCATCGGCGACACGCGACCACGAGAAGGCCGAGCGCCGAGGCAAACGTCACGGTCTGGTAGCCGTCGAGCAGGTTCGTGAGCCGCGCGCACGCAACCCCCAGCAACGTTGACTCGTCGGCCGGGTTCACGCGCGCGCCGACCGCATTGCCGCACATCGACAGGTAGTACAGCGACTGGTAGGTGGGGTCGGCCCACTCGGTGGCGAGCTTCACGGCAAAGAAGCGCACGGCGGAGAGCGGGTGGCTGGCAAAGCCGAGCACGTCGGCGGCAAGCTCGTGGGTGGCAACCATGTTCTGGACGTCGGCGTTCTCACCCGATGCCTGCCACACGGCGTTGGCATGGTTTGACCAGCCACCGGGCGCATACTCGTAGACGCCGCCGTCCACGCTCACGTAGAACTCGCCCGCACCCATGCGCAGGCCAAGCTCGATGTGATTGAGCGTCGTGAGCGGCTCGCCGAACTCGTAGCCGCCCGAGGCGGCCTCAAGCGCGGAGAACGGCAGGCCAGACAGCGTATGCGCGCAGGCCACGACGGCGACGCAGCCCACAAGCCCCCATGCACGCCCGCGGCACAGCGCAAGCACGAGCCACGCGAGAACGGCACCGATCGCAAACAGCACGAACGTCGCCTTCACGCAGAGGGCCAGCGCAAGCGGCACGAGCGAGCCCGCGCACCACCCGGCTCCCACGCGGCCACGGCTCCCCATGGCGCGCGCCTGCATCGCGAGAAACGCCAGCGCAAGCCCGCAGCCGAGCGCGTTTCCGTACAGGAACGTCGACAGCCAGTACATCGGCAGGCACAGGGCAACGAGCACCCAGGCCACACGGCGAGCGCCGGCCGAGCTCGTGAGGCTCGCCGCGAGCGACATGAGCGCCCAGACGCCCAGCGACGTCGAGAGCGCGGACAGCACCTGGAACGCCATGAACGCGAGGTCGCCAAAGGCGAGGCGCAGGCCATAGAGCAGCCAGAAGAACGTCGCCTGGAACGGATAGCACGAGAAGTACAGGCGCGCGTCGTAGAACAGCGCGCGATACGGGCCACGGAACAGCGATTCCACGCCTCCGGTCAGGGCCTTGTCGACGAAGTCGGAGATCATCCACGAGTCGCCCCAGTACGTGTCGCGCGCCTGGAGCAGAAGGATGATGACAAGCTGGAACAGAAACGTCCCCGCCACGAGCGCTCGCACGGCCGCAGGTCCGTCGAGCATGCGGCCGCGGCTCCACGCCAGACGGCACAGCGCGAGGACGACGAGCACGCCCACCACGCCCAGGGCGAGGTCAAGGCGAGTATCTGCCCCCAACCACGTGCGGACCGACATGCTCTGCGTGAGGTTGCCGTCATCGGCCCCGACCATGAGCCACACCGTCGAGAGGCACACAACGAGCACGACGACGCCCAGGGCGCACGCACTCATCGCAAGGCCCACGCGCGCAAGGGCCGCGCCCATGCGCGAGATGCCGTCGGGCCGGCCCTCGCCACGAGCGGCAGCGACGCCCGCGCCTTCCCTCTCGCGCGCGTCGACCGAGCTCGCGGCGCCGTTCCCGCGCGAATTACGACGCATCGGAGACCGCCGTTCCCGCGCGCGCCGCAGTCGTGGCGTGATAGCCCACGATCGACTTCTTGCCGTACCACTGGCACAGGCGGTAGTTGATGTAGTTGTCCATGTTGTCGCGGATGTCTCCCATGAGCAGCACGTGGGGGACGTCGGTGTAGTAGGGCACGCGCAGGCTGTCCTCGTCCGAGGACTCGATGTAGTCCAGGCGCTCCCACACCTGCTCGTCATAGGCGGCCGCCTGTCCCGAGGCAAGCGAGCGCGCCGCGGAGACGCTCGAGAGCTCCTCGCCCAGGTCCTTGTCGGCGGCCATGGACCCCACGACGCAGCAGAGCACCACGACGGCGAGCGCCGTCGCCCGCGCGAGCGAGACGCCGCTCACGACCTGGCCCCGCGCGGCACCCAGCCCCACGGCGCGTCGCCTGGCCGCAAGCCAGCCGCACACCCAGAAGACGTCCACGACGATGAGCACGACGAACAGGTCGAACCGGCAGTTCTGGACGCGGCCCGGCCCCACGGTACCCTGCGCCCAGAACGTGGGCGTGAAGCTCGTGGCAAACAGTGCGATGGAGCCGGCAACGACGAGCGCGGGCCAGCGGAACGTCCAGCCACGGGCCGCGACGCGCTCGCACGCGCGCACGGCGACGGGTACGCTCGCGACGGCGAGAATCACCACGAGGACGCTCGACCACTGCTGCAGGTACTGGAACGCCGCGATCGAGGACTGAAGAATCGTCTGCGCCACGCCCAGCCCGTCGTCGGGGAACTGCGTCTGCTGGCGCACCTCGTTGCCCGGCGCGGCAAGCGAGAGCGCCAGGCCCAGCACCATGAGGGCAAACGCGGGCAGGACGTCTGAGGCGCAGCGGCGCCCCTGGTAGATGAGGACGGCGAGAATGGTCACCATGACCTCGGCCGCCACGAGCGCCGTCACGAAGTTGCCGCCCGCGACAAAGGCCGCGAGCACGCACGACGCCACCATGGCTCCCACGGGGCGCCGCGTTCGGCGCGGGTCGCACACGCGCAGGACGCAGCCGATGAGCGCGAGCGCCGCGGCATGGTAGCCCGTGTAGTAGATGGCGCTGTTGAACCAGAAGATGCCCTCGACGGGACTCGGCTGCAGCAGCAGCTGCACGGCCACGACAAGGCATGACAGCCCAATCCACGAGCCGCGGTCTGCCCCCATGAGCTCAACGAGCACGACGTGCGAGAAGAACAGCGTGCCCGCCACGAGCAGCGCCATGACGAGCGGGGCGGCTACGACATAGCACTGCTCGCCGAACACGCTCGGCTCGATGGCCATGAGAAAGATCGCCGAGTAGGTGCCCTGCCAGTCGAACCAGGCCTTGCCCACCTGCTCGAGCGCCGTGACGATGGCCACGCCGACGTTGCCCGTCTGCTCAAGGGCAAGGTGAGCCCACACGCCGTAGTGCCAGTCGTCGGCATAGGAGTGGTTGTAGGCACTGATGAGCAGGAGCGGCACGAGAACGGCGACGAGCGCGCCTGCGCCCATCACGCCCACCGCCACGCTCGCGCGTCTCTCGCTTCTCGTCCTGTCCGGCGCCATGCGGCCCTCCCTCGCTTATGAACTCGCACCAGTCTATGCCACGCGCCGGACATATATGCGACGCCCCACGCAACGACCACGGACGCTCGCCGCGGTGACAGTTTGACCCCGTCCCCAAGTGTCACCTCGCCGCGGTGACAGTTTGACCCCGTCCCCAAGTGTCACCCTCAAGCCATGTGGACGCGCCGTTGACTCGCCTCGC
>CAKUNF010000007.1 GCA_934668375.1 uncultured Parolsenella sp. | reverse complement strand
CGGTCGCTCGCCGTTCTGACGGCTCGGCGAAGCTTCCCAGAACCGGGGACTCGAGCCTGCTGTCTGCCCTTGTCGCTTGTCTGGCTGGCTTTGGCGCGCTCGTTGCCGGTCTTTTCTCCCAGACCAGGGGAGACGAGTAGCGCGGTTTGATGGGTGCTGCTTGGCCATGATGTGAGTGCGGCCGCGGGGTGACGACCCTTGTCGTCCCGCGGCCGTACCTTTGTGCTCGTGGTGCTCCTTGTCGGAGTACTTCTCGTTGGCTAGCCCTCGCGCCGCGCCGCGATCTCGCGGCAGCGGGCGGTGAGCAGCTCGTAGACGGCTCGCTCGTCGCCGCCGAGGCAGGCGAGGTGCCGCTCGATGGTGGCCTCGTCGCCGCGGGCGGCCGGGCCGGTGAGGGAGGCCGCCACGCCATCGGCCGCGATGTGCTCGGCGTTGCCAAGAAACAGCCCGACGAGCGCGGACTCGGCGTCCGTGCGGTCAAGTCCGCAGCGCGCAAGCTCGCCTGCCGCCATGTCGTACAGCCCCACGACCAGGTTGGACGCCATGACGGCAGCGGCGTGGTAGCGGGCCTTCTGCGCGGCATCGATGCGTGCCACGTGGTTGCCGCGGCTTGCGAGCATCGCCTCGAGGGCGTCGCAGGCCACATCGTCTCCCTCGAGCGTGAACCACGCGCGAGAAAGCTCCTGCCAGCTATCGAACCTGCTGCTCACGGCATACAGCGGGTGGCACGAGGCCACGTCGGCGCCGGCGGCTCGGCATGCGTCGAGCGCGCCTGAGCCCGTGGCGCCCGAGCAGTGCGCCACGACCTTGCCGCGCAGGCCCGTGCCACACCCGGCGAGCTTCTCGGCCACGTCGGAGATGGCGCTGTCCGGCGTCGTCACGAACAAGACGTCCGCCGCATCCGCCGCGTCCGCGAGCGACCCAAACGCAGCGCCGCCGGCAAGCGCGGCCGCCTCCCGCGCGCTCTCAGGCGATCGAGAGAAGAAGCCGGCAAGGCTAACCTCCTCGCCGTCCGCCAGGTAGCGGGCGAGCGAGCAGCCAACCTTGCCGGCTCCCACAAACGCGATGTTGACGTGCTTGCGCACGTTACGCGCCACAGCAGCAGCACGAGCCGCCGTCGCAGCCGCAACCGCAGCCCTCGGCCTCTGCCGGGTCAAAGATGAAGTTGTCGATGAGGCGCGTCTTGCCAATGTAGACGGCCATGGCGCACAGCACCGGGGCGTCCTCGATCTTGTCGATCTGCACGATGTTCTCGAAGTCGACCATCTTCACGTAGTCGATCTTGGCAAGCGGCTCGGCCTCGATGATCGCCTTCATGGCGTCGAGCACGGTCTTGGCGTCGCGCTCGCCGGCCTCGACCATCTTCTGGCCGGTAAAAACGGCGCGAGACAGGCACAGCGCGGCCGTGCGCTCCTCGGGCGAGAGGTACGTGTTGCGCGAGCTCTTGGCCAGGCCGCTCTCCTCGCGGACGATGGGGCAGCCCACGATCTGGATGTCAAAGTTGAGGTCGCGCACCATGCGGCGAATGACGGCGAGCTGCTGGGCGTCCTTCTGGCCAAAGTAGGCGCGGTCGGGGCACACGATGTGGAACAGCTTGGAGACCACGGTGCACACGCCACGGAAGTGGATGGGGCGCGTGAGGCCGCACAGCTCGTGCGTGAGCTCGTCCATGTTGACGTAGGTGCACGCGTTGGGCGCGTACATCTCGCTGGGCTCGGGGTGGAACACGAGGGCGGCGCCGGCCTCCTCGCACAGCTTGCAGTCGCGCTCGAAGTCGCGCGGGTAGCTCTCGAGGTCCTCGGTGGGGCCAAACTGCGTGGGGTTCACGAAGTCGCTGACCACGACGCGGTCATTCTCGGCCGCGGCACGCACGATGAGGCTCTTGTGGCCCTCGTGCAGAAAGCCCATGGTGGGGACGAGACCCACGGTGAGGCCCTCGCGCTTCCATGCCTTGACCTGCTCGCGCACCTCGGCGACGGTGGTGACTGCCTTCATTAGTTGTTCCTCCTGATCTGGTCCATGACCTCGGAATCCATCTTGAAGCCGTTCTCGAACGCGGGGAACTCGCCGGACTGAACGGCGGCGGCGTAGTTCTCGTATGCCTTCTGCATCTCGGCGCCCACCTGGGCAAACTGGCGCACGAACTTGGGCTTGAAGCCGCCCGGCGTCATGCCGAGCAGGTCCTGCGCCACGAGCACCTGGCCGTCGCAGCCCGCTCCTGCGCCGATGCCGATCGTGAAGCAGTGCGTGAGCTTGGACGTGATGAACTCGGCGAGGTCGCGCGGGACGCACTCGAGAACCACGGCGAATGCGCCGGCCTCCTCGACGGCCAAGGCGTCGTCGACGATGCGCTGGGCGTTCTCGGCGCTCTTGCCCTGCACCTTGAAGCCGCCGAAGGAGTTTGCGCTCTGGGGCGTCATGCCCACGTGGCCCACGACGGGGATGCCCGCCTCCACGATGGCGTGGATCTGCGGCGCGCAGCGCACGCCTCCCTCGAGCTTGACGGCCTGGCAGCGGCCCTCTTTCATGAGGCGGCCGGCGTTGGCGAGTGCCTGCTCGGGCCCAAGCTGGTAGGACATGAACGGCATGTCGCCCACGACGAACGTGTCGCTCGTGGCGCGCGTGACGGCGCGGGTGTGGTGGACCATGTCGTCCATCGTCACGGGGATGGTGTCGTCGTAGCCGAGCATCGTCATGCCGAGGGAGTCGCCCACGAGGATCATATTGATGCCCGCGGCCTCCACGATGCTTGCCATGGTGTAGTCGTAGCTGGTGACCATGGTCACCTTTTGGCCCTCGGCCACCTGCTTGGCGAGGGTGAGAACCGTGTTCTTTGCCATGCGTTTCCTCCCGGCGCTGGCTTGGGGGTGAAATGTCCAGCGCCAAATGTTCATTGTAGCCCTCGCGGCGGTGACACTTGGGGACGGGGTCGATTTGTCACCGCCGCGCGCATGCGTGACACTTGGGGACGGGGTCAATTGTCACCTCGGCGCGCGTGCGGGCGGGGCCACATCGCTACATGTGCATGCTGTCGAAGACGTCGTTCCAGGCCAAGCCCAGCGAGCGCACGACCTCGAGGTCTGCGGGCAGCCAGTCCACGGAGAGCAGGTCGTCTCGGCCAAGCCAGCGAAGGGCCTCGTGGTCGAGCATCTGCGGCTCGGCGTCTGGTGACACGGGCGCGCAGAAGACGTCCATCTCGATGTCGAACTCCGGGTAGCTGTGGCGCACGGTGGTGTAGGGCCAAAGAACGCCCAGCTCAAGGCCGAGTTCCTCGCGAATCTCGCGGCGGCATGCGTCCTCGGAAGTCTCGCCGGGCTCCAGCTTGCCGCCGGGCAGCTCCCAGCCGTCCTTCATGCCGTGGCTGCGCTGCGCAGCGAGCACGGCCCCGTCTCGCACGATGATCGCGGCCGCTACGTGCAGTTTCTTATTGCTCATGCCCTGCCTCGCTGTTCTCGTGGTATCAACGTGCGAGATTCTACCCAACGGGCGCCGTCTCGTTCGGGCACGACGGCTTATGGGCCCATGCGCAGCCTTGATTTGGGTGTGAGTGCGAAGTTGGTGCGAGAACTCTGCACGAAATTCCGAGGCTAAATCTCAGAACTCTGAGTAGCCAAAAAAGCGTCAACTCATCTACCTGCGTGTTTGCAAATCCCGCAAGCTGCTCTACTTACTGAGCCGCCATTTAGCCTCGGAATTTCGCAAGTACCGTTTCTCCGCGGCCACAAACGCCTCCATTCAGAGTGGGGTACAAGGAACTCGTGTAAGTGACGTGCGGCCGGGGAGCTGCCGTCTCGCAATTCGAACAAGGAGAGAGCATGAACGTCATCATCCTGAACGGCAGTCCGCGCAAGGGCGCCAACACCGAGACCATGGCCAACGCGTTTGCCGAGGAGGCGCGCGCGTGCGGCCACGAGGCCGAGGTGCTCAACGTTGGCCGCATGGACATCCACGGGTGCCTGGGCTGCCAGTACTGCTTTGCCCACGAGGGTGCCTGCGTCCAGAAGGATGACATGGCCGCCGTGCTGGACAAGCTGCGTCAGGCGGACGTCGTGGTGTTTGCCTCGCCCATCTACTGGTTCGACGTCACGGCGCAGGAGAAGGCCGCGATCGATCGACTGTACGCCTTTGGCGGCGTGGGCTTCCCGTTCCACAAGGTTGCCCTGCTGCTGGACAGCCACAGCGAGGGCGTCTATGACGCGGCCATCGCCCAGTACAAGGCCACGTGCTCCTACTGCAAGTGGGAGAGCCTGGGCATCGTTACCGTCAGCGGTATGGAGGAGCGCACCAGCATGGCCTCCTCGCCAAAGCTGGCCGAGGTTCGCGAACTTGCGCACCGCATCTAGCTGCGGCTTATTGACTTAGCCGAGAATGGCGTGGCCGAGAATGGCGTCGGGCGTCCGTGCCTGGCGCCGTTCTTCTAGACATCCCGCGGGACAAGCGAACCCGTCCCCGGTGTCCACTAGAGGCCCATCTGCAGCAGGTAGACCTCCTCGCGCAGCTCGCGGGCGGCGCGACGGCTCAGCTCACCGGCGTCGTGCAGACGACGGATCTGCTCGAGCTCCAGGCCGAGCCCCTCGGCCTCGATGTCGCGTGCCTGCTCGCGAATCTTGCGCCTTTCCTGCGCGGCCGCGCCATAGCCTTCCGAGAAGGCCATGGCAAGATGCGCCCGATGCTCGCCTGCGATAACGCGGGCGGCGCGTCGCTGCTCGCCCGTGAGGTCGCAGGCCATGGACGCGAGCGCCTCGACGGCGTGCTGCTCGGCGGCCCGGTGCAGCTCGGCAAGCTCACGACGCTGCTGCTCTGCGCCCTGCCCCCGCAGCGCGCGGGAGACGCGGACCACGTGGGCTCGCCGGCGCGCTCGTCCGCCGCTCATGCCGCGGTGCAGCTCATAGGCCCCACGTAGCTGATCGAGCGCGGCCGCGTAGCGCTCGGCCAGCCCTGCGTCCACGTTTCCCTCCGCCGCCTGTTGGTCCACGAACGCGATCTGCTCGCCGATAACGCGAATGCGCAGGTCTCGCACCGTCTCTGGCGTGGCCTCCACCTCGAGAAGCGCGTCGAGCCGCTCGCGGTAGGAGCGGATGGCCAGTCGCGTTGCTGCGCGCGTCTCGGGCGTGGCGCGCTCGGCCAGCTGGTCGATGACGGTGCGTAGGATGCGAGCGCGCGCCTGCGTAAGCGCCGCGTCTGCCGCGCTCGTGTCCTCGGCGGGCGCCAGCACGGGCACGATGAAGTTCGCAAGTAGAAGCGTGAGCACAATCACGCCCGACGCCACGAATATGAGCAGGCTACGCTGCGGAAACGCGCTGCCGTCTGCCGTGAGGTAGGGCAGTGTGAGCATGATGGAGAGCGTCACGGCGCCCTTTGGCCCGCTCAGGCACGTCACGGCCGCGCTGCGCAGCAGCTCACGGGCGCCGGTGCCGGCGTACTCGCGGGCGTGCCTGCGGCGGTGGATCTTCTCGAGAACAAGGACCCACGCAAGGCGGACGCCCACGACAATCGCGGTGGCAAGCGCCACCAACCCGCAGATGAGCGCCGCGTCAGCGCCCTGCGAGACACGCCACATGGGACCCAGCGTGCTTGGAAGCTTCATGCCCAGCAGCACGAACAGCGTGCCGTTGATGGCAAACACGATGAGCTCCCAGACGCTCTCGCTCGCAAGCGCGTGACGAGAGGCCTCCACCGTGAGCCCGCGTGGGCTCAGGCGCATGAGCAGCCCGGCGGCAACGACGGCGAGGATACCGCTCACGCCGAGCTCCTCGGCTGCGAGAAAGGTCACAAACGGCGTGAGCACCTCGAACAGCACGTGCTCGGTGGGCGTCTCCAGCCCAAGGTCGCGCACGCGGGCAACCACGAGCGTGATGAGGGCGCCCAGCGCAAGGCCCACCACGATGCCGCCAAAGAAGTCAGCCGCGAACGCTGCCGTGGCGTGGCCGGCCGAGAACTCGCCCGTGCTGGCGGCCAGGACGGCAAATTCGAAGCACACGACGCCCGACGCGTCGTTGAACAGCGCCTCGCCCGAGAGCAGCGACTTCTGGCGACGCGTGAGAGTGACGTCTGCGCCCATGGCGGCAACGGCCGCGGCGTCGGTGGGGCCAAGGGCGGCGCCGAGGGCAAAGGCAGCGGCGAGCGGGACGGCGGGCATGGCGAGATGCAGCGCCAGACCGCAGGCGAGCGTGGTGGCAATCACGAGCCCGACGGCCAGCGAGGCGATGGGCGCCCAGGCGGCGAGCAGTGCCCGCTTGTCCGCGTGTCGGCTCTCCTCGAACAGCAGCGGCGCGATGAACAGGACGAGAAAGAACTCTGGGTCACGAAAGACCTGCGTGGGGTCGGTGGTGACAAAACAGCCCACGGCGGCTCCGAGCGCAATCTGCACGAGCGGCAGCGACACGCGTGGCAGCACCTGACTGAACACGCTGGAAGCAAGCAGGCAGCCTATGAGCAGCAGAATAATCTCGAACGAGGACATGCGGGCCTTTCGGTCGGTGCGTGGAGGCATGCCCCTATCTTGGCGCATCGCACGCCCGACGAGCGCTGCCAAACGCCACGTTTTGCGCACCTGTCAGCTTCTGAAGAACTCCTCGGGCGCCTCGGGCCCTCGTAGCGCTCGGCGGCGTAGTTACCTGAACAGCTCGTCATGGCTGCCAGTGCGCTCAAAGAAGGCAACCTCGTCGTTGGATGACCAAATCACCAGCCAGTCGCCCGAGTTCGCCACGTGGCACTCGCTGCGCCCGGCCCACCTACCTTCCAGGCGGTGCATGTTGTGCCGCCGCCGCAGGATTTCCATTGACTCCGGGGTGTTCTCGATCACGAGGTCGATGAGCCTTTGCAACTCATCAAGGTCCCACTTTCGGCGTTTGACCTTCTTTTTCAGATCACGCGAGAATGCGGCCGAAAACTCAGCCGCAAGTCTGCCCATCAGGCCATCGCCGCCGCGATGAGGTCGGCCCCGTTTGTGAAGCGGCCCCTCTCGCCCGAGGCCAGGAACGCGTCGCCCTCTCGAATCGCCTCGATGCTCTCGGCGTTGGGCTCCTCGGGGGCAAAGGTGAGAGGGATGCGACGGGTGTTCACCATCTGCTTGTAGAAGGCTCGCGTCACCGAGGAGAGGTCAAGGCCATAGTAGTCGGCGACCTCCGAGGCCTCGCGCTTGAGGTCATCGTCGACGCGTATCGTCAGGGTTGTGCTCGCCATGTTGGACTCCTGTCCTAGACCGTATGTGCATAAGTATTATAACGCACATACGGTCTATAAGGACGGTCATGCAAGCTTCGCATATCGTCAGTGCGCTCGTCCAAATGCGCAATCTCAACCGCATCGTCCCGTCGCCCGTCCTACGACAGCCTGCCGAGCTCGTGGAGCAACCCAGATAGTTCATCGGCCATGTCGTAGACGCGCTGTGAGCCCTCCTCCTCGGCCGTCTCGCGGAGCCTCTCGGCCAAAGTCTTCAAGTCATCGACGATGCGCTCGTACTCGCTTGCGCGCATGACCATCACTCACCTCCCATAAGCTCGCAGAGCGCATGCCCGATCCTGTGCGGTATCCCAACGACGAGTGCGTTGCCCATGCAGAACGCGCGGTTGCCGTCGCTCATCCCCGTGTCCGTCCAGCCACGTGGGAACCCCTGGAGCTGGTCGAGCTCGTCGGGGACGAGCCTGCGGAAGCGCCCGTCGGCGCACTCGATGACGTGCTTGAAGCGGCTGGCGCCCCGGCCGCCCTCGCCGGTAAGGATGGTGCGCGACGGCCTGTCGGTCGCGTCGGGGAAGGCCATCTGCCCCTCCGAGTAGGTGTAGGCGAAGCCGGTCCTCCTGTTGACGCGCTCCTCGCGCTTGGCCCCCTTGAGGTAGCGCCACTTGTCCAGCTGTGCGGGCTCGATGAAGAACTCGTCGGGCACCTCGGCCTCCGGGACGAGGACGTCGCCGAGCGTGCGGCGCTCGCCGTCGTAGCGCTCGGCGACGGCGCACGTCAGCACCTCGTTGCCGACCATGCAGCCGGCCTCGAGGAACGGCGACGCCTTGCCGCCCGCGTTGAAGGACGTCGAGGCGTCGTAGGGGTCCTCCGGGATGCGGACGCCGTGCGTCTCGGCGGGCGCCTCCATCGGAAAGGCGCGCGACATGACACCGTCGGTGAGGCGCGACTCGAGGTCCCAGCCGGCGTCGCGCTCGGCGAAGATGTAGACGCGCTTGCGTCGCTGCGGGAAGCCGTACTCGGCGCTGTTGACGACGCGCCACTCCACGCAGTAGCCGCGCTCGGCCAGGCACGAGAGGATGATCGCGAAGTCGCGCCCGCGCTGCGAGGCCGGGCTCTTGAGCAGGCGGTCGACGTTCTCGAACAGGCAGTAGCGGGCGGCGTCCCCGCCGCGGTCGTTCTGCAGCTTGAGGAAGCGGTAAATCTCCCACCACAGGACGCCCTTCTTGCCCTCGATGCCGTGGGCCTGGGAGAGGGGTCTGGCCACGGAGTAGTCCTGGCAGGGGAACCCGCCCACCACCATGTCCACGGTCGGTATCTCGCGCTCGCCTGCCTCCGCCTCGTCGAGGACGGCGGCGATGTCTTGGTTCACGACCGAGCCCTTGCCGAACCGCGCCTCGTAGCAGCGGGCGGCGAACTGGCGGCCCGGCGTCCCGGGTGGCTCCCACTGGTTGGCCCACACGGTCTGATACGGCCCCGCCGCGGGCAGGTCGAACTCGGGGCGCTCGGCGCTCGAGTAGCCCTCGAGGCCCAGGCGGAACCCGCCGACGCCCGCGAAGAGCTCGGCTACCTTGATGCTCTCGGACACGTTTCTCCAATCGCTGCTGTGTCCATATTTGTCCAGCGCATAACATTACCCGATCGATTGGAATCGATCAAGTGCCATCTGGCACGCGATGATGGCGATGGATTAGGACATTAATTCGTTGACGCTTTAATCGCTCGTGGGATTTCGGTCTGAAGGTAGCTCTGGTTGAGCCAGAAGCACTTTTTGACTACCGGGGCGCCATGAGGCTGCGGCCGGGTGTCGCTGCTGTCTCGTCCGTGCGGCCTAACATGACAACAGCGGTTTTCCGTCGAGTGTACGGAGAGCTCAGCGTGTCCTTCTTTCACGTTCTCTTGCATCTGTATGTAACAGCGGCGGGCCTCTGCGTAATCGCTCTCGGGCATTCGCCAGAAGCAGACGTCGGTGAGAATGTATTCGTTCTTGTTGCGCTCTCGGAAAATGACGAATAGATAGAGTTGGTCGAGCTGGGCGTAGAAATCGGAATCCTCGAAGGCCGTATTCTCGAGCTCAAAGTAGTCAAAGGCAGGGAAAGAGATCGCTTCTTTTGGTCGCCCACTCTTCTGGAGACGAATCGTCTTTGGCTTTGCGTTTGCCTTTTCGAGCTCGGCAACCTTGTCCTTCTCGCCAACTCCAAGTATTCGATTGGTGATTCTCGCGCAGGAATTTTTAGAGTTTGAAACTTCGAAATGGCTCATGAGCTCTGCCTGCGTCATGCCAAGGTACGGTTCAAAGCGCTTGCGAATAAGCTGGATGAGGGAAAGGTTCCTCTCTGGCTTGCTGCGACTGATGGCCCGCGATTTATTGAGAAGTTGACGCTCGACTCCGGTCATGTAGGAAGCCTTGAGCGCCCATGCGCGCGGCTTGGCTGGGACGTCAGAGAACGGCTGCTTGCGACGAACTGAGCCATCCTTCGCCTTCGTGCATGCCTCTAGATAGAGGGTGTCACTGCCCGAGATATCCTCGGCGTGTCCAGAACGAATCTTGCTGACAACGGTTTCCCAATCTTTCTTGAGCTGGGGGAGGTCCTCCTCGGGCATGTGCCACTGCTCTGCGAGCTCGATCTTGTAGTCAACTGGATTCGTGGCGGGTTCGTAGATGTAGAAGATGAACAGAATGTCGCCTGCCTTGTCGAGCAGGTGTGAGCTCTCAAACGTCTCTGCGGGTACGGTCATGTAGTCAATCATGGTGAGAACAAGTCGCTCTTTGGCAACGAGCTCACCCTTCTTGGTTCGCTTGAGTGGCGTAGCCTTGAGCTCGAGCCCCGCCTCGGCAAAATCCGGAGCGGAGTCGCTATTGAGTGCGTACTTGAAGTAGTACTCCTCGACGGCGTTTCCAAAAGCGCCCTTGCGCTTGTGAGGATCTTGGAGCTCGGGTGCGTCGCTCATCTCGCGCAGCGTGTGGCCCTCGAGCCGTTTGGCATATTCGATTATTGAACGTGCGCTTGTTGGGTCATAGCTTGGATCCTTGGCGACACACATTGAAAGCTCCATTCCTTTGGGTCTTTTGGATTGTAGTAGGAGCTCTCCCGTCTTTCTTGGCTTGAGGCCGACCCTGGGTGGGCCGATTCTGAGCTCGAGCGCCTTCTTGCTGACGAATCCGCCGGTTGCTACTTTACGGAGGCGTAGGCTTCCAGACAGGAATTGCCTTGCGCGGATGCGCTGGCTGACGGCCTTATCGGCATCCGCTATCCTACTCGCGTGTGTTAGCACGTGCGGGAGGGGAGGGCCATGGTCTCGGAGGCAACGCGCCATGTGATGCAGGCGAACAAGTCCAAGAACACAAAGCCCGAGCTCAAGGTGCGCGCGGCCCTTCGCGCGGCAGGACTTCCCGGCTATCGCCTCCACTGGAAGGCCGCCCCCGGCAAGCCTGACATCTGCTATCCCGGCCGCAAGGTAGCCATCTTCGTCAACGGCTGCTTCTGGCACCGCTGCCCGTACTGCGCCCTCTCCGCGCCCAAGACCAACGCGGACTTCTGGACCGCCAAGTTCGAGCGCAACCGCGCCCGCGACGAGCGGGACTGCGAGCTTCTCGCGCAGGACGGCTGGACGGTCGTCGTCATCTGGGAGTGCCGTCTCAAGAAAGGTCGCTTTGACGCAACGATGGAAGAGGTCGTACGCATCGTTCGTGGTGCGGACAAGGACGCGCCCGCTCTTCCGGCGCCACATTCGAGAAGCGTTCCCGCTGCTCCAGACCTTACCTGGCCGGCACTCGGCCGCGTCATAGAGATAGGATCTGCGCCGGCGCGCCTCCACCGTCAGCGGGCGCGGATGCTCAGGCGCCGCCATTAGTGCGACAATATGGCACTAACGAACGCGGCTTGAGCCGGCGAGCGACTGGGGAGGTGCGGCATGGCGGTCTACGTCACGAGCGACGCGCACGGTCACGTGCGGGCGTTGGACGAGGCTCTCGATCAGGTCTCGCTCGGGGCGGACGACGAGCTCTACGTCCTTGGCGACCTCATCGACCGCGGTCCCGATCCCTTGGGCGTGGTCTCGCTCGTGCGCTCGCTGCCTCGCGCGCACGTGCTCCTTGGCAATCACGAGGACCTCATGATGTTTGCCATCTCTCGCACGGGTGCTCCCAAGAACGGCGCGTTCGACCTTTCCGGGCTCGACCGCGACGATTTCACCGACTGGCTGAACTGGATGCAGAACGGCGGCGCCACCACGTCCGAGCAGCTCGAGCATCTGCATCCCGAGGAATACGTTGACTTCATGAGCTGGGTGGCTGACCTGCCACTTTATGCCACGGTGACGGCTGGCGGGCGCACGTATGCGCTGTGCCACGCGGGCATCGGCATCGCCGCCGCGCACGCATGGACGAGCACTCACGCAGACGAGGACCTCGAGGACCCCGCCGTTCTTGCCCAGATGCTCGCCGCCCAGCAGCGCGATGACCTGCTGTGGATTCGCGCCGATTTCTGGGGGCAGCACACCGGACTCGTGGGACCGGACGGTCGCGGTCCCATCGTGGTTGCGGGGCACACGCCCTCGCCTCTGCTTTCCATCTGTGCGCCCGACGAGGACGTTGACTGCGTGAGCGACGAGGGCAAGGGAATGATCGCCCGGCTCGGCGCATGCGAGAAGACCGGTTGGGTTCCGGACCGCATAGACGTGGACTGCGCCGCCGCGAAGGGCGCTCCCGTGGGCCGTGTGGGCGTGCTGCGCCTCGACGACCTTCAGACCTGGTATGCGGACATCCGAGAGGGCGAGTAGCGTGGGCGCGCCCGCCGCGGCTGGGACTAGCCCTGCCGAGCCCACGTGCTGCGCCTACGCGCGCGACCTCGTGCGTGGCGCCGTTGAACTCGAGGAGCTTCCATACGGCTGGGTGCGCCCGTGGCGGTTTGTGGCTGGCCAGCGCAGGGCGCTCGCGAGTTGTCTTGCCTGGTACCCGGGTATTTTTCGACAGATGGCTGTGTGCACCGCGGGCGTGCGCCTCGAGTTCGAGACGGACGCGAGCGAGGTGTTCATTGAGGTTCGCACCGACCGCGAGCCCCGTGCCACGAGAAACGTGCTTGCTGGCATGAAATCGCAGGTGGGAGACGCGAACGCTGCGCACGATGGCTTCTCCTATGACGTGGACGGCAGGCACCGAGACGGCGTGGTCATGCTTGGCCCGGTTGCGGGCTCGTACGCCGCGGCCGTTGGCTCGGCGGGCCATGACGGGCGGTGGGCCGCTGGCATCACGTTCGATCTTGGCGAGCTCAAGTCTCGCGGCAACCTCATGGAGCTGCCCGGCTTTGGGCAGAGCCATCGCGTATGCGTGTGGCTTCCGGCGCTCAGGGGCTGTGAGCTGGGGCGCGTTGCCGGTAACGGCACGTTCGTGCGTCCGATTGCGGATACGGGCACGGGTGCTCTCCTCGTGCTGGGAGACTCCGTTGCCCAAGGCTTCACGACGGGAGACCCTGCGCTTGCCTGGCCCTCCGTTGTGGCTTGCGAGCTGGGGTTATCGCTCGTGAACCAGAGCGTGGGCGCGCAGGTGTTCCAGGAGAGCTCGGTGGCTGCCCTGCCGGATGGCAGGGCGCCTGAGCTCGTGATCGTTGCGCTGGGTGCAAACTATCGCTACGGCCGCTGCAACGAGCGGGTTGTGGCGCGAGAGATAGTCGCCCATCTCGAGCGCGTTGACGAGCTGTGGTCGAGCGCCCCTCTCGTGGTCCTGAAACCTCACGTTGGCTCTCGCGAGCCGGTTGCGGGCAGCTGCTTTGTGCGCGTGCCCGCCCTCATTGACGAGGCCGTTGCGCGCGTTCGGCGCCGTCGCATGGCTGCGGGAGCGCCCGCGGTTCTCGCGCTAGCAACGCCTTGGCTGGACGACCGGCTCATCTCGGACGCGGACGGCCACCCCACGGCGGCCGGTGATGCGGTCATCGCGCGGTTTGTGCTGGGCGAGCTTCCCAAGCTCGAGTGCCGCTGCCTGGCCGAGACGGGCCGCTACGGTCGCTGCGGTGCGTGCGGCCACGGTGCGGCGCATGCGGCGTCTGCCAAGCGGGCGAAGAAGGCGGGGCCGAAGGATGCCTCGAGAGCCGCGAGCCCCATGACCCCCGAGGTGCCCGCCCGTGCCCCTTCGGTCGAAGACACGCCGCTCGGCCAGACCATCTCCATGTTCTCCCTGCTAGACGAGTAGGTGACTGCAATGTCCTCGTTTGTGAACCTCTGTGCCCCAGAGCTCGGCCGCGGCCTTACGCCAGATGTGGCGAGTGCCGTTCTCGCCCAGCGGCGCTCCGGCGCGCTCAGCGAGTTTGCGACGGCCAACGCGGCTGCCATCCGCCGCCTGGACACCGAGCGCGACCGCGACACGCCCGAGCGCCCTGCCTACGTGCGCGACGCCGAGAAGATCATCCACCTGCCGGCCTACAACCGCCTTGCGGGAAAGACGCAGGTGTTCTCGCTGCGCGCCAACGACGACATCACGCGCCGCGGGCTGCATGTGCAGCTCGTGAGCCGCGTGGCGCGAGACATCGGCCTGTCGCTGGGGCTCAACCTTGACCTCATCGAGGCCATCGCGCTTGGGCACGACATCGGCCACACGCCGTTCGGCCACGCCGGCGAGCGCTTCCTGAACGACGTGTTCCACGAGCGCACCGGCCGCTGGTTCTTCCACAACGTGCAGAGCGTGCGCGTGCTCGACGTTCTGTACGGCCGCAACCTCACGCTGCAGACGCTCGACGGCGTGATCTGCCACAACGGCGAGTGCGAGCGCCAGGTGTTCGAGACAAGCGGCCTTGCGGGCTTCTCGGAGTTCGACCGCATCGTGGACGGATGCTGGGCTACCGGGGAGGGCGCCATCGGGCATCTGCGTCCCATGACGCTCGAGGGCTGTGTGGTGCGCATCTCGGACATCATTGCCTACGTGGGCAAGGACCGCCAGGACGCCATTGCCTCGGGCGTCGTAGGCGAGGGGACGTTCGATGACGGCCTTGGTAGCGCGTACAACACGTGGGCGCTCGGCGCGTTCATCGGCGACGTGGTGCAGCACAGCTTTGGTCGCGATCGCATCGAGATGAGCGAGGCGGCGTTTGCCGAGCTCGCGCGTGCCAAGCGCGAGAACTACGAGAAGATCTACAACGCCAGCGAGCTATCGGGTGAGCTCTCGGGCGCCTTTGCCGAGCTGTTCGCGCGCGTGTACGAGCGTATGCTGGCAGACCTCGAGGCCGGCGACGAGAGCAGCCCGGTGTTCCGCCACCACATCGTGGACGTGGAGCGGCAGCTTGCGCATTACGGCCGGGTCTACGACTGGGAGAGCGACCTTGACCTCACGGTGGCGGATTACATCTCGTCGATGACGGACGACTACTTCGTGGCACTGTGCGAGTCGCTGTTCCCCGAGAGTGCGGGCGTGTTCAGGCGTCGCGGGTACTTCTGCTAGACGCAGCGGCTCATTTACCGGGGAAATCGTTAGTTTTGACGTCGAAAAGTTTAGAAGTGTACGAGCTTTGCCTGAATCTTTTGGTTTCGGCGAAGAAGCAATTTCCGAATTGCCTGGTAGATCGCGTGGTCTCGATTTCTTTAGTACATTAAATGCCAGCATGCTCGTACACTACTCGCGTTTGCGACGGCAGAATATAGCTCAAATTTGGTAGATGGCTCGTAAACACCACAACCAAAGGTTTGTCGTGCCTTGCCAACGGCTGTGGCGCTTTCGCTGTCGTACAATCGTTCCCATGGATAACCTGTTTACAGAAGTCGAGCGCTACAAGCGCAACATGAACGCTCCGCTTGCCGTGCGCATGCGCCCGCAGACCCTCTCCGAGTACGTGGGCCAGGCGCAGGCCGTGGGGCCGGACTCGTGGCTGCGCCGCGCCATCGAGCACGACGTGCTCTCGAGCGTCATCCTCTACGGTCCGGCTGGCACTGGCAAGACCACGCTCGCGCGCATCATCGCCAACACCACGCACGCCGAGTTCACCGAGGTCTCGGCCGTCACGGGCACCGTCAAGGACCTACGCCGAGAGATTGACGCCGCGGAGAGCCGCCTCATGGCGCGCGGCATGCGCACGATCCTGTTCGTGGACGAGATTCACCGCTTCAGCCGCTCGCAGCAAGACGCGCTGCTTCACGCCGTCGAAGACCGCATCGTCATCCTCATCGGTGCCACGACCGAGAATCCCTACTTTGAGGTGAACTCCGCGCTCATCTCGCGCAGCCGCGTCGTTGAGCTGCAGCCGCTCGGGGATGACGACATCGCCGCGCTCGTCCGCCGCGCCTGCGACTCGCCGCACGGCCTTGCCGGTGCGTTTGCTCTCGCAGACGACGCGCTCGCAGAGATCGTGCAGCTCGCCGGGGGAGACGCGCGCTCGGCGCTCACCTCGCTTGAGCTCGCGAGCCAGATGGCGCTGCCGGCCGGCGCCAAGGTTGGGCAGGATGGCGTTGCCGTGCTCGCAGACGGCACGCGCCTGGGCGAGGGGAGCGTCGAGCCCCTGCCCATCACGCGCGAGAACGTGCTCGAGGCCAACCCCCGCCGGGGCCTGCCGTATGACAAGTCCGGCGACATGCACTACGACATCATCTCGGCGTTCATCAAGTCCATGCGTGGCAGCGACCCGGACGCCGTGCTCTACTGGCTCGCGCGCATGATCGATGCGGGCGAGGACCCCAAGTTCATCGCCCGGCGCATCATGATCCACGCGAGCGAGGACGTGGGCAACGCGGATCCGCAGGCGCTGCTCATCGCGCATGCGGCGTTCAAGTCCGCCGAGGTCATCGGCTACCCCGAGTGCCGCATCAACCTGGCGCAGGCGGCCCTCTACGTGTGCCTGGCACCCAAGAGCAACGCCGCCGAGGCGGGCATCGACGCCGCGCTTGACGAGGTGCGTCACGGCCCGCGCCGAGACGTGCCCAACCACCTGCGCGACCGCCACCGCCCCGGGTCGGACTCCTACGGACCCTACCTCTACCCGCATGACTACCCGGAGGGGTGGGTGGAGCAGCAGTACCTGCCCGACGGCTTGGAGCGCGGTGCCTTCTTTCACCCGAGCGGGCGCGGCTGGGAGGCCTGGCGCCTGGACTCCACTCGCCGCGACCGCCCGCAGTCGTGACGGTGACAAATGATCCCGGCTCCGTTGTCGCGCCGGCAGCCGTGACGGTGACAGTTCGACCCCGTCCCCAAGTGTCACCGATGGGTAGAATGTCTCGCAGACGAAGCGCGCCCGCATGCGGCGGACGCCACGAACAGTTGGAGGAATCCCAATGGAGCCAATGACGATCGCCCTCATCGTCCTGGTCATTGCCGGCATCTGGGCCGTGGTGGAGCTTGCCCTCACCATCCGCCAGGCGCGCAAGAGCGTCTCTGAGCTCGCAGACTCCGTGAACGACACGATTGGCGAGGTGCGCCCCGCCATCGCCAAGCTCGACGGCGCCATTGACGAGCTGCAGCCCGCCGTCAAGCAGATCGAGCCCATTCTCGAGAAGGCGTCCACCGCGGTTGACCTCGTCAACGTGGACCTCGTGCGCGTCGAGGGCATTCTCTCCGACGTCAACTCCGTGACCGGCACGGGTGCGCGCGTGACGGACGCTGTCTCTGGCGCCGTTGAGCACGCGGCGAGCGGCGTTGCGGGCGTGGCCGCCAAGGTGGCCGGCAAGGTCACGGGCAAGCAGCCCTCCAAGCTCGCGGCCCACGATGACCCGGCAAGCCTCGAGGCCCCCAAGGCCACCGAGGGCGAAGCCGCCGCGGCTCCCGTCAACGTCGAGCAGGTCTTCGGCGACACTGGCTACTTCACCTACCCGTCCGCCGATGCCGAGCAGCCCTCGGTTCCCGCGTCTGCCGAGCAGCCCTCGGCTCCCGCGCCCGCCGAGAACGAGTAGGGGGCGCCAAGATGACTCAGACCGTCTCCATCACCGTTCCCGCAGATCCCGAGTACGCGCGTCCCGTGCGCATGCTCGCCGCCAACCTCGCCGTGCTCGCCGGCCTCACCGTTGAGGACGTCGAGGACGCCCGTATGGTGGCCGAGGAGGGCTTCGTGTGGTGCTGCGCCACAAAGCCAGACGCCGTTTCCATCGAGTTCGAGGTGGGCGAGGGCAAGATGACGCTGTCTTACGCCTTTGGTTCCGCCGAGCTCCCCGAGGACGACCAGACCTCGACGTACGCCGAGCTCATCCTCACTGCCGTGTGCGACGAGTTTGCCTATGATGAGGCGACGCGCACCCTGCGACTCACGAAGAGTGCGGACGTTGCCGATGCCTAACGAATCGACAGAGCTCACTGCCGAGCAGCGCGCCGAGGCGAGACGCGCCGCGGCTGCCGCCGTGCGAGACCTCCCGGGCACGCCCAAGGGCAAGCTCGCCTGGGACAAGGCCCGCACGCGCGAGCTGTTCCGCCTGTACAAGCAGGAGGGCGACGAGGACGCTCGCGGCGAGCTCGTCATGAGCCACCTCAACCTCGTGCGTTTCCTCGCGAGCAAGTTCAAGAACCGCGGCGAGCCTCTCGACGACCTCATCCAGGTGGGCACGATCGGCCTCATCAAGGCCATCGACCGCTTTGACCCGGACCGCGGCCTCGAGTTCACCACCTACGCCACGCCCACGATCCTGGGCGAGATAAAGCGCCACTTCCGCGACAAGGGCTGGAGCGTGCGCGTCCCCAGGCGCCTGCAGGAGCTCTCCGCCAAGGTCAACCAGACCACCGACGAGCTCACGAAGGACCTTCAGCGCACGCCTTCTACCGAGGAGGTCGCCGCCAAGCTCGGCGTCTCGGTGGACGAGGTGCTCGAGGCCATGGAGTCCTCGAGCGCCTACACCTCCGTGCCGCTCGAGGCCGGAGGGTCCGATGAGGACGAGACCCCTGCCATCATCGACCACTACGCGAGCGTGGACGAGGACCTCACCTCCGCGGACGACCGCATGGTCATCGAGGACACCATCCGGGACTTCTCGCCCCGCGAGCAGGAGGTCATCCGGATGCGCTTCAACGACGGCCTCACGCAGATTGAGATAGCCAAGCGCCTGGGCATCTCCCAGGTGCAGGTGAGCCGACTGCTCCGCCGCACCCTCAAGAAGCTGCAGGAGAAGGTAGACCCCGAGGGGCTCATGAAGTGACGACCGGTCGCAAGACACCCAACGAGAGACAGGCCGCCTACGAGTCCGCGCGTCTCATTGCCGTGCGCGCCTGGGCATTCGTGGGCTGTGCGCTCGCGTTCGTCATCGCGCTCGCGGCGCTTGGCTCGGTTGAGTCTGCCGTGCAGTGCGTGCTCGTGGGCGCCGTCGTGGGATTCATCTGCAGCTCGATGACCAACTGGCTCGAGCGCCACGGCGTGGGCCGCGCCTTGGGTGCGCTCGTCGCGCTTGTGGTGGTCATCGCCCTGTTCGTGGGACTCATGCTGTGGCTGGCCCCACTGTTCGTGGGCCAGCTCATGCAGCTGCTCGAGCGACTGCCGGGCCTGCTTGCCCGGGCACAGGATGCGGTGCAGGCGCTCTTTGCCACCTTTGGCTCCGAGAAGACCGCCGAGTTCCAGCGCAGCGTCCAGGGCCTGGTGGGCACGCTCTCAGATGTTGGCACCACCCTCACGCGTCAGCTTGCCAGCTGGCTCTCAACGGCGCTCGTTCCCAATGTCATGGCGCTTGCGAACGACTTCGTGATGTTCTTCCTGGGCCTTGTCATGGCCTACTGGTTTGCGAAAGACTATCCGGCCATCATGCGCGAGCTTGGCGTCATTGCCGGCCCGCGCCACGACGAGGACCTGTCGCTGCTCGTTGCCGTTCTCGGCCGCTCGGTTGGCGGCTACATGCGCGGCATCGTGATCACGAGCGCCCTCAACGGCGTCATGGCGTTCGCGGGCTTTGCGCTGTGCGGACACCCCTATGCCGGTCTCATGGGCATCATCGTGGGGCTGCTGCACTTTGTGCCCGTTGTGGGGCCGGCGGTCTCTGCGCTCATGGCCACGCTCACGGCCTTGTTCGCAGGCCCTGCCGTTGCGTTCTGGACGCTTGTCGTGGCGGTGGTGGCGCAGAACGTGGTCGACAACCTCGTGAGCCCGCTCGTGATGCAGAGCGCCGTGAAGATCCATCCCGCCATGAGCCTTATAGGCATCACCGTGGGCGCGGGGCTTGGCGGTGCCGTGGGCATGGCGCTGGCCGTGCCGCTCACGGCGGCCGTGAAGGGCGCGTTCGTCTACTACTTCGAGAGCAAGACGGGCCGTCAGCTCGTGAGCTATGAGGGCGCGTTCTTCAAGGGCACGCCCTATCACCATGCGGACGGCACGCCCGTGCCTTCCTTTGACGCGCTCGACGACGACACATTCCTCGACCAGTCCCGTCTGGTCGACGCAAGCGCCGCGGATGGTATCCACGCCGAAGAGGCGCCCGAAGGCCATGCGTCGCTGTTTTCCAGGCTTCGCGAGAAGCTTGGGCTTGCGTCCAGGGGCGAATAGCGCCATCGCCCTGCCGCTCACGCCCGTCTTGTGGCCGCTCGCGGTATACTTACGCAGTTGAATGCACGTTGACCAACCCGAACGCAGGGGAGACATATGAGCACCGCTGACTTTCCGACCATGACCACCGCCGAGATTCGCTCGACGTTCCTCAACTTCTTCGAGGAGCGTGGCCTCAAGCTCTACCCGAGCTCCTCGCTCGTGCCGGAGGACCCCTCGCTGCTTCTCGCCAACGCCGGCATGAACCAGTTCAAGGAGTACTACCAGGGCAAGAAGACCATGAAGGAGATTGGCGCCTGCTCCTGCCAGAAGTGCGTGCGCACCAACGACATCGACTGCATCGGCGAGGATGGCCGTCACCTCTCGTTCTTCGAGATGCTCGGCGACTTCTCCTTTGGCGGCGTCTCCAAGCAGCAGGCCTGCGCCTGGGCCTTCGAGCTCATTACCGAGAAGTTCAAGCTCCCGCTCGATCGTCTCTACTTCACCGTCTTCACTGACGACGACGAGACGCACGACATCTGGCGCTCCCTTGGCGTTGCCGAGGACCACATCTCTCGCCTGGGCGAGGACGACAACTTCTGGGCCGCCGGGCCCACCGGCCCCTGCGGCCCCTGCTCCGAGATCTACTATGACCAGGGCGAGGAGGTCGGCTGCGGCAAGCCCGACTGCAAGCCCGGCTGTGACTGCGACCGCTTCCTCGAGTTCTGGAACCTCGTGTTCACGCAGTTCGACCGCCAGGAGGACGGCTCCATGCCGGAGCTGCCGCACCGCAACCTCGACACGGGTATGGGCCTGGAGCGCATGGCCGCCATCATGCAGCACAAGAGCGCCAACTACGATGGCGACATCATGCAGGGCCTCATCAAGCTCGGCGAGGAGATCTCTGGCAAGACGTACGACCCCGAGTCCTACTCCGGCGCCTCCCGCAGCCTGCGCATCATCGCCGACCACGCGCGCGCCGTTGACTTCATGATCTCCGACGGCATCCTGCCGGGCAACGAGGGCCGCGAGTACGTGCTTCGCCGCCTACTGCGCCGCGCCGTCTTCCACGGTCGCCTGCTGGGCATCGAGGGCGCCTTCCTCACGAGGTTCATCGACGCGGTGAACGAGATCATGGGTGAGGCCTACCCCGACCTTCTCAAGAACGTCGCGCTGGTCAAGGGCATCGTCTCCGCCGAGGAGGAGCGCTTCTCCAACACGCTCGACACGGGCCGCGCCTATCTCGACGAGGCGCTCGAGGGTCTGGCTTCTGGCGCCGTGCTTCCGGGCGACGTGGCCTTCAAGCTGCACGACACGTACGGCTTCCCCATCGACCTCACGGTCGAGATCGCCGAGGGTGCCGGCCACGAGGTTGACATGGAGGCGTTCGACGCCTGCATGGCCGAGCAGAAGAGCCGCGCCCGTGCCGCCGCCAACCGCGACGCCTGGGGCGACTTCAACAATGTCTGGACCGCGCTGTCCGACGAGCTGGCCCCCACCGAGTTCGACGGCTACGAGCACAACGGGCTCGAGGGCGCCAAGGTCGTCGCCATCGTGGCCGATGGCGAGCGCGTGACCAAGGCCGCGGCCGGCGACGAGGTCGAGGTCCTGCTCGACCGCACGCCGTTCTACGCCGAGATGGGCGGCCAGGTTGGCGACACCGGCACCATCGCCTCCGCCGGCGCCAAGCTCGAGGTCACGGACACGAAGGGCCACAACGGCCTGTATGCTCACGTGGCGAAGGTCGTCGAGGGCGAGCTTTCCGAGGGCGACATCGTCACTGCCACGATTGACGCGCACCGCCGTGAGCTCATCCGCCGCAATCACACGGCCACGCACCTGCTCGACGCGGCGCTCAAGGCCGTCCTCGGCGACCACGTCAACCAGGCCGGCTCGCTCGTGGACGACGGCCGTCTGCGCTTTGACTTCACGCACTTCGAGGCCCTCACGGCCGAGCAGCTCCATGAGGTCGAGGACCTCGTGAACGTCGAGATCTTCTCGGCCAAGCCGGTCGTGACGAAGGTCTGCGGCATCGATGAGGCCAAGGCCGCCGGTGCCGTCGCCCTGTTCGGCGAGAAGTACGGCGACGTGGTCCGCATGGTCTCCTGCGGCACCGAGGACAAGCCGTTCAGCCGCGAGCTGTGCGGCGGCACGCACGCCCGCAATACCTCTGAGCTGGGACTTTTCAAGATCGTCTCCGAGTCCTCCACGGGCTCGAACGTCCGCCGCATCGAGGCTGTGACGAGCCTGGGCGCCCTTGCCTGGCTCGACGAGCGCAACGACGCGCTCGATGCCGTTGCCGCCGAGCTCAAGTGCCGCCCCGAGGACGCCGCGAGCCGCATCGCCGACATCAAGGCCGGCGCCCGCGAGGCCGAGGCCAAGCTCAAGCAGGCGCTTCTCGGCGGTTCCTCTGACAAGATCCAGACGGCCATGGCCGCTGCCATCGACTGCGGCTCCTACAAGGCCGTCATCGCCCGCATGGACGGCCTTGAGGCCGGTGAGCTGCGCGAGGCGTGGGATGCCATTCGCGACAAGGCCAATGGCGCCGACGTTGCCTGCTTCCTGGCCACCGCCACGCCCGAGGGAAAGGTGGCGCTGCTCGCAGCTGCCACGGACGGTGCCGTGAAGGCAGGCTTTGGTGCCGGCGACGTCATCCGCAAGGTTTCCGAGCACGTCGGTGGTCGCGGTGGTGGCCGTCCCAACATGGCCCAGGCCGGCGGCAAGGACGCCTCTGGCATCGAGGCGGCTCTCCAGGCCGCCCGCGAGATGCTGGCCTAGGGCGCACGCATGAGGGCGCTTGCGCTTGACATCGGCGAGGTCCGCATCGGCATCGCCGCGAGCGATGCCTCCGGCCGCGTTGCGAGTCCCGTCAAGGTGCTTCCGGCTGCAGAGGTGCTGGGTCATGCCCGAACATTCCGCCGCATCCTTGAGGACTACGAGCCCGACGTGCTCGTCTGCGGCCGTCCCCAGACGATGTCTGGCGAGGACGGGCCGCAGGCCGAGCGCATCATGGCACAAGCCAGGCAGATTGCCGACGCCTGCGATTTGCCGCTCGAGTTTGCCGACGAGCGACTTTCCTCCTCGGAGGCCAAGCGGATACTGCGTGAGCAGGGTCTGCGAGAGAAGCAGATGCGTGGCAAGGTTGATATGATTGCTGCATCGTTGTTCCTGCAAGCATGGCTTGATTCGCATGCGCAGGGTGACACGTTTGGCGACTAGTAGACCTCCGCGGGTGCTTGTACGGGCCCACGCTTCGAGAAGGGCCCGACCATGACAGAACCCCAGCGACGCCGCTCGCCCCGCTTCTCCACAGGCGGGGGAGCGGCGAGCTCTTCTCGGCCCGCGGCGGGTGGCAAGCGCTTCTCGAGCGGCGGCGACCGACGTTCACGCTCGCATGTGCGGGCCACGACGCAGCCGCCGCAGCGTCCTGCGGCGGGCGTCTCCCCCCGGGGCTCCCATAGTCGTCGCGCCGCTGGCATGCAGAGCCTTGCCACGCCTCGCTCACGCTCCCAGCGCGAGGCTGCCCGCAGGGGCGGCCACACGAAGAGGGCCCCCATCATCGCCGGCGTGGTTGCGGCGCTCGTTGTGGTCATCGCCCTGTTTCTTGTGCTGACGCGCGTGTTTTGCGCAGGCGCCGAGGGCCAGGACTCACTGCCCAACCAGGGGCAGCAGGTTGAGGTCGTCATCGACGACGGCTCGGGCGCCAATGCCGTCGCCTCCAAGCTCAAGGACGCGGGCGTCATTGCCAACACGGACGACTTCATCACCCATGCCCGCAAGCAGAAGGCGGACTCGCAGCTCAAGAGCGGTGCCTATGTGTTCACGGTGGGTCAGGATATCGATTCCATCATCTCCCAGCTCATAAGCGGGCCCAACTCAACCTCGGGACGTCTCACCATTCCCGAGGGCCTCACGGTGAGCCAGACGGCCCAGCTCGTCTCCGAGGCGCTCTCTGTCTCGAGCGACGACTTTATCGCCCAGGCGAAGGCCTCAAACTACGCGGCCGACTACCCCTTCCTTGCCGATGCCGCAGACGACTCGCTCGAGGGATTTCTCTGCCCCAAGACCTACGATTTCTCCGGGCGCAGCGACGTCACGGCAGACACGGTGATCCGCGCCATGCTGGACCAGTACCAGACCGATGTTGCCTCCCTGGACTTTGCGTCTGGCGAGGCGCTTATCGCGGACCGCTACGGCATCACGATGAGCGACTACGATGTCATCAGGCTCGCCTCGATCGTGGAGCGCGAGGCCGTGACGGACGGCCAGCGGCCCAAGGTGGCCTCGGTGTTCCTCAACCGCCTCAAGGTGGGCATGGCGCTGCAAAGCGATGCCACCATGATGTACGTCACCGGTGGCGAGGTCACGGCGGACGACCTCAAGACCCAGAGCCCCTACAACACCTACCTCAACACGGGGCTCACGCCCACGCCAATCTGTACGCCGTCCCTCGATTCCATCAAGGCGGTTCTCACGCCGGACGACACGGATTACCTGTACTTCTACATCACCCAGACCGACGAGTGGTTCTCCTCGACTTACGATGAGCACCTCCAGGCCATTGAGGAGAACAAGTAGATGAGCCTAGTCAGGCCCTGGCGCCTCGAGCGCGCCATCACCGATGTTGACATTGATGAGCTCGCTGAGCTCGGTGTTCGCTGCGTCCTGTTCGACCGCGACAACACCGTGGTTCCCCGTGACACGGGCGTGGCACCGTCCGAGGTCATGGACTGGATCGGGCGCGTTCGCGCGGCGGGGATCTCGCTGTGCATGGTGTCCAACAACTTCCATTCTCAGCAGGTGGAGGCGAGCGCGGCCGAACTTGGGTGTGACGTGGTGCACCATGCCATGAAGCCGGCACCGTTTGCGGTGAGGCGTGCGCTCGGGCTCATGGGCGCGAAGGCTGGCGAGGCCGTTCTGATCGGCGACCAGGTCTTCACCGACGTCATGGCCGGCAACCTCGCGGGCGTGCGCACGATCCTCGTTGAGCCGCAGAGCACGAGCGATTTGTGGTACACGCATATCTTCCGCGTCTTTGAGCGTGCGATCGGCGCGCGCAGGTGATCGCAACCTGGGCATTCGTTGCACTGCTCGTGGGACTGTCTGCTTGGGCCGGCATCGTTGACGGGCAAAGCCGCAGGATTCCCAACACCTGCTGTGGGTGCGTTGCCGCCTGTGGCCTGGCGTTGCAGCTTGCGAGGATGGGCAGCGGCGCTTTTCCGCTGCTTGGAGAGCCGCTGTCCTGCGTCTGCGTGGCAGTTGTGGTCGCGCTCTTGGGCGCGGGTGTCGAGCTCGCGTATCGATGGGCACGCGGGCGCGCCGGCCTTGGGTTCGGCGACATCAAATACGTCTCTGCCTGGGCGGTCTCGCTTGGCTGGCTTGTGTTTCCTGCTGTTGCCTTAGCGTGTCTGCTGGGCGCCGCATGGGGGTTGGCGACTCGCCAACGCACGTTTGCGCTCGGTCCGTGGCTTTCGCTTGCGTTTGTGGGCGTTGTGGTTGCCGTTTGCTTCCTCTAGTGCGAGGTCGCTTGGGTCTGCCGGGACTACTTGACCCCTTGCATGTCACAAAACCAATCGAGTGTGCGATGCAATCCTAAAATCGCGCCTACGCAAGCTACTTTCCCTATGTGTTTCCGAACAATATCTAGCATTCGTTCGGAAACAGACGGCAATCAGTTTGATTCCCTGTCCTTGACGGTTTCTTGATGGCCCAATTCTCGGCCACGACCGCACGCTCGATTGGTTTTGTGACATTTCCAGGCTTCTCAAGTAGTTCGCGCTAACACATTTGCTCTTCCGTTGCCCGCAATAGGGCACGCATGTCTGCTGCGGCCCGGTTGCCTGGTATGACTGCGCTAGAATCGAAAAGACATGCACGCACCGCCGGCGCACATGCAACCATGTGGCCGGCGTTTTCTTCTGAGCCCGAGGAGGCGAACGATGGACGAACCGACTCGCAGCTGCGCCTGCGTACACCATGGCTGTGATCACGTCTTCTTCATCGGCTTCCTCGGGGCCGGCAAGACGACGGTTGCCCGCAACCTTGGCAACATGTTCCATCGCTCGTTCGTGGATGTTGACCGCATGGTCGAGCGCGACCTTCACGCCAGCGTGGCGCGCATCTTCGAGACGCGCGGTGAGCAGGCGTTCCGTGTTGCGGAGACGCGTTCGCTCGAGAGCCTACGCCGTCGCCGCAGCCTGCTCGTGAGCTGCGGGGGCGGCATCATCGAGAGCGATCGCAACGCCAACCTCATGCACGAGATGGGCAGCGTGGTCTTTCTGGACGGCACGCTTGAGGACTCGCTGCGCCAGATCAGGCGTCCCGAGAAGCGTCCCGACCTCGGGGACCTCGCGCATGCGCGCGAGCTGTATGCCCACCGCAGGCCACTCTATGAGGCCGCGTGCGACTATCGTGTCATCATCTCTGGGAAGACGTTCGAACAGGTTGCCTATGACGTGGGTGAGCTGCTCTGGGAAAGGGGACTGCTATGAGTGACGAGAAGACCGAGGTCGTCGAGCAGCCGGTGGCGGCTGAGACGCCAGTCAGCGGGCCCGAGGTTTCCGAGGCTCCCGAGCCCGAGGCGGCCCCGGCCCCCGAGCCCGAGGCGGCCCCGGCCCCCGAGCCCGAGGCTCCCGCTCCAGTCGTGCGCAGGCAGTCCGTCGTCATGCGCACGGGTTCGTGCGACATGCGCGTGGGCACCGGCGCGCTCGACCAGCTGGGCAACGCCGCGAGGATTGCGGCCGGAAAGCCCAGTCGCGCGCTTCTCGTGAGCGGCTGCGACGTCGACGCCGAGCTCACCGAGCGCTGCCGCCGCCTGCTCGTGGATGCCGGGTTTGCCGTGAGCCTCACGACTGTCCCTGCTGGCCGCACCGCCCGCAGCTTCGAGAACGTCACGACGCTCTATGAGACGCTTGCCGCCGAGCACGTCACGGCCGACGACCCCATCGTCGTCGTCGGTGACGCAGACGTCATCTCGCTTGCCGTCTTCGCTGGTGCCACGTGGCACACGGGCTGTCCCGTCGTTGCGGCGGCAACGACGCTCGATGCCGTCATCGACGTCACCGTGACGCCGCGCGCCATCGACGCCCCAGGCGCCCCCAACATGCTCGTTGCTCGTGGCAACGCCCGCTTCATGATCGCGGACCCGAGTGTTTTCGTCTCCCATGAGCTCACAAATGCCGAGCTCATGGGTCGTGCCACCATGGTTGCCGGCGCGGTTGCGGCGGGGGAGAACTCCTTCAACGAGCTGGCTGTCCGTGCGGACGGCGTCATTGACGCCGCGGAGGACACGCTCGTGGCCGCCATCCTCGACATCACGAAGGCGCGCGCCCGCGTCGTGTCCTCGTCGGCCCTCGCCATGCGCCAGGGCATTCTCTACGGCCAGGCCATCGGCCGCGCCCTTGAGCGCGCTCTCGAGCTGCAGCAGGCGGACCCCTCCCGCTACCTCGTGGACGAGAACCCCGGCTCCGCCCGCCTGTTCGCCGAGGGACTGCGCATCGCTGCCCGCCTTGCCGCAGCCAAGCAGGCACCCGACGACAAGCTCGTCGACTTCGTCTTCACCCAGGACGGCCTGCTCGAGAAGCTCGGCCTTGCCGAGGTGGCCTGCCTCATCGATCCGCAGGTGCTTCTCGACTGCCTCAAGGCCGAGGAGTTCAGCCGCTCCAACCGCTTCATGCTGGCGCTTCCGCTCGGCTTTGGCCGTGTGCGCCTGACGTCGGTCCCAGACGAGATGCTTCTCGAGCACCTGAGCGGCTGGTGCAAGAGCCGCCGCAAGCTCGCGCGCCGCCGTGCCCGTGAGGTTGCGGCCCAGCAGGGCGTTCAGGAGTCCAACTAGCTTCCCCCGGCGTGGCCTCACAGCCGCGCCTCTTCATGCACACGTCCAAAACCCTCGTGGAAAGGAACACATATGGCAGACGAGAAGGCCTGCGCCGCGCGCATCGCCAAACTCCGCAAGATCATGGAGGAGCGCGGCTATGACGCCGTGATCCTGCGTAACAACCCGGACCTGCGTTGGCTTACGGGCTGCGAGCGCACGTTCGACGACGAGGTGGCCCACACGGCCGTCATCACCCCCACGCGCCAGCTGCTGCACACGGATTCGCGCTACTACAACACGTTCTGCGAGCGCCTGGGCGCCAACACCGCCTGGGAGCTCGACGAGCAGATCGTGGGCGCCGAGCAGTGGGCTGCCGACCGCATCCGCGAGGCTCGGGCCCGCGTCGTGGCCGTCGAGGATACCTGTACGCTCGAGTTCTTTGATGCCCTGCAGGTGGCCCTGGCCGAGCGCTCCATCTCGTGCCTGTTGCCGCGCCTGCATGGGGACCTCGTGAAGCTCCGCGTCGTCAAGGATGCCGAGGAGGTCGAGCTCATGCGTGCCGCCCAGAAGGTGACGGACGAGGCGTTCCGGCACATCTGCGGCTACATCAAGCCGGGTGTCACCGAGCAGCAGATCCGCGCCGAGCTCGAGAACTACATGTTGTCCCATGGCGCGGACGGCCTCTCCTTCGGCACAATCATCGCGAGCGGTCCCAACGGTGCCAACCCGCATGCCCAGCCCGGTCCCCGCGTGGTCGAGAAGGGCGACATGATCGTCATGGACTACGGCGCCACCGTGGCCGACTACCACGCGGACATGACGCGCACCGTGTGCGTTGGCGAGCCCTCCGAGGAGCAGCGTCACGTCTATGACGTTGTGCGCCAGGCTCACGAGGAGTGCGCCGCCATGGCGAAGGCGGGCGTCATCGGCAAGGACGTCTACGACCACTCCGTGAAGGTCATCAGCGACGCAGGCTATGGCGACTGCTACAAGCATGGTCTGGGCCACGGCGTGGGCGTGGAGATTCACGAGGAGCCCAATTTCAATCGCCGCAACACCGAGCCCATCCCCGCCAGTGCCGTCATCACGATCGAGCCGGGCATCTATCTGCCGGGCAAGTTCGGCATCCGCCTTGAGGACTTCGGTCTCGTTACGGAGGACGGATACGAGCCGTTCACCGAATCGCCGCATGAGCTCACGGTCATTCCGTGCTAGTAAACGGCAAACGCGATTCGTTTGTTAGCTGCGCTTTTGACGAATGAATCAAGAGAGTCTAATTCGGTGTAACGATTTATTACATCTGCGAACGGTAGTGTTATGTAAAAGGACCAGCCTGCATGAATTTGCGGCTGGTCCTTACTTAAATGGATAAGAACTGTAAGTAGTAGGGACATATCGCTAACCATACTGACGAAATAAATATTCAGTTTAGCTTAATATCTTCTTTAGTGTTTATCTCAACAATTCCAACAACGCTTACAAACTTACTCTCCACAATCCAAGCACGATGCGTCTATCATTCTGCTGTCCCGCAATTCGATCCATTCGTGCATGGGAGGTAGGAATGGTAGGAATTGTCCTAGCAAGCCATGGCGAGCTTGCGGCGGGCGTCCGGCAGACGGGCTCCATGGTCTTTGGTGACCAGGAGAACGTGGCCGTCGTCAGCCTCGAGCCCTCCATGGGCCCTGATGACTTCAGGGCCAACCTCGAGAAGGCGGTGGCCTCTCTCGAGGACCAGGAGCAGGTCCTGTTCCTGGTTGACCTTTGGGGAGGCACGCCGTTCAACCAAACGAGCGCCTTTGCCAAGGGCCACGACACGTGGGCCATTGTCACGGGTCTGAACCTGCCGATGCTCATCGAGGCCTATTCGGCGCGCTTTGATGCCACAAAGACCGCGCATGACATCGCGGCCCACCTCGTCTCCGAGGGCCGCAAGGGCGTCCGCGTCCTTCCCGAGGAGCTCGAGCCCGCGGCACCCGCCGCAAAGACCGCAGCCGCCCACGCCGGCGCCATCGCCCCGGGCACCGTGCTCGGCGACGGCAAGATTGACATTGCCGCCATCCGCATCGACACGCGCCTGCTCCACGGCCAGGTCGCCACGTCCTGGACCAAGCAGATCGCGCCCAACCGCATCATCGTGGTCTCCGACGGCGTCGCCCACGACGAGCTGCGCAAGACCATGATCGAGCAGGCCGCCCCTCCGGGAGTTCCTGCCAACGTCGTGCCGATCAAGAAGATGTGCGAGGTCGCCAAGGACCCGCGCTTTGGCGCGACCAAGGCGTTCCTGCTGTTCGAGACCCCGCAGGACCTGCTCAAGGCCATCGAGGGCGGTCTCGACGTCAAGAAGGTCAACATCGGCTCCATGGCCCACTCGGTGGGCAAGGTTGTCGTGACCAACGCCATCGCCATGGGCGAGGACGACGTCAAGACCATCGAGAAGCTTCGCGAGCTCGGCGTTGAGTTCGAGGCCCGCAAGGTCCCGTCCGACTCGTCCGAGAACATCGACGACATGCTCAAGAAGGCCAAGGCAGACTTGGCCGCCCAGGCAAATCAGTAAGGGAGGGTCTGACACATGTCTCCAATCACGATTATCCTCATCGTCATCGTTGCCTTCCTCGCTGGTATGGAGGGCATCCTCGATGAGTTCGAGTTCCACCAGCCCCTAGTGGCGTGCACGCTCATCGGCCTTGTCAGCGGCCACCTGCAGGAGGGCATTCTCCTCGGCGGCCAGCTTCAGATGATCGCTCTCGGCTGGGCGAACATCGGCGCCGCCGTTGCCCCGGATGCCGCGCTTGCCTCCGTTGCCTCGGCCATCATCATGGTTCTGGCCCTCAACGGCGGCAACGCCGACGCGAGCAACGCCATCACCACCTCCGTGGCCCTGGCCATCCCGCTGTCCGTCGCCGGCCTGTTCCTCACGATGATCTGCCGTACGCTCGCCACGGGCATCGTCCACGCCATGGACGCCTGCGCCGAGAAGGGCGACTTCAAGGGCATCGAGGTCTGGCAGATTGTTGCCATCTGCATGCAGGGCGTCCGCATCGCCATCCCGGCCGCGCTGCTCTGCGTCATCCCGGCCGAGGCCGTCACGAACGCGCTCAACGCCATGCCCGCATGGCTCTCCGGCGGCATGGCCGTCGGCGGCGGCATGGTCGCTGCCGTGGGCTACGCCATGGTCATCAACATGATGGCCACCAAGGAGACCTGGCCGTTCTTCATCCTCGGCTTCGTTCTCGCAGCCATCTCCGAGCTCACGCTCATCGCTCTTGGCCTCATCGGCATCTCGCTTGCCCTCATCTACCTTGGCCTCAAGGACATGGCCAAGCAGGGTGGCGGCAACGGCGGTGGCTCCGGCGACCCGCTGGGCGACATCCTGAACGACTACGAGTAGGAAGGGAGAGTGACTACCATGGCAGAGAACAAGATCGAGCTTTCCGCTGCTGATCGCAAGAAGGTTTGGTGGCGCCACCAGTTCCTCCAGGGCTCCTGGAACTACGAGCGCATGCAGAACGGTGGCTGGTGCTACTCCATGATCCCCGCGATCAAGAAGCTGTACCCCGCCAAGGAGGACCAGGTCGCTGCCCTTAAGCGTCACCTCGAGTTCTACAACACGCACCCCTACGTCTCCAGCCCGGTCATCGGCGTCACGCTCGCCCTCGAGGAGGAGCGCGCTAACGGTGCTCCCGTTGACGACGCCGCCATCCAGGGCGTCAAGGTGGGCATGATGGGCCCGCTGGCAGGCGTCGGCGACCCGGTGTTCTGGTTCACCGTGCGCCCGATTCTCGGTGCCCTCGGCGCGTCTCTCGCGCTCGGCGGCTCCATCGTGGGTCCCATCCTCTTCTTCGTCGTGTGGAACATCATCCGCATGGCCTTCGAGTGGTACACGCAGGAATTTGGCTACAAGGTGGGCTCCTCCATTGCCAAGGATCTCTCTGGCGGCCTCATGGGCAAGATCACCGAGGGAGCTTCCATCCTCGGCATGTTCATCATCGGCGCTCTCGTCCAGCGCTGGGTGTCCATCTCCTTCACGCCGATTGTCTCCCAGATCCCGCAGTCTGAGGGTGCCTACATCGACTGGAGCTCCCTGCCCAGCGGCTCCGATGGCATCAAGGAGGCCCTGACCCAGTACAACTCCATCGGCGCCACCGCCCTGGACGCCACGAAGGTCACGACGCTCCAGCAGAACCTCGACCAGCTCATCCCCGGCCTCGCCGCAGTGCTGCTCACGCTTCTGTGCTGCAAGCTCCTCAAGAAGAAGGTCAGCCCGATCGTCATCATCCTGGCCCTCTTCGCCGTGGGCATCATCGGTCGCCTGCTTGGCTTCATGTAGGATGTAGCTGCATAGCGACTTTACGGGGCCGCTTCCCGCGCGGGGGAGCGGCCCCTTTGCTTCAAGAAGGAGGGCTCAATGGCCCAGTCGCAGAACACGAAGGTCGAGTACGCGGAGAAGGCGTCGTTTCTCTCTGGTCTTGGCGAGTACGGAGACGTCATGGTGGGGGACCGCGCGTTCGAGTTCTACAACGAGCGCAATCGCGATGACTTTGTCCAGATTCCCTGGGGCGAGGTGGACTACGTGGCTGCCGAGGTCCTTCCGGGCAAGAAGATCAGCCGCTTTGCCATCTTTCTCAAGGACGGCAACAAGTTCATCTTCTCCACGCGCAACAACAAGGCAACACTCCGTGCCGTTCGCAACCACGTCGATGCGGACCGCATTCAGCGCAGCCCCTCGTTTCTCGACGTGATGAAGGCCGGTGTCAAGGCGATTCCCAAGATTCCCTCCATGATTCGTCATGACAAGTAGCGGCTTTCCGCGTCTGTGTGCAGCTCTTGGGAGTATGCCGTGCGAGTGCGTTGGCCCATATCGGGCGTGCTACAATACCAGACTGCATGAACGTATGTGGTTCGCGCGCAAGCGAGCCTAAGACAGGAAGAGAGTCTTTAGATGCAGCAGATCAGCACCGCCGAGTTCAAGAACGGCATGGGCCTCAAGATCAAGGACAAGATCTACACCCTCGTCGAGTTCCAGCACGTCAAGCCGGGCAAGGGCGGCGCCTTCGTTCGCTACAAGATCAAGGACCTCCGCTCCGGCCGCGTCATCGGCGACCAGACCTGCAACGCGGGCTCCAAGTTCGACTCCGTCATGCTCTCCACCAAGGAGATGCAGTATCTCTACAACGACGGCGACAACTACTACTTCATGGACATGACGACCTACGAGCAGGTCCCCGTGCCCGCCGACTTCATCGGCGACAACTCCAAGTGGCTCAAGGAGAACGACGTCTGCCAGCTCATGTACGCTGACGACGACCTGCTCACCGTTCAGCCGCCCATGTTCATCGAGGTGGAGATCACCAAGACCGACCCGGGCTTCAAGGGCGACACCGTCCAGGGCGGCGGCAAGCCGGCCACGGTCGAGACGGGCGCCGTCATCCAGGTCCCGATGTACCTCAACGAGGGTGAGGTCATCAAGGTCGACACCCGTGAGGGCAAGTTCGTCGCGCGCGTCTAGCGTATAGGTCACCTGGCCCGCGTGCCAATCGGCGCGCGGGCGATTTTCACCTCGAAAGGGGCAGTCATGAGCAATGAGCTGAGAATCGCTGGCATGGGCGTCTCCAAGAACGTCGTTACCACGATTGTGAGCGCCGCGGCCGAGAAGGTCGAGGGCGTTGCGTCCGTCTATGGCAAGGACATCGCCAGCGGCATCATCGCCATGCTGACCTCCAAGCCCCAGCCCACGACGAGCGCCGTCGAGTGCAGCGTTGTCGACGGCGACGCCATTGCCATCACGGTGCGCCTCGTCGTGTTCTTTGGCTACCCGTTCACCAAGCTCGCCGAAGAAGTCCGTGCCGCCGTTGCCGAGGCCGTGGACGCCCAGATCGGCGTTCGCGTCTCGAGCATTGACGTCTGCATCGATGAGCTCGTCTTTCCCAAGGAGTAGGCCTTGTCTTCTAACCACAAGCACATCGGTGGCCGCACGCTCTCTCGCTGCAACGCCCTCCAGCTTCTGTTCCAGGCCGAGGCCTGCGGACGTTCCGTCGCGGACGTCCTCTCCGGCGAGTACGCGCTCTCCGAGGGTCCCCTTGACGAGTATGGCGAGTTTCTCGCGCGTGGGGTCGAGGAGCATCTTGGAGACATCGACGCCGTTCTCTCTGGCGCCACGCGTAACTGGAGCCTTTCTCGCGTGTCGGCGACCGACCGCAACCTCCTACGCATCGCCCTGTACGAGATGCTCTTCGTTGACGAGGTGGCCTCTGCGGTCGCCATCGATGAGTGCGTCGAGCTTGCCAAGGCGTTTGGCAGCTCCGAGGAGTCCAATCACTTCGTGAACGGCGTCCTCGGCCGCATCCAGAGCGACATCGATGCGGGCGTTGACGTCGTGGCCCAGGCCCGCGAGCACGAGGCTGAGCAGGAAGCAGCCTACGGCCAGTCCTCTGACGCCTATGACGATGACTACGTCTCCGATGATGAGCCGGCAGACATGCCCGTGCCCGACTGGGCCAACGAGGGCGAGTAGCCACCATGGCCAAGGCTCCCGACACCTCCGGATACGAGCGCTTCTCCGACGTCACGGCGCGTCTCGATGAGATCATCGCGGATGTGCGCAACAAGGACACGTCTCTTGAGCGCTCGCTCGACCTGTTTGACGAGGCCATCGCGCTTGGTACGAGGGCCGTTGACCTCGTTGACAAGGCGGCGTTCTCTCCCGAGGAGCGCGAGCGCCTTGCGGAGCCCGTCACGAATGCCGGCGAGGCCGCAAATGAGGACGCTCCCGAGGAGTCCGTCAATTCGTCCGAGGACAACTAGCCGTGCCGAAGCGAAGGCTGGACGAGGAGCTTGTGGCGCAGGGCTTCTTTCGCTCTAGAGACGACGCGATGCGTGCCGTCATGGCCGGAGATGTATCTGGCCCCTCCATGCGCTATATCTCTGCCGGGACGCAAGTTCGTCCCGGCTGCGAGCTGCATGTGCGCGGTTCGCTTCCCTATGTGAGTCGAGGCGGCCTCAAGCTTGAGCGCGGCCTCGACTTCTTTAGCGTTGAACCTTCCGGTCTCACGTGCGTTGATGTGGGCTGCTCAACCGGCGGCTTCACGGATTGCCTTCTCTCGCGAGGGGCTGCGCACGTGACGTCCGTCGACGTGGGCTATGCCCAGTTTGACTGGTCCCTTCGCCAGGATCCTCGCGTGACGCTGCTTGAGCGCACGAACATCGTGGACGTTCCCACGGCCGAGAACCGCGGCAGCTATGATCTTGCCGTCTGTGACGTCTCGTTCACCTCAGTGCTTACGGTGCTGCCGGCCGTGTGCGAGCTCCTCGGACCCGCAGGGCGTTTTCTCACTCTTGTGAAGCCTCAGTTCGAGGCAGCTCGCGAGGACGTGGGGGAGGGCGGCGTGGTACGTCGCCCCGAGGTGCGTCGCTGGGCGGTCGAGCACGTGGCGGGGGCCCTCAACGAGGCGGGGCTGGCCGTGCGGGGTTGCTGCGAGAGCGCCATCACCGGAGCCAAGGGCAACCACGAGTACTTGCTGCTCGGCGTGCGCGGAGGTGTGGCCGCAGATTTGGACCTCTCGTTCATCGCGTAGAGGCTCTCTTGGGCCAAATATCATTCATCGTGCCAATCGTCCCTAAGATGGGCCAATGCCAGCGGTTCTAAGGGATGATAGGCACGATAAAAGAAGGCGGGCGTCGCTGCCATGGTTGCAGCGACGCCCGCCTTTTGTTTGAGTGCCCCGCTCGGGCTACATGAGCTTGGTGCTCTCGAGCTTCTCCTCCACCCACTCGTTGAGGCGGATGATGGGCCTGCGAAGGAACAGGCCCAGCAGCAGCGCCGGGACGATGAACGCGGCGAGTTTGCCCAGGCTCATCCAGAAGTCGTTGCCGTACAGGCCGAACATGGCCGAGCGCATGGCGTTCTCGGCGTGCACGAACGGCAGGAACGGATAGATTGCCTGGAAGGCGTCGGGCAGCATCTGGCGCGGGAACGTGCCGCCCGACCCGGCCACCTGAATGACCATGAGCACGACGGCGATTGCCTTGCCCACGTCGCCAAACGATGCCGTGAGTGCGTAGATGATGTTCACGAACGTGAAGCTCGCCACCCATCCAGCGAGGAAGAACAGCACGGGGTGTGCACACTGGATACCGAGGTAGTAGAGGTCGCCGGCGCAGATGAGCGAGCTCTGGAGGATGCCCACGCCCGCAAAGAGCGCGAGCCTGGCCACGTAGCCCTGCGTGTGGGAGGCGCTCGTCTCGTCGAGGGCCCTCTCGCTCGTGTTGGCCCTCACGAGGGCGGCGAGCACCACGCCGCCGATCCAGATGGCGAGCGTCGTGTAGAAGGGCGCCATGGCGCTGCCGTTGTTCTCGATGGCATACAGGGCGTTGCGGTCCACCGTGACGGGCGAGGAGATGAACTCGGCGAGCGAGGTGGGGTCTGCGGACAGGATGCTGCGGACCTGGGCGACGTCATGGGAGTCGAGCGCGGCGCGCAGCTGTGCATGGAGGCTCGTCATCTTCGTGGCAAGCGAGTCGAGGTCGTCGGCCGCGCGGTTGAGCGTCTCTGCGGCGTCTCCGACGGAGTCCGACGCCTTGCCAGCCATGGAGCTCACGTCGCCGAGCGTCTTGTCGAGGCTGCTCGTGATGTCGTCTGCCGAGGAGGCGGCGCTTCCGATCTTGCCGGCGAGCGTGGAGAGCGTGCCCTTGAGGTTGCTCTCGTAGCCGTCCTGCACCTGGCCGATGCCCTGCTTGGCCTGGGAGATAAGCGCGGAGAGCTCGGAGCGCGCCGTCTCGGTGTCTCCCTGGAGCTCGCCCACGTGGTCGATCGTGTCGCCGAGCTTGGAGGCGAGCGTCTCCATCTGGCTGGCAGCCGCCTCGAGGCGCTTCTGGTTCTCGGTGGAGGTGTCGCGCAGGCTCTGGGCCGCGGTGTAGGCGGCCGTGAGCGCCTTGTACCTCTCGGCGTAATCTGCGGCGGTGGGGTCGAGCGCCTGGCGCTGCGCGTCGATGGCGTCCATGGCGATGCTCGCGGACGTGGCGGCGTTGCCAAGGTTGGCTGCCATGCCGTTCAGCTTGGAGGCGTTGGCGCTTGCGAGCGACTGGGCGTCCCCGAGGGCAGACCTGAGGCTTTCCGTGGGGGCGTTGGCGGCGTCGAGCGCCTTGTTGATGGCGTCGGTCACGGCGTCGAGGCTCGCCGAGCTGCTCGACAGTGCGTCGTTGAGCGAGCTCGTGGTGCCATCGAGCGTATTGCCCAGGTCGCGAACGTTGCCGGCCGTGGAGCGCAGCGTGGAGCCAAGGTCGAGCGTGGAGGAGAGCGAGGAGCCAAACGAGCTCGAGCCCGTGCCGAGAAGGCCCTGCGTTGAGCTCAGGATTCCGGAGAAGCCGCGGATGTCGCCTGCCGTGCCCGTGAGCGTATCGCATCCCTTGGCGATGGCCTCGTCGAGCTTGGCTGCCACCTCGGTGACCTTGTCGTCGTCCAGGTAGTTGTCGAGCTCGTCCAGGACGCCGGCGCCCACCGTTGTGAGCGACTCCGCAAACGAGGCGTTGATGTCGGTCTGGATGGCCGTCTCGGCCTTGTTCGTGACGATCTGGGCAATCGCGTTGGCCTTCTCGTTCTGGTAGAACTTGACCTGCGGGCGCACCGGGTTGCTGGAGAGCGCGGTCATCATGTCAACGGAGAAGTCCTCGGGGATGACGACGGCGGCGTAGTACTCGCCGGAGCGCACACCCTCGATTGCGTCCTCCTCGGTCGTGACCGTGTAGCCGATGGACGTGGACTCACGCAGGTCGCTCACGACGTGCTCGCCAAAGTTGACCTCGACGGGCACGAGGTCGGAGGTGTAGCCGCGGTCCGAGTTGGCGACGGCCACCTTGAGGTTCTTCGTGTTGCCATACGGGTCCCAGCTGCCCGCGATGTTGAACCAGGCGTAGAACGTGGGCACGACGATGATGCCCACGATCACGACGAGGGCGATGACGTTGCCGCGAAGGTTGCGGAAGTCGCGCTTGATGAGGTTCCAGACCTTGCTCATTACTCCTCGCCTCCCTTCTCGGGCATGTCGTCCGTCTCGGTGTCGTTCGTCTTGCTGGTGGTGCCTGCGAGCTGGGCGTGCTCGAGGCGCATCTTATCGAGGGGCGCGAAGGCCATGAACTCCTGGCGCAGCTCGTCGTCGAGCAGGTCATAGAGCTCTTCGCGGCTCATGTCCGCGAGCGAGGTCTTCTCGGAGACGCGGGAGTGGAAGTACTCCACCACGATGAGGAACGTGCAGATCACGACGAGCGAGACGATCCAGAGCATGATCATCGTGAACTTGTAGGGCAGCACGAACAGAAGGGCGAGCAGCGCGAGGGGCACCCAGATGAGGGCCGCGAATCCGCGCCTGACGAGCGTGGGGTACATAAGCTCGAACTTCGCCGCGCGCTCGAGGAAGGCGCTCTTGTAGGATCCCGAGCTCATGATCACCTTGATGATCGTCGAGAGGCGGAAGTGCGTGCGCCCGGCGGCGTCGCGCTCGGTGATCATGAGGTCGGTGTCACCGAGCCTGCGGTCGAACAGCGTGTTGATGTTGAGCAGGTGGCGGCGGGCCGTGACGCCGATGAGCAGCGCGGGAACGAGGAACACGAGCAGCATGAGCAGGTTGTCTACGTAGTAGCTGCCGTAGAAGCCTGCGATGGCCTCGCGCATGGCGTTGATGCCGTAGGTGAACGGCAGCCACGGGTGCAGGTTCTTGAAGAAGTCCGGCATCATCTCGATGGGATAGGTGCCGGAGGCGCCGGGGATCTGCAGGATGACGAGCAGCACGGCGATGGCCTTGCCGATGTGCTTGAACGCCACGGAGATGGCGTAGATGAAGAAGACGTAGACGAAGCTCTCGACCATGCCGGCGAACACGAACGCCACAGGGTTCAGGCACTGGATGCCGAGCAGGACGTCACCCACGCAGCAGATGATTGCCTGGAGCTGGCCGAGGAGGTTCATGAGCAGCCAGCGGCCAAAGAAGCCCTGCCACGGCTTGAAGCGTTCGATGCCCTCGTCGTCCACCTCGAGCTTGTAGATGGCCACGAGCACGAAGCCGCCCACCCACAGCGCGAGGTTGGTGTAGAAGGGGGCCACGCCGCTTCCGTAGTTCTCGACGGGGTAGATCGGCTGGGAGGCCATCTCCACGGGCGAGCCCACGAACTCTCCCACCTGCTCTGCGTCAAGGCCCAGCACGTCCTTGAGCGCCGAGAGGGTCTCCGCGCTCTGTATGGCCGCCGTGTCGGTCGCGAGCGCGCCCACCGATTCCGCCGCGTCCCTGAGCGAGCCGCTCGTCTTGGAGATGGCGTCCGAGCTCTGGGAGAGCATGCTGTCGAGCTGGGCGAGCGAGCCGTCCACCTGGTCGAGCATGGGGGAGAGGGCGTTCGTGAGCCCCACGAGCTGGCCGCCGGCATCTGCGAACTGGTCGAGGGAGGCGGAGATGGCGGGGATGGTCGTCGTGGCGAGCGTGCCCTGCATGTCAGACATCGCCTTGGAGCTCGACTGGACGGCGTCGTTGACCGAGGACGAGAGGTCTCGCACCGCGTCGTTGCCGGCCTTGATGGAGTCCGAGACGCCCTTGAGCTGATCGAGCTGGCCCGTCGTGGAGCCGTTCAGCGCGTCGAGCGAGGAGATCGCCTGGTCGATGGCCGCAAGTGCCTCGGCCTTTCCGGCCGTGCCGTCGGGAATGGCGGCGTCAACCTTGTCGCGGACGTCGGCAAGCGTGGCGCGGACGGTATGGAACGTGTTCTCGTTCATCGCACCGGCCTGCGAGATGGCGCCGTCGAGCTGGCCCTGGGCCCAGCCGATGTCTCCCGTGATGTTGCCGATGTCGTAGTTGGCCTTGCTCGAGATGCCCGAGACGGTGGAGACGGACGTGCCGAGGGCGCTCGAGAACTGGCTGCCGAGCTGCTGGACCTGCGAGCGCGTCTGCGTGAGCGTGCCCATGGAGTCGCCGAGCGCCTGTGACAGCGAGCTCGTGGACCCCTTAACCTGGCTGAGCGTGGAGCGGGCGTCGGCGACGGTGGCGCGGGCGTCGGAGATGAGGCCCTGCGTGCCGTCGAGATCGTCGGCGAGGCCGCCGAGAAGGCCCTGGACCTCGGAGAGGTCGGCGGAGACGGATGCCACGGCGCGGTCCGCGTCACCGAGCACCTGGGTGGAGAGGCCCTGGAGCTTCTCGGTGATGGTCTTGGCCACGGTGTCCACGAACGTGCTGGAGATCTCGCTCTCGAGGGTGGTGGCGCCGGTGTCGGTGACCTTGGGCGAGATGGCGTTGACCTTCTCGTTCACGTAGTAGGCGATGTGCGCCTGGTTCGTGTCGCCGTCCAGGACGTCTGCGAGCGAGCTCGTGAAGTCTTGGGGAACGACGAACGCTGCGTAGTAGCGCCCGGACGCAACTCCGTCCCTGGCCACCTGCTCGTCGTCCACGAACGTCCAGCCGAGCTGGGTGTTCTCCTTGAGCTGCTCCTCGATCATGTCGCCGGCGTTGATGGTGCCCATGTCGCCCACCTCGGCACCCTCGTCCTCGATCACGACGGCGATGGGCACCGTGCTCGTGTTCTCGTAGGGGTCCCAGTTGGCGAGGATGTTGAACCACGCGTAGAGGGAGGGGATGATCGCCACACCAATGGCGATGACGATGGCGACTGGGTTCGCAAGTATTCGCTTGAGGTCGCGCCTGAAGATCTGGAACGCTGTTCTCACGGGGAGACTCCTTGTGCCGTTCGTGCCGTGCGTTGTCGTTCGCGTACATAATATGTGGCCTGGATGGAATCCGGGCCACAGACGAGCGTTGTATACCCTATCAATTCGTCGATATTCGTGCGCTTAGCTGAGAAGTTTACATAATTTCTCGGGTTTACACAGCCCAAGTGGGGGAATACACTGTCCTAGCCCGATGAGGGCCTCGTCAAGAGGCGCCATGGCTGCATCGCCGTGGCGCATAGAGCCGAGGGACCGAGCCCGATGACGCTCCGACAACCCACCAGCGCATGTGCCGGCAGGGTGCCAATTCTCGGCGGCCGAACGTTGGCCGGAAGACGGGGGAGGCATGACGCACGTCATCAACGTCCCCTATGCAATGGCAGGGGGACGTTTTTTCGTCTCCGGGGCCTGGGCGACTGCCCGGCCCGCAGATGGTCGGCGCGTCCGCGCCGGAGAGGAGAGCAGATGGCCGAGAGCCTCAATGCCCAGGAGAGCTACTACTTTACGTCCGAGTCCGTGACGGAGGGCCACCCCGACAAGGTGTGTGACCAGATCAGCGACGCCGTGCTCGATGCAATCCTTGAGAAGGAGGCGCGGCTAGAGGCGGAGGGCTACGTGGCCCCCAACGGCCAGCCGGCCAACGTCGAGAACGTGCGTTGCGCCTGCGAGACGTTTGCCACGACGGGCACCATCGTCGTGGCCGGCGAGATCCGCACGCAGGCCTACGTGGACGTGCAAGAGATTGCCCGCAAGACGCTCAAGCGCATCGGCTACGACCGCGCCAAGTACGGCTTTGACTGCGAGACCTGCGGCGTCATCTCGATGATCCATGGTCAGAGCCCGGACATCGCCCAGGGCGTGGACGAGTCGTTCGACTCGCAGGCCGGTCGCACCGAGGACCCGCTGGACAGAATCGGCGCCGGCGATCAGGGCATGATGTTCGGCTACGCCTCGGACGAGACGGACGTTCTCATGCCCATGCCCATCTACCTGGCGCAGAGCCTGGCCAAGCGCCTTGCGGACGTCCGCAAGTCCGGCGAGCTCGGCTACCTGCGACCGGACGGAAAGACGCAGGTCACGGTGCGCTACGAGGGCGACCGCCCCGTCGAGGTCTCCGCGATCGTGGTCTCCACGCAGCATGACCCCGAGGTCGAGGACATGGGCGTCGTCAAGGCAGACGTCATCGAGCACGTCATCGCGCCGGTGCTTGACGCATCCGGCATCCCCTGGAAGGACGCCGACATCTACGTGAACCCCACCGGTCGCTTCGTCGTGGGCGGGCCCATGGGAGACACGGGCCTCACGGGCCGCAAGATCATCGTGGACACCTATGGCGGAATGGGCCGTCACGGCGGCGGTGCCTTCTCGGGCAAGGACTGCACCAAGGTGGACCGCTCGGCTGCCTATGCGGCACGCTGGGTTGCCAAGAACATCGTTGCCGCTGGGCTTGCCCACAAGTGCGAGGTGCAGCTTGCCTACGCCATCGGCGTGTCGCACCCACTCTCCGTGCTCGTGGACACCAAGGGCACCGGTGCCGTGAGCGACCGCGTGATCGAGGCGGCCGTCAAGCGCGTGTTCGACCTGCGCCCGGGCGCCATCATCCGCGACCTCGACCTGCGCCGCCCCATCTTCGAGAAGACGGCCGCCTACGGCCACTTTGGCCGCAAGGACCCCGACTTCACCTGGGAGGCCACGAACCGCACTGACGAGCTCAAGGCCGCGGTGGCCGAGCTCGCCTAATCAAACGGTGACACTTGGGGACGGGGTCAATCTGTCACCATGAGCTTTAGAGAACGAGAGGGGCCGGGGCGTCGTGCGCGCCTTGGCCCCTCTTTTGCAAGGTCACTGCTGGCCGTGGCTCCTTGGGGGGATCGGGGAATATTTGGTATTCTTCTGCTCACGTATATACAGAGGGGGCGGCAGTTTTTGCCGACTTCTTTTTCATAGGTGGAACGGAGAAAAGGGCTATGGCGCGAAAGTCGGCCTCGAGTAGTCGTATCAATTCTGCGCGCGAGGGAGTTTCTCTCGCGAAGTGTCATGCTCGCAGGGGCCTCGCCCTGTTTCTCACGTGGGTGCTGGTGTTTCAGGCCATCTATGGCGCCAATACGACCGAGGCCATAGCCGAGGGGCTGCAGGACCTTGGTCAGCAGATTGCTCAGACGCAGACGCAGACGCAGGCGCAGAGCGCGGCCGATGCGGACGATGCCGGCGCGGCCGAGACGGCCTCCGAGGCCGTCTCACGCACACAACCCGTTGACTGGACCTCTCACACGGACGCCCTCGTGCTCTCCTCGACGGGCCTTGCGCCCAGCTATGGGGACACGGACGTCTCCGGTGCGGTGGCTGCCGCCTCGCCCGGCTCCGTGACGCTCCCCGGACGCATCGCTGCCTCCCTCAACCTCTCCATCGACCTCGATGCCTCCCGTGATGCCGATGCCACCCTGGCGGCTGGCGGCCTGGTTGCGGGGGACTCGTTTGCCGTCACGCTTCCCGGTGGCGTCTCGGCCGCAACGGCGGACGACGTGCCTGTCTATGCCGCTGACGACCAGGGCAACGCAACCACCGAGCAGGTCGGCGTGCTTCGGTTCCAGGATGGCGTCGCCACGGTGACGCTCCTTGATGCCCTGAACGGGCGCACCTCGTCTCGCTGCGTGGCAGCCATGCCCGTTACGCTCGACTCGGGTGCGCTGGGACAGACCGCCTCAGCTCTCGTTTGGACGCTGCAGGAGCTCTCGAGCGGCGCCGTTCGCACGGCCGAGCTCTCCCTTCCTGCTCGCGACGATGTGGCACGTGGACTCGGCTTGGTCGTTGAGGGCGGTGCGCCCGCCGAGCTGGATTCGTCTTCCGGCGGCCAGTCCGAGCCCGCATCGGGCGTCGCCTCCGTGAGCGTTGCCCCCAGCTCGGACCGCACGGCGGCTGCGAGCGACTTCGTGACCGCCTGGGCCGACAACAGCAGTGCCGAGCGACCCTCGGCGGCGCAGCTCGCGTCCCGGTGCGAGTATCGTCTCTACTTCCAGGTGGAGGGCGATGAAGCGCGCTATCCGCTCACGACCGACGGGCGGACCGTCTCCGTCGACGCTCAGCGCCTGCTGGGCCTCACGCAAGACGAGCTTGACGAGATTCGCAAGAGCGCTCCCTCCTCCTATGGAGCCGAGCCCGAGCTCGTCTCGGTTGTCGCCACAGCAACGAACGAGTACACGGCCACGAGCGCGACGGGTCTGCCCGCGGCCGCCGTCACCACCACGGTGACGCCCGGCATCGACGAGAACGGCAACCCCACCTCCACGACCACGACCGAGGCGCGCAAGGTCACCTACTGCATCACGCATGAGGTGGCGGGCGACCACGAGGAGAGCGTCACCGAGGGCGCGCTGCTCTATGAGACGGCAGACGGCGAGCCCTCCTACCTCGTCATGGCGGCCGGCAAGCTTGATGCGGACGTCGTGCCGTTCGAGCGCGAGTGCCTCGCCGCCGTCTCGCGCAAGAGCGTGAACGTCGTGCTCAACCTTGGCGCGGGTTCCGAGAGCTACGGCAACCTCTATGACTGGCTCGACGCCACGCTCTCGGACGGCACGCGCGTGCGCGACCACGTCCACCTTGGCGCCTGGGTGGGCGACGAGTTCTACAAGGGCTTCGCCGGTGACGAGCTTGACGAGACAATGCAGCTGCTGCGCGCCTCGCTCGTGGAGTCTGCCGACTCCGATGCCAACTCCTACGTGCTGAGTCTCTACGCGCCCCTGTTCACCCAGGACCAGGGCGCGGTTGACCTGCGCCTTTGGCAAGACGAGATCGAGAACTCAAATTCGGACGGCTACCGCGACTACTACCAGGTGTGGTACGACAACGCCGGCTCGATCACGACGGGCTCCGACGCCTCGGCGAGCTTCGGCTCGGGGTCGATGACCGTGACGCGCACGGGCAACACGTCGTTCTCGGCCACGAAGGTCTGGCTCGACGACGACCCATCCGCGCGTCCCGCCACCACCTACACGCTGTGGCGTTACTCGGACAAGCAGGGCCAGAGCTCGCTCACCGCCGCGCAGGTCCAGTTCGACAACGGCGAGTTTGCCTCCGTGACGATGAGCGCCGAGCAGAACGCAGCCCTCGGGCCCATGGAGTACGGCGGCATTGGCGGGGACATCCCGCAGAACAACGTCACGGTGGACCTCACCGCCCTGTTTAAGGCGCAGGCCGAGGGCGCGAAGCTTCCCAAGTACGACCAGGACGGCTACCCCTACGTCTACTTCGTGCGCGAGGACATCGAGGGCAGCGGCTATTCGCAGGTCATGGGCAGCCTGGATGCCGAGGGTAACGTCGAGCAGGGCTCCGACCCGGGGCCCAACTATTGGAACGGCGCGAGAACCGAGCACATGGACGCTCAGAACAGCTCAACGACTCGTCCCACGGACGACCTACCCATCTACGACGGAGGCACCGTCTCGAACGTGCGCACGCAGGTAAGCCCGCAGACCGTCACGAAGACCTGGGACGCCGCGGCCTACCAGGACCAACTCTCCGACGTCGTGGTCACGATGAAGTGCCAGCGTATCCTCAAGCGCCATGCCTACGAGACCTACCCGGGCTCGGGCGTCTGGATGCCAAACTATGACCCGATGTATGACGAGGACGGCAACTGGGTGGGCACCTACGAGTGGACCGACTTCGAGGCCGGTCCCGGCGAGACGCCCACAGTCCAGGAGCTCACGGGCTGGAACGCCGAGAACATGAGCCAGACGCTCTCGGGCAACTACGACAAGTACGACGCCCACGGCGAGGAGTACGTCTACCGCTGGATTGAGGTCAACGTCGACAAGGGCGATGGCTTTGGCTTCTTCTTGCCCTCGGATGACTACATGGATGGCATGTTCTTCCTCGACCTCACTGACGAGAGCGGCAACACCGACTCGGTGATGTTCGTCTCGCATAACGACCCGGCCACGGGCACGATCACGAACCGCTATGCCAACACGACGGAGCGCCACGTGGACAAGCTCTGGGCGCAGGTGGACGACGAGGGCAACGTCGTCACCGACGCGGATGGCAACACCCAGTGGACGCAGGACGCCAAGCCCTATGGCGACACGCACGACGTAGGCACCGTGTCCGTGAGACTCATTCGCGATGGCGAGCTCATCGGCGAGTTCCAGATGGACGGCACGCCCGACGACGATGCCACCGAGCTCAAGAACCCGGATGGCTCGGCCATGATGGGTGACGAGGTGGACTTCTGGTCGTTCGGCATCTACTCTACGGCATCGACCGTCCAGGAGACGAGCCCCTGGCACCTGGACTTCTCGAGCCTGCCCAAGTTCGCGCCGGACGGCCACCGCTACAGCTATCAGGTCATCGAGGGCGAGAAGTCCGGCTATTGGGGAGACCACAGCTATGACGCGGACTCGCTCACGACGACGCTGCGCAACACGCCAGGCACGGGCGGGGAGGCTTCCATCGTTCGCGTGAGCAAGCGCTGGCTCGACGGCGGCAACAACACGGCGCGGCCCAGCGTGCGCGTGGGCGTCTACGCCAAGCATGATATGGCCAATGCCGCCGGCACGGTGCGCTATGCGGCCGGCGACAAGGTTGGCGAGGTTGCGCTCGATGCCACGAACGAGTGGCTGGGACAGCTCTCCGTGCCCATTGGCGGGCTCACCAACGATGACTTCACCATCTCCGAGCTCTCGACCGAGACGGAGGGCACCTCGCTTGAGGACTCCGTTGCGGTTGGAGAGACGCGCGTCATTACCAAGGAGCAGGCCCAGGCCCAGGCAGATGCCGGTAACGAGTCCTACGAGATGCTCCTTGCCTCCTGGAACAACGCCGACGACGGCTCGCAGCGCATGCTCACAAGCGACTATGCCTACGAGGTGAGTTACGGCAAGAACGACGTTCTCGGCTCGCTTGAGGTCACGAACAGGCGCGTGGGCCTCGCGCACATTGACATCTACAAGTCCTGGGCAGACGTCGGTGTCGATGGGGCCGATCGCCCCAAGGCAGACTTCCGCATCACCAATACGGAAGGAGAGGTCACGTTCTCCTATGACGAGAACGGCGAGCTTCTTGCCAACGTCGAGGGCTTGGACCCGTTGCCCGTTCGCGGCGAGGGCACGGTGACGGGCCGCGATGCCGTCGACCAGGCCTTCTCGGTCTCTCGCCTCAACCGTGACAACACCGAGGTCTCCGACGACGGGCACACGCTGCTCGTGCATGTGGACCGCCTTGGCGGCAACCACGATGCGTACACCATCCAAGGCCTTCCCAAGTACAACGCCAACGGCGATGTCCTTCGCTGGGGCGTCTCGGAGTCCTGGGATGGCGATTCGGGCGACTACGTGAGCTCCCAGACCAGCTACTCCGAGCAGTTTGGTGGCGAAGCCTCGCCCTGGCACCACCTCGACCTCATGGAGTGGTCGTTCACGAACGCGCGTAGCGCCACGAAGGACGTGACGTTCCATACCCGCTGGTACGACCACTACGTCAAGGACACGCTCGACCAGCGCGTCGACATCTACCTCACGCTCTACCGCCGCGTACACGTCTATGACGCGGACGGTAACCCCGAGTTCGACGCGGACGGAAACCCCGTCTACTCCGTGGAACCCGTCGAGGGATACCAGCACTACAACTGGGCGGGCGAGGGCGAGACCGGCCAGGACGCGCTCTACAGCCAATACGCCACGGTGAACGGCCTTGCCAAGTACGACGAGCATGGCGGAGAGATCGTCTACTACGCCTCCGTCCATCACAGCCAGAGCGACTCCACCTACGCGAACCTCGACTACGCTGATCCCTGGTTCACGTACGGCGCGAGCGCCGATGACCCCGAGAACGCGGGCTATCCAGGCAGCTCTGAGTGGGACGAGGCGAACGCCAGCGACTCCTTCAAGGCCGAGTCTCCCAATAACGTGCAGGTAGATGGCACTGTCTCGGGCAATGCCGGCTATGCCGTGCGAGAGGATGGCACGTTTAACATCGGACTTGCGGCCTCGGTGAGCATTCCGGGCGAGAAGATCTGGGCAAACCTCCCGAGCGGATTTCTGCGCGAGGACCTGCCGAGCATCGAGTTCTTCCTGCAGCGTCGTGTTGCGGGCGGCCACTATGAAGCGGACGGCTCGTGGGCTTCCGGCGGCAACGACTGGGGAGAGCTCTCCGTCTCGGCCGGTGCTTCCAAGGGCGACTACAGCGTCTTGAGCTATGACTCCTCCGGAGAGGCCGACTATGCCGTTGCCGACGGCACCACGGCCGTGGCCTGGACGGGCAACCTCGCTCAGGTCCGCGGCAACCGCTACTCGTTCACGATGTCGCACTATGGCAGCAACGATGACGACGCGAGTGACGCGCGGGCACTTCCCAAGTACGATCGCAACGGCCGTGCCTACGAGTATCGCGTGCGCGAGATTATCGACGGCCTGATCCGCACGTCCGAGGACGGCTCGGACGTGCCTGGTGGCTTTGACGTCTCCGACCTTGAGGGCGGAGAGACCCCCGAGGAGGGGGCCAACGGCGTCTACACCGTGCATTACGGCGCCTCGGAGAGCTATCGGATCCGCAACATCGCCAACGACTCTGCCAAGGGTCGCCTCACGGTGAAGAAGCTCTTCTCTGGCCTTCAGCCGGGAGACCTGCTTCCCAACTGCACGTTTGCCCTCTATCGCTACTACGTGCGCCCTAACGGCGAGGCCTCTCAGGCGCAGCTCGTGGAGACCAAGACCATGTCGCTTGAAGGCGAGCGCGCGAACGCCCAGGGACAGTTCATGCGCGTCATGAGCTTCGATGACCTGGACGTCTACACGCCGGCGGGCACGTATTGGGTCTACTTCGTGGCCGAGCAGCCCATCAATGGCTACAACACGAGCGTGGGCACCGGAGACCTCGTCTACGGCTCCGCAGACCTCAGGGTCCCGTGGACCGGTGCCGACGTCCTCGCGGACGGCTCGGTGCGCACCGACAACTCCGCGAAGGTCTCCCAGCTTGAGGAGGGCTCGGCCCTCTATGCGCAGCCCACCGACTCCGTCGTGTCAGACGACTACTCCGTGGACTACACGTTCCAGAACTCCTACTTTGGCCAAGACGATGACTTCGGCGAGCTCACGGGCACCAAGTACTGGTACGACCAGCACAACGCCGCAGGAACGAGGCCCGAGGACATCGAGCTCGTCGTGACGCGCCGCTATGCGAACGGCCAGCTCGATGCCACGGATGGCGGCGTGGTGACGCTTCAGGGCTCCGACCCCGATGCAGCAAACTACGTGAGCTGGAACAAGGCCGCGGGCTCGGACGGCAGCGCAGACAAATGGACCTACACCATCTCCAACCTCGAGCGTATCGCCCCGGACGGCACGTACTGGCGCTACGAGGTGCGTGAGAAGGCCGCGGACGGCGGCGACTACCTCGTGAGCTCCGGCGCCAACGGCGGCACCGTTGATATGTCCAGCTATGACGGCAACGCGCTGTCCGTGGGGCGCATCGACAACTACCTCAAGACCAAGGTGGGATTTACCAAGACGTGGGTGGGGGATTCCTCCGACGCGTGGCGCCAGCGCCCGGTCGTCTACGTGACGCTGCAGGCACGCGTGCGCGAGACGGGCGGTGCCTGGGGTGCGTGGGCAGAGGCTGGCAGCGTCTACGAGCAGGTCTTTGGCCTCTCGCTTGCGCATGGGGCGCCGTTCTCGGACTACTCGTGCCCAGAGGGCAGCGTGCTGCCGAGCGGCCAGAACACCGTTGAGCGCATCGCCTCGGACAGCACGGGCAACTTTTCGAGCGACAGTGTCTGGCAAGACCTTCCTTCTGCGTATGAGAGCGCGGGGCAGGCCTACGAGCTTGACTACCGCGTCGTCGAGACCCGCCTCGTGTACGACAAGAAGGGCGAGCAGGTCGTCGTGGACGTTGACGCCCCTGGTGACGATGGCGTCTACGGCAGCGTCGAGGGCGCCTACCAACCCTCCCAGTCCGAGAAGTCCTGGACGAACGGGGATACCTACAAGCACTCCACGATCACGAACGCGCTCGTTGACGCCACCTCGCTCACCGTCACCAAGACGTGGGACGACGAAGGCAACGCCTGGGCGAGCCGTCCGGGCACGGCCAGCGTCGGAGATACCTGGAGCGTGACGTACGTGCTGCAGCGGCGAACGAACGGCGGCCAGTGGCGTTGGCTCACGTCCTATGGGACGAACCTCACAAGCCCGTTTGACGCGAGCGGCAACCTTGACTCGCGCCTGCGCGCCGTGACCGTGAGTGGCATGGGGGACTCGGCGAGCGCTACGTTCGATGCCCTTCCGCTGCACACGAAGGGCGGCGGCACGTATGAGTACCGCGCCGTTGAGCTCGTGCGAGGCAGCTATGACGTCGATGGCGGAGAGGTGCTTGCGACGAGCGGCGCCTCGAGCCTCGTGGTGTCGAGCGGCGCGGGCGCGTCCTCTGCCTACACGAACGAGCTCCGCACCGTCTCGCTCTCCGGAACGAAGTCCTGGAACGACTGGGGCGCGGGCATCGCGGCGCAGCTCTCGCCCGAGACCTGCGGCATCCACCTCACGCTGCGACGCAGCACGGATGACGGCGCCACGTGGGAGGATGCCCTGCGCGCCGACGGCAGCGAGGCGTCTCCGACGTGGAGCGCCACGGCCGATGGCATCTGGGCCTACACGTTTGACGGCCTCCCCGAGACCGATCAACAGGGGCGCGCCTACACCTATCGCGCCATCGAGACCGATGGCTCCGTGCCAGGCTTCTTCTCGGACAAGTCCGCCTCTGCCGACGGCACGGCTGCGGACGGCTCGATTGCCAACGTGGCCACGCGCCTCACCTTCGACAAGGTGGGGGATGGCACCACGGGATCTGCGGCGGACGGCTCGCTGAACGGCGTGCGCTTCGTCATGAGTCGTGACGGCCAGAAGGTTGCCACGTGGGAGCGCGGCGAGGACGGCGTTGTGACCGCCACGGTGGGTGGTGACGTGCAAGCAGGGGCCATCGCGGGCTACATCGTTGGCCTGCCCGCGGGTACCTACACGGTCCACGAGGACAAGACGCCCGCCGGCTACGTTGCCGCCGCGGACTTCACGGTTACGATCGGCGCGGACGGCTCGGTCTCCACGAGTGCGGGCGGCGTCGTTGCGGCAGACGGCACGGCTACGGTGGCTCCGCAGCGCGGAAATGCCTGCGTGCGCGTGCCCAACAGCGTGTTCCGTGCCCAGGTGAGCCTCGAGAAGTACTTCTCGCATGGCGGGGCCAAGGTGGCCGTGCCGGGCATGACGTTTGACCTGTACCGCGTGGGCGAGAACGGCGTGGACGCGCTCGTTGCCACGGGCATCACGACCGATGCGCAGGGCACATGGAGCTCCGCTGCCAGCGACATCGCCGTGGAGACGGACGCTACTGGCACGAGCGTGCTTGGCGCCCTCTATCAGCGTCTTTCCGATGGTCTGCCGCAGGGAAGCTACTACTTGCTCGAGACGGGCGCGAGTGCGCTCACGCAGCAGTCGAGCGCTCGCTATGACTTCTCGGTGGGAGCGGATGACCATGCCAAGACCGTCTCCGTGAGCGCCGAGAACGACGAGTTCTCTGCGTCCATACACCTCGCGAAGGTGGACGGCGAGACGGGCGCCGCGATTGACGGCGCCGTGTTCGAGCTCTTCTACACGCCGGAGGGCTCCGCCGTCGAGCGCTCGCTGGGCACTCTTGAGTCCGGGCGAGGCTACGTGCTCGACGCCACGTGCTCGCGCATCGAGTCCAGCTCTGCCGCCGACGCGGGCAAGCTGCTCGTGTCCGGCCTCAAGAAGGGAGCGTATCGCCTCGTCGAGGTCTCGAACGAGGGCTATGCGCTGCCAAGTGACAAGCCACAGGTTCGTTGGTCCGTGGCGGATGAGGACCAGGGCGCGGACATCGATCTGGCCGATGACGAGCGTCCCTGGACGGATGCCCTCACGCAGGATGACGCCCTCGTGAACCATCCGCTCCATGGCAACGTCACGTTCCAGAAGCTTGACGAGGACGCCCAGGGCCTCAACGGGGCGATCTTCAGGCTGCAGGTCAAGCAAGGCGACTCCTGGACGGACGTTGCGGGCGGCGCATCGCTTGAGTCTGGCCATGCCTATGCCGCGGACGTCACGTCCGGTGGCGTCTCGAAACTCGCCGCAACGGGTGCGCTTGAGGCTGGTCGCATCACGGTGACGAATCTGCCATGGGGCACGTATCGCTTGGTTGAGGTCGAGGCTGTCCCCGGATATGTGGGCAAGACGGCCGGCGGCTGGCCCACCTCTGACGAGGTCACCATCGATCGCTCGAGCGTTGCTGGCAGTGCTATCACGCCGCTCGACATGGGCACGCTCACAAACCGCAAGGCCACTATCAACATCAAGAAGGTCAGTTGGGGCGACGGCTCTGCCCTGGCCGGCGCGCACTTTGCCGTGCGCGTCGCCAGCGGCGAGCCGTTCCTGGACGGGGCCGCCGTAAAGTACCTCACGACCGACGCGAGCGGCATCGCCCGCGCGGACGCCCCCAGCGCCGCCTCGGACGGCAACAGCAACGAGCTCGCCGGCGCCGTGGAGGTGGGACAGAGCTACGTCATCACCGAGACCCAGGCACCTGCTGGCTATGGCACGCCCGACCCCTCGAGCTTTACGGTGGCGGTTGCCGAGGACGGCACGCTCGTTGCCGTGGGCGAGGCGTCGGATGCCTGGCGCATCGACACCTCGGATGGCGTCTCCACCCTCACGGTGCGCGACAAGGCCATCTCCCTGCAGTTCAAGAAGGTTGACGAGAACGGCGATCCGCTCGTGGGCGCCGAGTTCACGCTGAGCGGCGTGTTCGCCGACGGGCAGGGCGAGAAGGTCGTCTCGCCCGCAGGCGACGGAGCTGTTGCCTTCTCACCGGACGGCATGCTCGAGGGCGAGGTCTACACCCTCCACGAGTCGCAGCCTCCCGTGGGCTATGCGACCGTGGCCGACCTGCAGTTCCAAGTTGCCCATGCGGGAGACGGCGAGGTGTGCATCAAGCCGGTGGGCGAGATGCCGAGCGGCTGGACCATCTCCGATGACGGCGTGACCGCCACGGCGGCGGACGAACCGGTCGAGTTCCTCATCCAGAAGCGCGCGGCCGGGAACGAAGACGTGCTTCTCGCAAACGCCGAGTTCACCATCACGGGCCTGTTCGTCGATGACGAGGGCGAGGTCACGCGTGCGACGTACTCGGGCATCACGAACGCCTCGGGCACCATTCGCTCGGTGGACTGCATCGCGGCGGGCACGCGCGTCGAGGTGACGGGCGAGGACGGGTCCAAGACCTCCGAGGTTGCCGATGGCGTCTACGAGGTCTCCGAGACGGGCGCGCCGTATGGCTATGAGCTCGCCGACTCCACGCTCAGGGTGCGCATCGCCGCAGACGGATCCATGAGCGTCGTGGGCGATGCGGCGGGCGGCTGGTCGCTTGACGCGAGTGCGGCCACCGTGACGCTTGCCGACGACCCCATCCGGCTCGCGTTCGCCAAGGTCGCGAACGGCAGCGAGCAGCCGCTCGAGGGGGCGGAGTTCTCCATTGCGGGCGTCTTTGCTGCCGAGGACGGAACGCTCGACAACGAGGGCCACACGCAGTATCTGAGCGGCCTCTCGGTCGACGAGCTTTCCCAGCTGCGCTTCGTCGCGGGCGAGGGGTATCGCCTCAGCGAGACGAAGGCGCCGGCCGGCTACGAGCTCATCAGCGGTTTCGTAGATTTCGACGTGACGGAGCAAGGCACGATCACGAGGTTCAGTTCGAGCGCGGGCAACGGCAGCTATGGCCTGTCCGCGAACAGACTCACGCTCACGGCCCGCGACCTGCCTGTCGAGCTCACCATCACCAAGTCCTCCGAGGAGGGGGCGCGCCTTGCGGGTGGCTCGTTCTCACTCGCGCCCACTGACGGCGGCGCGTTTGCCGACGGCTCGACTGCGGCGATCACTCTCGTGACGGACGCAAACGGCGTGGCGCGTTTGGACGGTGCAAGCTCCGGAGCCTCGCTCTCGGCGATGCTCGTCGCCGGCAACACGTATGTGCTGAGCGAGGCCACGCCTCCCGCGGGCTACAAGCGGCTCTCCGGCGAGGTGCGCGTTGCGGTTGCCGCGGATGGCTCCGTGATCCTCGAGGGCCAGGATGCCGTGGCGAACGGGTCGGTTGCCCTCAGGGGCGGCGACGCCATTTCCGTCACCGATGAGGCCGTTCCGTTTGCAATCGTGAAGTACGGCGAGGCGGGCGAGGATGGCGCGAGGCCCACGCTGGCGGGAGCGCGCTTCTGCGTGACGCCTCAGGCAGGCTCCGCTTTTGCGGATGGCTCCACTGAGGGTCGTAAGGTCACGACTGGCGATGACGGCCGCGCAGGCGCGGAGCTCGCCGGCATGCTCGTCGTTGGCGGCACGTATGGCATCCGAGAGGTCGAGGCTCCTGCCGGCTACACGAGGATCGACCACGAGCTCGTCGTGCGCGTGTCCGACGACGGCACGCTTGTTGCCGTGTTCGGCGGCCAGGACGAGACGGCAGCCCTGCGTGGTTACGAGGTCGTGGGCGACGAGCTGCGCGTCTTCACGGGCGCGGTCACCGATGACGCCACCTCGCTCACGGTCATGAAGCGTGACGCCGACAACCCGCTCGTGGGCCTTGACGGTGCGACGTTTGCGCTCGCGCCCGTTGACGGCTTCACGTTTGCAGACGGCTCCACAGACGCTCGCCAGGTCACGACGGCCGAGACGGGCGGCGTCTCTGGCATCGCGAGCTTCGATCGCGCCCTGCTGAGGGCCGACGCCACGTCCGTCTACGAGCTGCGCGAGACGCGCGCACCGGATGGCTACTCGCTGAGCGGGCAGAGCGTTCTGCTTCGCGTGGGCTTTGACGGCTCCGTGGTTGCGGTGCGTCCGCAGGCCGATGGCTATGTGGAGATGGGTGCCGAAGAGCTTGCGAGCCTCGGCTTTGCCCTCACCGACAACATCTCTACGCTCGTGGCCACGGACAAGCCCGTCGACGTCACGCTGCGCAAGACGGGCGAGGACGGCGCCGCGCTCGCGGGCGCCACGTTCACGCTCACCCCTGCGGACGGCACGAACGACTATGGCGAGCCCAACCGCTTTGCAAGCGGGTCCGAGACCGACGTCCTCGAGCTCACCTCAACCACGGAGGGCTTGCTGCTGAGCCGCCAGCTCGTGGTGGGCAACACCTACGAGCTCGAGGAGACCGCCGCCCCGGATGGCTACGCCGTCTGCGGCGGACGCGTCCTGCTCCACGTGAACGAGGACGGAACGGTTGCCGTTTCCCCCGTTGACGAGGGCGCGCTCGTCTCTGCCGAAGTCGCTGCCAACGAGCCTGCGTGCGCCTACAAGGTGGGCGATGACGGCGTCACCGTGACGCTCGCCGATCCCATGACGCGCCTCTCGATTACCAAGGTCGGCTCTGACGGGGCCACCGGCGCATCCATGTCGGGCGCTCGCTTCGAGGTGCGCGGCCGCTTCGCCGGAGCTTCCGAGGAGGGCTCGCTTGTGCTCGAGACCGGCGTGGACGGCAGGACGCCCCAGCTTGCCGGAAAGCTCGTGGCGGGGGAGCGCTATGTGGTCCGCGAGGTTGTGGCGCCGGAGGGTTATGAGTTGCTCGGCAGCGAGTTCACGCTCTGGGTGCGCGAGGACGGCACGATCGTCTCGGGCGGAGACGCAGTGGGCTGGTCGCTCTGCCCGTCCGAGGATGGCGTGGCCACGCTCACGGCAACGGACGACCCGACGCCCGTGCCACCCTTGCCCGCGGCGCCCGATGGGCCCTCGAGCACTCGCAGGCAGCTGCCTCAGACGGGAGACGTCCTTGTGCGGCAGCTGCCCGCGCTGACGGCCGCCGCTGGCCTCGTTCTCCTCGCAATCGGCCTCAGGCGCAGGCGCCGGCGCGCATAGCTTTAGAGAATGACGAGAGGGGCTTCCCTTCTCGTCATTTTTCTTGGGCGCAGGTGGCAAACTGGGATGCATGAGATACGCGAAGGTCGTTCCGGACATACCCACCCGCGCAATCGAGGGGTGCTTTGACTACGCCATCCCCGACGCGCTTGCCGATGCGTGCGACGTAGGGTGCACGGTGCTCGTGAGCTTTGGCCACCGAGCGGTGGTCGGCTACGTCGTGGACGTGGTCAGCGAGCTTGCCGAGGGGGTGAACCCGCTTCGCGTGCTGCCCGTCGAGCGCGTGCTTGCCGAGCCCGCGTTCGACCGCGCCGGGGCGCGCCTCGCCCAATGGATGGCGCGCGAGTACGCCGCTCCCACCTCGGTGTGCCTGCGCCTCATGCTCGCCCCCGGCCAGACCGCGCGCGTGCGCAGGGACGAGGTGGGCGTGTGGCGTCTCGTCGTTGACCGCACGAAGGCCGTCGACGACCGCTGGGCACAGCTCACGGTCACGGGACGCGGCTTCGTGCCGCGTCGCAACGCCAGCAGGCAGCGCCGTGTGGTCGAGGCGCTTGCGGCCGGGCCCATGCGCGTGGCCGAGCTCTCGGCCATGGTGCCGGGTGCCGGCGGCGTCGTGAGCGCCCTGGAGAAGCGTGGCCTCGTTGCGGTCGAGCATCGCCGTCGCATCCGCGGCACGGATGACGTCTCCTCGCTCTCCAGCGCCGCGGCCCCCAGGCCAGACCACCTCACGGACGGCCAGCTCGCCGCCCTCGACGCCATCTCGCGAGCCGCTGACGCCGGGCGTGGCGACGTCGTGCTCGTAGACGGCGTCACGGGCTCGGGCAAGACGGAGGTCTACCTCGACGCCATCGAGCGCGTGCGCGAGCGTGGCAAAAGCGCCATCGTCCTCGTGCCAGAGATCTCGCTCACGGCCCAGACCGTCGGCCGCTTCCGCAGTCGCTTCGGGGACGACGTCGCCATCCTGCACTCGCGCCTGTCGACCGGCGAGCGCTTCGACCAGTGGGACCTTGCCCGCAGCGGTCAGGTGCACGTGGTCGTGGGCGCGCGGTCGGCGCTGTTCGCTCCGCTCGCCAACGTGGGCCTCGTCATCGTGGACGAGGAGCACGAGGGCTCCTACAAGCAGGACCAGGCCCCTCGCTACCATGCGCGCGAGGCGGCTGCCGAGCTCGCGCGCCTGCGCGGGGCGGCTCTCGTGCTGGGCAGCGCCACACCCTCCCTTGAGAGCCTCGAGCGCTGCCGGAGGGGTAGCTGGCGCGGCGTGCGCTGGACTCGCGTGCGCATGCCCGAGCGCCCTGGTGGCGCCAAGCTGCCGAGCGTCCGCATCGTGGACATGCGATCGACGTTCAGCCCAAAGGGCGGCTCGGTGTTCTCGTCTCCTCTGCGCGATGCCCTTCTCGACCGCGCCGAGAAGCGTGAGAAGTCCGTGCTGCTGCTCAACCGGCGCGGCTTTGCGAGCTTTCTCATGTGTCGCGAGTGCGGCTGCGTCCCCACGTGCCCCCACTGCTCCACGGCGCTCACGTATCACGAGCGCACGCACAGTCTGGCGTGCCACACCTGCGGCAGCGTCTGGCCCGTGCGCGCCTACCCGGACCCGTCCACGAAGTGCCCCAACTGCGGCAGCCGCTACCTGGCCCAATACGGTGTGGGCACCCAACGCGTCGAGGACGAGCTGAGGATGCTTTTGCCCGAGGACGTGGACGTCATCCGCATGGACGCGGACACCACGGCCACGAAGGGCGCCCACACGCGCCTGCTCGAGCAGTTCGACGCGAGCGAGTGCGCCGTGCTCGTGGGCACGCAGATGATCGCGAAGGGCCTCGACTTTCCCGAGGTGACGCTTGTGGGCGTCGTGAACGCTGACACCACGCTCAAGCTGCCCGACTTCCGCGCCGCCGAGCGCACGTACAACCTGCTCGAGCAGGTGGCCGGACGAGCCGGCAGGGGAGGGCGCCCCGGCGAGGTCATCATCCAGACGTACTGGGCCACGCATCCCGCCATCTCTGCCGTGGCCACGCATGACCGCTCGTCCTACCTGGGCTATGAGCTCGAGCAGCGAGACGAGGCGTACTACCCGCCCTACTCGCGTCTTGCCAACCTCACGCTCGCAAGCCTCTCCGAGCGCGCCGTCCGCGAGCGGGCGAGTGCCCTTGCGGCCGAGATTCGCGCGCGCGTGGCGGATTTGGATGGCGAGTGGGAGGTCCTGGGGCCCGCCGAGTGCGTGCGCGCCAAGGTCAAGGACCGCTACCGTCGCCACGTCGTGGTCAAGGCCCCCGCGGAGGCAGAGCTCGGGCCTCTCCTGGACGCCTGCGCCCGCGCGTTGCCCGCCCGTCGCGACGTCACGCTCGCCATCGACGTCGATGCCTGCGACATGCTGTGAGCCCCCGAGGCGACTGCCCCAAGGTGCCAAAGATCCCTGGGCGCTCCCAGCTGTGCGGATTCTCTCGGCTTTGCCCTCTGGTTGATGTTGCGCAGGTATGATGAGAGGTTGTGAACCCAACGCCGCGCCCGTGCGCGGTCTCCCTGCGTGTGAGGAGAAACATGAGCGCCAACAAGGACATCCTGCTCACCCCCGACCCGCGCCTTTCGCAGGTGTGCGAGCCGGTGACGGAAATCAACGCGAGCATCCGCAAGCTTGCCAAGCGCATGCTCAAGGACATGTACGAGTCCGACGGCTGCGGCCTCGCGGCGCCCCAGATCGGCGAGATGATCCGCATGGTCGTCGTGGACTGCGACTACACCGACGAGCGCGGTAGCGAGAACCCCTACGTGCTCATCAACCCCAAGATCGTGAAGGCGGACGGCCCCATGCGCTCGTTCTCCGAGGGCTGCCTGTCGTTCCCGGGCATCTCTGTGGACATCGAGCGCCCGAGCCACGTCATCGTCCACGCCATGAACCTCGACGGTGACCTCATGCAGTACGAGGCTGAGGGCAACCTGCTCGCCGTGTGCCTCCAGCATGAGATCGACCACCTCGACGGCGTGACCATGGTCGACCACCTGCCCCCGCTCAAGCGTGCCCAGAAGCTGCAGGAGTGCGAGCAGGCCATCGTCGCGGGCGCTCGTCCCGGCGAGACCACGACCGACTAGGAGCCACGCATGCGCATCGTCTTCATGGGAACGCCCGAGTTTGCCTGCCCCTCGCTTCGCGCCGTGAGCGAGGCGTTTGACGTCGCCCGCGTGGTGACTCGTCCCGATGCCGTCCGAGGCCGAGGCAAGCGCCTCGAGCCGAGCCCCGTGAAGGCGCTGGCCGGCGAGCTTGGGCTGCCGGTCATCGAGACGAGCCGCATGACCCCCGAGGTCATGGGCGAGTTGCGTTCGTGCGAGGCGGACCTGTGCGTCGTGGCCGCCTACGGCTGCATCCTGCCCGATGAGCTGCTCGAGATGTTCCCGCTCGGCTGCGTCAACGTGCACGCCTCGCTGCTTCCCAGGTGGCGCGGTGCCGCGCCCATCCAGCGTGCGGTGCTCGAGGGAGACGAGCTTGCGGGCGCGTCCATCATGCGCGTGGTCCACGAGCTCGATGCCGGCGCCTACTGCGCTCAGGTCTCGACCACGGTTGCGGGCAAGACCTCCTCGGAGTTGCTCGACGAGCTTGGCCGCCTTGGCGCCGAGGCCCTCATCGGGGCCATCGGTCGCATCGCGGACGGTACGGTGCGGTGGACCGAGCAGGACGAGGCGCTCGTGACCTATGCCCATAAGATCGGCAAGGCCGAGATGCGCCTTGACCCGTCGGCCACTGCCCTCGCAAACGTCCGCCGCGTGCTCGCGAGCACCGACGCCGCCCCCGCGCGTTGCGAGGTCGCCGGCAAGGGCGTGAGGGTGACGCGTGCCAAGACCTGCGATGATGTGGTGGCCCCCGGTGACGTGCTCGTGTCCCACGGCCGTGTGTGTCTCGGCTGCTCGGACGGCTCGCTTGAGGTGCTGGCCGTCAAGCCCGACGGCAAGCGCGAGATGGAGGCGGGCGCCTGGGCTGCCGGCCTGCGAGGCGAGTGCCTCACCTGGGGGCGAGTGTAGATGGCCGTTGCGAGCCCTGCGCGCACGACTGCGCTGCGCATCCTGAGCTCCCAGCGTCGCCGGGGTGCCCGTGCGCGCGACCTCATGCGTGGCGCGCGCGAGATGGACATGCTCGGGCACAAGGCGCGCTCGCTGGCCACGAGGCTCGTTCTGGGCGTCAACGTGGCCTCGGGCGAGCTCGACCGTCGCATTGACGCCTACGTGACGCATGCCTCGTCGCTGCAGCCGCGCGTTCGCGATGCGCTCAGGCTTGCCGCGTTCGAGGTCCTGTATCTCGAGACACCGCGCCAGGTGGCCGTGAGTCAGGGCGTGGAGCTCGTGAGGGGCGTGCAGCCCCGTGCCGCGCGCATGGCAAACGCCGTGCTTAGGCGCATCGCGGACTGTCGTGGCGAGGTGGACGAGGCTCGTGCGGCCATGGCGGCTGCCGCCAGCGGGGATTCGAAGGCCATATCGGCCGCTCAGCTGTCGATGGCGTCGGGCTATCCCGCCTGGCTCGTCTCGCGCCTGTTGGACGAGCTCGGGTCCCGACTCTCCGCCGCGATGTGCGCGTGCGCGCTCGACCCCGCGCCTGTCTACGTGACGAGGGGCCGCGGCGAGGTCTCCGAAGCGTCTGTCCTCGAGCGCCTCGAGCAGCTCGAGGCAGAGCCTCTGCCCACGCCGCTATCGGAAGGCTGGTGCCTCTCCTCTGGCGCACGCCTTGCCGCGAGCGGACTCGTGAGCTCGTGCGACGTGGCGGTGGCAGACCTCTCCGCCCAGGTCGTGTGCCGCGTTGCGGCGCCCGCTGCCGGGAGGGTGCTCGAGGTGGGCCAGGGCCGCGGCACAAAGTCCTTGCTGCTGTGCCGCGCCATGGATGAGCTGGGGTGTGAGCCACGCGTCGTGGGCTGTGAGCTCGTGGCATCCAAGGTTCGCCAGTCTCGCGATCGCATGAAGCGTGCCGGGCTCGCGGGCAGCGTGAGCTGCGTTGAGTTCGACGGAACGCGGCTTGCGGACGAGGGCGCGTTGCCCGATGAGTTGGTGGGCGCGTTCGAGTCCGTGCTCGTTGACGCTCCCTGCTCGGGTGTGGGCACGATGCGCCGCCACCCCGAGATTGCCTGGGCGCTCGATGAGGGCTCGCTCGCCGCCGGCCCTGGCTCCCTTACCGGTCTACAAGCCTCGCTGCTGAGGGCCGCAAGCTCGCGCGTGGCTCCCGGCGGCTCTCTCGTCTACGCCACCTGCTCTGTTCTCGCATGCGAGAACTCCGAGGTGGTCGAGGCGTTTCTCGCAAGCGAGGAGGGAATGTGCTTCTCGCTCGCAAGCGTCATGGACGCCCCGGGCGTCGCCTCGCTTCCCGAGGAGGCGCAAGCCTTCGTCGCTGGCTGGGTCGACGACCGCGGCATGTTCCAGTCCGTGCCCACGCCCGGCGGCCCGGACGGTCACTTCTGTGCCCGCCTCGTCCGCACTCGGTGACACTTGGGGACGGGGTCAAACTGTCACCGTCTACAAGGGGCGGGGCGAGACGCCCGTGAACGTCTCGCCCCCGCCCCTGCTCTTGCGTTCGAATCCTCGCCGCTAGTGGCCGCAGCTCGCGCAGTCATGGCCGCTGCAGCCCGAGCACCCGCTCGTGCCCTCGGTGGAGGAGCTGCCGCCGCGCTGGTCGGTGTTGTAGAAGCCCGAGCCCTTGAACGAGATGCCAGAGGCTGAGAACACGCGCTCGGCGGGCTTGCCGCATGCGGGGCACGTGATGCTCGGATGCTCGGACATGGGGTGCTCGACCTCGAACACGTTGCCGCAGTCGGTGCATCGGTAGTCATAACGTGCCATGTGGAACAACCTCCGTGGTGCCTGCCCTCTCGGGCGAATGTGTGCATAGAAATGCGGCCCGTGGCCGCCTGGGTTACTTTACCCAATCTCGCGACTGAATGTGCCGGCGATGCGGCGCGCCGGCCCCATGACCAAGAACGTATACTTGACGTTGCTGCTGAGACGACCAATCCGCATATCCATGCATTGCGAGGCTGGGAGGCCCCATGTCAAAGATCTCCGGCGCCATCTTCGACTGCGATGGCACGTTGCTCGACTCCATGTCCATGTGGTTCGACATGTTCAGCGAGCTGTTCCGCTCGTACGGCCAGCAGCCCACGAGCGAGGTCATAGCCAAGGTCGAGGCCATGACGATTCCGGCCACGTGCGAGTACCTCCACTCCGAGCTTGGCATGGGCGGCAGTGCCGATGAGATCTACCGCCACGTCGAGCGCATCGTGACCTACAACTACGAGCACAAGGTCACGGAGATGCCCGGCGCGCGCGAGATGCTCGAGAGTCTGCGGGCGGCTGGCATTCCCATGGTGGTCGCGAGCTCGAGTCCGTCTCCGTTCGTGCGCAAGGCGCTTGCCTGCCATGGCTTGCTCGACTTCTTCTCCGACGTCCTGTGCACGGCCGACGTGCGAGACGGGCGCGACAAGGACTTTCCGGACGTGTACCTCGAGGCGCTTGATCGCCTCGGCACGCCGCTTCCAGAGACGTGGGTGTTCGAGGACGCGCCGTTTGCCGTGCGCTCTGCCCGTCGCGTGGGCCTGCACGTCGTGGGCATCTTCAACGACCATGACGGTCGCGACGAGGAATTCATCCGCTCCTGGGCTGACATCTTCACGAACAACTATGATGACGTCTCGCTCGACGCCATCCGTGCGTTCGACGACGCCTCTCGCAGGCCGAACCCAGAGGAGGCGTAGGCACCGTGAGGCTGCTTCTCGTCGCCGGCTCACCCGAGCCCAGCTCCACGCAGCTCGTCTCGCGCCTCGCCGCGAGAGCAGACCAGGTCCTTGCCATCGACCGAGGTGCCGAGGCATGCCGGGCCGCGGGCATTGTCCCAGATGCCTTCTGCGGAGACGCCGACACCGTGAGCGCGGAGACCCTTGCATGGGTCCGCGAGCAGGCTCGCGACGTTCCGGTGAGCGAGGGCACGCTTGCCGTGACCCCGGCAGACGACATGCGCGAGCGCCCGCAGATCCATGGCCTGCACGGGTGCCTCGGCATCCGCATCTTTCCGCCGGCAAAGTACGACACGGACCTGTCCCTGGGCTTTGCGTGTGCCCGTCAGATCGCGGCCGAGAGGGGAGAGCGCCTCGACGTCACGGTGACGTGTGCGAGCGCGGGCAGGATGGATCACGCGCTCGCGGTGTTTGGCGTGCTCGCCTCCAACGCCGACGTTGCGCCCGTGCTCGTCGAGGACGCCTTCGAGTGCCGAATCCTCGCACCGAACGCAACGGCCTGCTGGGAGTTTGGCGAGCAGGACGTGGGCAGCCACTTCTCGTTCGTGGCCCTTGCCGACGCCACCGTCGTGAGCGAGCGCGGCATGCGTTGGGAGCTCGACCACTTCCGCGTGGACGCCCTGCGCGACCGCGGCATCTCCAACGTCATCGACCGCCCGGGCGCCTCCATTGCCTGTCACGCCGGCATTGTGGCCGCCTTCCGCATCCACTAACCACCGTGGCCGCCTTCCGCATCCACTAGCCACCACCGACTCATCACCACCATCGCGAGTGTAGCTATTCGGTCATTAGAACCGCTACTCGGACCCATTTAGTGACTGATTAGCTACGCTCGCGTTTTATCTTGTCCGGCCTGGGCGCGGAATGGCACTCATGCTGTAGCCTACGAGCAACAACGACGTGGAGGTCGCTATGGGTAGGTACAGGGGAGAGGGGCCAGATCTTGCTGCTCGTTTGGATGAGGCGGAGAAGCTCGGCCGTTGCCTGGCTGCAAAGAACTCGGCGGACGCCAGACGCCTTTCTCGGCTTTGCGAGAAAGGCTTGCTTCTGCGTCCCGTCGACGGCCTCTATATGAGAAAGAGCACATGGGAACTGCTTACTCCTGCGGACAGGAACCGAGCCATGGTCCGCTCATTATCGGAGAGACACCGTGACTGGACGCTCTCTCACGTCTCTGCTGCTGCGATGTATGGCCTGAGCGTTTCGTACGCCTATTTGGCCAACGTTCATGCCATCACCCGATCTGGGTGCAAGCGTCTAGATGTCGTGACGAAGCACAGAATGTCTCGCGGCGTTCGAGAAAAGAACGGCATTAGGCTAACGACACCTGAGGACACCGTTCTCGACTGTGCTGCCATGATGCCGTTTCCTGATGCCCTTGCCGTGGCCGACTCCGCGATTGCTTTTCGTATTACCTGCGAGAAGCATCTCCGAAACGCTGCAACGCATAGGGCGGGGTATCGGGGCATAAGAGCCGGGCGCAGGGTGGTTTCCCATGTTGATGGTCGTTCGGAGAGCGGCGGCGAGTCAATCGTCCGCGGCATTCTCATTGAGCTCGGCTATGAAATCGTTGACCTTCAGTCGCCCGTTGCAAGCATTGACGGTGCTAAGGGTCCCTTGAGAGTTGACATTTTGATGCGAGCCAAAGACGGCGCGTTCGTTGACCTTGAGGTCGATGGCGGGGAGAAGTATACGAATCCAGAGATGAACGGTGGCTCCATGCTCCGCGCCCTCATGAACGAGCGTCAGCGCGAGGCCGGCATCACTGCTCGCGGTCTTAAGGTGATGCGCATCACGGTCGCACAGGCGAGGAATCGAGAGCTTCTGAAGGCTCGCCTTGCCGTCTACGGGGTCTTTCCCGATTCCAACGTTTCGTGAGTGTAGCTAATCGGTCACTAAATGGCTCAGATCGGAGCTCTAATGACCGAATCGCTACGCTCGCGATATATCGGTAAAAAAAGAGCCGCCCGAAGGCGGCTCCGAAGATAGCGCTATAAGAAGTGTCTGCTACTAGGAGCGAGCAACCTTGCCGGACTTCAGGCAGGTGGAGCAGACGTTGAGCTTCTTCTTGTGGCCGTCGACGACGCACGTCACGTGCTGGATGTTCGGACGGAACTTGCGGTTGGTGACGCGGTGCGAGTGGCTGATCGAACGACCGGCGACGGCGTGCTTGCCGCAGATGGCGCAAACCTTAGACATTGTGTACCTCCATGTAAGCGGCGCATCTTGCGGCCGCCTTCGACGCATAGCTGGATAAGAATAGCACAGCTCTCGGGCCCTGCAAGCAGTATTCGCCGAGATGTTGTGTCCGTGGTGTGAAGTCTAGCCCAATGTGGTGCCGCGCGCGACTCGTCCACGCAAATGGGATATAAAACCTAACGATGAAAACTAACAATAGAAAGTAAATCCTAAGCGAGGTGAACAGATGGACGAGAGCAGCGACGAGCGCACCGGAGCGTCCCCGGGCACCGCTCGCCCCGCCGACGAGTACATCGAGTGGAGCCAAGAGGTTGCGCACATCGGCGCTGACATCGCGCGCATGAAGCCGGCGCCCGAGCTCTCCTCGTCGGCAAAGGGCATGCCAAAAGTCATGCGGGTCCTGCTTGAGGCGGACGGCCCGATGTCTCCCAGCGAGATCGCGCGAGCCTCGGGCGTCACGGATGCGCGCATCGCCAATACGCTGCGCGTCCTTGAGCAGAAGGGCTTCATCACGCGCGAGGCCGCCGAGCACGACCGCCGGCGCGTCGAGGTCCGCGTGACCGAGAAGGGCCGCGAGGTGTCGCGTCGCCACATTGAGAAGGCCCAGGAGATGCTCGCGTCATTCCTGTGCGAGATGGGCGAGCAGGACGCCCGCGACCTCGTTCGCGTGCTCCGTCGCGCCCGTGACGTCATGGCAAAGCGCCGGGCCGAAGGCCGCGCGATTGAGCCTCCCAAGAGATTCTAGGTAATTCGCATCGCTTATTCGATTTTGAGAAGAGGGGAAAGCCTTTGAGGATAATCAAGCTCTTCAAGAACCACGTGCTCGCGCTCGTGGTGGCTGTGGGTCTCATCGTCATCAGCTGCAACGCCGACCTCACGCTGCCTACCTACATGAGCGAGATCGTCGACGTCGGCATCCAGCAGGGCGGCATCGAGTCGCCCGTGCCGGACACGATTCGATCCGAGTCTCTCGCGGACCTCGAGCTGTTCATGAGCGAGCAGGACGAGCAGACCGTCGAGGGCGCCTACGCCCCCGCGGACGCGGATGGCATCCGCACCTACCAGGGCAGCGCCGACGACCGCGCGGAAGACGGCGCCGTTTCCAATGCCATGAGCCTGCCCGAGACTGTCGCGCTCTCCCTCGAGCAGGGCGTCGACGCCTCGACGCTCAACGATGCCATGTCCGGCACGCTTGACATGGACACCGTGCGCGCCGCCGTCTCCGCGGGCATGGTGAGCCGAGACCAGCTCGTCTCGGCCGCTAGCGCCATGAGTGAGCAGATGGGTGCCATGGGCGGCTCCATCGTCAAGCAGCGCGCCATCAGCTACGTGAGCCAGGAATACGAGGCGCAGGGCATCAGTCTCACCGATGTCCAGAACTCCTACCTGGCAGGCATGTCTCTCAAGATGTTCGGCCTGTGCGCCGTGTCGCTCGTCGCCACGATCCTCACGGGCGCCGTGGCCTCGCACACCGCCTGCACCATCGCCCGAGACCTGCGCCGCAAGACGTTCGACCGCGTCATGCACTTCTCGCCGGCCGAGGTGGGCAAGTTCAGCCAGGCGTCGCTCATCACGCGCTGCACGAACGACATCCAGCAGATCCAGATGGCCACCACGCTGTTCATCCGAATGGTGCTCATGGCCCCGATCATGGGAGTCGTCGCCATCATGCGCGTGCTCGCCACGCACACGGGCCTGGAGTGGACCATTGGCGTCGCTGTCATCGCGGTCTGCGCGGTCGTTGGCGTGCTCATGGGCCTCACGATGCCCAAGTTCAAGAGGATGCAGAAGTTCGTTGACCGCGTGAACCTCGTGGCGCGCGAGATGCTCGATGGCGTCATGCCCATCCGCGCCTTTGGTCGTCAGGAGCACGAGCTCGAGCGCTTCGATGGCGCGAGCCGCGACCTTATGGACACCCAGCTGTTCACGAACCGCGCCATGAGCTTCATGATGCCGCTCATGATGTTCGTCATGAACTGCGTTACGGTCCTCATCGTCTGGGCCGGCTCCCACGGCGTGAACGACGGCGTCATGCAGGTCGGCGACATGATGGCGTTCATCTCCTACACCATGCAGATCGTCATGGCGTTCATGATCCTCACGATGGTCTCGGTCATGCTGCCGCGCGCCGAGGTGGCCGCCGAGCGCGTGGAGGACGTCCTTGCCACCGAAACGTCCATCAGGGAGCCCGCACACCCCAAGCTGCCAGCACCGAGCGCGCCGCGCGGCGAGCTGGTGTTCCACAACGTGAGCTTCCAGTACCCCGACGCCCGCGAGGACGTCATCGGCGGGGTGGACTTCACGGTTCACGCCGGGGAGACGCTCGGCATCATCGGCTCCACGGGCTCGGGCAAGTCCACGCTCGTCCAGCTCATCCCGCGCCTGTACGACGTCACGGGCGGCAAGGTCGCGCTCGACGGCATCGACGTGCGAGACCTGCCGCTGGCCGAGCTGCGTCGCCGCGTGGGCTACGTGCCGCAGCAGGGCATGCTCTTCTCGGGCACCGTCGAGTCCAACCTCAAGTTCGCCGGCGACTCCGTGACCGACGAGGACATGCGTCGGGCCGCCGACATCGCTCAGGCCACCGAGTTCATCGAGCAGCGCAAGGGCACCTGGGGCTCAGAGATCAGCCAGGGCGGCTCCAACGTCTCCGGCGGGCAGCGCCAGCGCCTCTCCATCGCCCGCGCGCTTGCCAAGAGGCCCGAGGTCATCGTCTTCGACGACTCGTTCTCCGCGCTCGATTACAAGACGGACGCGCTTCTGCGCGAGCAGCTCGCGACCCACGAGAAGGACAGCGCCATCGTGGTCGTGGCCCAGCGAATCGCCACGATCATGCACGCGGACCAGGTCATCGTCCTTGACGAGGGCCGCGTCGTGGGGCACGGCACGCACGAGGAGCTCCTCCGCAGCTGCCCGGCCTATCTCGAGATCGCCCAGTCGCAGCTGTCCGCCGCAGAGCTCGGCCTCACCGATGCCGAGATTGCGCAGGTCATGGAAGGAGGTGAGCGCTAATGGCTAACGAGAGGACCATTGCCCCCAAGCAGCGCCCGCGCGGACCGATGGGCCGCGGCATGGGAGGGCGCTCCACGGAGAAGGCCAAGGACTTCAAGGGCACGATGCTTCAGCTGCTCGGCTACATCGGCCAGCACAAGGTCGCCGTGTTCTTCGGCATCGCGTTTGCTGTGTGCTCCGTCATCTTCAACATCGTCGGCCCCAAGGTGCTCGGCCAGGTCACCACGAAGCTCTACGAGGGGCTCGTGGCCAAGGTGAGCGGCACGGGCTCGGTCGACTTCGACTGGATTGGCAAGACGCTGCTGTTCCTGCTGGGACTCTACCTCGCGAGCTCCGCTTGCAACCTTCTGCAGGGCTGGCTCATGACCGGCGTCACGCAGAAGATCTGCTACCGCATGCGCAAGGAGATCGCCGAGAAGATCTCCGTCGTGCCCATGAGCTACTTCAACGGCCACAGCAAGGGCGACGTGCTGTCGCGCATCACCAACGACGTCGACACCCTCGGCCAGAGCCTCAACCAGTCCATCACACAGCTCATCACCTCGATCACTCAGATCATCGGCGTGCTCGTCATGATGCTCTCCATCAGCCTGCCGCTCACGGGTGTCACCGTGCTCACGCTGCCGGCGGCCGCCCTCATCATGATCGTGATGATCCACTTCTCGCAACCCTACTTCCGCGAGCAGCAGCAGGTCCTCGGTGCCGTGAACGGCATCATCGAGGAGGACTTCGCCGGCCAGAACGTCATCCAGGTCTTTGACCGCGCCGATGCCGCCGTGGCCGAGTTCGACGAGAAGAACGACCGCCTGTTCATCTCCGGTTGGCGCTCCCAGTTCCTCTCCGGCCTCATGATGCCGCTCATGAGCCTCGTGGGAAACATGGGTTACGTGGGCGTCGTCGTGGTGGGCGCGCAGCTCGCGCTCACGGGCAACGCCACCCCCGGCGACATCCAGAGCTTCATCCAGTACGTCCGCAACTTCACCCAGCCCGTTCAGCAGCTTGGCAACGTGAGCAACACGCTGCAGTCCATGGCCGCGGCCACCGAGCGCGTCTTCGAGTTCCTCTCTGCGCCCGAGGAGCAGCAGGGCGAGTGCCCCCAGGTGCCCGAGAAGCGAGACGGTCGCGTCGAGTTCGATCACGTGCGCTTTGGCTACTCGCCGGACAAGACGATCATCCACGACTTCTCCTGCGTGGCCGAGCCTGGCCAGACCGTGGCCATCGTGGGTCCCACGGGTGCGGGCAAGACTACGCTCATCAAGCTGCTCCAGCGCTTCTATGACGTGGACGCGGGCTCGCTCAAGGTGGACGGCGTGGACGTCCGCGACTGGGACCGTGCCGAGCTGCGTCGCCAGTTCGCGATGGTCCTGCAGGACACGTGGCTGTTCAACGGCACGATTCGCGAGAACATCCGCTACGGCAGGCCAGACGCCACGGACGCCGAGGTTGAGGCGGCCGCCCGCGCCGCGCGCTGCGACCACTTCATCCACACACTCGCCGGCGGCTACGACTTCGTCATCAACGAGGAGGGCACGAACCTCTCCCAGGGCCAGCGCCAGCTCGTGACGATCGCCCGCGCCTTCCTCGCGGACCGTCCGGCGCTCATCCTGGACGAGGCCACCTCGAACGTCGACACGCGCACCGAGGAGCTCATCCAGCGCGCTATGGACGCGCTTATGCAGGGCCGCACGAGTTTCGTCATCGCGCACCGCCTGTCCACGATCCGCAACGCCGACGTCATCCTCGTCTTGCGTGACGGCGACATCGTCGAGCGTGGCACGCACGCAGAGCTGCTCGCCGCGAACGGCTTCTACGCCGAGCTCTACAACTCGCAGTTCGCCGAGGACTAGCCGGGCGGCGCCGGCGCTCCGGATATTCGCGAGTGCAGCTTTTCAGACGTTGCGGGCCCCTTTCGAGGGCCTGAAGTGTCTTATTTGCTGCACTCGCGCTTTGTGTGCGGCTATGGGGCGCCGTGCGCGTCAGATAGCTGCCGTTATGGTAAGGTTGTCCAGATAGATGCGACGCAAGTCGCTCAAGCATCGGTTTTCGAGGGGTCCCAAGCGTGCCTTTTGCTTTGCGGGCCAAGCACGAAAGGAGCCTGCGCATGCAGCCAGGTGAAGAGGTCAACGCCCTGTGCGACGAGCTCGAGGAGATTGTCAACGAGGGCAAGAAGCCCCTCATGGGCGGCTCGGGCAGCAACCCCAAGATCGTTGACGCCGACGCCATCTATGACCTCCTCGATGAGATTCGCAACGCCTTCCCCGAGGAGTTCAACGCCGCCCGCCGCGTCATGAAGGAGGAGGACGAGATTCTCGCCCGTGCCCACCAGACGGCAGACTCCATCGTGGCGGACGCCCAGCAGCAGGCCATGATTCTCGCCGGCGACCAGGAGGTCGTCCGCCTCGCCAACCAGCAGGCCGAGGAGATCCGCGACCAGGCCTCCCAGTACGAGCGAGACCTGCGCTACCACATCAACGACTACGCCGAGGGCGTGCTCACCGGCATCGAGGATAACCTCAAGAGCGTCATCGGCCAGCTCGAGCGCAGCCGCCAGGCCCTCGACGACGGCTCCTCGTCTCGCAGGTAGTCCCATGGAGCCCATCATCATCTCCGTCGACGAGCGGCTCGCGGGCGCCGGTTCCGTGCTCCCCGTGGCCGGTCACATCGACGACGACTCGTATTCGCTGGGAGACCACGACTTCCGCCTTCCCAGCGGCATCGACTACGACCTCGTGCTCACGAACGCCGGCGAGGGAATCCTCGCCTCGGGCATCGTTCGCGCCCACGTGCTTGGCACGTGCGACCGGTGCCTTGAGGACGCCGAGTTCGACATCGCCTCCGAGGTGGACGAGTACTTCCTGTTCGAGGCCCCTGCCGAGGAGGACCTTTCCGACGACGAGGACGAGGTGGATTTCTCCCTGGTGGGAGAGGACCACACGATCGACCTCGCCGAGCCCATCATGGCGGCCATCGTCATGGAGACGCCGTTCGTCGTGCTGTGCCGTGAGGACTGCAAGGGCCTGTGCCCGCACTGCGGCGCCAACCTCAACGAGGGAGACTGCGGCTGTGCGGAGAAGATGGCCTCGGTGGACGCGGCTACCGGTCCGTTTGCGGCCCTCGCCGGGCTTCGACTTGACGACGAGGACGGAGACTCTGCGCAGGATTAGCGATTTGCGCTCTAAATCCTGTGTATTCGTGGTGTTTGCACTACCAAACGTGCTATCATTCCCGTTTGTCTGTGAAAGACCGTCGCGTGCGTGGCGACGTGAGATTCGTAAGAGAGGTCAACAATGGCAGTACCCAAGCAGAAGAAGGGCCGCGGCGCGACCCACACCCGTCGCTCGGCCAACAGCAAGCTCGACATGCCGGCTCGTTCCACGTGCCCGCAGTGCGGCGCTGTGAAGCTCCCGCACCGTGTGTGCCCGAGCTGTGGCTACTACAAGGGCCGCGAGGTCATCGTCACCGAGTAGCTGCCCAATTACAGAGTGGCCAGGAGGCCGGTCCTTCTCGGGCCGGCCTCCTTTCTATTACCTAGACGTCCGTCGGGGACAGCCGGCGGGCGGCACTTCTCGGCGAAAGGGGAGGCGCATATGGTGCGCGTATGTGTTGACGCCATGGGTGGAGACGAGCCGTCCGAGGTCGTGCTCGAGGGCATCGCCCGGGCGCTCGAGGCCGATGCTGGCCTCGAGGTAATCGTCGCGGGCAACGAGGAGGTCGTCGTTCCCTTCTGCGCCAAGCACGCCCGTGCCGAGGCGCTCGTGACCACTGAGGTCATCGAGATGGACGAGCATCCCACGCAGGCCGTGCGTCGCAAGAAGGACTCCTCGATCGTCCGTGGCTGCCGCGCCGTGCGAGCTGGCGACGCGGACGCGTTCTTCTCGGCCGGCTCCACCGGGGCGATCCTCGCGGCAGGCACGCTGCTCGTGGGGCGCGTCAAGGGCGTGTCTCGCGCCGCGCTCGCCACGGCCATGCCGGGCGTGGACGGCCACATGACGACCTTCCTGGACATGGGCGCCAACGCGGACTGCACCACGGACATGATCGTGCAGTTCGCGCGCATGGGCTCTGCGTACTCCCAGATCGTCCTGGGCGTCGAGAACCCCGCCGTGGGCCTTCTCAACAACGGCACCGAGGAGACGAAGGGCTCAGAGGCGGCGCTCGAGCGCCATCGTGCGCTCTCGGAGGCCGTCGGCGTCAACTTCGCCGGCAACTGCGAGGGCCGAGACGTCCTCACGGGCTCGCTCGACGTCATCGTGACGGACGGGTACACGGGCAACGTCGCCGTGAAGACCGTCGAGGGCACGGCCAAGTTCATCGTCTCTGCCCTCAAGGCCGAGGCTGCGCGGAGCAAGCGCGTGGCCGTGGGCGCGCTCATGGTGAAGCCCGCGCTCAAGGGCGTGGCAAAGCTCCTGTCCGGCGATGCATACGGCGGTGCGGCGCTTCTCGGCCTCAAGGCTCCCGTGCTCGTGGGACACGGCGCCACGAACCCCGAGGCCGTCATGAACGGAACGCTCACGGCCGCCCGCTGCGTCCGCGAGGATCTCTGCGGCAAGATGGCGCAGGCAATGGCTGCCGCCCAGGCGTGACACTTGGGGACGGGGTCAAACTGTCACCATGCCTCCTCCCTCGCGCCTTGCCGTCGCTACGGGTACAATTGAAAGATGTCTGCGGGCCGCCCTCGGGCGGCTCGCCCATATCTGGAGAACACACGCATAGATGGGGGAGCGCGCATGCCCCAAAGCGCCGCAACCGAGCGGATTGAGCACATCGAGAAGATCTGCAACCACACGTTCAAGGACCGTGACCTCGTCACGGCCGCGATAACGCACCCGAGCGCCGTCGAGCACCTGCCCGTCACGGCCTCCTACGAGCGCCTCGAGTTCCTCGGGGACTCGATCCTCGGTGCCATCGTGGCCACGGACCTGTTCGAGCGCTTCGGTCAGATGGACGAGGGTGAGCTCACGCGCCTCAAGATCTCGCTCGTCTCGGGCAAGACGCTCTCCATGGTCTCCGAGCAGCTCGGCATCGGCGAGTGCATCGTCTTCGGCGAGTCCGAGAAGGGCACGGGCGCGCGCGGCATGCACTCAGCGCTCGAGAACGTCTACGAGTCCGTCGTTGGCGCACTGTACCTCGACGGCGGCTACGAGGTCACGCACGAGTTCGTCTCGCGCACGCTTGGCCCCCACATGGTGCCCGAGCTTGCCGAGCGCCCCGTGAGCCCCAAGAGCCGCCTGCAGGAGATCACCCAGCGCGAGCTGCGCTGCGCCCCCGAGTACAAGCTCGAGGGCGAGCAGGGCCCCGCGCACAGCCCCACGTTCACCTCGGTCGTGCTCGTCGAGGGAAGGCGCGTGGGCCGCGGCAAGGGCTCCTCTAAGAAGGAGGCCGAGAGCATGGCCGCGGCCGATGCCATCGAGCGCCTTGCCGAGGAGGGCGTCAATTGTTCCTGAAGTCCCTCACGCTGAAGGGCTTCAAGTCCTTCGCCGACCGCACGCACATGGTCTTCGACCCCGGCCTCACGGTGGTCGTGGGCCCCAATGGCTCGGGCAAGTCCAACGTGAGCGACGCCATCCTGTGGGTGCTCGGCGAGCAGAGCGCCAAGATGCTGCGCGGCCAGGCCATGGAGGACGTCGTTTTCTCTGGCTCCTCGGCAAGAAAGCCCGTGGGCGTGGCCGAGGTCACGCTCGTGCTCGACAACACGGACCACACGCTGCCCGTGGACTTCACCGAGGTCGGCATCACAAGGCGCATGTACCGCTCCGGCGAGTCCGAGTACCTCATCAACGGGGCGCCGGCCCGCCTCATGGACATCCAGGACATCCTGCACGACTCTGGCCTGGGCAAGGACACCCACTCCATCATCTCCCAGGGCAAGCTCGACTCCATCCTCTCCAGCAGGCCCGAGGAGCGCCGTGCCCTCATCGAGGAGGCCGCCGGCATCTCCAAGCACCGCCGCCGCAAGGAGCGCTCGCAGCGCAAGCTCGCTGACATGGACAAGAACCTCGTGCGGGCGCGCGACGTGGCGCGTGAGCTCAATCGCCAGCTGCGTCCGCTCGAGCGCCAGGTGGACCGCGCCAAGCGCTACAACGAGCTCTACGCGCGGCTCTCCGAGCTCACCTGCCAGCTTGCCGTGGACGACGTCCGCCGCCTCCAGCAGCAGTGGGGCGAGCTCCAGGGCAGGAGCAACGAGGCTGCGGCGGCCATCGAGCTCGCGCAGTTCCGCGTGGACGAGAAGACCCGTGAGCTCGAGAAGCTCCAGAGCATGCTCGAGCAGAAGGGCCTGTTCGTGGGTGACCTCGGCGAGCAGCGCCGTCGCTGCGCCGACATCCTGGGCCGCCTCGAGAGCGACATGCGTCTGCTCGAGGAGAAGGGCCGCAACATGGTGGACCGCCTCTCCGAGACGCGCCTGACGCTCTCACAGGTGGAGCGCCAGCGCGCCGAGGCGCTCTCTGAGCGCGAGGACGTCTCCGCGCGCCTGTGCGAGACGCGCGCGGCCGTCGACAGCCTTGCCAAGGACGTGGCCCGTCTCGAGCCCGCGGCAAAGGACGCCACGGCGGCGAGGCGCGAGGCGGGTTCGGAGCAGGCGAGGCTCTCGAGCGAGCAGAGGAACTGCCAGCACGAGCTCGACCGTGCCACGCTCGACCACGCCAAGCTCAGCGACGAGATCTCCAACGCCGAGGTCGAGGACCAGATGTTCGCGAGTCGCATCGACCAGATCGAGGAGACGCTCGAGACGACCCGTGCCGCACTCGAGAGCAGGAGGGGCCGCCTCGAGGAGCTCGAGGGCGAGCTTGCCGAGGCCACGCAGCGCGCCGAGAAGGCAAAGGCCGCCATCTCCGAGCGTGCGGCGAGCCATGACGAGGCGAGAGGGGCCGCGTCTGCCGCTCGCCATGAGCTTGAGGAGGCGCGTGGCGCGCTCGCGCAGGCAGAGGCAACGCTGCGCGCGCTTCGAGACGTCGATGCCCAGCTCGGTGCCGACAAGGGCTCGCTCGAGAGCCGCGTGCTCTCCTCTGGCGAGCTCTCCTCGCTCGTGCGCTGTCGCCTCGCGGATGTGGTGAGCGCTCCTGCCGAGCTCGACTCGCTCGTCGAGCGCCTGTTGGGGGAGACCCTTGCGGCTCCCATCGTGGCCTGCGGCGATGACGTGGCCCGCATCATGGATGCCGCCCGCGACGCCCAGGGCGCAAGCGGCTCGCTTTCCGTGCTCAACCTTTCCGAGAGCTCACCCGAGGCATCGAGCGGCGCCGGAGAGCGACTCGTCGATCGCCTGGGCGTGAGCGACGAGGCCCGTGGGCTCGTCGAGCGCCTGCTTGGTGACATTCGCATCGTTGAGACCCCGAGCGAGGCCGTGCGAGCGCACGCGGCAAACCCCGCGCTCACCTACGTCACGACAGACGGCGTCATGGCGCTGCCGGATGGGCGCACGCAGGCGGGAGTCTCCGCCGGCGCCGCCGCGGGAACGCTCGAGCGCCGGCGCCGCATCGCCGAGCTCGAGGAGCAGGTCCCCGCCCTCGAGGCGCGCGTGAGCGCGTGCGAGCAGGACGTGGCCCAGGCGTCCGAGCGCGTCGACGTGGCCGCCGACGAGCTGGCGCGTGCCCGCGAGGCCGCAAGCGACGCCTCCGGCGCCGTCTCTCGCCTCAGGGGTGAGCGCGACTCGGCAAACTCCGAGATAGGACGCCTTGACTCGCAGGTGAGTCATGCCGAGGACGAGCGCTCGCAGGTGGTCTCGCGCCGTGAGGCGGCCGCCGAGCGCGCCAAGTCCGCGCGCCCGCGTCTCGAGGAGCTCAAGGGCAAGATCGTCGAGGGCAAACAGCGCCTCTCGGAGCTCGACCGTCTCGTGCAGGAGGCCGGCGCCAGGCGCCGTGAGGCGTCGCGCGCCGAGGACGAGGCAGCCAAGAAGGCCGCGGACGCGCGCCTGTCGCTCGCGACGTCGCGAGAGCGCCTCCGCCACCTGGACGAGCGCGATGCCGAGCTCTCCCGTCGCATTGACGAGCTCGCCGAGCGCGCCCGTGCCGCCGAGGAGGGCGCGCGCTCGCTGGAGGTCCTTCGTCTGCGCATCGACCCGCTTCACGAGCGCTATGAGGCCATACACGCCTGCGCGCTCACGTGGGCCCAGCGCCTGCGCGACCGCGCGAGCCTGGCCGAGGCAGACTCGGACTCGCTCAAGAAGACGATCGGCGACGCCCGCCAGCAGGTGGCGGACGTCACGGCCGAGCTTGAGCGTGCCAAGGCAGAGCAGGGCAACCTCAAGGTCGAGTCCGGCAAGCTCGAGGTGCGCGTGGAGCAGGCGATTGCCGCCATCACCGCAGACGGTCGCCATGTGCTCGAGGAGGCCCTCCAGATGCCTGAGCCCGAGGACCGCGAGGCCTGCGAGCGCGAGGTGGCCTCCCTGCGCCGCCAGATTGACGGGCTCGGTCCCGTGAACCAGGTGGCGATGGACGAGTACACGAAGCTCAAGGAGCGTGCGGACTACATCGGCGCCCAGCTCGCCGACCTCGAGAGCGCGCGCTCTGCCCTCCAGAAGATCACGAGCGCCATCGACCGCAAGATGCGACGCCAGTTCCTCCAGACGTTCGAGGCCGTCAACGCCAACTTCGTCGAGATCTTCGGCATGCTCTTCCCCGGCGGCAGGGCGCACCTCGAGATGACCGATCCCGACCACCCTGCCGAGACGGGCATCGAGGTCGTGGCGCAGCCGAGGGGCAAGCGCATCGCCAAGATGACGCTCATGAGCGGTGGCGAGAAGTCGCTCACGGCCCTTGCGCTGCTCTTTGCCGTCTACCGCACGCGCACCGTGCCCTTCTACGTGTTTGACGAGGTCGAGGCCGCCCTGGATGACTCGAACCTCGACAAGCTGCTCGACGCCATCGAGCAGCTCAAGGAGACGACGCAGCTCATCGTCATCTCCCACCAGCGGCGCACGATGGAGCAGGCAGACGTCCTGTACGGCGTCTCCATGCAGGCAGACGGCGTGAGCCATGTTGTATCCCAGCGGCTAGACCGCGCGACAGGAAAGGTGGTCGATGCCTGATGGGGCTTGCTGACCGCTTGAGGAAGGGCCTCGAGAAGTCGAGGGAGGCCCTCAACCAGATCTTCTACATGGGCGGCGAGGTTGACGAGCAGTTCTGGGAGGACCTCGAGGACACGCTCGTCATGGGCGACATCGGCCCCGAGGTCGCCATGCAGGTCGTGGACGACCTGCGCGAGCTCTCCGCCAAGCAGGCGCTGCGCACGGCGGACCAGATGCGCGAGGCCCTCGCCAAGCGTCTCGCCGAGGCATTCCCGAGCGCCGAGCGCGACCCGTTCGACGACACCCCGAGCTGCGTCATCTTCGTGGGCATCAACGGCGCCGGCAAGACCACGACCGTGGGCAAGCTCGCGGGAGCTGCCAAGGAGCGTGGCACGTCCGTCCTCATCGGCGGCGCCGACACGTTCCGCGCCGCCGCCATCGAGCAGCTCAAGGTCTGGGGCGAGCGCTCGGGCGTGGAGGTCGTCACGCGCGAGCGTGGCGCAGACCCGGCGAGCGTGTGCTACGACGTCATCGAGAGCGCCGAGAGGCAGGGTTCCGAGCTCGTGCTGCTTGACACGGCGGGACGCCTCCACACGAGCCCCGAGCTCATGCGCGAGCTCGCGAAGGTCGTCTCGGTCACGCGCAAGCGCGCGCAGATGCCCGTGACGGTCGTGCTCGTCGTGGACGCCACGACCGGCCAGAACGGCCTCAACCAGGCCAAGGAGTTCAACGAGGCCCTCGACCTCGACGGCCTCATCGTCACGAAGCTCGACGGCACGTCGAAGGGTGGCATCGCGGTCTCGATCGCGAGCCGCCTTGGGCTGCCCATCTACCGCATCGGCGTTGGCGAGTCCATGGAGGACCTCCAGCGCTTCGACGCGCTCGACTTCTGCCGCGCCCTCGTGGGCGAGAGCCTGTAGGGCGCGTATCCGTCAGACCATCTACGCTGCACCATTGAGGAGACAAGCATGTTCGACTCCCTCTCCGATCGACTCACAGACACCTTCGACAAGCTTCGTGGCAAGGGCAAGCTCACCGAGGACGACATCAACGTCGCCATGCGAGAGATTCGCATGGCCCTTCTCGAGGCGGACGTCAACTTCCGCGTCGTCAAGGACTTCGTTGCCCGCTGCAAGCAGCGCTGCCTCACGGCCGACATCCTGAGCTCGCTCACGCCTGCCCAAAACGTCGTCAAGGTCGTGCTCGACGAGCTCACCGAGTTGCTTGGCTCCTCGGAGAGCAAGCTCACGCTCATGCAGAACCGAACGCCCAACGTCATCATGCTCGTGGGCCTGCAGGGCTCGGGCAAGACGACCGCGGCCGCCAAGCTCGCCTACATGCTCAAGAAGCAGGGGCGCTCGCCCGAGCTTGCCGCGTGCGACACGCACCGTCCCGCCGCCGCAGACCAGCTCGAGACCCTCGGCGGAGAGATCGGCGTGCCGGTCTACCGTGGTGACGGCAAGGACGCCGTTGCCATTGCGGGCGAGGCCGTGCGAGACGCCATCGACCACCTGCGTGACGTGGTGATCGTGGACACGGCTGGTCGCCTGCAGATCGACGAGCTCATGATGCAGGAGGCCGTAGACATCAAGCGCGCCGTGAAGCCCGATCAGGTGCTCATGGTGGTCGATGCCATGACGGGCCAGGACATCGTGAACGTCGTGACCGAGTTTGCCGAGCGCACTGACTTCGACGGCGTCATCATGTCCAAGCTCGATGGCGACGCCCGTGGCGGTGGCGCCCTGTCCGTGCGTGCCGTGACCGGCAAGCCCATCAAGTTCGTCTCCATGGGCGAGAAGCCCGACTCCCTCGAGGTGTTCCACCCCGATCGCATGGCCAAGCGCATCCTGGGCATGGGCGACGTCGTGGGCATCATCGAGACGGCCCAGGCAAACGCCGACGCCGCGGCGGCGGAGGACGCCGAGCGCATGCTGCGCGAGGGCTTCACGATGGACGACATGCTCGCCCAGATGAAGCAGATTCGCAAGATGGGCGGCGTGGGCAAGATCTTGGGTATGCTGCCCGGCGGCGACAAGGCGCTGCGTCAGATGGGTGGCGACAACACCGAGGAGCAGATGCGCTCAATCGAGTCCATCATCTACTCCATGACCAAGGAGGAGCGTGCGCGTCCCAAGACCATCAACGGCATGCGTCGCGCCCGCATCGCCCGAGGCTCCGGCCATTCCGTGCAGGAGGTCAACCAGCTCATGAAGCAGTGGGGCGAGATGAACAAGATGATGGGCAAGGTTCGCGGCATGATGGGCACGGGCGGCAACCGCAAGCAGCAGAAGCGTCAGCTGCAGCAGATGATGAAGAACATGGGCATGGGTGGCGGCATGCCCGGCGGCAAGATGCCGTTCTAGCTCGTCTTTATTGGAATCGCCAAAGAGGGCCGCCTCGCGAACCTACGCGGGGCGGCCCTCTTGTCTAGTGGCTTTGAGCTCGTATTACTTGCCCATGCTCGGCTCAATGACGCTCTCGACGAGCTCCATGAAGGCGCCGTCCTCGCCGCGCGTCTTGAGCACGACGTCACACAGGGGTCTCACGTCGTCCGTTATGTTGGCCACGCCCACACCAAGGCCGGCGGCCTCGATCATCTCGCGGTCGTTTGCGGAGTCTCCGATGCCGATGGTCTCGGACACATCGATGCCCAGCATCTCGGCGAGCTTCGCGAGACCCGTGCCCTTGTTGACGCCCGCGGGAATGACCTCGAGGTAGCGACCGGATGAATACGTGATCTCCGCCCGACCTCCAAGCAGGGGCTCGACATGCTCGCGAGCGAACTCGTGAAGCCATGCGAGGTCCTCGTTCATGAATAGCATCTTGGAGACGACGGGGAATGCGTCGAGGTTCGGCTCGTCGTGCTCCACGATGCGCTTGAGGCTCGAGAGGTAGGTACGCTCGGACTCGGGCAGGTCTCGCACGTAGATGTGGCAGTCTGGCGTGTAGGCATGAAGTCCCAGCCCATGCCTGATGCCGAGCTCCCACAGCTCGTTTGCGAGGCCATGGTCGAGCTCGCTCTCGCACAGGGGAGTTGGGTCGCCATAGCGGTTGATGTTGGCCCCGTTGTAGGAGAGCACGTACGTGCCCTCCATGAGGGCGGGGTCGACGCCTGCGAAGTTGTCCATGATGGAGAGGTAGCCACGCCCCGAGCTGGGGACGAACAGCACCCCAAGCTCCCTCATGCGCGCGAGCGCCTCGAGGTTTGCCGGTGGGATCTCGTGACGGCCGTCGAGAAACGTCTCGTCCATGTCACTGGCGACGATTCGGTACATATGCTCTCCTGACTCGTTTGCCTACAGGCTTGCGGCCCCGGGGAGGCCATGGAGCGTCGCGGCGCTCCTCGCGCCGTCGGCGATGGCGCGCTCGAGCGCACGCGTCGCGAGGATGCCCGCGACGTCAACGGGGACCTCGACCTCGCCGGTGGCCATGACAAAGACGGTGTCGCCGTCGTTGGTGGTGTGCGTGGGGCGGATGGCATGGGCGTAGGCGTCAGCCGCCATCTGGGCCACCTTCGTGGCCTGGGCCTTCGTGAGCTTGGCATTCGTGACAACGCATGAGATGGTCGTGTTCGTGCGCATGGGAGGACGTGCGTCCTCGCCGCGTCCGGAATCGAGCGGCATGCGCGCGGCCATGGACAGGGCAAGCTCGCACTCGTCGACGAATCCGCTGCCGTCCTGTGCCCGCATGCCTGCGATGACCTCTCCGGTGTCTGGATCGACGACGTTGCCGCACGCGTTGACGGCTGCCACGGCGCCGCACAGCAGGGGCCCTGCCTGCTCGACGTCCGTGCCGAGTCCGGCCTTCATGGCAAGCGAGGGACCTCCGAGCTTGCCCACCGTGCATCCGGTGCCGGCTCCCACGTTGCCGCGCGGCAGGGGAGTGGGGGCATTGTCAAGCGCGAGCGCGCAGGCGCGCGCTCCATCTGAGGCCGTGGGCCTCACCCTCGGATTTGCGAACCCAAGGTCGAACAGGCACGCCTCACTCACGATGGGCACGACGCCTACCTGAACGTCGAGGCCGATACCTCGGCGCTCGAGCTCCTCGGTCACGCCCACCGAGGTCGCAAGGCCATAGGCGCTGCCACCCGAGAGCACGACGGCGTGCAGCACGTCGACCGTCTCCTCGGGGCGCAGGAGGTCCGTCTCGCGCGTTGCCGGGGCGCCGCCGCGGACGTCGACCGCGCCGGTAGCGCCGGCCGGGCACACGATGACCGTGCAGCCCGTGCCGCTCTCCTCGTCCGTGTGGTGGGCGATGCGGATGCCGGGGATCTGGGAGACGTCGGCTACCGTTGCCGCTGGAACGCCTTCTTCTCGGGCCGCTAGGTCATCTGGCGCCTTGAGCGTCCTTTCGTCAGACACCGTGCGTCCGCCAATCTGCCTTGACATGGGTCCTCATTCCTCCTCGAGAAGGTGAGCCATGGCGCGAAGCGTCCGGGCCATGGGCAGGCCCACGACGTTGAAGTAGTCGCCATCGATGGCGCGCACGAAGGCGCGGCCAAGCCCCTGGATGCCATAGGCGCCCGCCTTGTCGAGCGGCTCGCCAGTGGCAACGTAGTCCGCAATCTCTTCCTCGCTGAGGTCAAAGAACATGACGTAGGTCTGCTCGCTTGTGGCTGTCTCGCGTGCGGAGCCGTCTTGGCGAACGTGGATGAGGCGAACGCCCGTGTAGACGTCATGGCCGCGGCCAGAGAGCCTGCGCAGCATGTCGCGGGCCTCTCGCTCGTCCTGGGGCTTTCCGAGCTCGCTTCCGTTGAGGGCAACGGTGGTGTCCGCCGCAAGGATGAGATCTCCCGGATGAGCCTGGGAGAGGGCGGCGTGCGCCTTGAGCGATGCGAGCCTGTCCACGAGGTCATAGGGCTTCTCGTTCTCAAGGGGCGTCTCGTCCACGTCCTGTGGCATCACGACGGGGTCGAATCCCGCCTCTCTCAGGAGCTGCGAGCGCCTGGGCGACCCACTTGCGAGCACGAGGCGGCCAACGCGGGCGGGGAGGTCAAAGAGGGACATGACGCTACCTCTCCACGAGCATGCCGGCGGCCACGCGGTCTGCCGCGTCCTTGCCCTCGAGTAGCTCGAGAAGCGCCAGGCCAAAGTCCGCGGCATAGCCGGGGCCAGAGGCCGTGACGAGGTTGCCGTCCGCGTAGACGCCGAGCTTGGCGGGCCTCACCCCCTGGGGGAAGGCTCCCTCGCATCCCGGGTAGCACGTGGCCGTGCGTCCCTCGAGCAGCCCCAGCTCGGCGAGAATCGAGGGTGCCGCGCAGATGGCGCCGAGTTTGCGCGTGGCCAAAAACTCGCGCGTGAGCTCGCAGACACGCTCGTTGGCACGCAGGTTGGTCGTGCCGGGCATGCCACCGGGCAAGACGATGAGGTCGCAGTCCGCAAAGTCATAGCCCACGAGCGTGGCGTCGCACTTGATGCCGATGCCTTGAGCCGTTGTGACTTGCGGCTTTTCGTTGATCGTGACGAGTGCCACGTCCTGCCCGCCACGCCTCAGCACATCCGCGGGCGCCAGCGCCTCGATCGTCTCGAACCCGTCTGCCAGAAGAATCGCTACCTTGGCCATGCGTGCCTCCCGTGTACGTCGTTCTTTGCGTCAATAGTACTGTGCCCAAAAGTGTCGGTCACTTTTGGGCACACGCGTGATATGTCTAGTGCCTGACGAGCTTCGTCACCGTCTCGACGTGGAACGTCTGCGGGAACAGGTCGACGGGCGTCACGCTCTCGACCTCGAACGTGCCGACCTCTCGGAAGCGCGCGAGGTCGCGGGCTAGGGTGGCGGGGTCGCAGCTCACGTAGGCGATGGCTCGTGCCGGCTGGTCGGAGAGCTGGCGCACGACGTTCTCGGCGAGGCCGGCGCGCGGCGGGTCGACGACGATGATGTCCGCCTCGTCATCGGGGAACTCCCGGTCTGCGTCTCCGCCGACGGCATCGACGTTGTCGAGGCGTGCCTCCTCGAGGTTGCGTCGCAGGTCCCTCACGGCCGGCCCGTAGGACTCCACGGCGTCAACGAAGCTCGTGTAGCGCGCGAGCGGCAGCGTGAACGTGCCCGCTCCCGAGTACAGGTCCATGGCGACGTCTTCCTCGCGTGGGTCGAGCGCGTCGAGCACGAGGTCGACGAGCTTCTCGGCTCCGGCGGTGTTCACCTGGAAGAAGCTCGGGGCCGAGAGGCGCATCACGTTTCCGGCGATGCGCTCGCTCCAACTGCCGGCGCCGGAGAGCCGCTCCACGCCAGCAACCTTGCGCGCCTTCGAGGGCCCCTTCGTCATGATGCGGACAATGGAGGTGGCGCCTGCGTTCTCGAGCACGCGGCAGGCCTGGGCGCGCGGGAACGCGCCGGTAGGCGTCCAGATGGCAACCTCGACGTCGCCGGTGCGGCTCGAACGCCTGATTCCCACGCGCTCGATGTCGAGGTCGTGGGACCCTGCGAGATATCCCAGCGCCCCCGAGACGTTCTTCACTATCTTCGCGGCGGGGCCCTTTGCCGGGGTGTCGAGCAGGGGGAAGTCATCGACCTTGATGACCGTGGAGCCATCGAGCGCGTGTATGCCGAGCGTGGCCCGTCGCCCGTCGCGCACGAACGCGAGCTCCGCCTTGTTGCGGTAGCGCCAGGGGCTGCCCGGCGCCTCGCAGGGCCTGACGAGCTCGTCGGCGTCTGCGAGGTGGCCCACGCGGGCGAGGGCGTCCACGACGTTGGCGCGCTTTGCCTCAAGCTGGGCGTCGTAGGCCATGGACGCCCAGGGAGCGCAGCCCAGGACGGACGCAAGCGGCCAGCCGCAGCTGACTCGGGCGGGGGACGGCTCGAGGACGGCCGTGGCACGGGCCTTGCTGAACGACTTGCCGTCGCTCACGAGCTCGGCCTCCACGACGTCTCCGGCAACGGCGCCGCTCACGAAGACGGTCTTGCCCTCCTCGGTGTGCGCGATGGCGTCCGGGCCGTAGGTCATGCGCTCGATGCTCAGCCTCATGCGGGTCTCCTTGCCTGCGAGCCCGCGGCCGCGGGCTGCGCTAGTGCTTCTCGGTCTTTCCAAACAGCGCCTTGAATCCTAACCCAAACAGGGCAAGCGCCGTGGCGACGCGGCCGTGGGGACGCCTTGCGAGGGTCGCCGCCGTGGCATGGTCTGTTGCGGGCGCTTGCACCTTGTCCTCGATGACGTGGGCGCTCACCTCGGCTGGCGGCTCGACGGTCGGCTCCGCGGCGGCTTGGGCGGGCTTGGGACGGCCATCGGGCTCGGTCCTTTCGACGTCCGTCGCGGATGCCGTCGAAGCCCGCTCGGCCGGTGCCTCGGACTCCGGCTCCGGATCGGGCTCAGGCTCTGGCCCGGGCTCTGCGGGCAGCGGATTCGGACGCCTGTTCGAGACGGCGGTCGTCCCGGCGGCGTTTGCGGCGGCGTAGGCCTCGGCGATGAGGAGCTCCTGGCAGTTCACGTCGGGCTCCCCGGGCTCGCGCGGGATGCGGGCCCAGGTGCCCTTCTTCGTGAGGCGGCGAGCCTTCACGTTGTCGTCGAGCTGCAGGCGGATGTAGTGGCTCACGATGGCGCGGCACGTCTCGTCAAGCACGGGGTAGGCGATCTCCACGCGTCGCTCGGTGTTTCTTGTCATCATGTCCGCGCTCGAGAGGTAGATGGTGTCCGCGTTGACTCCGAACGCGTAGATGCGCGCGTGCTCGAGCAGCCTGCCCACGATCTGGCGAATCTCGATGCCGGTGGTGCGGCCCTTGACGCCGGGCAGCATGCAGCAGATGCCGCGGATGATCATGACGACCTCCACGCCCGCCTGGCTCGCCTCTGCGAGACGGTCTATGACGTCGCGGTCCGTGAGGGAGTTCATCTTGAGCAGGACCCGTGCCGGCTCCCCGGCCTTGGCGCGGGCGATCTCGCGGTCTATGCCGCCCATGACGAGGGGCTTGAGCGACAGCGGTGCCACTCCTAGGTAGCGGTAGGTGCCGCGCAGGTTTCCCAACGACAGGTTACGGAAGAAGGCGTTGCCGTCCTCGGCGATGCCGGCGTGCGCCGTGATGAGCATGAAGTCGCTGTAGAGGCGTGCCGTCTTCTCGTTGAAGTTGCCCGTGCCCAGGCACGTGATGCGAGAGATGCCGTTGGCGTCGTGATAGGTGATCTGGCAGATCTTGGAGTGGCACTTGAAGCCCTCGGAGCCGTAGATGACGGTGCAGCCGGCCTCCTCGAGCCTCTCGGCCCACTCGATGTTGTTCTGCTCGTCAAAGCGGGCTCGCAGCTCCATGAGAACGGTGACGTCCTTGCCGTTCTCGACGGCCGTCACGAGGCTCTCGCACAGGCGCGAGTGGCGCGCCACGCGGTAGAGCGTGATCTTTATCGAGATACAGTCGTCGTCGTTGGCGGCCTCGTGGATGAGGCGAAGCAACGGCCCCATGCTCTCGTAGGGGTAGGTGAGCAGGACGTCGTGGTCCTCGACCTGCGGGCGCATCGGCTCGTCTGCCCTCACCATGTGCGAGGGCTGCGGCTCGAAGGGCGGGAAGGTGAGCGAGGCCTTGGAGCGGGCGGGCAGCTTGTTCTCCAGCGCGTAGACGTAGGAGAGGTCTGCTGGCGTCGAGAGCCTGAACACGCGGCGCTTCTCGAGGCCGAGCTCCTTGCGGACGAGCGTCACGAGGTCCTCGTCGAGGCTCCCCGAGAGCTCGAGGCGCACGGGCTGCAGGCGGCTGCGGCGCTTCAGCACCTTCTTCATGTGCTGGCGGTAGTCCTCTTCCTCCTCGACTCCCTCGCCGTCTGGGTCGAGGTCGGCGTTGCGCGTGACGCGCACGACGGCCGAGCTCGTGGGCACGTAGGAGCCAAAGCAACGGCTGAGCATGGAGGTGATGACGTCCTCGACGAGCGTGTAGCGCACACGCCCCTCCGCGGAGGGCAGCCACGCGATGCGCTGGGCGCTCACAGGCACCTCGACGAGGCCGAGCATGCCGCGCTCGTCGGGGCCGTCGAGCGAGCAGGCCACGTACATGACGTCGTTGCGCAGGTTGGGGAAGGGATGGCGCGGGTCGATGATCATGGGCGAGAGGATGGGCGCCAGGGAGCTCTCGAACCTTCTCGAGACGGTCACGAGGTCGGCGTCGGTGTAGGCATCGTGGGTCACGCGCTCGACGCCCTCCTCGGCAAGGCTTGCCTCGAGGCCCTCCAGGCACGACTCCCGGCGATCGTACATGCCCGGGAGCAGCTCGAACACGCTGTCGAGCTGCTCGGCGGGGGTCTCGTCGCTCTTGTTGTCGGCGGGCTGGTGCTTGAGGCTCGCGAGATCGGAGAGGCCGCCGATGCGGATCATGAACCACTCGTCCATGTTGCTCTGGAAGATGGCGCAGAACTTGATGCGCTCGAACAGGGGCACCGTCTCGTCGAAGGCCTCGTCGAGCACGCGGTCATCGAAGCGCAGCCAGCTCACCTCGCGGTTCTGCGTATAGGAGAAGTCCCTGTGCCCGTCGTGGCGCTCGGCCCTGCCCTCGTTGGCGGGCGTGCGCACTTCGTCGGCGAACTCTGCCGCGCGGCGGTTGAGGTCCTTTTCCTTGGCCTTCTTCTGCTTGTCCTTCTTCTTGCCCATGGAAGAGCTCCCGTCAGCGTCTGCTTGCATGCTCGTCTCTAGTATCCCGCATGTGGAGGGCGCCCTCTGTTACGTTTCGGTAAGCCCGGCATGGCAAGAGGGGCGGGTCCCGTTGCCATACCGGGCTCCGGCTCGTCTACTCCTTGAAGCAGTGGCGCGCGATGAACTCGGCCTGGACAGTCCTGAGCATGAGCTCGGTGTCGTCGAGTCCCTGGTGGACCTCAGCCTCTGTCTTGGCGAGCGTCCCGCGGCGGCGCGCCCAGTTCTCGAGCGACGCGGGGCTCGACTCGCGCGGCAGCGTCTTGACCTCGGGGTCGAGCTGGCGGCAGATGTCACGGGTGTCCACGGGCACGATCTTGCCTGCGCGGCGCGCCTCGGCGTAGCCCTCGAGGTGCAGCGTGAACCAGGAGTCCTCGAACGCGGCGTTGTGCGCCATGTAGGGGTACTTCTTCATGAGCTTGAGCAGCTTTGCCTGCAGCTTCTTGTCCTGGCGGAAGGGGGTCTTCCCCTCGACGTCCGCCCAGCCGATATGGTGGATGCGCTCCAGGGGCACGCCCTTCTCGGCATAGAGGTTCGGGATGCCGCAGAAGTGCGCCTCGGCGTCATAGGGTTCGGCGTCTGCCGTGAGCTCCATGAGCTCAAAGCCCACGTTCACGATGTAGCCGCGGTCTGGGTAGCGGTCCGTCGTCTCGATGTCGATGCCGAGGACCGTGCCGCGGATGGGCTTGGTGACGTAGGCCACGCCCAGGTTGTTTCGGTCTCCTCCCACCTCGCGCATGACGGTCGAGGTCTTGCGCTTCTGGAGCGCCGCGACGCCCGCGCACAGGTCCTGGTCGCTCATGCCGCGGGCAAGGCTGCTGTCTCGGGTGTTGTTGAGGCGCTCGATGCCCATCTGGTCGCACAGCTCGCGGTTGCGGTCGGCGAGGTCGAGGATGACGTCATAGCCAAACCCGGGGTTGTCGTTCTTTGCGAACTCCTCTCGCAGCGTCGCGAGCGCCTCCTCGTTCTTCTGGCGCTCCGCGTCCATGGAGCTGAAGCCCCCGCAGTAGACGATCTCTGGGAATACGAGGGCGTTCGCGTGCTCGAGGGCCTGTGCCACGTTCATGTTCTGCATCCAATCTCTTGTCTCGGGGCCTTCGCCCCTCGCGTTTCACGGTTGGGAATCGTAGCACGCATTCGCCTCTCGCCGATAAGCCCGGTTTGGTCTCGCGCCCTATGGGGACAATGGCGCCAACTGACACGCTTCGATGGGAGAGACCATGAGCGATGACGTCGTACGTTCCCTTGGCATTTGCGCCCCCACGCCTGCGTGCGACGAGTACGACGTCGCCGTCATCGGTGCCGGCGTCGCCGGCTGCTGCTGCGCCCGCGAGCTTTCGCGTTTTGCGGGGTCCGTCGTCGTGCTCGAGGCGGGAGACGACATAGCCTGTGGCGCCACGAGGGCAAACTCGGGCATAGTGCATGCGGGATACGACCCGGTTCCGGGCACGCTCAAGGCGCGCTACAACGTCGAGGGCTCCCGTCTCTATCCCACGTGGGCCGCCGATCTTGGCTTTTCCTACCTGAGAAACGAGTCGCTCGTCGTGGGGTTCACCCAGCGGGACAGAAGTTCGCTTGAGGCGCTTTTCGAGCGCGGCCGGGTGAACGGCGTGGACGGCCTCTCGATCATTGACGGAGACGAGGCCCGAAGGCTCGAGCCGGGCCTGTCCCCGGATGTCACGTGCGCGCTTCGCGTGGAGACGGGCGGCATCTGCGACCCGTATGACGTGGCCCTCCGTGCGCTCGAGAACGCGGTCTCCAACGGCGTCGAGGTCGTCTTTGACGCCCGCGTGACATCGGTGGCGCGCCATGCCGGCGGCTATGCCTTGACGCTGGCCGACGGCGAGCGGATTCGGGCGCGCTCGGTCGTGAACGCGGCGGGCGTGCACTCCGCCGAGCTCCACAACCTCGTGAGCGCGCAGAGGCTCGCGATCACGCCCGTCCGCGGGGACTACCTGCTCTATGACACAATACTTGGCGGCACGTTTTCCCGGACGATCTTTCAGGTGCCGACGGATGCCGGCAAGGGCGTGCTCGTGAGCCCGACGGTGCACGGCAACCTGTTCGTGGGCCCCAGCGCCGAGCCGCAGGCTGACGCCGATGCCCTGGGCACATCTCGTGCGAGCCTCTCGGCCATCCTCGAGGGGGCGAGAAAGACGTGGCCCCAGGCATCCACGCGCAACGTCATCACGAACTTTGCGGGCGTGCGCGCCAAGGGGACGGGCCACGACTTCGTCATAAGCGAGCCGCAGGACGCCCCCGGGTTCTTTGACATCGCCTGTCTCGAGTCTCCGGGCCTCACGAGTGCCCCGGCCGTGGCGGCAGACATTGCCGGGCGCGTGGCGAGGCGCCTTGGGTTGGCCGCGCGTCCGGACTTCGAGCCGCGGCTGGCCCCGAGGAGGCGTCTCTCCCGCATGGATGCCGGCGAGCGTGCCCGCGCCGTGGCGGAGGACCCGACATGGGGCCGCGTCGTCTGTCGCTGCTCGGTCGTGAGCGAGCACGAGGTCGTGCGTGAGCTTCACGGTCTGCTGCCCGTGCTGTGCCTCGACGCGCTCAAGTGGCGCACCGGGGCGACGATGGGTCGATGCCACGGCGGCTTCTGCACGCCTGAGCTGCTGCGTATCGTCTCTCGAGAGCTCGGCGTGGAGCCCTCGCAGGTCGAGAAGCGCCTCCGCGGGTCCTGGATGGTCTCGCGCTCGCGTCCGGGCTATGCGGGACTCGCCGCTGCTGCGGACGCTTCCGGCGAGGTGGCTGGCGGCGCTCCCGAGCCTCTGCAGGTGTATGACGTCGTCGTCGTGGGAGGCGGCGCCGCCGGCATGGCCGCCGCCACGTCGGCTCGTGGTGAGGGCGCGAGCGTCCTGCTCATCGACCGCGAGGCCTCGCTCGGCGGCATCATGCGCCAGTGTATCCACAACGGCTTTGGCCTCAAGCGCTTCTCCGAGGAGCTCACGGGTCCGGAGTTTGCCTCCCGAGAGGCGGCCGGTCTCGACGGCGTTGACGTCTGGTCGTCATCGAGCGTCCTCGCGCTCCGACCAGGGCCGATCCATGAGCTCGAGGTCGTACGGGCCGGCGGGGCCTGCGCCGTGCGGGCGAGGTCCGTCGTGCTTGCGTGCGGCTCTCGCGAGCGTGGCTTCGGCGCGCTCGGCATCGCTGGGGATCGTCCCTCGGGTATCTACACGGCGGGCTCTGCCCAGGCGCTCATCAACCTGCACGGGTGCCTGCCGGGCCGTCGCGCCATCATCCTTGGGTCGGGCGACATCGGCCTCATCATGGCTCGCCGCATGACGCTCGAGGGCATGGAGGTCGAGGGTGTCTACGAGCTTCTCGACCATCCGAGCGGGCTTAAGAGAAACATCGTCCAGTGCCTTGAGGACTTCGACATTCCTCTGTACCTCTCTCACACCGTCGTGGCCACGCATGGGTCCACGCGTCTCGAGTCCGTGGACATAGCCGCCGTGGACCCCGCCACGAGGCGTCCCATCGAGGGAAGCGAACAAAACGTTGCCTGTGACACGCTCGTTCTCTCGTGCGGTCTCATCCCCGAGAACGAGCTCGCGCGCGAGGCGGGCGTGTCCCTGAGTCCCGTGACGGGCGGCGCCCTCGTCGACGATACCCTCGAGACGAGCGTTGCCGGCGTCTTTGCCTGCGGCAACGCCCTTCACGTCCACGACCTCGCGGACCTCGCGGCGGCCGAGGGGGACGTGGCGGGCGTGTCGGCCGCCTTGAGTGCCCGTTGCGACCGCGCCGTGAGCTCCGAACCTGTCGTCTGCGTGGAGTCGGGTTCGGGGGTCCGCTACGTGGTACCGCAGCGAATCCACGGAGACGGTCGTTGCGTCTCGCTCTCGTTCAGGGTGGCGGACGTGGTACGTGACGTGACGCTTGAGGCCGTGGCCGAGCTCGGGGACGGCGGGGAGCTTGTGCTCGGAGCGCGGAGGGTCCGAGTGGCGCTGCCGGCGGAGATGGAGCGCCTCGAAGTCTCCCTGCCCATCGACGTGGCGCAGGGAGCCGCGCGGGTCGTCGTGCGCGTGGCGGACCGTCAGGCGAAGAGGGGAGTTGAGTAGGATGCCCTACCCGGAGAGGCTCACGCTTACCTGTGTCTGCTGTCCCATGGGCTGCACCCTTGAGGTCGAGAAGGCCTCCGACTCGCAGGCAACCTACCTGTCTGGCGCCGGTTGTGCTCGTGGCAAGAAGTATGGACCCGTCGAGGCGCTCCACCCGCGGCGCGTCGTCACCACGACGGTCTTCGTTGCCGACGTTCCCACGCCTCTTTCCGTCAAGACCTCCGAGCCGGTGCCGCGCGAGGTCATGGGCGCCGTGGTGGCCGCTGCCAAGGAGGCGGCCCCTCGCGTGACGGCCCCCGTTCGGTCGGGAGACGTCATCGTGCGCGACGTCTGCGGCACGGGTGTTGACGTCGTCGCCACGGGGGAGATTCCCTAGGCAACGCGGCGGACGGGGCACCGCCCTTGCCCCGCAAAAAGGTTGGCACGGTATACTTTTCTCGTCTTCCAACGCGAAAGGGATGTCCCATGCCAGCTGCCGCTATATCTCGAGACCTCGCGCCTGCCCATGCGCTTCGCGCCCTCGCGGCTCTCGAAGACGCCGGGCATGAGGCTTGGGTCGTGGGCGGCTGGGTTCGCGACGCCCTGCGCGGATGCCCTGCCCACGACGTGGACGTCTGCACGGATGCCACGTGGCAGCAGAGTGAGGCCGCGTTCGAGCGGACCGGCATAGAGGTGCACGAGACGGGTGTCAAGCACGGCACCGTCACGGCCATCGTGTGCGGGCAGCCTGTCGAGGTCACGACGTATCGCATCGACGGCGACTACTCGGATTCTCGCCACCCGGATTCCGTGACCTTTGTGCGGGACGTCCGCGAGGACCTCGCGCGCCGCGATTTCACGGTCAACGCCATGGCTTGGCATCCCGAGCGTGGCCTTCTCGATCCCTTCGGTGGTCGCGAGGACCTTGCCGCCGGGCTCATCCGGGCCGTGGGAGACCCTGCGCGACGCTTTGAGGAGGATGCCCTGCGCATCCTGCGCGCCGTTCGCTTCGCGTGCCGTCTCGGCTTTGACATCGAGCCCAAGACGCAGGCTGCCCTCGAGGCCGCGGCGCCCACGCTCGATCGCGTGGCCCAGGAGCGGATTGGCTCCGAGCTACGAGGCATCGTCTCCACGGGACGCGTGAGCTGGGCCATTCGCGAGCAGCGGCAGGTCATGTTCGCGGCGCTTCCCGAGCTCGCTCCCATGGAGGGCTTTGACCAGCGAAGCCCCTATCACGTCTACGACGTGCTCGAGCACACCTTGCGTGTCGTGGAGGGCGTGGAGAGTCTCACCTCGGGCACCGCGAGCGAGCGCCTTCGCTGGGCGGCGCTGCTCCACGATGTTGGCAAGCCCGCCTGCTTCACGATTGACGACCGCGGCCAGGGTCACTTCTTTGGCCACCCCGCCGAGGGCATGCGCATGGCGAAGGCGCTCTTGCGGCGCCTCGCCGTTCCGCATGAGCTTGCCAAGCCCATCGTCTCCCTTGTTCGCTATCACGACCGGCCAACTCGGCCCGATGTGGCCTCAATGCTCTCGCTCATTGCCTCCGTCGATGCCATGAGCGGGCTTAAGGACCGCTCGGAGGTGTTTGCCCTCATGCGCGAGCTGCTGTGCCTGCGTCGCGCAGATGCGCTCGCGAAGGCGCCGGAGTGCCGTGGCTATGCCTACGAGCTCAACGAGCACGAGCGTGTCTTGGACCAGATCGAGCGTGAGGGCCTCTGCTGGCGCGTGCGCGACCTGGCCGTGGGTGGGGGAGACCTCATCCGCGCCTGTGGCATGGAGCCCGGCCCAGCGGTGGGCGATGCGCTCTCTCGGGCTCTCTCGGCCGTCATGGCGGGCGAGGTTCCTAACGACCATGATGAGCTTCTCGCATGGCTCGGCTCTCCAAAGCGCGCGCATCCGTTGCCCTGACCTGCGGAAAAGAAGAAATTCCCTTTCTCGCAAAATTTTTTTGAAAAAGTACTTGCGCATCCGGGAGTGCTTCCGTATAGTATTTCCTCGCGCTGAGGCGCAGACAGGCATTGCGAAATTGGGATGTCGTCTAATGGCAGGACAGCGGATTCTGGTTCCGTCAATGGGGGTTCGACTCCCTCCATCCCAGCCA
>CAKUNF010000006.1 GCA_934668375.1 uncultured Parolsenella sp. | reverse complement strand
CATTGTCATCGTCGTTGCGATCGTCGTCTTGATCGCGCTGTTTGGCATTCATCTGAGCAACAACATCGTGAGGCTCTCAAATCGCTGCAACAACGCCTGGGACCAGATCAACGCCCAGCTCAAGCGCCGCGCAGACCTCATCCCCAACCTCGTGGAGACCGTGAAGGGCTACGCCTCGCACGAGTCTGGCACGCTCCAGGCCGTCATCGCCGCGCGCAATGGCGTCACCAGCGCCACGACGCCCGAGGAGGCCATGGCGGCAAACAACCAGCTCACCGGAGCCCTGCGCCAGCTGTTCGCCCTTTCTGAGAGCTATCCCGAGCTCAAGGCCAACACGAACTTCCAGCAGCTCCAGAACCAGCTCGAGGAGACCGAGAACAAGATCGTCTACGCTCGCCAGAGCTACAACGACTGCGTCCTCATGTTCAACAACGCCATCCAGACCTTCCCGGGCAGCCTGTTCGCCGGTGGTCGCTCGCCCAAGAAGGGCTTTGAGATCTCCGAGACAGACGCCCAGGCTCCGCAGGTGAAGTTCTAGAGCCGAGTACGGAGAGCGTCTCAAACGAGCCGAGGGCCCCTCGCAAGCGCATGCGAGGGGCCCTCGGCTTTTACGTGCAGTCAGCGAGATGCGGCGAAATCCCTAGCAGCCAGCCATGATCTGGACGCCAGCGCTGCAGCCAAGGCGGTCGGCACCGGCCTCGACCATGGCCTTGGCCTCCTCGGCGGTGTGGATGCCGCCAGCGGCCTTAACCTTGCACTTGTCGCCCACGGTCTTGCGCATGAGGGCAACGTCGGCAACGGTGGCGCCGCCCGTGGAGAAGCCCGTGCTCGTCTTCACAAACGTGGCGCCAGCCTCGACGGACAGCTCGCAAGCCTTGACCTTCTCCTCATCGGTGAGCAGGCAGGCCTCGATGATGACCTTGACGCACTTGCCGTTGGCGGCCTTCACAACACCGGCGATCTGGTTGCGCACGGCATCGTAGTCGCCATCCTTGAGCCAGCCTACGTTGATGACCATGTCGACCTCGTCGGCGCCGGCCTCGACGGCCATGCGGGTCTCCTCGGCGATAGCGGCGGGGAGCATGGCGCCCAGGGGGAAGCCCACGACGCAGCAGGTGTTGACGTCGCTACCGGCGAGCTTCTCGGCGCAGAGAGGCACCCAGCAGGTGTTTACACAGACGGAGGCGAAGTGGTACTCGAGGGCCTCGTCGCAGAGCTTCTCGATCTGAGCGCGCGTGGCGTTGGGCTTGAGCAGGGTGTGGTCGATCATGCGGTTGATTTCCATGTGCATCTCCTAAAAGTCATGGACTCCAATACATTTGCTGACCTAAGGATAGGTGATGCGGCGCCCAAGAAAGAGAAACCCGGCATCGTCGCAGGTTTGTACCGTACGTACGATGCCGGGTCACATTTCTCTGGAAGGCCGCCGCAGATGCGGCGCATGCGAATTGCTTCGCAACTCCCGAGCGATCAGGCGCTCGGAAGCGAGGACTTAGCGAGCGAAGGCCTCGGTGAGCTTCTCCTGAAGCTCGTTCTTGTCAACGATGTTGTTGAGGATGACCTTGGAGTCCTCGGGGACGTCCTTGATGAAGTCGGCGAGGTCGCGGCCAACGACGAACAGATCGGCAGCGCCGGGCTTGACGTCGGAGGTGGTGGAGTGGCTGACCTGGATGTCAGACCTGCCCATCTTCTTGAGGACGTCGTTGATGTTCATCTCGACCATAAGGCTGGAGCCGAGGCCAGAGCCGCAGGCGCACATAATCTTGTGGACTTCCATGGTTCCTCTTTTCGTATCGCGACAGCCCCTCTGGGACCATCGCCCGTTTACGCACGGCCAGGCGCCGTGCACCAACAACGATGTTACCCAATTGCGGGGCCAGAGCCGCAGCCCCAGCCCCGCAATCGGTAAGGTGACACAAATTAGGTCAGACTGGCATTCGTTCAGTGGACAGGCTGCCAGCTAAACCCTCCGCAGCAAATGCTACTCAGCAGCGACCTCGTGCTTCGGGGCGACGAAGTTGTAAACGATCGGCGCGGCGAAGAAGATGACGCAGATGACGAGCAGGGGCATGCCCTGGACAGCCTGAGCCAGGTTGCCGAACAGGATGCCGAGCCAGGAGAAGTCGGCGTCGGAGAACGTGGCGGAGGTGAAGCCAAGGCTCGTGAAGACCGGCATGCAGATGGCCGGCAGGAAGGTGATGAGCAGGCCGTGGACGAAGGCGCCCGCGACGCAGCCCTTCACGCCGCCCTCGGCGTTGCCGAAGACACCAGCGGTGGCGCCGCAGAAGAAGTGCGGGACAACACCGGGGAGGATGAGGGCAACGGGAGCGAGGTTGGCGTCGATGGCGGTCAGGATGACGAGGCCGATGACACCAGCGGCGAAGGAAACCAGGAAGCCGATGATGACCGCGTTAGGAGCGTAGGGGTACGCAACCGGGCAGTCGATGGCGGGGATGGCGCCGGGGACGAGCTTCTCGGCGATGCCCTTGAAGGCGGGGACGATCTCGCCGACGATCAGGCGGACGCCAGAGAGCACGATGTAGACGCCGCCAGCGAAGGCGCAGCCAGAGGTGAAGGCCCAGACAACCCAGTTGGTCTGGGTCTCGGTGCCGACGTTGAGCAGGGTGTTCAGGTAGCTGAACTGCGTCGGGTCGGCGGAGAGGATGCCGCGGGCAACAGCCACGGCGGTCACGATGAAGAAGAACACGATCATCGTGATGGAGATGGAGACGGTGGTGTCACGCAGGAAGATAAGACGCTTCGGGAAGTTGATATCCTCCGTGGACTTACCGCCCTTGAAGAGCTTGCCCACCTGGCCGGCGATGGCATAGCCAATGCCGCCGAAGTGACCGAGGGCAACGCCGTCGGTGCCGGTGACCTTCTTGAAGGTCGGCTGGCAGTAGGCAGGCGAGAGCACCATGATGAAAGCGAGGACGCAGCCGCCGCCAACCCAGAGCTGCCAGCCAGAGAGGCCGCCGATGCTCAGCACGACGGCGAGCATGCACGCCATGTAGAGCGTGTGGTGGCCGGTGAGGAAGATGTAGCGCATGCGCGAGAAGCGAGCCAGCACGATGTTGAGGATCATGCCGATGCACATGATGAGAGCGGAGTCCTGGCCGAACGTGTTCAGAGCCATGGAGACGACGGCCTCGTTGTTAGGCACGACGCCCTGCATGGAGAACGCGTAGTTGAAGACCTCGCCGAAGGCGAGCAGGGAGCCGGACTGCAGGTAGCTGGAACCGGCGGTGAGGACCAGGAAGCCAACGATGGTCTTGATGGTACCCATGACAACATCCTCGACGGGCTTCTTCTGAAGCACGAGACCGAGGAGAGCGAGAAGGCCGACTAGAATTTCCGGCGTAGACAGAATGTTGACGATAAAGTCGAGAACTGCCATTTCTTCCCTTCCTTCCTAACGTAGTACTGCATTTTTACTTGCCACGCGAGACGGCTGCGGACGTCGCACGCGGCGCGATCGCCAAAATCGCCTTGATTTACTCCTCGGTGGGGGCGCAGAAGAGGGCATAGACCTCGTCGGCGTCCTTGGCCTCGGCAATCTTGGTGATGTTGGCGGGATCACTGAACATAACGGCCAGCTTGCGCATGACGTCGATGTGGGAGTCGGCGTCCTCGGCGGCCAGGGTCACGAGAAGGCGCACGTCCGGGCCCTCCTCCTTGAAGCGCACCGGCTCGCGGAGCACGGTGACGGCGAGCTGGCGCTTGATGACGCCCTGCTCGGGGCGGGCGTGAAGCAGCGCCAGGTCGGGGCAGATGACGAAGTAGGGGCCAAACTCCTTGGCATTGGAGATGATGCCGTCGATGTAGTCGGACTTGACGTAGCCCTGGTCGACGAGCGGCTGGACCGCGACGTGGACGGACTCCTCCCAGTCGTTGACCTTCTCGACGATCTGAACGTTCTGACGCTTGAGCATGTCCTCCATACCGGCCATGGACAAACCCCTTCCTGTAAACAACTGCACATAAAACCTTCATGCATTGTACAGATTGGCTTCGCAGATTGCAGCTTGATTTCCTGATTTTTCCTGTTTGCCCGTTCCTGCTTCCTGTTTGCGGTCGATTTTGACCGGTGAACGGCACTCGCCGATTACAATCTGGATACTTCCTATAACATGTGGTAAATGCGACTGGCTGTCCCTTAAAGAGGTATGCCCGGCCTCCCAACTGGGAGACGTCGCTGCCACACAACCCACTAGCCGGAGCCCACGTTGTTTCCCAAAGAGCGCAGGAAAGAGATTCTCGAGATAGTCAATGCCACGGGCTTTGCCACCGTGGACGACCTCTCGAAGCGCTTTGGCGTGAGCGTGGACAGCATCCGCAAGGACCTCAAGTCCCTGCAGCGCGAGGGAAAAATCAAGCGCGAGTACGGCGGGGCGCTCAGGATCGAGCCCGAGAAGAGGCCGGAGGCGAAGTCGGACGCCTCCCCCACGCTTCAGACCATCCTCGCAGACGACTCGGCGCGCGCCGAGGAGGGCAGGCGTGCCGTTGCCGCGCGCGCCTGGCTCGAGATAAACGACGGCGATGCCATCTTCCTCGGGGTTTCTCGCACGAACCTCTATCTGGCAGACCTCATCGCCGCGGGCAACAAGCGCCTTATCGTCACGACGAACATGATCGACGTGCTCCAGCGCCTCGCTGGGAACCCCAAGGTCACGGCCCTGGCTACGGGCGGCTACCTCAACGTGCTCAACAACGGGTTCACGGGGCCGGCCTGCATCAGCCTGCTCGAGCCGCTGCTGTTCTCTAAGGCGTTCCTCGGCACGTGCGGCATCGACCTGGGAACGAGCGCCGTTCTTGCCACCACGACCGATGACGGCAAGGTGGACGACCAGGTGCTCAGGAACGCGTCGTACCGCTTCCTGCTTGCCGACCACGAGAAGTTCAGCATCCACAGCGGCTACCGCTGGGCGTCCATCTCCGACTTCACCGCCGTGATTACCGACTCAACGGACCCAGAGGTGCTTCGCTCCATCGCGTCAACCGGCACCCCCGTCCTCTGCTAGCATCCGCGAACGAAAAGCGTCCCAAAGGGGTCTGACCCCTTTGGGACGCTCGTCTAGCTGCTGGTACGAGTGCGCTTCTGCTACAGGCCGAGCTCGTTGCGGCCGTAGGCCTTCTCCCAGGACTCGCTGAACTCGTCAACGGCGATCTTCGTGCCCGGGTGGTCGATCATGGCGTGCAGGATCGCCGGAGGGAACGTGATGGCCTGGATGCCGGCCTTGATGAGCTCGTGCACCTGGTTGGTATTGTGCAGCGAGGCGGCCATGACCTTCGTGCCAAGGCCCTGGACGCGCAGCATCTCGATGAGGTCCTTGACCTGCTGGATGCCGTCACCGTAGTTGGACATGCGGTTCGTGTACGGCGCGATGTAGTCGGCGCCGTTGACGGCGGCAAGGAAGCCCTGCTCAGGGGAGTATACGGAGGTGGACAGGACGTTCAGGCCCTCGGCCTTGGCGTCCTTGCAGGCCTTGAGGCCGGCCGGGGACACGGGGATCTTGGCGTAGGTGTTCTCGGGGCGAAGTGCGTTGATCTTGCGGGCCTCGGCCATGATGCCGTCATAGTCCGTGGCAACGACCTGCACGAACAGCTTCTGCTCGGGCTTGAGGTAGTCGATGATCTCCTTGAGGGCAACCTCGGGCGTCTTGCCGCTGCGCGTGATGATCGTGGGGTTGGTGGTGACGCCGTCAACGTTGAGCAGGGAGTCGAGCTCCTTGATCTCATTGATGTCAGCGGTGTCGATGATGACTTCCATGGCACATCCCTTCGATTGGGCCGCGCGGCTGGTCTCGCACGGCGTCCGCACGCATGCGGCATTTGCTTCTCGGCCATAAGATAACGCGGTGATTATCGTTTTACAAGTACTTTGTCTTGTTTTATCGTATTCAATAACAAGAAAACGAGAAACACCGAGGGAGGCACCCGTGTATTCGAGCGAGCGACAGGACGAGATCGCCCACATCATCGACCTCGAGGGACGCGTCACCGTGGCGGAGCTTGCGAGGAAGTTCGCCGTCACGGAGGACTGCATTCGCAAGGACCTCCGGCAGCTCGTGGCAAAGGGCAGGTGCCGCAAGGTGTACGGCGGCGCCACGCGCGTGGAGGGCGAGGTCAACCGCAACGTTGCCGAGCGCGTCGATACGCTGCGCCCGGAGAAGCAGGCCATTGCCGAGAAGGCCATGGGGCTCATTTGCCCCAGGCAGACCATCTACCTGGACTTCTCGTCCATCAACATCTTGCTGGGAGAGATGATTGCCGCAAGCAGGATGTCGCTCACGATCGTCTCGAACTCCGTGGACGTCATGCGCGCGGCGTGCCGTGGCGGCTCGGTGAGGGCGTTCTGCCCGGGAGGCACGTACAGCGTTGAGTACAACGGGTTCGTGGGGCCGCTCGCGGCACACGCGCTCGACGCTTATCGGTTTGACGCGGCTTTCATGGGCGCCGTGGGCGTTGACGCCCAGGACGGCGACGTGCTCACGCTCGATTTGGACGACGTACCGGCCAAGCAGGCGGCACTCGAGCGCGCAAGCCAGTGCGTGCTGCTATGCGGAACCGACAAGCTCAGGCGCTCGGGCACGTATCGCTACGCCACGCTCGACGACTTCGACATCGCCATCTGCGACGAGGACCGCCCCGGCGCCGTGGCGAGCCTGCGCAACGCGGGCGTCACGGTGCTGTAGTTGGTCGGACGGTACAACCGCTGCGCGGCGCAAGACGGTGACAAAACGACCCCGTCCCCAAGTGTCACCGGCTAGTATCCCATCGCCTGGAGAACGAACATCACCACGGTGAGCACAGCCACGACCACGACGATGAGCCACGTGAGCGCCGTCCAGACGCGGCTGTTGGCATAGCCACCCATGACGTGGCGGTCATCGGCGATGCGCACCATGAACACGAGAAGCACGGGCAGCAGCACGCCGTTGATGACCTGCGCCACCATCATGATGCCGAACAGGTCCACGCCCGGCAGCAGCACCACGACGGCGGAGAGCAGCGTGATGGCCGTGACCATGCCGCGGTAGGCCGGCGCCTCTCCCCAGCTCTTGTCCTGGCCGCGCTCCCAGCCAAACGCCTCGCATACGGCGCTCGAGGTGATGCCCGGGAGCACGCACGCGGCCAGGAAGCTCGCGCCCACGAGGCCGGAGCCGAACAGAACCTCGGCATACGGGCCGGCAAGCGGGGCCAGGGCGCGCGCGGCGTCCTCGGCGGAGTTCACGGCGATGCCGGCGGGGTGCAGGACGCTTCCCGTGCACACCACGATGAAGAACGCGATGAGCTGGGCCACGACGGCGCCGCTCACGGTGTCGATGCGCTGGTAGGGCAGGTCGTCGGCGTCGCAGTTCTTCTCCACGACGTTGCCCTGGCCCATGAAGATCATGTACGGGGAGATCGTGGTGCCGATGTTTGCCACGAGCAGGCTCACGTAGGCGGGCGTCACGTTGACCTGGGGCATGAACGTGGACTTGACGACCTCTCCCCAGTCCGGGCCCACCAAAAAGCTGGCCGCCACGTAGGTAACGAACACGCAGCCGATGGCGAGCAGGATCTTCTCGATGCGCTTGTACGAGCCGCTCATGCCGAGCAGCCACACGGCGATGGCCGCGATGGGCACGCTGATGATCGTGGGCACGCCGAACAGCTGCATGCCAGAGGCGATGCCGGCAAACTCGGAGAGCGTCACCGCGGTGTTGGAGACGATGAGCGCGAGCATCGCGAACGCGCTGAGGCGCACGCCGTACTGCTCGCGGATGAGCGCCGCGAAGCCCTTGCCCGTGACGCAGCCCATGCGGGCGGCCGTCTCCTGTACCACGATGAGCAGAAAGCACATCACCGGGATGGACCAGAGCTGCTCATAGCCAAACACGGCTCCGGCGTTCGAGAACGTCGCCACGCCGCCAGCATCCATGCCGGCAAGGGCCGTGAGAAGCCCCGGACCCATGGCGCCCAGCACGGCCGCGGCGCGCAGCGGCTCGTGGCGGCGCACGGGTGCCGCGCTCTCCGCGCCAACCGAGCGAACGCCCCGCAGATTCTTCCAGACCTTGAAGCTCCTCACGGGCACCGCCTACCCGAGCACCGGGACGACGAGGGCAAGCGCCACTGCCACGAATACCACGACGGCCAGGACGAGCGCCATGACCTGCAGCGCAAGGCCGCTCGTGTCATTGCCCTTCTCGTCCCTGCGACGAAGCAGCACGAGATAGGCGGGGGCGAGGACAAACGTCGCCACGACGGAGACCGCGCTGGCCTCAAAGCCACGGAGCAGCTGGAACACCACGGCACCAAGGCCCTCCGTGGCGCCGTTCACCACGCCGTTTGCGGCGGCGCACACGAGCATGACGATCGCGGCCCACAGCACGCCCATGCCAACGCTCTTCACGGCAAAGCCGGCGACGGAGGGGGCATCCTCGTCGTCCTCGTCGTACTCGAGGAAGAAGTTCGTCACGAAGCGCACCATCTCGACGGAGGCCACGAGGGCCACCGGCGCGGCGAAGGCCACGGCGACGCCCGTGTCCGGGCCGAGAACGACGGCGAGCACCACGGCCGCAGCCATCCAGAAGAAGAACCACATCTCGTTGCGCAGGAAGCGCATGAGGTCGCCGGAGTTGGTCTCGGAGTCCGAGGAGTTGGCCGTACCACCGGCAATGCGCAGGTCCTCCTCGTGCTCCTCTTCCATGACGTCGAGGGCGTCGTCGACCGTGACGATGCCGAGGACCTTTCCGTTCTTCTCGTCCACGACGGGCATGGCGAGCAGGTTGTACTTGGCGATGTCCTGGGCGACGTCCTCCTGGTCGTCATCGGGCTTGGCCGTGAGGATGTCGTCATCGTTGGCGAGCTTGGAGAGCGGCTCGTCGGGGTCCGAGATGAACAGGCGACGCACGGGCACCACGCCGCAGAGGCGCTCGTCGGCGTCCGTGAGGTAGATGTAGTTGACGGGCTCGAAGTCGTCGGGAAGCGCGCGCATGCGGTCGGCCACCTCGGAGACGGTGGTCTCGCGCGGGACGGAGACGAACTCCGAGGTCATGATGCGGCCGGCGGTGTCGTCCTTGTAGCCGAGCAGCTGGCGAATGGCGCGCTGCTCGTTGATGCCCATGAGGCGCAGGAGCTTCTCGGCACGCTCGTAGTCGAGCTCGCCCACGAGCTCGGCGGCATCGTCCGGGTCCATCTCGGACAGCATGCGCGAGGCGTCCGCATCGGCCATGTCGCCCATGATCTTGGCGGCCATCTCGTCGTCGTCGAGCTCGGCCATGGCCTCGGCAGCCTGCGCGTCGTCGAGCTGGGCAAACACCTGGCCGCGCAGGCGCGGGTCGAGCTGCTCGATGATGTCGGCGACGTCTGCCGGGTGCAGGTCGTCGAGCGTCTGGTGCGAGACGGACAGCTTTACGTTCGACAGGTCGCGGTCGATGAGGTCCATGTAGTTCCACGCGATGATCTTCTCGGGAATGTCATGGCCAAGGGCGTGGGCGGCGCGCATGACGAGACGCTCGAACGCCGGCGACAGGGCGCGCAGGATGCCGCGGACGCCCACCTCGGCGCCAAGGAGACGCAGCTGGCTCGAGCTCGTGTCGGAGAGCTTGAGGTCGTTCACGCGCACGACGCGCATGCCGCGCGTGTCCACGATCTGCTTGTTGAGCAGGTCGCGCGCGATGAGGACCTCATCGGGCTGCAGGTAGGAGAAGCGGATGTCGGTTGCGGGGACGGCGAGACGGACCTCGTTCTCGTCGAACGTCTCCACGTACTTGCGCCACGAGATCATGAACGGCGTCTTGCCGGGGCCCTGGAAGGCGAGCGACGTGACGCGCGGGAAGACCTCGCGCGTGGCGATGCCGAGGTCGTTGACGACGCCGATCCTCTCGCCGTTGGCGTCGAGGACGGGATTGCCCAGCAGCTGGGACAGGTAGATCATACGTGCTCCTTCGTGCTTGCGACCGGGCACGCCCGGCGGCACTTTAGCTGCGCGTGCGCACGATGGCCCAACATGCCATCAGGCGCTCACGCAGCCCGGACACCCCATGCGGCGCATCCGGGAGACACGTCACACGGGGTCATCGACTCACAGGTCGGGGTTTCATCAATGACCCTTCTCTTTGACGACAGGATTGTGCGGGTGTGGCCGCACGCTCGCCGCAGGCGCGACGGCACACGGGCAACGCGCCCATGCGCCGCACATTGTACACGCGTTTTGGGAATGGCTCGCGCCCGGGCCGGCCAAAGCTTGCAAAAAGCTGACGGGACGGCACGCCCTGTGCACCACCCCGTCGCATCGCTAGCTGTCCGAGCCAGAGCCGCTCGAGGAGTCCGAGCCCGACTCGTCGCTCGAGTCATCGTCGCTCTTGATCTGCGTGGGCCACACGCAGCCGTCTGGCATCGTGGCGTCGCCGTTTGCGACGTCCTCGGGGATGGAGCTGTCGGACTTCATGAGCTCCGTGACCGTCACGAACTCGTAGCCCTCGCCCTGGAGCTTCTCGATGATCTTGGGCAGGGCCTCGACGTCCTGGTCTCGGTTGCCGCCGCCGTCGTGCATGAGGATGATGCTGCCGCTCGTGACGTTCTTCGTGGAGTTCTCCACGATAGCGTCCACGCCGGGGCGCTTCCAGTCGAGCGAGTCCTGGTTCCACAGCACGCTCACGCTCGCGAGGCCGCCCGAGTTGAGCCAGGCCTTCTCGGTGAAGTCGCCGTAGGGCGGACGGAAGCCCGTCGTCTTGGCGCCCGTGGTGGACTCGATGGTGGAGAACGTGCTCGAGAACTCCTTCTGGAGGGCGTCCGAGTCAAGCAGGGAGAGCTGCTGGTGCTGGTAGGTGTGGCTCATGACCTCGCTGCCACGGTCGCAGATCTCCTTGGCAAGCTCCGGGTACTCCTCGACGTTCTTACCGAGGCTGAAGAACGTGGCGTGGATGCCGTACTTGTCGAGAATGTCGAGGTAGGCCTCGGTGTACTTCTCCGCCGGGCCATCGTCGAACGTGAGGGCCACGAGCTTCTTGCTGTCATCGTCCGGGGAGATCTGGTGGATGGAGACGACGGCGTTCTGCGTCTCCTCGATGGTGTCGCCACGGGCCGTCTCGCCGGACTGCTTGCCCGTGCGCATCTCGTACTGACCCGCCTTTGGCCACTGGGATACGTAGCTCAGGTTGCCCCAGGCGTCGCCGCCCATCTCGAGCTGCGGCTCCTCGGTCATGACCTGGACGTCGTAGTCCTCCATGCGGTCCCCGCCGTCAGAGATGTCGAGGGCGTCGCCGGCAGAGACGCGGTAGTTGCTGGCATCGTCCTCGGACAACTCGTTTCCGCCGAGCTTTGCCGTATAGGCATAGCCAGCCCCCTCCTGCAGGCGCTTGCCGGAGACGGAGACGAGGTTGCCGGCCTTGGGCGAGAGCTCTGCCGTCTGGATGACCTGCTCGCAGGTGCTGCCCACGCGGATGCTCATGGCCTCGCCGTTCAGTGTGATCTCCACCTTGCGGTTTGACCACAGCAGCACGCCGATGATGGCAACGACGGCCACGGCGACGATGCCCACGATGACGTTGCGTGCGCCAGACGGCTGAGAGCGACGACGGTTGAGGCCCGATGAGCGCGTTCCGCCCGTGATGCCCGAGGCGAGAACCGCCATGCCGCCAGCAAGGCGTCCGTTGTTCGAGCGGCGATTGCGGGCCGCGTTACGGCCGCGGCCCTGGGACGAGTAGCGAGACTGGGTGTCATAGCGGATACGCCCGCGCGAGGCGGACGGGCGGCCAGGCGCCGCGGTGCGCGGGCGAGCCATGCCAGGACGAGGCTGATCGTATGAGCGGGACGCCGTGGTGCGCGGGCGATCATTCGCGCGCGAGCGCGCGGAGTCACGCGAGGCATAGGCGCCCGAGCGCGCGGCATCATCCCGGCGCGGACGCGGGGCGGAGCCGGGACGGGTGCTCGAGCCCGAGCGCGGGACGTCGTAGTGGTGGTCGGGCTGGCCCGCCGGACGAGAGGCGCGGGGCCGCTCGGACGAGTAGGCGCCGCGAGCTTGCCGGTAGGGGGCATCGCCGTTGTAACGTACGTCGCCGCGGCGGGCGCGGCCACGATTGTCTCGGCGGCCTCGTGGGTCACCATAAGGATTCTGGTTGTAGGGCATGGTCATCCGCTTCTCTTGCCCAAAAGCCGCAGGCCCTGTGGTGCGGCACGGACGGCTGCCCCACTCGAGAGCCCGCTACTTGCTGGCTTCCTTGAACTCGCGCATGAAGCCGGAGAACATGCCCTTTGTCTTGCCGAGCTGCTCTCCAACCGCGCGCGCGACCTTTGCTCCATTATCTGCGGACGCCGAGGAAGTCGCCACCCCGTTTCCGGCAGAAGGAGCCTTCGCAGATTCGGTGCCGGCTGCCTCGTCGTAGCTCTGCTTGGCCTCCTGGACCTTGGTCTTGGCCTTGCCGATCATGCGCCCGAGCCCGTGGGCTCCCTTGTCGACAGCCTTGGCCGCGGCGTCATCGAACTTGGCCGTCGCCTTCTTGGCACCGTCCTTCGCGTGAGCGTAGCCCTCGCCCGCCTTGGCAGCCAGGCCGCCGGAAAGCTCAAGGTCTGCCGCCTGGTTGCGCACAATCATGCGGCCCTTGTCGTAGCGCACGACCCACGCGCAGGGAATCTCGAAGTAGCCCACGAGCCCGCTGGCGGTGTTTCCCTCGTTGGCGCAGAAGCAGTCGACCTCGCCCGTCGCCACGTCAAAGCTCGCGTCCATGACATAGCCGAGGAACTTCCCGGACTCGCAGAGGACGTCCGCGCCCTCCCAAATGATGCAGGCGTCCAGGTTGAGGCCAAGGCGCTTGCAGGCCTCCTCGTCAAAGGACTCCTTGGTACCCGCGCAGAGAAGGCCACCCTCATGGAACTCGATACAGTCAAGCGGGACAAAGCGATCGTCCTGCTTCACCATGCCCGCAACGTCCGGGCGATGGACCATGATGCCCACGACGCGCTTGCTGTCCGGCGAGAACACGAGGTTATGGACCTTGCCGTAGCGCTTGGGTTCCGGCTGCTCCCCCGCCTTGGCCTGCTTGCGCGAGGCCTTTCCCGGCACAAAGACCCTCTTGCGAACAAGCTGGCCCATCATCTGCTTTGCCATTGCTTACCCATCTCAAAAAGACGGGGCGCCGGCGGTCTCCCGCGACGCCCCGCATCCAATCGCTTGCGAGAGGCTATGCCTCGGCGTCCTCGGAGCTCTCCTCTACGTGGACGTCAACGGCCTCGGTGGCCGGCGCCTGAGGAACGGCGGCGCCAACCTTGTCGGCCACGGCGGTGGCGGTGTTCGTCACCGTGTCTGCGGCGGCAGCCACGTTGTCGGACAGCGTGCTGCGGAGCTGGTCCATGCGCTCGCGAGCGAGGTCGATCTTGGCGCGCAGCTCGTCAGTCGTGGCGTCAACCGTGGGACGAAGGCCGCTGATGCGGTCGTTGACGACGTTGCCGCCCTTCTCGTAGGCGTCCGCCGCGGCGTCCCAGGCGTCGTTCATGGCATCGGCGGCCATGGCGCGGCTCTCAGCACCGGAGCGGGGGGCCAGCAAGATGCCGGCGACGGCGCCCACGGCCGCACCAAAGACGCTTCCCAGAACAAATCCAGCTGCACCCTTGCTCATAGCTGCCTCCTTTGGCGCCCACGTGAATGTGAGCGCTCGTTGTCGGTCGTTCGTTGTTGGCGATTATACCCAGCCGAGGGGCTATGCCTCATCCTCTCCGGGAACGGCATCCGCCTGCGGCTCGTCAACCTGGTCATCGGCGGCGGCGCCGGCCTCGTCGCCTGCGCCCTGCCCGTCTGCCTCGGCCGCGGCGGCGTCCTCGGCAGCCTCACGCTCGGCAATCTGCTCGGCATTCTCGACAAGCTCGCGGATGCCAGAGACGATGGCCTCGACGTCTGGCTTGGGGTCGGCGCCGCCGGAGTAGGCCCACTGGAGGATCCAGGCCGCGCTCGAGAGGGCCGAGGCCACGAGGACGTCGTCTGGACAGGCCAGCTGCACGTCGTAGGTGCGCGGCTCGCCCGTGACCTCCCACGTGCGGCCGCAGGAGACGTCGCCGCCCAGGCCCGTGCGGGCCATGAGCTCGATCGTCACGTGCTCGAGCAGGTGCGCCACCTCCGTGGAGCCCATGACGTCGCGGAACGTCTCGCCGTCATCGCCCAGGCAGGCGTGCTCGGTGATCTGCGGCAGCAGGTTGTAGACGTGCGTCGTGCCAACGAGGTCCTCGTCGGTCATGAGCGGCCCGCCGTTCGCGATCGTGACGCGGGCGGTGAAGTGCTTGGGCGCCACGGCAACGCGGCGAATGTCGATGAGCTGAGCCATGCTTGCTCCCTTGTGGTTGTGTGGGCCGCACGGGCAGGCGTGCGACACGGCGGGTACGTGCGCACCCGCCTCAAATGGTAGCCGAATTCTTGCCCCGGGCGCGGCCGGAGGGGGTCGGCGCTACTCGTCCTCGCCATCCCGTTGCTCGACAGGGGGCTCGGGCGCAGTGACGCGCAGCAGGGCGATGCGGCGGCCGCGCATGGACTGGACGCGGAACGTATAGCCCTCGACCTCGAAGGCGTCACCCGGGCTCGGCACCGAGTCCGCAAGCTCGAAAATGAAGCCGGCGACCGTCTCGTACTCCTCGGAATCCTCGATGGGCCAGCCCAGGTCACGAGCGTCATCGATGGAGAAGCGGCCGTCCACGAGCCACTCGCGCTCGGACAGGCGCGTGAGGTACTTGTTGTCGGGGTCGAACTCGTCCTCGATCTCTCCCACGACCTCCTCGACGATGTCCTCGATCGTGATGACGCCGGCGGTGCCGCCGTACTCGTCCACGACGATGGCCATCTGGTCATGGCGCTGCTGCATCTCGGACAGCAGCGGGATGATGTCCTTGGTGTCGGGCACAAAGACCGGATCGCGCACGAAGTCGCGCACGGGGCGGTCCGCCGCGTCATCGTCGACGATGGGGCCGAGGAGGTCCTTGATGTGGGCCACGCCCACGATGCGGTCGATGTCCTCGTGGAACACCGGGATGCGCGAGTAGCCCGTGCGGCGCATGAGCGCAAGGACGTTCCCGAGGGTCTCGGTGTCCTCCACGGCCGTGAGGTCAACGCGCGGCACCATGACCTCGCGGGCGATGGCGTCTCCCAGGTCGAAGATCTCGTGGATCATCGACTTCTCCTTGTCGGAGAGCTCGTCGGCGTCCGTCACCATGTAACGGATCTCCTCCTCGGAGACCTCCTGGCGGTCATCGGCGGACTTGATGCCAAGCAGACGGCTCAGGCCGTCGGCAGACTTGGACGTGAGCCACACGAGCGGGGCAACCGCTCGCGAGAAGCCGCGCAGGAACGGCGAGACGGACTTTGCCACGGACTCGGCGTTTGCCAGGGCGATGCGCTTGGGAACGAGCTCGCCCGCCACGATTGAGACGTAGGAGACGACGATCGTGATCGCGATGGGGGCCACCGCGGTGCAGATGCCGGCCGGCGCGCCCAGCGAAATGAGCCACTCGGCAAGCGGGTCCGACAGCGTAGTGGAGGCCACCATGGCCGAGAAGAAGCCCACGAGCGTGATGGCCACCTGGATGGCGGCGAGAAACTGGCCGGAGTCGCCGGAGAGCTCGAGCGCGACCTTTGCGCGCTTGTCACCCTCGTCGGCGTCATGCTCGAGAACGGCTCGCTTTGCCGCGACGAGCGCGGACTCCGACATCGAGAAGTACCCGTTGGCGATGGTGAGGACCAGCGTGAGGATGATGCTGAGCGCTACTCCCATGACGACACCCCCTTGCACGTCACGCGGCCACACGGGCTGATGGCGTGGGCGGGTTGCTGGGGTTCAAGACGAGCCGACATGCGGCCGGTCTCCGGGCACCTACTGTGACAGTCTCCGGTGTCGTTCTTGGCGTTCATGTTCTCCTCGCTCAGGGGATACCGGCATGCGCCGGAGGGCGGCCGGCGAGCCCCGGCCTGGCTGCCGGCGGACTGCCGGCCACACGCAGAATCGCATGTAGGGATGAGTATACCCAGCAAGGGGTGGCGCACGGCGGAGCCGCGTGTATTGGGACATTCTCGTAATATCATGTTTTTGTAAGCTCATATCGAGCAAACCGTGAATCTGACTCGTGACATTTATTACGTTAGAAGCCTCTTAACGACCGTTCACGGACAACATATTGTGTTAGAGTGCGTTTTGTTATGACATATTAACTAAACAAGATGAGCGGTGCCGCTTCCGGCGCATCGCTCTATGGAGAAAGGAACCAACATGGCACGCTGGACCATCGATGACCTCGCGAGACTCATCGACCACACGAACATCCACGCCGACGCCACCGAGGAGGACCTCGCCAAGCTCTGCGACGAGGCCAAGGAGTACCACTTCAAGATGGTCGCCATCAACCAGGTGCCCGTGAAGTTCTGCTCCGAGCGCCTTGCCGGCACCGACATCGATACCGGCGCCGCCATCAGCTTCCCGCTGGGCCAGACCTCCATCGCCGCTAAGGTGTTCGAGACCAAGGACGCCCTTGCTAACGGAGCCAACGAGATCGACTACGTGGTGAACCTCACCCAGGTCAAGGCCGGCAACTGGGACTACGTCGAGGACGAGATGGCCCAGATCGTCGCCGTCTGCCAGGAGGCGCGCGAGGCCACGGGCCTGCCCATCCCCTGTAAGGTCATTCTCGAGACCTGCCTACTCACGGACGAGGAGAAGGTCAAGATCTGCGAGATCGCCACGCGCGTGAAGCCCACGTTCGTCAAGACGTCCACGGGCTGCTCCACGGGCGGCGCCACCGTGGAGGACGTCAAGCTCATGAAGGCCACCGTGGGCGATGCCGTGCAGGTGAAGGCCTCTGGCGGCATCCGCGATGCCGACACGTTCCTCGACATGGTGCGCGCGGGTGCCACGCGCATCGGCTGCTCGGCCGGCATCCCCATCATCGAGGAGCTCAAGCGCCGCTTCGCCGAGCAGGGCGTGGACTCGATCGAGCTGTAGGGTCCACCTCGCCAAGACGCACCCTCTTGAGAAGCGCCCGCCGGATAACCAAAGTCCGGCGGGCGCTCGTCTCTTGATTGGGGCGGGTGGTGACAGTTTGACCCCGTCCCCAAGTGTCACCGTCCGGGGCTAGGCCTCCTCGCGGCTCACGTTGAACTCGAACGTGTTGTTCTCGCCGCGGTAGGTGGCCACGGAGTACTCCACGGCTCGCCCGTTCGCCTCGCGGCCAACCGTGTGGAACAGGAACAGCGGGTCGCCCACCTCAACGTCGAGGAGCGCCGCGGTGGCGGAATCGGCCTTGATGACGTCGAGGCGACGATGCGCCTGCGTCACGGGATGGCCCTCGTCGGTCATGGCACCGTACATGCGCTGCGTCGTGAAGTCGTAGCTCTCAAAGTGCGGATAGGGCCCAACGGGGATGTAGCTCTCCACGAACACGTTGGGCTTATCGTCCACATAGCGCAGACGCACGAGCTTGTAGACCTCCTCGCGCGGCTTGAGCTCGAGGTTGGAGGCAACCTCCTCGCTGGCCTTCTCGCGCTTGAAGATGATGACGGTGCTGCGGACCACGCGGCCCTCGCGGCTCATGTCCTCCTCGAAGCTGCGCACGCCCATCGTGAGGCCCTGGGAGACCTTGGGCTTCGTGACGATGGTGCCGCGGCGCTTGCGCTTCTCGATGTAGCCGTCGTTGGCAAGTATCTGCAGTGCCTGGCGGATTGTGGGGCGAGAGACACCGTAGCTCTTGGCCAGCTCGACCTCGGGCGGAATGATGTCGCCCTCCTTGTACGTGCCGTCCTTGATCTTTGCGAGCAGGTCGTCCTTGATTGAGGAGTAGAGGGTTGCCATGGCGGATCCAATCGAGCGCGCCCGCGGGGGAACGGGCGTCTTGTCAGTCTTTGATGTACATATGTTAATCAATTTTGTTAGGTTTTGCGCACACTGTGTCATGTCCACAAAAAGAGCCGCCGGCACGAATGCCGACGGCCTAACTAGCAGGTAGTCGTCGTGTCCTCTACCTAAAGCTCGCGCAGCTCCCTGAAGATGTCGGCATACGGACGACCCTTACCAAACACGGCGCTGGTACCAAGGACGGCACCGTCGACCCCCATCTCGGCGGCCTTGGCGATCACCTGCGGCGAGCAGGCGCCGTCGATGATGACCTTGTAGCCGTACTTCTCCTTGGCCGCCACGAAGCGCTCGATCTTCTCGTCCACATAGTCGAGGTACTTCTGACCCGAGAAGCCCGGGTTCACCGTCATGACGAGCACGTAATCCACGACGGGCAGCGACGTCTCGACCGTCTCGAAGTTGACGCCGGGGTCAACGACGAGGCCGGGGTGGGCGCCCAGCCGCTCGATCTGCAGCAGCGTGGAATTGATGGTGGGCTCGGCCTCCTGGTGCACGTAGACGATTTGCACGCCGGCCTTCACGAGCAGGTCGATCGTCGTGGGCTCATGCGTGGCCATGAGGTGGACGTCGCACGGGACGGGCGAGCGGCGGCAGATGGCCTCCACGTCACCGATTCCCAGGCCGAGGTTGGGCACAAAGTGGCCGTCCATGACGTCGAGGTGGAAGCCGTCGCAGCCGGCAGCGGCGAGCTCGTCGACCTCCTCGCCCAGGCGCAGGAAGTCGGCGCACATCATTGAGGGTAGCAGCAGCATTGCACGCCTCCTAGGCGGTCGTCATGAACAGGGTCACGTTGCCGTCGAGCGAGAGGGACTCGCCGCGCGGCAGCAGGAACTGGTCTCCAACCGTGATGTCCTCGCCGTTGGCCTTGCCGGAGCCGCGGGCCACGGTCACGAGCTCATAGGGTCCAGCCTCAAGCTCGGCAGGGCCGGTGACCTCGAGCTTCTCGACAGTGAACGAGTCGTTGGAGACGAGCGTGGTGCGCGTCATGCACGGCAGCTCGACCGTGACGGGCTTGGCCGAGTTCACCATCTCGGACTTGTCGTAGTGAAGCGTCTCGATGGCCGGCTCGAGGTGAAGCTCGCGCAGGGAGCCGTCGGCCTGAACGCGGTCGTAGTCATAGAAGCGGTAGGTGACGTCCGTGGACTGCTGGATCTCATAGACGACGGTTCCCTTGCAGCACGCGTGCAGCAGGCCCGACGGAATGTAGACGAAGTCGTCGCGCTTCACGGGCAGGTGGCCGATGAGCTCGTCCCAGCGACCCTCATTGATGTAGCCTCGCAGGTCTTCCTCGTCCTTGGCGTTGTGGCCAAAGACGATGGCGGCGTCGGGCTCGGCCTCCAGGAAGTACCAGCACTCGTTCTTGCCATAGGGGAACCCGAGGGGCTTGGCGTGCTCGCTGTCCGGATGCACCTGAATGGAGAGGTCATCCTCGGGGCCAAGCAGCGAGACGATCACCGGGAACAGGCGGTCCGTGTCACCGAAAAGCTCGGGGTGACCGCTCCAGAGCTCGCCCAAGGTCTTGCCCTCGAACTCGCCGGAGACGCAGACGTTGGACTCGTCCCCCTGAACGGCGAATGCCCATGCCTGGCCCACGCCGTCGGGCATCCAGTCGTAGTGCCAGTAGTCGCGGACGGTCGTGCCACCCCAGACGGTCTTCTTAGGGATGGGCTTGAAGCGCAGTAGTGCCATGATTCCCCCTTCGATGTGTGCGAGCGCGGGAGGTGACAATTGGGGACGGGGTCAAACTGTCACCGACGATACTCGCGGTTGGTCTTCAGAAAAGAGCAGGCCCCGGGCGCCGCAAGGGCAACCCGGGGCCTGTTAGCGAGCGGACGAGTGGGAGGGCCCGCTCAGATGGTCAGGTTCTCAGCCCTTAGAAGACGCCGATCACGCAGAGCACGGACACGGCCACGCACAGGATGATGATGACCTTCGTGGGCGAGTACTGCTTCTTGTTGAGCATCCACCAGGTGAGCAGGACCGCGATGAGCGGCAGGATGCCGGGGAAGGCACCATCGAGCGTGTCCTGCAGCGGCTTGAACTCGCCGCCCATGGGGATGTTGAGCGTGGTGGTGAGGGCGATGTTGCCGGCCGAGAGGGCGCCGATGACCATGATGCCCAGCACGTTGAAGGCGTCCGTGAGACGGCGCGCCGCCTCGCCGACGATCATGTCAACCGCGCCAACGCCGAGCTTGTAGCCCATGCGGAAGCAGAAGAAGGAGATGGCCGGGCCGATGATGCCCCACGTAATGATGTAGAACAGCGGGCCGATCGGGGAGCCACCGGAGGCGAGGCTCATGCCGATGGAGAGCAGGATCGGGACGATGATGCCCTGGATGATGGAGTCGCCGATGCCGGCAAGCGGGCCCATGAGGGCGGTCTTGACGTTGTTCGGCATGTCCTCGGACACGTCGCCGCCGAGCGCGATGTTCTCCTCGAGGGAGGCAACGATGCCGTTGACGATGGTGCCGGTCTGCGGCTCGGTGTTGTAGAACACGGACTGACGGGTGAGCAGGCGGCGCTTGGCCTCGGGGTCGTCAGCGTAGTACTTGTTGGCGAACGGGATATAGGACCAGGCGAAGGCGTGGGCCTGCAGCTTCTCGTAGCTCATGGAGGACAGGTGGGTGAAGGCCCAGCGCAGCCAGAGCTGGTTCAGGTCGTGGTTGGTAAGGCCCTGCTTGCCGTTGGGGCCAACCTTGGGCTCGATTTCCTTTGCCATTTTCGTTGTGCTCCCTTCTTAGAACAGGTCGTCGTCTTCGTAGGAACCGTCGGCGTTCTCGCCGGAGGTCTCAGCGGCAGGAGCAGCAACCTTGCCGGAGGACTGGTACACGAGGTAGGCGACGAGAGCGGCGATGAAGACGATGGCGACCATCGGCAGGCCGGCGAAGGCCAGGAGCACGAAGCCGGCGAAGAAGTAGATGAGCTGGATCTTCTCCTTGATGACGATGTTCATCAGCATGCCGATGCCGAGGGCGGGCAGGACGCCGCCGAGGACGGAGATGATGTGCGTGACGATCTCGGGCACGGAGCTAAGCAGGGTGTCAACGAGGCCCTGGCCGAGGTAGATGGCGAGGAACACGGGGACGGCGCGCAGGAAGAAAGTGCAAATCTGCGGGTAGACGACGTGCCACAGGGTGATGCCGCGGTCGTTGTTCTCCTCGGCGGCCTTCTGGGCGCCGTTGTTGAAGAAGGAGTACAGGGCCATGCGGGTGTTGTAGAAAATCAGGCCGAAGGTCTGGCCGATGAGCACGGAGAGCGTGACGGCAACGGCCGGGTCCTTCGTGGTGGCAAGGGCAAGGCCGATGCCGCCGTAGGTGGCGTACGTGATCTCGGAGTTCGTCGCGCCGCCCGTGGAGAGGTTGGCGATGAACACGGCCTGGACGGCGACGCCGCACAGGACACCGGCGGTGACGTCACCAAAGACGAGGCCGCACAGCAGGCCACCGACGAGCGGACGGCCGACCATGTAGAAGCTGCCCGTGATGCCGAACATCGGCGCGGACTCGATGGCGCCCAGGTAGCAGAACACGCCACACATAAGCGCTGGGAAAAGCAGTTCCATTTCTCCTCCTTCAACGATGGAACCCTTGCTCCGGCTTTACGCCGGCATTGCCCGCCCACGGGCGGGCGTCTTTCTCACATCAGGACGCTGCCATGACCGTCCCGGGGCCATGGCACGAGAGATGCCGGGAGACTCGCCCGTCCGGGGGGGCGAGTCGCGGCGGCAGGCGCGCTAGGCAGACTGGTACTTGGCCTTCATGGCGGGCCAGGTGATAGGCGAGTTGTCAGGAATGAGCTGGAACTCGACCTTCACGCCATGCTCCTCGAGGTAATCGAGGGCCTCCACGTCGTCGTCGTTGAGGCACACGGCGTTGCCCATGGGCTTGGTGTTGGGGCGGGCACCGTTGAGGTTGCCCACGTTGAGCACGGGGCCGAAGTTACCACCAGCGCGCACGATGTCGGCAAAGCCGGTCGTGGAGTCGGAGATGATGTAGAAGTTCTTGCTGGAGGCGTGGACCTTCTCGAGAGCCTTGACGCCCTGCTCGACGTTGTAGATGCCGAGCTTCAAGTTGGCCGCGGCGGCCTTGAGGACCTTCTTGCGCAGGTCGTCGGCGGCGACCTTGTCGCTGATGACGATGATCGAGTCGACGGGCTTCTTGGCGACCCAGCGGGTCATGGTCTGACCGTGGATGACGCGGTCGTCAACGCGAGCGAGAGTGATTGCCATGGTTCCTCCCATATCCTCTCTTGTGTATGTCTCGGGGGCTGCGCCCCGTAGATCACGTGTGGGCGCCGCGCGCGGCGGCGCGGTGTGGAGGGGCTCCCCTTGGGCGATTCACCAGCCCCTCCACCCGGCTTAGAAAAGGTCGTCCTCTTCCTCGTCCGAGCCGTCTGCGGGCATCTCCGCAGCTATGACGCCGGCAGACCCGGCCGTGAGCGCGGCGGAAGTAACCGCGTCAAGGTCGTCAGAGCTCATCGCGAGCACGCCGGCTTCCAGCAGCATGGGGAAGTTCGTGCCCGAGACGAGCCTGATGTGCTCGGGATTCGTGAGGAACAGGGCATAGGACTCGTTGTAGGGCGTGCCACCCGGAAGGTCGGACATGATGAGCACGTCACCGTCTGCGAGCAGCTCGTTCACGCGGGCCGTGAGGCGATCGCGGAAGTCGTCGATACCCGTGTCGGTGAGGCTCACGGCGCTCACATGCGTGGCGCCCGCCGCAAACATCTGGAATGCATCGAGGAGGCCCGTGCAGAGACTGCCATGCGATGTAAGCAATATGTTCATGGGATTCCTTTCGCTATGTCCTGACCTGTAGAATACATATTCACCAAGCCGCCACAATTGAATGCCCGGTTCGAAATGGCGAACGGCTTATTTTTCGGCGTGAATGGTACTTATTAGCTTCATATAAGATTATTTGTTCTTACATTTCCATTGTTTATAGCTATTTGTTAGTTCCTTAGATGTATCCTATTGCCAACAACTGGTTCGCACGCATATGTGCGGACTGAAAATGCCGGATACCACCGGCACGGCTTACGGGCTCGCGCGCGCGGGACCGCAGGAAAGGGGAAGAACATGGCAACCTACACGCTCGATGACCTCGCCCGCCTCGTGGACCACACCAACCTCCACGCAGACGCCACCGAGGCCGACATGGCCAAGCTCTGCGACGAGGCCAAGGCCTATCACTTCAAGATGGTCGCCATCAACCAGGTCCAGTCCAAGTTCTGCTCCGATTACCTGGCGGGCACGGACATCCACACCGGTGCCGCAATCGCCTTCCCCCTTGGCCAGACGTCCGTCGCCGCCAAGGTCAACGAGACCAAGGACGCCATCGCCAACGGCGCCAACGAGATTGACTACGTGGTGAACCTCACGCAGGTCAAGGCCGGCAACTGGGACTACATCAAGGATGAGATGACCCAGATCGTCGAGGTCTGCCGCGAGGCCAGCAAGGGCCGCGAGGAGGAGATTCCCTCCAAGGTGATCTTCGAGAACTGCCTGCTCACGGATGACGAGAAGATCAAGCTTGCCGAGATTGCCCGCGAGGTTGAGCCCACGTTCATCAAGACGAGCACCGGCTTCTCCACGGGCGGCGCCACGGTTGAGGACGTGAAGCTCATGAAGGCCCACTGCGGCGACAAGGTGCAGGTCAAGGCCGCTGGCGGCATCCGCGACGCCGACACGTTCCTCGACATGGTGCGCGCGGGCGCCACGCGCATCGGCTGCTCGGCCGGCATCCCCATCATCGAGGAGCTCAAGCGCCGCTTCGCCGAGCAGGGCATCGACTCCATCGAGCTGTAGAGGCCAACTCAACGGCTACCGACCATACTGGCGGTAGCCGTTTTTTATCGCAGCGCCGAGCGACGACGCCTGCAAGCCAAGGAGGACACATGGGACCAATTCTTCTCGAACCCACCTACATCTCCCCCATCTGGGGCGGCACGCGAATCTCGGAGGCGCGCGGGCTGTCGTACGGTGGAGACGTCAACAATGGCGAGGCTTTCGACGTCTCGGCGCACGAGGGGATCTGCACTACGGTTGCAAACGGACCGTGCGCCGGCATGAAGTTCGACGCATTCCTCGCCCGGCACCACGACGAGGTCATTGGCGACCTTGAGGACGAGGCGACGATCCAGGTCGTTTCCATGGACCCAAAGGAGTTTCTCTCCGTCCAGGTGCACCCCGACGAGGCGTATGCCCAGGCCGCGGAGGGCGATCACGAGAAGGCCGAGAGCTGGTACATTCTCCACGCCGAGCCTGGTGCCGAGCTCATCGCCGGATGCTTGACGGACAACGTGGACGCGTTGCGAGCCGCGGCGGCGGACGACACCATCGGAGACCGCTACGGCCGCCGCGTCGAGATGCACGAGGGCGACTTCATCCTCATTCCCGCCGGCACCATGCACGCGCTAGGCCCGGGCATCTTTGCGGTGGAGATCGGCTCGTTTGGCAACACGACGTATCGCCTGTGCGACTGGGGTCGCGGACGCGAGCTACACGTTGACAAGGGGTTCGACGTGCTCAAGACCGACAACGAGCCGAGCGTGCGCCACCTTGGTCTCTACGACGAGGCCGCAGGCACGCGTGTGCGCACGGGCGTGGAGCACAGGCTGTTTACCTCGAACGTCGTTGACGTCGTGGGCGAGTGGAGCTGCAAGGGCAACGGACGCTACCAGATTCTCACGTGCGTTCATGGAGACGCGGTTGTTGAGACGGACGAGGGAGCGGTCGAGCTGCCCTATACCATGTCTGCCGTGATTCCCGCATGCGTGGGAAGCTACACCGTGCGCGGAAACTGCCGCGTGCTGCAGAGCTATCGACCCTAGAACTCGCGGGCCGCATGAGGACATCGATAACGGGGGGCAAGAATGAGACAACGCGTGGCAATTACCGGGGCAAATGGCTACCTTGCCAGCCTGGTCCAGCGCTATAACGCGGATCGCTTTGATTTCGTGCGTGTGAGCAGGCATGACGTCGACTACACAAAGCCCGACGAGGTGGCGGGGTTCTTCAAGAATCTGGACTTTGACCTGCTCTTTCACACCGCCGCAAACGCCACGACGGCCGACTGCGAGAACGATCCACACGGAACGCACCTCGTGAACTGCGATTCGGCGATTGAGATTGCGAAGGCGTGCGAGGCGCGCGGAAAGCGCATGCTGTTCATCTCAACCGAGCAGCTGTTCAACGGGAAGAGCGAGCCGGGACCCTTCACCGAGGACGTTGAGCCGAACTGCGTCACCAGATACGGCCAGCAGAAAGCCGAGGTGGACGCATGGCTCAGGGAGAATTCGAGCGACCACGTGACGTTGCGGCTCTCTTGGATGTTTGGGATGGCCATGCCTGGCGTTAGGCCATCGCCGGGGATCGTGGGCAACGTGCTCAAGGCACTGCGGACGCAAACTCCCACGAAGTTCACCGTGAACGAGAAGCGCTGCATGACCTACGCGCAGCAACTTGCGGACAACTTCGCAAATATCTGTGAGCTTCCAAGCGGCACGTACCACTTTGCTGCCGCTAACGGCACGAATGCCAATGATGGCCTGAGCACCTACGAGTGCGCCAAGCTGGTGGCTCGCAAGCTTGGGTACAGCGAGGATACGATCGAGCAATTCATCCTGCCCAATCCAGACCGCTACTCGGACCGCTTCCGCGATTTCAGACTCGACGCGAGCAAGCTCGCCAGCTGCGGCATTGAGCTTGGCACCTTCGAAGACAACGTTGACCGTTGCCTGGGAGATTTTGGTTGGAGCTAGCCTTCCGCAAAACCACAAACGCAACGCCAGGGGCCGTCAATCAGACGATTGACGGCCCCTCCTTGTGAGGACAAACAATCTACGTGAGAAGTCAGCCCTCTATTCGTCGCAAAGTTGAGAAGTGTACGAGCTTCAGACTATTTTACGGACATGCCTCCATTGGCATCTTGCAAACATGCAGGTAGATTAAGTGTTGTAAGAAAGACATCTTCGGATAGCCCTCGAAAAGGCCGCACAGCTCGTGCACTTCTCAAGTCTGCGACGGAGTAAAAGCCGAATCTTCACGTAGATTGGCCACGCTATTCAGCGAACCCCTAAATCGGACATCATCTGCATGCGCTGGAGGGCCATCTTAGGCGTCAGCTCTTTGCGAAATGGTTCGAAACCAAGTCTTTTTCTAATGAGCGCAGCTATTCCGTCCATACGCTCTTCGTCAGACAGCTGCTCTTTTGAAACAAACAGGCAGGATTTACCCATCATCATGAGAGCGTTTTGACGGGTCTCATCCGAAAGCCTGTCCTCGCTCTTTTCATGCCACTCTCTCCCCTGATACTCAACATCAAGGCCTGCGTCATCAAACAGCAGGTCAGCGACGAGCTTCGAACGAGAGCATTCTCTTGACGCCTCTTCACTGAGAGATATATCGGCATTAAGCCTCGGCTTTCCGCATCCCCATCCACCAAGGCTGCGCGGGAGGCTCAGCATAACCGCCAGCGCGGTCTCTCTCGGAGATCCAGAGTTGTCCATGGCGAGCCTTCCAACTCGGCGCATCGTTGCAACTCCCCTGCACTCAGCCGATATGCAAGCCAGCCCATTTAGTCTCGCCACATTCGTCAGCGGAATAACGTCCCACTCGCAGCGCCCATTACTCAGCAGCGAATACGAACCGCAGAGCTCCATGGCGAGCGCAATTGACTTGTAAAGCCCGAGACCATGAGCAAGCTGCATAATCACAAGTTCCGGCGAGCTGACAAATACGCCTGACTCGATGGAGACGAGCAGCCCGTCGGCCACGGGGCCGCTCCACGTACGACACGCGAGGGCAGAGGATGGCCTTCTTGCCAAGCGCTTGCCGACAACAACATCGAGAGGCACCTTTAATCCGGTGATCATCGCCGCATGTTGGGCCCGCTCGCACGCACAGCTTGGCAACTCGAGCGGGCGCAGGGAAGTGTCCGTGGCCAGGGCCTCGGCGTCGAGCGTCGCGAGCACGTCATCGGGATAGAGCTGTCCGAGAAGCTCGCGCGTCAGCACCGGGTCCTCCACGCGGACGTGGCGCCAGAACGCCAGAGCGCTCTCATAGCCAACCACGATCGACGAGCCACGCTGAGACCGCACGATGCCCGTGCCATACGCACCGCCAAATCCGGAAATGCCAGCAAACCTATCCACAACCTCCCCCTCCCTTTTGGGTGGGGCAGATATTAGGGAACAAAAAGACCCGCGACGCCCATCACGCTCGCAAATCCGGCAAGCGGCTGTTTGATTCTTGTTAGATTTGCGTCAGGCGAGCTAGATGGCATAGAAATAGCAAGACGCCCCTGATTTTGCGCGTTTGCCGCCCGGCGAACGGCATGCAATAAAAGCGGCCCCGTCGAGAATCCTCGACGGGGCCGCCCACCAATCTCAGCGAATAGAGCTACCTACCGGCCGCCCGGCGGCTCTGCCACTCCTCGGCAAGCTTTGCCTGGACGTCATGCGGGACCTGCTCGTAGCCGTCGATCTCAAGCGTGAACTCGCCCGTACCACGAGAGAGCGAGCGCAGGCGCGTGGCGTAGTCGAGAACCTCGGCGTAAGGCACGCGCGCCTGGATGACCGTGGTACCGCGCTCGCCGGCATTCATGCCCTCGACGCGGCCGCGGCTTGCGCTCACGTCTCCCATGACGGAACCTGCATAGTCCTCGGGTACCGTGACCTCGAGCTTTGCCATGGGCTCAAGCACGACGGGCTCGGCATCGGAGGCAGCCTTTTGGAAACCGATGCGCGCGGCGGTCTTGAACGCCATCTCGTTGGAGTCCACGGAGTGATAGCTGCCGTCATAGCAGGCCACGCGCACGTCGATCATCGGATAGCCGGCCACGACGCCCTCGCGCATGGTCTCCTGCACGCCCTTGTCCACGGCCGGGATGAGGCCCTTCGGGATGCGTCCGCCCACGACCTCGTCAACGAACTCATAGCCACCGCCCGGATTGGGCTCAAGGCGCAGCCAGCAATCGCCGTACTGACCGGCACCACCCGTCTGCTTCTTGTGACGGCCCTGAGCGCTCGCGGTACGTCGAATCGTCTCGCGATATGGCACGCGCATGGGGACGACGTGCGCCGTGACGCCCGCTCGCGCCGCCATGCGGTCGAGCAGCACCGACACCTGCGCCTCGCCAATGGCGGAGATGACGGTCTGGCCAGTCTCCTCGTTGCGCGTGACCTTCATCGTGGGATCGGCGTCGCAGGACTTCTCGAGGAAGCTGAACAGCTTGTCCTCCGTACCGCGCTTGTCGGGCTCGATAGCAACCTGGTACAGCGAGTTGGGGAAGCGGAACGCCGCGGCCTCGACCTTGCCCGTGACGGAGAGCGTGTCCCCGGCCATCGCAGCGATCTTGGGAACCACGACGATGTCGCCCGCAACGGCGCTCTGGACCTCGGTCATGTCGCGGCCGACCATGCGGTAGATGTGCGCGAGGCGCTCGGGCTTGCGCGTGCGCGCGCACGTGAGCTCGAGGCCCGGCGTGATTGTGCCGGCAAGCACCTTCATGAGTGCGAGGCGACCGTTCTGCTGGTCGTTCAGGACCTTGAAGACAAAGCCAACCGGGCGGTCGTCGCCCTCGTCGATGTCGAGGTAGTCACCGTTGACGAGCGGCACGCCACCAAAGTCGCTCGCCGCGGGGAAGTACGTCTCGATGTCGTCCATAAGGCTCGTGACGCCCTCTTCTCGCGTGCAGGAGCCGGCGAACACGGGCACGAAGATGCGCTCGGCAATGGCCTTGGCGAGAAGCCCCTCGAGCTCGTCCTGCGTGAGCTGGCCGTCTCCCTCGAGGTACTTGAGCATGAGCTCGTCGTCTGCCTCAACCACGAGCTCGCAGAGGTGGGCGCGGGCGTCATCGGCGGCGGGCCGCATGTCGTCGGGGATGTCGCAGACAACGGGCTTGCCCGAGCCGTCGAGGTGGCGCGCCTGCATGCGGATGACGTCGATGATGCCCTTGAAGTCATCCCCCACACCCCACGGCAACGTCACGGCGCCGAGGCGCGTGCCAAAGCGCTCCTGCAGCGCGGCGAGCGTGGCGTCATAGTGGGCCTCGGAGCGGTCGATGCGGTTCACGAAGACGGCGCGGGCCAGCGACAGATCCTCGGCCGCATACCACAGGCGCGTCGTGACCGCGCCGGGGTCGCCAGCCGCATCAACGACAAAGACGGCCGTCTCAACCGCAGACATCGCGGCGTAGGCATCTCCAATGAAGTCCGGGTAGCAGGGGGCATCGATGACGTTGAGGCGCGCGCCGTTCCACGGCACGGGCGCCATGGCGAGCTTGATGGAGAAGGAGCGCTTCTCCTCCTCGGGGTCGTAGTCGAGCGTGGGCTTTGTGCCCTTGTGACCGCCCAGGCGGTTCGTGACGCCAGAGAGATGGAGCATGGCCTCGGCAAGCATCGTCTTGCCGACGCCGCCTTGGCCGACGAGGGCAACGTTCCTGATCTTCTCGCTCATGATGACTCCCTCCGTTGAGGTCCGCGTGGCCCAGCGGAAGGGAGAATCGCCGCACGCGACAAACCCAAACCGCGTTGGGTGGGCGTCGGGGTGCCCACGCACGCCACGGCATTCGTTGGGGCTACCCTACCCGTCCGGCGCGGCACAAAGACGCCCCGCCCGCCGGCATGCGGCGAACGGGGCGCGTAACATGGCGGACGGCAGATCCTACTTGCAGTGAACGGATGGGCGGGAGAGGCGTATCTCTATCTTGCAGCCCATAGCGTTGGCAACGGTCTCGAGAGTGGAGATGGTGGCGTTTCCGTTGCCCTGCTCAAGCCTGCTGAGACAAGATTGATGGATGCCGGAGCGGGCGGCAAGCTGCGTCTGCGTCAGGCCGGATTCCGCGCGCGCCTCTGCAAAGGTCTGCCCCACCTTATGCATGAGTTTGCTGTCCGGACCGCATTGTCGAGGCATACCAATCACCGGCGCCAGAGGAGTGGCGGCACGGGCCCGTTGGCGAGTACGCTGGCAAGGCTATTACCAGCGACGTCCCCCCCCCGAGCACTATTTCCATGCCACTCCACCTCGAGACGATTGCTTGATGCGGTCCGAAGCAATGCGTGGGCACTCGCCCACGCGCACTCCGTTGATTTGAGCTTAGTCCCCGGCCTGCATGTGGCCTGAAAATATGAGATATATGCGATAACCTTTACTTTAGGCGACCGTTCACCTCAAGAATCCGACCACCCGCCTCGGTAAGCTCGTACTCGTTCTCAAGCTGACCGCCATTTCTCAGGAAGCGGGCTCGCACCAAGATGAGATCCTTGTCCTCAAGCGCCCTAATGGAGTTGCGCACAGTGGCCACGCTGCACGAGAAGTCACGGGCAAGGCCGTTGACGCTCAGCACGCACGGAGCAGCACCAGCATGGATGCGCTTGAGAAGCTCGAGCTCGCGCTCGTTGATCCGAACGCCTACGATGGCGCTCACCTTGGCTCGCTTTGTCATGGCTTTCCAATCGAATTAGTTGCCCGCTCCCCTAAAGCTAACGAATCAAGGCTTTAACCAGCAGAAATATGCGATATATGCGTCCAGCTGCGCGTTGTGCCGGCGCCTGGCCACGCACGGCCAAGCAAGGGCGGGGCGAGACCCGCATGCGAGCCTCGCCCCGGATGCCGCTCCCGATTGATGCGTCCCGTTACTTCGAGCGCTTGCGCAGGGCGAGACCCGCGGTCAGCGCGGCGGCAGCTCCGGCAAGGAGACCGAGCGGCGTGGCCGTGTCGTCGCCCGTCTGCGGAAGCTGCTTCTGTGGCCTCTTCGCAGCCTCAGCCGGCTTCACGGACGAGGAGGGCGTCGCGGACTCGTCCGTTGACGCGGGAGCGGACACCTTGGTCCACTTGCCGTACAGCGTCATGGAGCCGGACAGCGCCGTGCCGTCCTCCCACCCCTGCGTGCAGGCCTCGTCTGTGTACCAGCCGTCGAACGTCCAGCCGTCCACGCCGGCCTGGGCCTTGGCGTTGTAGGGCAGGCCCGTCTCGAGCTCAACGTCCGCATCGGGCAGCTGGGCGGAATCGGGCGCCTCGCCAACGTACTTGTAGTCGACGCAGACGAGCCCGTGCGCCGCCTTGAGCGCGAGTGGCGTGCTGTAGGACCCCTCCAACGCAGCCTCGACGTGCTTTCCAGCACCGTGGGCAGACCAGCGGGAGCCCGCGGCGTCCACGTACCAGCCATCGATGGCGTGGCCGCAGTTGCCAAGCTCGGAGTCGAGCTGCCAGTCGTCGCCCGTGGCGGCAAAGTCAATGGTTCCGCAGCTCGAGGCATCCGCCGCTGTGGCGTTGCAGATGTCGTCGCCGGACGTCTTGGCATGGTTGTTGTAGAGGCGGGCGCCATTGACGACGGTAATCTTGCCGGTGTTGAGAATGCCACCGCCGTTCTCGGCATTCGCACCGTTGCCCATGATGGTGGTGCCAGCGCCAACGTACATCTCGCCGCCGTTGTTGATGGCGCCAACCGGGTTGTTGACGAGGCTAACCATGGCGTCATCGGCGAGAACCACATGCGAACGGTAGTCGCTCCCGTAGTAGTACGTGCAGATTGCGCCGGTATAGGCACCCTGCTCGGCCGCGGCGCCGGTACCGGTGATGCTCAGCGACGTTCCAGCCTGAACGTCCACGTTGCCGCCCCACAGGAAGATGCCTGCACTCTTGTTATCGGTCATCTCGAGCGTCGAGCCGTTCTTGAGCGTAAGGTTGTCCAGCCCACGATAGCCCGTGATGCCAATGTCATTTCCACTGATGGTGGCCGTGGATGCATCAAGGGTCGTAGTGCAGCGGACGAGGCCCTGATTCGCGTTGTTGTCAACGTGGAGCTGAGATTTTACGACGTTGACAATGAAGCCCGTGATGCCGTTGTTGCCGTTCCCGACATTTTCGACGGTGAGGTTTGAGCCGTTCGTCACATTGATGGAGGCATAGCCCTGGCCGCCCTTGTACTCGTTCATGATGGCCGTGTATGAGGTTCCGTCAAACGTCATCGTTGAGGCGTTCACGTTGATAGAGCAGCCGGCGCCCACGGTGTAGATGCCCACCTGCGTAAAGGTCGCGGTTGCGCCGTTCTCGAAGGAGAGCTTGCCACTGTCACGCATGGTGACGGCCCATTTACCGCCACCCGCGAACGTGACATTGGCGTTGTCGAACGTGAGCGAACCAGAGCCCTCGATCGTGAGGTCGCCGCCCTCGGTGCCCGGCTGCTTGGCAACCGTGACGGCATGGCCATTGCCGCGCACGATCACGGCCTTGGTGATGAAGTTCGTCGTAGCGATCTGGGCGTCGCCGGACAGGTCGATCGTGTCACCAGCCTTGGCGGCGGCAATGGCCTCGTCGAGCGAGGCGTACGCGACGTTGTCAATCTTTGCGACGGCGGTTTGGTTATCCAATCCGGGTTGGAGGGAAGGAGTCGCCGGCGCATCCTGCGTGATGACATCCTCGTCAGCAACCTGCGCTGCGGGCGCTTCGGTCGTTTCCGGCGCATCGACGGTTGTGGCGTTGTCCGTCTCGGCGGCGGACCGCTCGGACGCGGCAGCGGGGGTCGCCGCCTGGTCAGTCGTCTCCGGCGCGGTCAGGGTCGTTTCGGCCGCATCATCGGCCACAGCCACGTTCGGAGCCAGCACCCCGAGCGCCGCCACGAGTCCCGCCGCAGCGACGATTTTCCCTCTCGTGCAAACACGCGAGAACCTCTTCATAGACAGCCTCTCCCTCTATTTGCCGACACGAGGCAAAAAAATGCATAGGCACGCGCATGCAAGACACGCCGTCCCTTTGTCATAAATCTATGGAGTTAAGCTATCTACCTGCGGAAATATCACTTATATGCATATATTTGAAAGTTGATTGCATATCGAATGACCCAAAAGTGACTGACACTTTTGGGCATGTTTCGCATGAAAATAGGGCCCCCACGATTACTCGTGGGAGCCCTCGTTGCGAGAGATGCTACTTGGAACGCCTGCGGAAGCTCAGTCCACCGGCGATTGCCGCAGTGCCAGCGGCAGCGACGGCGAGAACGGCAGTGGCAGAGGCATCGCCCGTCTGGGGAATGGCCTTTCCGTCGCCCTTGGCCGAGGAGGGCTTGCTCGCAGGGGTGGTCGGCTGCTGCGGCTCCGTAGGCTGCGAGGGCTCGGCCGGCACCCTGGTCCACTTGCCGTACAGCGTCATAGAGCCGGGCAGCGCCGTGCCGTCCTCCCACTTCTGCGTGCAGGCCTCGTCGGTGTACCAGCCGTCGAACGTCCAGCCGTCCACGCCAGCCTGCGTCGCGGCGTCATAGGGAGCTCCGAGCTCGAGGTCCTCATCGGAATCCGGGAGCTTGGCGGCATCAGGGGCGTCGCCAACGTACTTGTAGTCGACGCGAACGAGGCCATGCGCCGCCTTGAGCGCGAGCGGGCCCTGGTAGCTGCCCTCCGAGACGGGCACGATGTGGTTCGTGTCGCCGTGGGCAGACCAGCGGGCTTTCGCCGCGTCGTCATACCACGCGTCGATGGTGTGGCCGCAACCGTCAAACTCGGTGAGCGAGCGAGCAGCATTCACCGAGCCGAACGAGATAGAGCCGCCATCCTCGACATACACGTCGTCGCCGGCGAGGGCGGCATTGTTGTTATCGATGATCGCGGAACTCGGGAGCGTCAGGCTCGCACCATTGCGAACGACAACGCCTCCACCCATCTGCGCAAGTTCCAGCTTGATTCCATAATAATTCGCCTGCGAGGCATCGTTTCCCGTAACGGTGAGCTTTGTGCCCTCGGCAAACGCAGCTCGTGCACCGGAATCAAGGAAGAGGCCAGTAGTCTGGTTGCCCGTCACGGACACCGTAGAGTCCGCATCAACGTCAAGGGAGGCGTGGGCCTTCATGAGGCGAATGCCGGCATTCCAGTAGCTCTTGCCAATCGTCCCGGTGGCCTGAACATTGGCACGCGTGAACTGTCCCTTACCCGTGAAGATGATTCCAGTGAGCCCGTTGTTCTCGCACGTTACCGTCGAGTCAGTAATAGCCAGATTGCCGGCCGAGAGGCCGTGCGACCCGTTACCCGAGAAGTCGACCGTGGAGTGGTTCTTAATGTCGAAGTGCGAGCCGTTCGAGCCGTTTCCAAGCGAGTTCGTCACGTTGACATTGGAGGCATCGACCGTGACGTAGAACGTGCCGACGAAGCCGGAGCGGTTGTGCTCCGAGGTATAGGTGGAGCCACCCGTGATGTTCACGTTGTAGCCACCGTCGCCACCATCCCACTCGAGCGCATCCTGCTTGTAGTTCCTAATTGTGAGGTTCGACCCATTGAGGAGGTTGAGCTTGTTGTTAGAGCAGAAGTAGATGGCATGCGTTTTGTCACTGGTACCCGTGCCATCCATGATGAGAGAGGCGTTGTCAAGCGTGAGGGAGGCGTCCCTGCTTGCACAGACTGACACCCAGTTCCACTCCGCCGTATACGGCGTCGAGCCCACGCCCGTCATGGACGCTTGGACGTTCTTGAGTGTGAGGGCGTGACCCCACAGCGCGATTCCCTTGTCCGTGAACTTGAGGGCGTGCCCGTCGCCCTCGATGGTGAGGTCGTGGTTCAGGTTGAGGCCCTTGGTCTGCGCGTCGGCAAGCAGCTTGATCGTGGCGCCGTCAGTGTTGTGGGCAGCATCGAGAGCGGCGTCGAAGGTCGCGTAGTTCTGTCCGTTGAAGCTGGCCACAGCGTTGGAGACAGGCGTCTGGACGGCAACGTCCTGAACCTCGGGGGTATCCTGGACCTCATCGACAGCCTTGGGAGTGTCTGCGTCGGTCTCGGGCGCGGGTGCGTCGTCGGTAAGCTGAGAGGCAGCAGCCGCCGGGTCCATCTGCTCCACGGAAGGCGCGTCATCCGCAAGCGCAACGTTCGGCGCGAGAATGCCGAGCGCAGCGACGAGACCAGCCGCCACGACAACCCTTGCCCCTGCGTGCATGTGCGCGAGACTCGTGCGAGAGTGCTTCTTCATAAGCGAGCCCTTCCCTAGGAAATCGCAAGCGCATGGCTCGCGACTTGCGTCAAAACTTGTTTTGCCTTCAGGCTTAAAGCTAGGTGAATAGGCCTTCTACCTGCGGAAATATGACTTATATGCATATCAGCCCAAAAGTGACTGACACTTTTGGGCACCCTGGGCATCCCAAAACAAGAAGCGTCCCAGAGGGACCAACCCCCTGGGACGCTCGCTAAAAGCTCTGCCGTGCTTGTCTACTGCCTCTTCTTGCGGCTCACAACGACGCCCGCCGCGATGCAGACGACAGCGATGATCGCAACAGCCGCGGGTAGGGCCGCGTTGTTCGTGTCACCCGTCTGCGGCATCTGCTTCTCGGACTCAGTCGAAGCGCCGGAGTCATCGGGCGAGGCCGGCGGCGTGGGCTCCTCCGCCGGCTCGGCGGGCTTCACGTACGTGTTCGTGAACGTGGGGTTGTCGCCCTCGACGCTCGCCACGAGCTGGCCAGCGCCGTTGTCGGAGACCGTCACCGTGATGGTGTACTTCGCGGTGTCGTACGTCACGCCCTCCTCGTTGCCCTGAACCTCGGAGACGGCGAACGTATACGTGCCGGCGGTCTTGAGCGTAAGCTCGCGGAACGAGACGGTGCCGTCGGCGGCGTTCGTGGCCGTGTCCATGACCTGGCCGTTGTTCTCGAGAACGAACGAGAACTCGCCGTCCGTGAGGTCGCGACCATCAAGCACCTTCGTGGCACTCAGCGAGATGGTGGCAGGAGTGGCGACGTAGGCATTCTCGAACGTGATGTCATCATCGCTCTTGGCCTGGGCCACGAGCTGGCCGGCGCCGTTGTCCGTCACACTCACGGTGATGCCGTACTCGTTGTCATCGTACGTGACGCCACCCGCGTTGCCCCTGACCTCGCGAACCGTGTAGTTGTGCTCGCCGGGCGTCGTGTAGGTGATGGACGGTAAGCTCACGGTGCCGTCCGCGGCGTTCGTGGCGGTAGCGACGACGCTCTCACCCTCGACGAGCTCGAAGCTGAACTCGCCCTCGGCAAGTGCGCGTCCGGTGAGTTCCTTCTTGATGGAGACGTCCTGGGTAACGCTGTAACTCACGGGAGCGACGGCATAGGAGTTGACGAACGCGAGGTCTCCGGAGACCTGCGCGACAAGCTTGCCGGCACCATCGTCCCTCACCGTGACCTCGAAGGACTTGGGACCGTCGTTCGTGACGCCGGCCTTCTCACCGCTCTCCGTGATGGTGTAGCTGAACGTCTTCTCCATGGCGCCGCCGAGCATGTCCTTCGTGAACGTCATGGCTCCGAAGGTCACGTTGCCACCCCGGTTCGAGACGGTCGTCTCGGCGGGCAGGGGCGCGCCCTCGGTGTTCGCGGTCATAGTGAACTGGAAGTCGCCGTCGTTGAGTACCGGCGCCTCGATGCCCTCGGGAGCCGTGATGGCCTTCGTGGCGTTCACGCTGACGGTGGCGTCCTCGGCGTCGTAGGCGTTCTCGAACGCGAGGCCCTCCTCGGGAAGCTCGGCATTGACCGTGAGGCCGCCCCTGCCGTCGCTCTTCACGACGACCTTCACCTGCTTGCTGCCCATCGTCACGGCAGTGACACCCGCCGGCGGGTTCGAGGTGTCCTCGGCGATGTCATAGAGATAGGTCCCGGCGCGGCCGAACGTGATGTCGCCGAAGGAGAAGGAGCCGTCCGCCGCATTCGCGACCTCAGTCGTAGAAGGAAGCGGCGTGTTCTCGGCAGAGCCGTCCGCCGCGGCAATCGTGAAGTTGAACTCGCCGGCGGAGAGGTTGCGACCAGTGAGCGTCTTTGTGCCGGTGATGGTGCCGCTCGCGAGCGTCGTCGGACTCGGCGCGGCAAGGTCGATTGTCGGGAGCTCGTAGAGGTCCGTCTTCGCGTCGGAGACGACGTCCTCCTTGCCCGTCTCGTGGGCGACGGTCTTGTACTCGACGTACGTGCCACCTTGGTCGTTCGTCTCGTACGTCTGCTGCGTGCCCTTCGCGGCGACGTCCTCGTAGGCGGTAGCGCTCGGGCGAATGGTGAACGTCACGGAGTAGGTGACGCCCTTCTCGAGCTCGCCGATGCTGGAGAGGTCCCAGGTGAGAGAGTCGCCATTGACGCTCGCGGCGGGAGCGTTGGTCCAAGCGGAGTCTCCCTTGGCGTAGCGGACGTTCTCGATGGATCCGTCGGCAGCGGTGCCGGTGACCCACTGCGAGAGCTTGTCCGCGATCTTGACGTCCTTGTAGAGCGTGGACTTCTTGATGGTCTGGGCGATCTTGGCGAAGGCATCCGCGAGGTTGCTCGCGGTGGTGCCGTCGAGGTAAGCGCCGTTTGCGTCCGCGGCGAGCTTGCTCATGTTAGAGGCGTCGCGGGCGGCGCTGACGGCGTAGAAGCTGACGGAGGAGTCGCGGCGGTTGGCCTCGGCCTTGGCGGCATTGTAGTTGCGGCCCTTGGGATCCGAGTCGCCCAGTCCATAGGTTCCGTCATCATTCTTGCTATCCATCCGAAGAAGGCCAAGAAAGCCTTCATCAGAGCGTTTATAACCCTCGGCGCTATCACGGAACGTCGGATTGCCGTCAGACAGGAACACGACGTACTTCTTGGCATTGGCGCGGCCGGACGACTGCTCGTTCGCCTTCTTGAGACCCGCCTCCCAGTTAGTGCCGTTGTTCTCGGGAGCTCGCGTGGCGACCGCGTTACTCACGGCGCTCGCATTGGCCGTAAAGCCCTGCGCCACGTCGGCATGCGTGCCAAACGTTACGACGGACATCTGCACCTGCTGCTCCGCCGGAAGCGCGGCGTTCTCATCGGTAAGGAGCGCGCTCGCGAGGGAGCTCACCGCGTCATGCGCGGCCTGCATGCGACTCTTGCTACCTCGGCCGTCGATGCCCTCGTTCATGCTCGTGGAGCAGTCCACCACGACCACGACGTCGGCAGGCGTCGAGGTCTGGGACTCCTCTGATTCACCTGTGACGGACAGCGTGAGGTCATACGTGCCGTCGCCGTTGGCCCGAATCGTCTTGTGATGCTCGGGCGCGTGACTCGCGATGCCCTGACCATCAGCGGCAAAGGCGACCGATGGCGCCGCCGCTCCCAAGACAAGCACGGCGGCGACGATGCCACCGAAGAGTCGGCGAGCCCATGTGCCACGCCGCGGTCTGTTCGTACTCATGCAGGCTCCTCTCCTCCCACGCGCGGGCGTGGGTCTCCGGAGCTGCCGAGCTACATTTCTGTCGGGCGTTTTGCCGTCGTTTCAATAGACAGCTCCACGCTCGATGTTCAGAGAAATTACAGTTTACCTGCGAAAATATCGCTTATATGCATATTAGTGGACTCTTGATGTCAACACGTCTCGACACAAGAGGGCCCGACAGGCACAATACCTGCCGAGCCAGAACGCTCGCATATATGGAACGGGAGCTACTTCACGCGGCTCTCGGCGTTCCACCACTCGCCGAGCTGGGCGATGTTGCCGCGGATGTGCTCGCAGCTCGCATGGAACGCGACCTGCTCGCGCTCGTTGAGCGGCAGCTCGAAGGTCTCCTCGATGCCGTTAGCGCCCACGACGCACGGGATGGACGAGAAGATGTCCTCCTCGCCGTGCTCGCCGGTGAGCAGCGTGGAGCAGCAGGTCACGTAGTGCTCGTTGCCGAGAACGGCCTGGACGAGACGGACGGCCGCCTGGGCCACGGCGTACTCGGTGCAGCCCTTGCCGGCATACGTCACGTAACCGCCGTGGCGCGCCTCCTCCTCGCACTCGAGCTGGTCAAAGCCAAAGCGCTCGGGCTGCTCGGCGGCGAGGTCCTCAAGCGTCTTACAGCCAAAGCTCACGCACGACATCGCGGCGAACTGGGACGCGCCGTGCTCGCCGAGCATGTAGGCGTTGATGGAGTGCTGGTCCAGGCCCGTGCGCTTGGAGATGGCGTTGCGCAGACGCGCGGAGTCCAGCGCGGTGCCCGAACCCACGATGCGCTTGGGGTCACAGCCGGAGAGACGCCAGATCTCGGTGCAGATGACGTCGCAGGGGTTGGAGATTGAGACCCAGACACCCTTGAAGCCGGCGTCAGCCACGCGGGCGATGAACGTGCGGGCGATCTCGGAGGTCACGAACAGCTCGCCGTCGCGGTCCTTGGCAGCGGCTGCGACCTCGCCGGCGGCGTTCACGATGACGTCGCAGCCGGCAAGCTTCTCGTACTCATCGCCGCAGTTCACGATCTTGCAATTGTGCGGATAGAACGACAGGGCGTCCGTGAAGTCCTGGACCTCACTCGTGAGCTTCTGGGCGTTGATATCGCACAGGTACAGCTCATCGGCAAGTCCCTGAACGAGAAGCGAGTTCGCCACGTGGGCGCCAACGTGACCCTGGCCGAGGACGCCAACCTTACGGATGTAAGCCATGTCGTATCCTTTTCTCTTGGATGGTTTGGGCCCGCGCCTCTGCCGCGCCCCCACCATGAATAATGAAACAACAGTAACACTCTGAGAGACGCCAAAACCCGCATCGGCGAGACGTCACACAAGCTGGGAGAGCCATGGGATTCAAGACCTATACGTGCCCGATCGCAAAGTCGTGCGGCGGCTGCGAGTGGCTTGCCGTTCCCTACCCCATCCAGCTTCGGCGCAAGCGCGACGCCGTGCTCCAGCTCTTCGCAGACGTGCTGCCCGCCGGCACCACGGCTCAGCAGCGCGAGGAGCTCGTGCCCATCCATGGCATGGACACGGACGGCATGGAGCCCACCGGGTATCGCCACAAGGCGGCCACGCCGTTTGCGCCCGGCAAGCGAGGCAGCATCCGCTCGGGCTTCTACGCTCGAGGAACACACCGAATCGTTCCGTGCGCGAGCTGTGTCGTTGAGGCACCGCACGCGCGCGAGGCCCTGCTTGCCGTAGCGCGTGCAGCCGAGGAGCTCCGCATTCCCGCCTATGACGAGGACCACGGCCGTGGCCTTCTGCGCCACGCCGTCGTGCGCATGGGGTACGCCACGGACGAGGCGTTGCTCACCGTCGTCACCAACGGCGGGCAAATCGCCCGCGAGCGCCAGTTTGTCGAGCGTATCCGCGCGCGGGCTCCGTTCGTGACGGCCATCGCCCAGAACGTGAACCAACGCCGTACAAACGCCATTCTCGGCCATGAGACCCGCGCCCTGTACGGTGGCGGACGCATGGTGGACGAGCTGCTCGGCTGCGAGTTCGAGATTGGCCCCACGTCCTTCTACCAGACGAACCCCGCCCAGACCGAGGTGCTGTACTCGCTCGCCATCGAGGGCGCGGGCCTGGAGCGCGGCATGCGCGTGCTCGATGCCTACTGCGGCATCGGCACGATTGGCATGTGCGCCGCAAAGCAGGTCGACGGCCTGGAGGTCGTGGGCGTCGAGCAGGTCGAGGGCGCCGTGGCGAACGCCCGCGCCAACGCCCGCCGCAATGGGCTGGCGGATCGCTGCCAGTTTGTCTGCGCGGACGCCACGGCCTACATGAGAGACGTCGCCCGCGCGGGCCGCGAGGGCTTCGACGCCGTCATCATGGACCCGCCCCGCGCCGGGTCCACGCCCACGTTCATCAACGGCGTGCTCGGGCTTGCCCCGGAGCACGTGGTCTATGTGAGCTGCAACCCCACCACGCAGCGCCGCGACCTGCAGCTGTTCCTCGACGGCGGCTACGGCATAGAGAGCCTCGAGGTCGTGGACATGTTCCCCCACACGAAGCACGCCGAGACGGTCCTGGTGCTGCGCCGGCGCTAGCAACGAGTAAGCCGCGAGCGTAGCGATTCGGTCACTTATCGCCCAAATTAGGCGCTTAAGTGTCTGAATAGCTACACTCGCGGCAGTCGGTTCTCTCTAGCTACTCTCTAAGGATTCGAGAGTAGCTAGAGAGTAGGTTAGAGAGATTCGAGAGACCTCGAGAGCAGACGTCGCTTGCCCGTCCGCCTATGCCGGGTCGATGCTCACGCGCAGGTCGTCACCCACGTGGACACGGCCGGAGGCAAGCCAGCCAATGACCTCGGGGTACAGCTCGTGCTCGATCTCGTGGATGTGGGCCTCGAGCTCATCGACGCTCCAACCCTCCCCAACGGCGAGCGCGCGCTGGGCGATGATGGGCCCCTTGTCGTACTCCTCGTTGGCAAAGTGCACCGTGACGCCCGTGACCTTGACGCCGCGCTCGTAGGCGTCGGCGATGGCATGTGCGCCGCGGAAGCTCGGCAGCAGCGCCGGGTGCAGGTTCACGACGCGGTTGGGGTAGGCGGCGAGCAGCGGCGCGTGGACCATGCGCATGTAGCCGGCCATGATGACATACTCGCAGCCATGGCTCTTGAGCTCGGCGGCAATGACCTCGTCGGCCTGTTCGGGGTCGGCATACATCTCCTTGGAGAGCGTGAGGGTCTGCAGACCCGCGGCCTCGGCGCGCTTGAGGCCATAGGCGCTCGGACGACTCGACACCACGAGCTCGATGCTCGCGTTGAGGGTGCCGTCCGCAATGCGGTCGATGATGGCCTGCAGGTTCGTGCCGCTGCCAGAGAGCAGCACGCCGATCTTGAGGGGTTCGCTCATCGCAGGCCCCCTACTCGGCGTCGTCGCGGTACTGGACGCAGCCCGTACCCGGGACGCACTCGCCCATGACGAACGGATCGAGGCCCTCGGCCTTGAGTGCGGCCGTCACGGCGTCGACGTCCTCCGGCGCGCAGATGACGCTCATGCCCACGCCCATGTTGAACGTCTTGTACGCCTCGGTGAGCGTGAGGCCGGCAAGGCGGCTCACATAGGTGATGATGGGCGGGATGCTCCACGCGGGGCCGGCCTCGCCGCCACGGTAGACGAGCGCGTCCACGTCTGCGGGCATCGCGCGGTTGAGGTTCTCGGTGATGCCGCCGCCCGTGATGTGAGCCATGGCGTGGATGGGCGCACCGGCGCGAAGGGCGCGGATGAGTTGGCCGGCGTAGATGGTGGTCGGGCGCATCACGGCATCGGCCACGGACTCGCCGAGCTCCTCATTGTATGCCTCGAGCTCCTCGACGCTCCTGCCCTCGATGGCCACCTTGCGCACGAGCGAGTATCCGTTGGAGTGGATGCCCGAGCTCGGCAGGCCGAGAATGACGTCGCCCGCCTTGACCTTCTCGGGGCCGATCATCTTCGGGCGGTCGACGACGCCCACCACGAAGCCGGCGAGGTCGTAGTCATCCGGGTTCATGACGCCGGGGTGCTCGGCCATCTCGCCACCCACAAGGGCGCAGCCGCTCTTCTTGCAGCCGTTGGCGATACCCGAGACAATCTGCGCAACGTGGTCGGCGCGCAGCTTGCCGATGGCCACGTAGTCCAGGAAGAACAGCGGCTCGGCGCCGATGGGCACCACGTCGTCCACGCACATGGCAACGAGATCCTCGCCCACCGTGTCGTGGCGGCCCAGCAGCTGGGCGATGGCGAGCTTGGTGCCCACGCCGTCCGTACCCGAGACCATGACGGGGTCTTCCATGTCCTTGAACGCGGCGGCCGAGAAGCACCCGCCAAAGCCGCCGAGGCCACCGATGACCTCGGGGCGCCTCGTCTCCTTCACGGCGGCCTTGATGGCGTCCACCGCGCGAGCGCCCTCGGCGGTGTCGACGCCGGCGTCCTCGTAGGTCACGTGCTTGTCGTTGCTCATGAGAGGTCCTTTCGTGGGTTGGACAGTCGAGCGGATCGGTGCCGGACAGGCCGGCGCAAACAACGCGCGCAGCCGCACCAGCATCAGGCGGCCGCGCACGCGGGTGAAACCAAGGCTACACGTCGACGTTCACGACGTCGTCCACGCTCATCTGGGACGCGGCGCTCGCCTTCGCGAGGTTCCTGGGCTTGTAGCCCTCAAGGAACTTGCCCGCCGAGAAGCTCGCCGGGATCTCCACCGGGTACTCGCCCGTGAAGCACGCCTCGCAGTAGCCGCTGCGACCAGACGGGCAGTCCTCGCAGCGAGAGAGGTTGGGAACGCAGGCGCGAAGCCCCTCGGGGGAGAGGAAGGCCAGCGAGTCCGCACCTATGTACTCGCAGATCTCCTCTACGGTCTTGCTCGCGGAGATGAGCTGGTCCTGCGTGTCCGTGTCGATGCCGTAGAAGCACGGCCACGTGACCTCGGGAGAGTTGATGCGCATGTGGACCTCGGTGGCGCCGGCGTCCTTGAGCATGCGCACGATCTGCTTTGAGGTCGTGCCGCGCACGATGGAGTCATCGACGACCACCAGGCGCTTCCCGGCCACGTTGTCGATGAGCGCGTTGAGCTTGAGGCGGACGCCCATCTCGCGAAGCTCCTGCGTGGGCTGGATGAAGGTACGGGCCACGTAGCGGTTCTTGATGAGACCCTCGCCAAACGGAAGGCCCAGCTCGTGGGCGAAGCCCTCCGCGGGAGGCATGCCGGAGTCGGGCACGCCGATGACGAGGTCGACGTCGGCCGGGGCCTCCTGCGCAAGGCGCTGGCCCATGGCATAGCGCATGGAGTAGACGCTCTTGCCGTGGAAGCGGGAGTCCGGTCGGGCAAAGTAGACGTGCTCGAAGATGCACTCGGCTCGGGCCTCGGGGTCGAGGGCCTGGGTAGAGGAGATGCCGTCGTCCGAGACGCGGATGATCTCGCCGGGGCGCACGTCTCGCACGTACTCGGCGCCCACGATGTCGAGGGCACACGTCTCGCTGGCTACGACCCAGCCCTGGTCGTTCGCAAGCCTGCCAAGGCACAGCGGGCGGATGCCGTGCGGGTCGCGGAAGGCATACAGCGCGTTCTCGCGGATGAGGGCCATGGCGTAGCCGCCCTCCATCATGGCCATGGCATGGGCGATGCCCGCGCGCAGCTGGTGCTTCTTCTCGGTGAAGAAACCGATGAGGCGGGCGGCCACCTCGGAATCCGTGTGCGTGCGGAACGGCACGCCGTTGTTGATGAGCTCAACGCGCAGCTGGTCGAAGTTCACGAGCGTGCCGTTGTGGGCAAGTGCGATGAGCACGTCGTTGATGGCCGAGAGGTGCGGTTGGGCGCTCTCCCACCCCTTGGACCCCGCCGTGCCGTAGCGCACGTGGCCGATGGCGACCTTACCGGGCAGCGCCGAGAGGTCGGAGTCGGTGAAGGCCTGGGTCACGAGGCCGAGGTCCTTCGTGGCCATGACGGTGGCACCGTCTCCCACGGCGATGCCCGCACTCTCCTGACCACGGTGTTGCAGCGCATGGAGGGCGAAGTACGTCATGCGCGCGACGTCTCGCTCCGGCGCCCAGATTCCAAACACGCCACACTCGTCATGAAGCGAGTCCGAGTTGTTGGCGGCATTCTCGTTCACAGGACGGTCAGACATGCGGTTCCCCTCCGCTAGCTGGCTGATACGTTTGCGTCGGTGCCAGAGACCTCGCTCTTGAGCGCGCACACGAGTAGGCCTCGGCCATTGCCCTTTCCAAAGTCGTTCTCATAGTCGCAGGTGCAGAGCGTGAGCACCCGAGAGACGCTCGAGCAGGCGCCGTCGGCCGAGGAGCTCTTGGCCGTAGCCTGAGAGAGCGCGTTCGCGAGGTAGGTGTGGAAGTCATCGTCAGAGGAGAACGCGTACTGGCGAGCAGCGCCGTTCGTGGCGGCAGACTTGTAGAAGAACAGCGGCTCAAGCTCGTAGCTGGCATCCTCCGTGAGGTACCAGACGGTGTCGATACCATTGAAGTAGTCCTGGCTGGCGAACTCGTCCACGTCAGTGAACATGGCCCCGTTGTTGAGGTGGTGGCCGTAGATGAGCGTCTGGCGGTCAACGAGTCCGGGCGCCGTGTTCTCGTAGTCCATGAAGATCTGGCCGCCCACAGAGTACTCGCCCTCCGCGCTCGTGCGCAGGTAGGTGTCGTTGGAGTCTCCCTGGTAGACGGGGAAGTCCACGTGCGTGCCGGGGATGTAGATCCATCCCACGATGTCCGCGTTCACGGCCTTGAGACCAGCCCAGTCGATGGTGGGCGGCTGGGCGGCGTCATCGGAGACCGTGGCATAGGCTGCGAGCTTGGCGTTGTTCTCGTCCTGGACGTGGTACTGGTACTGGGCGTACCCCCACATGCCACCAGCCACAAGCAGCAGTGCCACGCCCACGATGATGAGCAGCGTGGACAGTATGTTGCGGCGACGCTTGGGCTTGCCCTGGCGAGGAGCGCCGCCGTGCGAGTCGCGAACGGACCTTGCCGCGCGACCCTGCTTCGCGGTGCGAGAGTAGGCACCGGCAGAGGCCGGGACGTAGCCAGCCGTCCGCGCCTGTGCGAGCGCGGCCTGCGCTGCGTCCTGCTTGAAGTGCTTGCCGTTGGACTTCTGAGCCATTCGCCTGACCTAGCCCTGAGCCATGGAGCGCTTGAACCCGACGATCTTCTCGCGATACTCAGGAAGCGTGGCGCCGAGGATCTGCGTGGCGTAGATGGCCGCGTTCTTTGCGCCGTTGATGGCGACGCAGGCAACGGGGACGCCGCTGGGCATCTGGACCATGGAGAGCAGTGAGTCCATGCCGCCGAGGTCGCTCGTCTTCATCGGCACGCCGATGATGGGCAGCGGGGTGTAGGCGGCAACGACGCCGCCGAGGTGCGCGGCCTTGCCAGCCGCGGCGATGATGACCTTGAGGCCGCGATCAGCGGCAGATGCGGCCCACTCGTGGACCTTGTCCGGCGTGCGGTGGGCGCTCGCGATGACGAGCTCGTAGGGAACGCCGAGCTCCTCGAGCTGCTTGGTGCATGCCTCCATGGTGGGCATGTCAGACTTGGAACCCATGATGATGCCAACGAGCGGCTGATCTGCCATGTTCGCTCCTCAGGTTTGTGCCTGTATGTCTGCGCTGCGCACGAGCGCGCAAATCCCAAGTATACGCCGCAAGGGATGGATTAGGCGATGAGCGCCGTTACGTCTCCGAGAACAGACTGGAAGCTGACGCCGCGCAGCTCGTAGCCCGGCTGGTCACAGGAGACCGCCATGGCATCGCTCACGAGCGCCCCCGCAAACGAGACGGCATCCAGAAGTGAGCGACCGGCATAGATGGCCGCGGTGAGACCGCTCGCAAACAGGTCCCCCGTCCCATGGAGCATGTAGGGAAGCAGATCGTCGCTCACGGAGTCGAGACCATCGGCCGTGGCCACATAGTTTCTGATGACATGCTCGCCCGCACGGACGATGCCCTTGATCACGACCGTCTTGGCCCCCATGTCGAGAAGCGCGCCCGCGATGCGGCGGACATAGCCCTCGTCGACATCCGCGCCCTCGTAGGGAATGCCCGTGAGGATGGATGCCTCCGTGAGGTTGGGCGTAAGGACGTCCGCGCCGTCAACAAGGCCGCGAGTTGCCTCGCACATCTCGTCGGTATAGGTGGGATAGCGGTGGCCGTTGTCCCCCATCACGGGGTCCACGATACGCAGGGCATGGGGATACTCGGCGTACAGCCGCCGGATTGCGGCCACCTGCTCGGCCGACCCCAGAAAGCCCGAGTAGACGCCGTCCAGGTCGACGCCGTGCACGCGCCAGGCGTCGAGGTAGGCGTCGAGCATGGGCGTGGTGTCGAGCATGTAGAAGCCCGGGAACTTCGTGTGGGCCGAGAACAGCGAGGTGGGGACCGAGCACACGTCGATGCCCGCGCAGCTCAAGACCGGAATGGCCACGCCAAGCGAGCAGTTTCCGTAGCCGCACAGGTCGTGCACGGCAGCAACGCGCGGCAGGTAGTTGCCCTCGCGTCGGTACAGGTACAGGTCGCTTGCAGCGGTCATGGCCACTCCTAAAAAGAAAAAGGGCGGCCCTCCGCGTCGGATGGGCCGCCCGTGCGTGCGTTGTCTACTCCGTGGCCGCCTCGGTTGCGGGGTCCGATGCGGCGGCGTCGGTCGCGGCCGCGTCGGTGGTGCTCGCGGCCTCGGTCGTGGCGGCGGAGTCGCCGATGACGGCGTCGATGATGTTGCTCGGCAGCGTGACCTTCTCGCGCAGGTTCTCGGACGCCGTGGCATCGAGGTCCGTGATCATGCAGTTGAAGTTGAATCCGCCGTCGACGCCGGTGCTCTTGGTCCACACGAACGTGGCAAAGCGCTTCATCGTGCCCGTGGGCTTGAGGAAGCCAAACAGCGAGGACTGCTGGATGTTGCCGCTGTCGTCGATGTGGACGTCAACGTGGTAGATGACCTGGTTGATGTTGGGGTTGAGCAGCGCGTTGACCGACAGGGCCGCAGCCTGGATCTGAGAGCCCGCCAGGCACTCGAGCTCGTTCTTGGACGCGGTGTCCACGACGCTGACCTCGATGGTCCCGGATTCCTCGTTGGCCTCGAGCACCGTGTAGTCCTCTGGGAACTGCGTGAAGCCGTCTCCCCACTCGACGCCGTTGCGAAGCGCGGTGTTGACGCTCGCGGAGTCAACGTGCTCGGCGAGCTGGGCGGTGCCGGCGCGGCGGACGAGGCCGCAGGCCACCTGAGACACAACGACGGCGACGAGCAGCACGATGAGCACGGCGATTGCGGCGCGCGTCATCGTCTTGCCGACGTTCGAGCCGGAGGGGTCGTCGCCAGACAGCGGGTCGACCTCGACGGCAGCCTTGCGGGCACGACGACGCGTGCGCTCCTTGCGGGCCTTGGATGCGTTCGTGTGGCCCGTCTCGTCCACGTCGGAGAAAATGGCCTCCACCTCGTCGGGCGTGGGGGCCTTTGCGCTCTTGTCCTTCTTGGCCATGCTCTTCCTCGTAGTGTCATTTGGTCAGAACGGTCGGGATTCAGTATAGGCAGGCAGCTTGGGCTTTCCTTAAGGTGTCCCACCATTCCGCCCAAGCTACACACGTCACGGTGACACTTGGGGACGGGGTCAAACTGTCACCGTGCTTGGCGCCGGGGCCATTTGCCACCCGAGCCAACCGTCACGCGTGGCGGCCGAACTGCATGCGATAGTAGGTGGCATAGGTGCCGCCCAGCGCCATGAGCTCGTCGTGCGTGCCCCGCTCGACCACCCGTCCGCCGTCCACGGTCACGATCTCATCCGCGTCGCGGATGGTCGAGAGACGGTGTGCGATCACGAGCGTCGTGCGACCGGCAGCAAGGCGCGAGAGTGACTCCTGGACGGCATGCTCGCTCTCGTTGTCGAGCGCGCTCGTGGCTTCGTCGAGCACGAGGATCTTCGGGTCCTTGAGAAACACGCGGGCGATGGCGATGCGCTGCTTCTGGCCGCCAGAGAGTCTGGCGCCACGCTCTCCCACCTGCGTCTCGTAGCCGTCTGGCAGCCCGTCGATGAACGCGTCGATGTTGGCCGCACGGGCCGCTTCGCGAATCTCCTCGAGTGTCGCCGAGGGTCGGCCATAGGCGATGTTCTCGCCAATCGTGCCGTCGAACAGGTAGACGTCCTGCTGCACCAGGCCGATCGCCTCGCGCAGGCTCTTCTGGGTGACGTTGCGCACGTCCTGGCCGTCGATGGTGATGGAGCCCTCGCGCACATCATAGAAGCGTGGCAGCAGGCTGCAGGTCGTGGACTTTCCGCCGCCTGATGGGCCAACGAGCGCGATTGTCTCGCCCGGCTTGATGTCCAGGTCAAGGCCGCGCACGACGTCCGTCTCCCCGTCATAGGAGAAGCGCACGCCCGAGTAGACCACGTGGCCCTCGGTGATGTCGATGTCAGGTGTGCCCGGCGCGTCCAGGATGTCCGGCTTCGTGGCGAGAATCTCGTCAAAGCGCTTGAAGCCCGCCTCGGCCTTCTGGAACGTCTCGGTGAAGTTAAGCAGCTGCTCGATGGCGGCCGTGAACGTGGTGATGTAGAGCGCGTAGGTGGAGAGGTCCGCCGGCACCATCTCTCCCACCGCGATGAGGTAGCCACCATAGACGATGACCACGGTGAACAGCGCGCCCATGAGGGCAGCGATCATGGCCTGGTAGCCACCCATGACGTGGTACATCCGCTGCTTGCTCTCGAGGTAGGCCTCGTTTGAGCGGGCGAACTTCTCGCGCTCCACGTCCTCGGCCGCAAAGCCCTTCACGATGCGGATGCCGCCGAGCGAGTCCTCGAGCTGCGAGTTTATGCCTGCGATGCGCGTGCGGTTCTCCATGAACACCGCGCGCATGCGCTTGTTGGCGCGCGAGTTGTACGCCCACAGGATCGCCGTGATGACGGCGAGCACGGCGGAGAGCTTCCAGTTGATGGTCGCGAGGATCGCAAACGAGCCCACGATCTTAATGCCGCAGATGATGGCGTACTCTGGCCCATGGTGGGCCGCCTCGCAGATGTCGAACAGGTCGGAAACCACGCGGCTCATGAGGTCGCCGGTGTTGTGCCTGTCAAAGTACGAGAAGCTGAAGCGCTCGTACTGGTCGAACAGGTCCTGGCGCATGTGACTCTCCATGCGCGCGCCCATGACGTGGCCCCAGTAGCCCACGAAGTAACGACAGGCGTAGCGCACGGCGTACATGACGACAAGACCGAGCGCGAGCGTGCCCAGGGCCCCCATGATGGCACCCGCGCCCTCGGTGAACAGCCCACCGGTAAGATCGCGCAGGATGATGGGAAACGCCAGGTCAACCGCCGTCATGACGATGGCGGCAACGGTGTCGACGGCAAACAGATGCCACTGCGAGCGGTAGTACGAGAGGAACTTGCGGTACAGCGCACCCGCGGCATGCGGGGTCGACCCGCCACGCGGGCGGCTGTTGGTGCTGGTATCTGGCATTGAGCTAATCCTCGGTTGGAACGTCTGGGGCAAGGCGGCGGGCCACGGCATCACAGGCGAGCGCGCCCACAACGGTCTTGGCGTCCTCGACACGACCGTCGAGGACCGCGTCAACGAGCTCGGTGAGCTCCACAAGGTCGACGTTGATGAACTCGTCGTCATCGGGGTTTGAGCTCGTAAACGTGAGGCCCGTTGCCATATAGAGGTGGATGACCTCGTCCGTGAAGCCGTCGGAGCTCGCGATGGAGGTGAGGTAGGCCATCTTGTCGGCCGTGAACCCCGTCTCTTCCTCGAGCTCGCGGTGGGCCGCCGCCAGCGGGTCCTCGCCGGGCTCGAGCTTGCCGGCGGGAATCTCCACCGTCACGCGATCGAGCGCCGTGCGGTACTGGCGCACGAGGCAGATGTGCCCGTCGTCCGTGAGGGCCACGATGGCAACGGCGCCAGGGTGGCGCACCACGTCGCGGACGGCTTCGCGGCCGTCCGGCATCTGCACGTGCAGGCGACTCACCGAGAAGATCCGTCCCGTCCAGGCCGTCTCCTCGGTGAGGGGCTTCTCGGCCAGCGCGGCGTCGCGCGGATCATCGTTGCCACGGACAAAGCCGCGCCTCTCGGGCTCACCACTCTTGTGGTCGTGGTTCACGCGATCCCCGTCGTAGGTGAATGCCTCGACGGTGTCCATGAGCTCGTCCGTTTCCTTCTGGGTCATGCGAACCTAAACCTCCCAGGCGCCACGACCGCGCAGCGCACGAGCGCCGATGTCGTGGCGAAGCGTCTTGCCATCGAACTCGATAAGGTCACAGGCACGGTAGGCCTGCTCGCGGGCGTGCTCGAACGTGTCGGCAACGGCCGTGACGTTGAGCACGCGGCCGCCGTTGGTCACAAGCTCGCCGGCGATGGTCTTGGTGCCCGCGTGATAGACGGTGACGCCCTCGAGCTTCTCGGCCTCGTCGATGCCGGTGATGGGCTTGCCCTTCTCGTAGGCACCGGGATAGCCGGCGCTCGTGAGCACGACGGAGACGGCCCAGTCGTCGTCCCAGCTCACATCGGCCTCGTCAAGCGTGCCATTGTCGCAGCGCAGGAACACGTCGAAAAGGTCCGCCTTCATGCGCGGCAGCACGACCTGCGTCTCGGGGTCGCCAAAGCGCGCGTTGAACTCGAGCACCTTGGGGCCGTCCTTCGTGAGCATGAAGCCCCCATACAGACAACCGGAGTACGGGATTCCGTCCGCTGCGAGCTGGGCCACGACCTTGCGCTCGATCTCCACCATGGCCTCGTGCTCCTCCGGCGTCACGAAGGGCACCGGAGAGTAGACGCCCATGCCGCCCGTATTGGGACCGAGGTCACCCTCGAGGGCGCGCTTGTGGTCCTGGGACGTGGCGAGCGGAACCACCGTCTTGCCGTCCGTGAGCGCGAGAAGCGAGCACTCGGGACCCTTGAGCATCTCCTCCACAACGACGGTCTGGCCGGCCTCGCCAAACGTGCCCGAGAAGCACTCGCGGACTCCGGCAAGCGCCTCCTCTGTGGTCTGCGCCACGATGACGCCCTTGCCGGCGGCAAGGCCATCGGCCTTCACGACGCACGGGCCGGCGAGCTCACGCACGTAGGCCTCGGCGGGAGCGGCCTCGGTGAAGCTCTGATAGCGAGCCGTGGGAACGCCGGCACGCTCCATGACCTGCTTGGCGAAGAGTTTGGAACCCTCCATCTGCGCGGCCTGGCCGCTCGGGCCAAAGCACGCGATGCCCGCGGCGCGCACGGCGTCGGCCACGCCAGCCACGAGCGGGGCCTCGGGCCCGATGACGACGAGGCCGATGCCGTGCTCGGAGGCAAAGCGCGCGACCTCGGCAGGGTTGTTCTGGTCAACGTCAGCAAGCGTGGCCTCGGCAAGGATGCCTCCGTTACCGGGTGCCGCCCAGACCTTGCCCGCGCGCGGGCTCTCGAGAAGCTTGCGAAGCAGCGCGTGCTCGCGTCCGCCCGCGCCCAGAAGAAGGATGTCGATCGTCTCGATAGCGTCCATTGGTGCTCCCGTTCTCGGCTCAACGTTCCAACGTGTCTATCCTAGCCCCTGGCCACCGAATGAGACAAAGGGACAGTCCCCTTGTCTCATCGTGGCAACGTCCGGGGCGCAAAACCAAAGGCGGGCCCGGCATGTCGCCGAGCCCGCCGGGTACGCGCGTTCTTACTTCCAGAAGCGGTTGATCGTCTGCTCGCGGTCCGGGCCAACGGCCACGAAGGAAACCTTAACGCCGCTGAGCTTCTCGATGAGCTCGATGTAGTCCTGGGCGGCCTTGGGCAGCTCGTCGAAGCTCCTGCAGCCGGTGATGTCTTCCTTCCAGCCAGGAACCTCGATGTACTTGGGCTTGGCGTGGTCAAAGACCGAGCGGTGCTCGGGGACAACCGTGTACTCAACGCCATCGCACTCGTAGGCGGTGCAGACCTTGATGGTGTCCAGGCCCGTGAGCACGTCAAGCTTGGTGATGGCAAGGTCGGTGAGGCCGTTGACCTGCGCAGCGTACTTGGTCACCACGGCGTCATACCAGCCGCAGCGGCGCTTGCGGCCCGTGGTCACGCCGTACTCGTGGCCCGTCTCGAGCAGGTACTTGCCCACACCCTCGTCAAGGTTGAGCTCCGTGGGGAACGGGCCGGAGCCCACGCGCGTGAGGTAGGCCTTGGCAACGCCGAGGACGCGCTCGATGTTGGTGGGACCAACGCCCGAGCCAGTGACGGCTCCGCCGGCGGTGCAGTTGGACGAAGTCACAAACGGGTAGGTGCCGTGGTCGATGTCGAGCATCGTGGCCTGGGCACCCTCGAACAGCACATTCTTGCCCTCGGCGAGTTCCTCGTTGAGGAGCTTGCCGCTCTCGATGATATAGGGGCGCAGCTGCTCGGCGTAGCCGAGGAACTCCTCGCACACGGCGTCGACGGAGTAGGTGGGCAGCTCGTAGACCTTCTCGAGGATGGGATTCTGGTAGGCCAGCGACGCCTCGACCTTCTCGCGGAAGGTATCGTCGTCGAGCATGTCCTGCATGCGAATGCCCGTGCGGTTCATCTTGTCCATGTAGCAGGGACCGATGCCGCGCTTCGTGGTGCCGATGTTGTTCTTTCCGAGCTTCTGCTCGTGGGCGCCGTCGAGCACCTTGTGCCAGGGCATGACAACGTGGGCGTTGCCAGAGATGCGCAGACCCTTGCAGGTGAGGCCCTCGCCCTTGAGGTGCTCGAGCTCCTCGAGGACGACCACAGGATCAACGATGCAGCCATTGCCGATGATGGAAAGGACATCCTCATGGACGATGCCAGACGGAATCTGGTGAAGTGCGAGGTGGTGGCCATTGGCGACAACCGAGTGGCCGGCGTTGGCACCGCCGCCGTAGCGACAGACCACGTCGAAGTCACCAGAGATGAGGTCGGTGATCTTACCCTTGCCCTCGTCGCCCCACTGGGTTCCCACCAGAACAGATGCCGGCATGAAGAGCTCCTTCTCTTACGGCTTAGCAAACCATTTGAGTATACGCCAACGGCCGCACCGAAACCGCATCGTCGCGGGTGAGGACGGAAAACGAGAGGGTCGTCATCCGCTCGGGATGACGACCCCGCCTTAGACGTCGTCGTGGTGCATGTCGACTTCCATGAACTTGGTCTTCTCGGCAAAGAACGCCATGTCGATGATTCCCAGCGGGCCCGAACGGTTCTTTGCGACCACGAACTCCGTGATGCCGTAGTCCGGCCTGTCCTCGCGGGAGCCCTCCTCCTCCGTCATGGAGCGGTCCAGCAAGATGACGATATCTGCGTCCTGCTCGATGGAGCCCGATTCGCGAAGGTCAGAGAGCTGCGGGCGCTTGCCGCGCTGGCCGGTGCGCTCCTCGTTCTTACGGGAGAGCTGCGACAGGGCGATGACGGGGATCCCAAGGTCCTTGGCCATGATCTTGATGCCACGGCTCATCTCGGAGACCTCGGTGGCACGGGAGTCGGCACGCTTGCTGGGCGGCGGGGAGACGAGCTGCAGGTAGTCGAGAATCACGACGCCCTTCTCCTTGTTGCGCAGCATGCGGCGTGCCTTGGCGCGGATCTCGGTCACGGTGGTACCGGGCGTGTCGTCGATGAGGATGTCGAGGTTCGAGAGGTCCTGCGTGGCAGACAGGATCTGGTCCCAGCTCTCGGGCGCGATCTTGCCCGAGCGGATGGCCTGCAGCGGAACCATCGAGTAGGTGGACAGCAGGCGCTGCGCCACCTCCTCGACGCTCATCTCGAGCGAGAAGAAGCACACCGTGGCACCGGACTGCGCCATCTGCACGGCGAGGTTCAGGGCGAACGACGTCTTGCCCACGCCCGGTCGGGCGCCCACGACGATCATCTGGCCGGCTCGCAGGCCAAGGAACATGCGATCCATAGCCGGGAAGCCTGTCTGGATGCCAACGGTCTCGCCATCCTGCTGGCTGAGGCGCCCGAGCTCATCGTAGAGCGTCACCATTGCGTCCTCGAGCCTCACATAGGACGTCTTGATGTCACGGTTCGTGACGTCGAGAAGCATCTTCTCGGCCGTCTCCACGACCTCCTTGGTGTCCTCGGGCGCGTTCGCAGCGAGGTTGGCGATTTTTGCGGACGCATCGATCATGAGGCGCAGGGTGGCATCCCTGTGAAGCATGTCCGCGTGGTGCTTCCAGCTGGCGATGGCAAACGAGTCCTCGCCGAGGCGGGCCAGGGACTGGATGCCGCCAGCACGGTCGAGCTGCTCGTTAGAGGTGAGATAGTCTGCAAGCGAGATGGGGTCAAGCGCGATGCCGCGCTCGAACATCGTGCGCATAGCCGCAAACACAATGCGATTGGCATCAACGAAGAAGTCGACCTCGGAGAGCTCGACGAGCGCGCTCTCGAGAACCTCCGGCGAGAGCATCATCGCAGAGAGAACCGAGCGCTCTGCATCTGGATGAGAGGGCATCGTCTTGATGGAGGCAAGGGCCATCGGCGACGGTGCGGCGTCATACACAATCTCATCCATGGTGCCTCCCAAACAAGCGAGCGATTACGGCGACTGACAATCTTAGCTCATGACGCTTGCCATACAGACGGGCGCATGGCTGCTCTTGCGCCAAACGAATCCCCTCCCAGCGCAAGAGATGCGGTGGTGACGGGCACATCTCAAGCATTGGCGCAAGAAAGCATGTACCTGCGGGTTTTCAAAAGCCCACGCAAACTACCACGGCAAATGCGAGTTTTCACACTTTTCAACATTTTTGATAAATATGGCGAGCGGTTTTCAACATCATGCGATGCTCCTCGCATGCCGCTCAACTGGACCTCCCCCGTTGTCAGGTATTCAGCGGCATTCATAGGATTTCGAGCAAAACTGCAGCTAGATAAGGCTATCAACGACAAACAATAAGTTCGGCACGCAGACTCGAGCAGAGCCGTCATCTCTCAGTGACGCAACGGAGGCGCTGGTTTGCGCAGGTAGAAGCCCATTGATTGTCGATTGCAAACCAACAATCAAAAAGGACCCGCGACTCAACGTCACGGGTCCTCGCAAGCTCAAATAGCTTGTCTTTGCCTAAGTGGGCGTGAAGCCTACTCGGCAGCCTCGGTGGTCTCCTCGGCAGCCTCGGTCTCGGCGACCTCAGCCTCGGGAGCCTCCTCGACAACCTCCTCGACGGCCGGCTTGCCGACCTGGAGGTGAAGCTCAGCAGCGATCTCGCGGTACAGGCTCACCTTGATGGTGTGCAGACCGGAGGTCTTGATGGCGCGGTTGAGCTCGATGCGCTTGCGCTCGACCTCGACACCAAGCTCGTTCTTGATGGCGTCGGCGACCATGGTGTTGGTCACGGAGCCGAAGAGCTGGCCCTCGTCGCCAACCTTGGCGTCGATGAGGACGGTCTTGCCATCGATGGCGGCCTTCAGAGCCTCGGCATCGGCGATGCGCTTAGCCTCGCGCTTCTCGATGTTGTGACGACGCTCCTCGAGCTGCTTGATGTTGCCCTTGGTGGCCGGCAGGGCCATGCGGTTGGGGAACAGGTAGTTCTCAGCGAACCCCTGGGCGACCTCGACGACGTCGCCCTCTCCGCCCTTGCCCTTGAGCTCACCCAGAAGGATGACTTTCATGGACACTCCTTACTTAGCTGCGGTCGCGACGGCCACCACGGCTGGACACCACGGGAACGGTGTACGGCAGAAGGGCCATCTCGCGGGCGCGCTTGATGGCGTTGGCGATGTCATGCTGGTGCTGCGTGCAGGCGCCAGTGACGCGACGGGGCTTGATCTTGCCACGGTCGGTCATGTACTTGCGAAGGAGCTGAGTATCCTTGTAGTCGATGAACTCAGTGTCCTCCTTGCAGAACTGGCAGAACTTGCGACGCGGCTGACGCTGGTACTCAGTAGCCATGTCTCAATACCTTTCTGTTGGCGTGCGGCCGGCTTTCGGCCGGACGCCGGTTCTCTCGGAGACGCTGCCCACAAGTGGGCAGGCCAGCCACCGTGATCTGGGCAGTCCCAGACGTAGGTGGCCTAGAACGGGATGTCCTCGTCGTAGACGTCCGCGGCAGGCGGAGTGGCGACGGGGGCAGAGACGGGTGCCTGAGGAGCACTCGCCTGGTAGTTGGTCTGCGGAGCGGGGGCGGAGTAACCGCCCTGCTGCTGACCATAGCCGCCGGAGTTGCCGCCCTGACGAGAGCTCATGAACTCGATCTCGTCAATGACGACCTCGATCTTGGACCGCTTCTGGCCGTCACGCTCCCAGGAGCTGTAACGGAGACGGCCCTCGATGGCGACCTTGGTTCCCTTCGAAAGGTAGCGCTGAATCGCCTCGGCACGGGTGCCGAACATCACGCAGTCGATGAAGTTGGGATAATCCTCCCAGTTACCGGTCTGCGGGTTGCGACGACGGTCGTTGACCGCCACTCCAAGGTGCAGCACCTGCGTACCGCCCTGCGTGGCCCTCAGCTCGGGGTCCCTGGTCAGGTTGCCCGTAATGTTCACTCGGTTGATGCTCACGATACTCACTACCTTTCACTTGCACCGCACCTTGCATCGAGCTCGCCCGACGCTTGGCAGCAGCGCTTGGGGCCTTGCGGCCCGCTTCCATGACAACTTACTCGTGATCCGGACGACGCACGATCATGTGGCGCTTCACGGCATCGTTGATGCGGAGAACGCGATCGAGCTCGGCGATCTGAGTGGGGTCAGCGTGGAAGTTGACGAGGGTGTAGTCACCCTCCGTGAGCTTGTCGATCTCGTAGGCGAGCTTGCGCTTGCCCCAGTTGTCGACGTTGTCGACCTGGCCACCGTTCTCGGTGAGAGCGACTTCGATGCGCTTCATAACGCCAGCGCGCGCCTCATCAGTGATCGTGGGATCGACAAAAAACAGCAGTTCATAAGCCTTCATGTGGTCACCTCCTCTGGGCATGTGGCCTCGGGACGTGAAGGTTTGCGCCCGAGACAGGAAAGGTCGGTTGAGAATCTTACCACGACCCAGTGGATCGGTGCATCCGCAAAGTCATACCGAGCCTTCCTGCCTGCACAGAGCCACCACATGCGGGCATCTCCATGCTGACCTCTTCTTGCACCCAACCCTACCCGGCGCACCTGACAGAAATCTGTTCTCGGCCAAACGCAAACCCAACAGCCGAGCTAGTCGACGTGCGAAACTTCAATCAAGCCGCCCCACATTCTCATGTCCGCCGCTCGCGGCAGTACATCCACCGTTTACGACGGATGGGTGCCCGCAAGTCGCCTCGCGAGCACCCATCCTCCACAAATCAGCAGTTCTCCTCGCTAGTTCTCGGGCGCGCTCCCGCCAGACTCGGGCGAGTCGGGCCGAGGCGGCGTAAGCGGCACAACCGTCTCTCCATGAGAGGACGGCTCGGGGGCCTTTGGCTGCGGAATCGGACCGGGGGACGGAGCTGGAACCGTCGGCCGTGGGGCTGGCGAGGGAGTGGGAGCCGGAGTCACGGGCGCTGGCTGAGGCGACGGCGCTGGGGCTGGCGTCGAAGCGGGATTCGCTGCGGACGCGGGCACGGGCGGCAGCGGAGCGGCCACAGCGGGCAGGGGATCTCCCGGCCCACCCCACGAGCCCACGTTGAACTGTCGCATCCACAGACCAATGCTGTTCGTGAGCAGCAGGTTCCCCGCAACGGAGAACACGAGGCTCACATAGAACATGAGAACGCCCGCCGGCAGGAAGGTCCGCAGAATCGACCCGACGATGGCAATGAGGTCGCTCGGATCGGAGCCGGACGTGGCGCTCAGGTACTCGACCTCATAGACGAGCCTCACGATGTCCGGCATCACGAAGGAGATCAGCACAAGGCCACTCACCACGCATATCCCACCCACAATGAGCGTTGTCACGAGCGTGATGGCAATGTTCTTGAACAGGCCCGCACTATCGCGAGAGACCATCTCGAACACGCGAGACGGGGAGAGGCCCGCGCTGATCTTTCCGTAGATGACCGCACGGAGGGCTGCAACCATGACCACAAGGGACATGAACAGCTGGCCCACGGAAAGCGCAACGGACAGAAGCGAGCTCAGGAGTCGAATCCTCAGAGCCGCGATGATTGCCGTCACGATGGAGGTCGCCACACCCCACAGGAGCATCCACACGAGGATGACCACAAAGACGCGCCAGCCCGCGGCGAGGCAACCACCGATGTTGACTCCTCGCTGCTTGGGCGCGGCATCGACGTTCCACGCACTCAGGCGCGCCCACTCGTACGCGTAACCAAGGACGGCAAGCGGGCCAACGATGGGCACGAACATGGCAACGGCAAGCACGAGAATGGGCTTGATCCATCCCTTGTCTCTCGTGAGCAGCTCCCATGAGCGGGAGAAGTACTTGGTGTCCTGCATCTATCCTCCAGACGCCATTGGATATGAGTCGAGTGTAGACAATTCGAGAGAACCAGCAGGTGCGTGGACACCCGTGACAAGCAATGCCCAAAAGTCTTTGACACCTTTGGGGCACAAAAAAGGACCCAGCTCGACGGGCGAACCGGGTCCTGCATACTCTGGCGGAGAGGGAGGGATTTGAACCCTCGTAACCACAAAGTGGTTAAACGGTTTTCGAGACCGCCGCATTCAGCCGCTCTGCCACCTCTCCAGAGATATGAGAGCGGCGCCGCAAAGGGCGCCGCGGAAGACTCTGGCGGAGAGTCGGGGATTTGAACCCCGGAGACGCTTGAGACGCCTACACGATTTCCAATCGTGCGCCTTCGACCACTCGGCCAACTCTCCAGTAAAGTGCGTTGACTATTCTAGCCCAAAGATCTCGCCAAGCACAAGAGAAATTTCTCGGTTTCTCGAAGCTAATTCCTGAAGCGAGAAAATCGGCACAAAGCGGGTGCCATACCACGCGCAAGGCACATAATGCTCTTCACGCGTCGTCTTGAGAGGAGCCGTCGTGCCAGATTTCTCCGCCTTTCTCGCCCAGGGCACCCATGCCCTGATGCTGCCCGCATGGCTCGAACTCACAGCCGTCGTGGTTGGTTCCCTCTCGGGGTCGCTCGTTGCCATCGACCGCAAGCTCGACATGACGGGCTGTGTGGCGCTCTCCCTGATCTGCGGGCTGGGCGGCGGCCTCATCCGCGACATCATCATGCAGAAGGGCGACGTCTACATGCTCAACTCCACGCCGGCGATCCTGCTGTGCGTGGTTGCGGGCATCATCGTCTTCCACTTCCCCAAGGCGTTCTTTCGCATCCCGAACGCCATCGAATGGGCCGATATCATCGAGGTGGGCCTCTTCTGTGCGGCCGGCGTGAGCAAGGCGCTCGTCTACGAGCTCGACGGCATCCCCGCCGTGCTCATGGGCGTCATCACCGGCGTTGGCGGAGGCATGCTGCGAGACATCTGCCTGGGAGACGTGCCACGGATCTTTCAGACCTCGAACCTCTACGCGCTGTGCGCGCTGGGAGGCTCGTTCACCTACCTGACGCTCTACGAGATTGGCCACGTCATGAACCCCTGGGTCGCCATCGCCTGCACCGCCGTCACGGTGGCACTGCGTCGCGCGAGCCTGCGCTGGGACATCGTCTCCTCCACGAGTCACGACCACACGGACCAGGTCCTCGCACCAGTAAAGAGGGCTGCCGCTCGTGCCAAGAACCACGCGAGGAGTGAGAGGAGGCACAACGGGCGCTAGGGCGCACGAGAACGGGGCGGCATGTCGGACGAGAAGGGGCGTCGAACGAAAAGGGGCGTGCCGCCTTTGCGACACGCCCCACTCGCAGCAAATGCGAGAAAGACCTACTTGTTGACGAGGCCGGCGCGGACGTTGGCCTTCTTGCGCTCGATGGCGTTGAGGATGCGCTTGCGCATGCGGATGCTCTTGGGCGTCACCTCGACGAGCTCGTCATCCATGATGTACTCGAGCGCCTCCTCGAGCGTGAACGTGCGCGGCGGGGTGAGCTGAACGGCGATGTCGGCCGTGGAACTGCGCTGGTTGCCAAGCTGCTTGGTACGCGCGATGTTGACCACCATGTCGCCAGGCTTGGAGCGCTCGCCCACGAGCATGCCCTCGTAGCACTCGTCGCCGGGGCCCACGAAGAGCTGACCGCGCTCCTGGAGGGTGCCAAGGGCATAGGCAACGGCCTTCTCGGTGGTCATGGAGATCATGGCGCCGTTGTTGCGCACACCAAGCTCGCCGGCAAACGGACCGTACTCAAGGAACGTGTGGTAGAAGACGCCCTCGCCGTGCGTGACATTGAGGATGCGGTTCTTGAGACCCATGATGCCGCGCGTGGGTATCTTGAACTCGATGTGGCAGATGGTCTCGCCCTGCTCCATGTTCGTCATGGTGCCGGATGCGTTGCCAAACAGCTCGATGACCTTGCCGGAGTACTCGCCCGGGCACTCGACGACAGCCTGCTCGATCGGCTCGATGCGGTTGCCATTCTCGTCCTTCTTGATGAGGACGCGGGGGCGGCCAACCTGGAACTCGAAGCCCTCGCGGCGCATGGACTCCATGAGGACGGACAGGTGCAGGATGCCTCGGCCGGCAACCTCGACGCCGGACTTGTCGGGAAGCTCCTCGATGCGCATCGTCACGTTGTTCTCGGCCTCGGTCATGAGGCGCTCCTTGAGCTGACGCGCGCCCACGATGTCACCCTCGCGGCCCACGAGCGGGCTCGTGCTTGCCTCGAAGACGATGGCCAGGGTCGGCGGGTCAATCTCGATGGGCTCGAGCTCGACGGGATTCTCGGGGTCGGTGTAGACGTCGCCGATGTCGGTGCGGTCGATGCCCACGACGGCGGCAATGTCGCCGGCGCCAACCTCGCTGCACTCCTTGCGGCCGAGGTAGTCAAACGTGAACAGCTGCTTGACGGTGGCGTTGGCGCGCGAGCCGTCGTTCTTCACGACGAGGATCTTGTCGCCGTCGTGGATGGTGCCGGAGTAGATGCGGCCGATGCCGATGCGGCCGACGTACTCGGAGTGGTCGATCGTGACGCACTGCATGGCAAGCGGGCCGTCGGGGTCAACCTCGGGGGCGGGCATGTCCTCGACGATCATGTCGAGCAGCGGGTACATGTTGTCGTTGTCGTCGTTGGGGTCAAGACGGGCGAAGCCGTTCATGGCACTGGCGTAGACGACGTGCTCCATGGCGAACTCGAGCTGCTCGTCGGTGGCGCCGAGGTCGGCCATGAGGTCGAGGCAGTCGTTGTAGGCCTTATCGGGGTCGGCGCCCGGGCGGTCGATTTTGTTGACGACGATCATGATGGACAGGCCCGCGTCGATGGCGTGGCGCAGGACGAAGCGCGTCTGAGGCATGGGACCCTCGAACGCGTCGACGAGCAGCAGGGCGCCGTCGGCCATCTTGAGTACGCGCTCGACCTCACCGCCGAAGTCGGCGTGGCCCGGGGTGTCGATGACGTTGATCTTGACGTCCTTGTACTCGATGGAGATGTTCTTGGCCAGAATCGTGATGCCGCGCTCGCGCTCCTGGTCGTTGGAGTCAAGGACGCGCTCCTCGACCTGCTGGTTTGCGCGGAAGGCATCCGTGGCGCGCAGGAGCTTGTCCACAAGCGTGGTCTTGCCGTGGTCGACGTGGGCGATGATGGCGATGTTGCGTAGGTTCTCCTGGCGCATATGTCCCTCTCAATTCTGCAATGCCTGTGTTTTCGGCAACTGAGGGATTATACAGCGCAAACGGTAGCTTCTCGCTCCATAGGGCACGCCAACACGCCATCTACAGCTAGGACGGCTGGAAGTGGTGACAGATTGACCCCGTCCCCAAGTGTCACCGTGACAGTTGGGGACGGGGTCAATCTGTCACCTGATTGGTCGATGCGCTACAGCAGGCAGGGCAGCTCGCCGGCGGGGGCGGGATCGGTGTAGCGGAAGCGCTTGCCGGCACCGATACCATCGATGAGCGAGTAGGCCGAGTAGCCGCACTCTGCGCCGCGATCGCCGAACTCGAGGATGAGAGCCTCCTGGTAGCTCTCTCCCTCGTCTGCCACGGCGCCCTGGTAGGCGATGGCGTAGCAAACCGGCTTGCCAATGACCTTGGATCCGTCCTGCGCGCGGGCGCCGCGCTTCACCCAATCATGGGCGGCCTCGAGGCAGACCTCAGCCGAGTCGTCATCGAACTCGCAGGTCACGCGTTCACCGGCAGCATCAATGGCGCTGGCCACAACGGACAGGGCGTCCCCTGCGGCCAGCTTGTCGAGGGCCTCGCCCATAAGCTCGCTGCCAAGGCTGTCGCACTGCTCGGAAACGCCACCGTTGTTGTCGTAGGCCTGCTCGTCTGCCATGGTCTGCCCTTCATACGTCGTGTTCGTCGAGGAGATGGTAGCGCATCGCCGCTCAAAAAAAGACGCCAGGCTCATGCTGGCGTCTGACGATCCATGGTGGAGACGATGGGGATCGAACCCACGACCTCAGGCTTGCAAAGCCCGCGCTCTCCCAACTGAGCTACGTCCCCTTTTAGTAATAAACGCCCCAGCGGCGACTCGGCTCACGCTGGGGCGTTTATTGGCGAAAAGGTGGTGGGCCCGACAAGGTTCGAACTTGTGACCTCCCGGTTATCAGCCGGACGCTCTGACCAACTGAGCTACGGGCCCACATGCGATGTGTTCGCCACAACGCGCTTGGCTATAATAAAACACCGCCCAAACAAAGGTCAACCACTTTTTGGAAAAAATTTTCTGCGACTCCAAAAATGGTGACAACGGGTAGCATAACGCTACCTAAGAGACGGACGGTGACAGTTTGACCCCGTCCCAGCTGTCACCTTGAGATGAGAAGGGATGGACCACATGGTTGAGATGACGCTGAGAAACCTCATCGTGGGAGGTGGCCCCATCCCCTCCGCCATCATCCTGCAGCCGGTGCGCGAGGACGCGCAGGACGAGACGGCCACAGACGGGCAAAACGAGCTCGTGCTCCCCATCAGCGTTGGCACCGTGGACGCCGCAAACGTCGCGCGCGCCACAAACGCAGACGAGCACAAGCGCCCGGCCACCCACGCGCTGCTCGTGGACACGATCGACGCGCTGGGCGCGGAGCTCGAGAGCGTAAGCATCACGCGCGTCGAGGGTGACACGTTCTTTGCCACGCTCGACATCCGCTCGGCAACTGGCGAGCAGCACCACATCGACGCGCGTCCGTCGGATGCCATCTCGGCCGCCATCGAGGCAGACGCACCCGTGCTCGCGAGCGAGGACGTGCTCCAGCGCGCAGGACTCCCCGACTTCGCGGCCGTAAGGCGCGACGAGCAGGAGCGCGAGGCGGCTGAGTTCCACGACTTTGTCGAGAATCTCACCCCAGACGACTTCAAGGCTCCCAAGCAGAACTAAAGAAATCGGGGTCCCAAAAGTCTTTGACACTTTTGGGACCCCTTTGGGCAGCAGCCTACTCCTCTGTGGCGGGCTCTTCCTCGGAATCAGGCAGGGGATCGCCCTTGTCGTCCTCCTCGGTGGCCTCCATGCGCGCGAGGGCGCACACCGAGTCCTTCTCGTCCACGTCCATGACCTTCACGCCCTGCGTGGACCGGCCAAGCTTGGAGATGTCCTCGACCCTCACACGGATGACGACGCCGTCCGTGCTCACAATCATGAGCTCATGGCTCGGCTCGACCACACGGCAGGCCGCGAGCTGGCCCTTCCCCGACGTCGTCGCGATCGTGAAGACGCCCTGGCCACCGCGCTTGTGCTCGGGATATTCGGAGACGGGCGTGCGCTTGCCATAGCCCTTCTCCGTGATGACGAACAGGTCACCCGTGCCGTTCGTGATCTCCATGCCGAGCATCCTGGCATCGCCCTTGAGGGTGATGCCGCGCACGCCGCTCGTGTCGCGACCCATCGGGCGCACGTCGCTCTCGGGGAACATGATGGCCTTGCCGTCCGTGGAGACGAGGATGACCTTCTCCCCCGCGCGCACGCGGCGCACGTTCACGAGCTCGTCGCCCTCGCGCAGGTTGATGGCGATGAGGCCGTCTCGGCGCGTGCGGTCGTAGGCACTCATGGCCGTCTTCTTGACGGTGCCGGCAGCCGTGGCAAACATCAGGTAGTCGTCCTCGGGGAAGTCGCGGCAGGTGATGACAGCCGTGGCGTGCTCGCCCTCGGAGAACGGCACGAGGTTCACGATGGCGGTGCCGCGGGCCGTGCGCTGGCCAATCGGCAGCTCGTGGACCTTCAGGCGATACGCCTTGCCCTTGTTCGAGAAGAACATCACGTAGTCGTGCGTGCTCGCGACGAACAGGTCCTCGACGAAGTCGTCGTCCTTGAGGTTGACGCCCTGGACGCCCTTGCCGCCGCGCTTTTGCGAGCGGTAGGTGTCAACCGGCGTGCGCTTCACGTAGCCGGCGTGGGTCACCGTGATGACCATATCCTCCTCGGCGATGAGGTCCTCGACGTTGAGCTCGCGCGTACCCACGGGATTGATCTTGGTTCGACGCTTATCGGCAAACTTGCGCTCAATCTCGCGCATCTCGTCCTTGATGACGTCCAGGATCTTCTCGGGGTTGGCGAGCAGGTCCTCGTAGTAGGCAATGGCCTTGCGCAGGCCGTCGAGCTCCTCCTGGATCTGGTCGCGCGAGAGACCCGTCAGGCGGCGCAGGCGCATCTCGAGAATGGCCGTGGTCTGCTCGGGTGTGAAGCCAAAGCGCTCGATGAGGCGCTCGGACGCCTCGGAATCGGTACGGCTCGAGCGGATGATGCTGATGACTTCGTCGATGTGGTCGAGGGCCATGAGGTAGCCCTCGAGGATGTGCGCGCGGGCCTGGGCCTTCTTGAGGTCAAAGCGGGTGCGGCGGGTCACGACGTCAACCTGGTGGTCGATGTAGTGCTGCAGCATCTCGCGCAGCGTCAGCAGCTTGGGCGTGCCACCCACGAGCGCGAGGTTGATGACGCCGAACGTCGTCTGGAGCTGGGTGTACTTGTACAGGTTGTTGAGCACGACCTGCGGAATGACGTCCTTCTTGAGCTCGATGACGAGGCGAATGCCCTTCTGGTTGGACTCGTCGCGCAGGTCGGAGATGCCCTCGATACGCTTCTCGTTCACGAGCTGGGCGATCTTCTCCTGCAGGGTGCCCTTGTTGACCTGGTAGGGCATCTCGGTGAAGACGAGGCGAGAGCGGCCGCTCTTCATGTCCTCGACGTGGGCCTTGGCGCGCACGGTGAGCGAGCCGCGGCCGGTCTCGTAGGCCTCGCGGATGCCATCGGTTCCCATGATGACGGCGCCCGTGGGGAAGTCGGGACCAGGCATGACCTGCATGAGCTCGTCGGTCGTGGCGTCCGGGTTGTCGATGAGCATGCACGCGGCCTCGATGGCCTCGCCGAGGTTGTGCGGCGGGATGTTCGTGGCCATGCCCACGGCGATGCCGTTGCAGCCGTTCACGAGCAGGTTGGGGAAGCGAGCGGGCAGCACGGAGGGCTCGGAGAGCGACTCGTCGTAGTTGGGCTGCCAATCCACCGTGTCCTTCTGCAGGTCGCGGAGCAGCTCCATCGCGGGCTTGGCGAGGCGGCTCTCCGTGTAACGCATGGCCGCGGCGCCGTCGCCGTCGATGTTGCCGAAGTTGCCGTGACCGTCAACGAGGGGCACGCGCATGGAGAACCACTGCGCGAGACGAACCATCGTCTCGTAGACCGCGGAGTCTCCGTGCGGGTGGTACTTGCCGATGACCTCGCCAACCGTCCACGCGCTCTTCTTGTGCGGACGGTTGGGGAAGATGCCGCTCTCGTTCATCGCGTACAGGATGCGACGGTGGACCGGCTTCAGACCGTCACGGACGTCTGGCAGAGCGCGGGCCGTAATGACCGACATCGAGTACTCGATGAAGCTCTGACGCATCTCGTGACCGAACTCGGAGAGCTGCAGGGCCCCACCGTGCTCGTCCGTCTCACCGGAGTCGGTGCCGCGGCCGGCGTCGCCGAACTCTTCCTCGAGCTCGCCGTCGTCATCGCTGTCATCGTCATCGTCAGACTCGACGTAGACGTCGGTTCCCTCGTCCTCGGCCGAGGCGCGGTCGAGCAGGCGGCGCAGGTCGTCGGGCAGCTCGGCGCCGTTCTGCTCGCCCGTGGTGTTGGTATCGTCTGCCATGTAAGGCCTTTCTAACTAGATGAGGAACTAGGCATCGAGGAAGCGCGCATCATGCGCGTGACGCTCGATGTACTCGCGGCGGTAGCCAACCTCGCTGCCCATGAGCTCGCGGACGGCGCGGTCTGCGGCGGCGGCGTCCTCGATGGTCACGCGCTGCAGGATGCGGGTCTTGGGGTCCATGGTCGTGGAGGCAAGCTGCTTGGGGTCCATCTCGCCCAGGCCCTTGTAGCGCTGGACGTCGTAGCCCTTCTTCTTTTTCTTGAGCTTGCCGGAGTCGTCCTTGGTGTCCTCGTCGTCATCGGGCGAGAAGCCGAGCGAGCGGATGGTGTCGCGAAGGATCTCCTCCTCGGTCTGGCGACCGTTGGGGTAGACGTAGTGAATCTTCTTGCGCACCTTGACGCCGAAGATCGGCGGGCAGGCGACGTAGATGTAGCCGGCGTCGATGAGCGGGCGCATGTACTTGTAGAAGAACGTCATGAGCAGGATGCGGATGTGAGCGCCGTCGACGTCTGCATCGGTCATGATGATGATCTTGTGGTAGCGGGCCTTCGTGATGTCGAAGTCGCCGCCGTCGCCGGCAGCCGTCGTGACGCCGGTGCCGATGGCCGTGATGAGTGCCTGGATCGTGTCCGAGGAGAACGCGCGATGGTCTCCCACGCGCTCGACGTTCAGGATCTTGCCACGCAGCGGCAGAATCGCCTGGATGTCTCGGCGGCGGCCGTCCTTGGCCGAGCCGCCTGCCGAGTCGCCCTCGACGATGAAGAGCTCAGTGAGCTCCGCGTTGCGCACGGAGCAGTCAGCGAGCTTGCCAGGCAGGCTCGCGCTCTCGAGCAGGCTCTTGCGGCGCGTGGCCTCGCGGGCCTTGCGGGCGGCCGTGCGGGCCTTGCACGCCTGCTGCGCCTTGCTCACGATCACGCGCGCCTGCTTGGGGTGCTCCTCGAGGTACTCGGCCAGGCCGTCGGAGACGACCTTGTTTGTGAGCGTGCGCATGTAGGAGCTGCCGAGCTTGGCCTTGGTCTGGCCCTCGAACTGTGGGTCGGGGAGCTTGACGGAGATGACGGCAGACAGGCCCTCGCGCACGTCATCGCCCGTGAGGTTGGCCTCCTTCTCCTTGAGAAGCCCCTGTTTGCGCGCGTAGTCGTTGACGACGCGCGTGAGGGCCGTGCGGAAGCCCTCGAGGTGCATGCCACCCTCGGGCGTGTAGATGTCGTTGGCGAACGACATGACGTTCTCGCCGTAGCCGGTGTTCCACTGCAGGGCCACCTCGACCTCGCCCATCTTGTCCAGGGGCGTGTCCGCGCCGGTCTTGCCCTCGATGTAGATGGGGTCCTTGAGACCCTCCGGGACGTCCTTGCCCTCGTTGAGGAACCTCACGAAGTCGATGATGCCGCCGGCGTAGCAGAACTCCTCGACGCGCGGGGTGGCCTCGCGCTCGTCGGCGAGGTTGATCTTGAGGTTCTTGTTGAGGAACGCCGTCTCCTGCAGACGGTTGTGCAGGGTGTCGAAGTCATAGACGCAGGTCTCGAAGATCTCGTCGTCGGGCCAGAAGGTCACCGTGGTACCAGTCTCGCCGGACTGACCAACGATCTTCATCTTCTCGGTGGTCTTACCACGGGCAAAGCGCATCTCATAGACGTTGCCGTCGCGCTTGACCTGGACGACGACCTTCTTGGACAGCGCGTTCACGACGGAGATGCCCACGCCGTGGAGACCGCCAGAGACCTTGTAGGCGCTGTTGTCGAACTTGCCGCCGGCGTGAAGGATCGTCATGACGACCTCGAGCGTCGGGATCTTCTTCACCGGGTGTAGGTCGACGGGAATGCCACGGCCGTTGTCGACGACCGTGATGGAGTTGTCGGCATGCACCGTGACGGAAATCTCGGTGCAGAAGCCGGCCATGGCCTCGTCGACGGAGTTGTCCACGATCTCCCACACGAGGTGGTGCAGGCCGCTGGCGGACGTTGAGCCGATGTACATGCCCGGACGCTTGCGAACGGCCTCAAGACCCTCGAGGATCTTGATCTCTCCGCCGTCGTATTCGGAGTTCTTGGGAGTCTCTGCCACGCGACAGTCCTTTCCCTAGGGTAAACGTCAATCTTTCCTAGTTTAGAACATATCGCGTATATCTCTTGGCCCAAACCTATAGGCAACATGCAAATGGCATCGCTTGCACGGCAGCGCGCCTCTCAGGGTTTCTGAGGGCTGGTTTGCGATTCTCCCGTGGTCTTGAGCTTTGCACGGCGAAGAGACATTTCCATAGCCTTAGACGCGTTTGCGCGAATTTTGGGCGAGAGGTGCATCGTCGCCGCCTCAACGTGGGCACGCTCGAGGGGCGTGAGCGGAGGAAGCTCCGCCTCGACGGAGCGTCCCTCACGTTGCTCAGGCGGCTCCTCACGCCGCTGACCAGCCTTTTTTGAGAGTTTGAAGCGCACATGGCCAACCTCGAGGCCCGCATGGGCGAGGCGGTCCACGTACAGCTCGGCATTCGTCGTGAGGTCCACCATGAGGGCATGGCCGTCGAGATAGACGATGAGGTCCGGCAAGGCGGCCCTGCCCCTGGGCTCGCTGAGCCACACGGCCACCGTGTGCTTCGCCGCGCGACGGCCGGCCACGCGCTTCCACGTCGTAAGCGCAAGGCTCGCCGCCGAGGCACCAGCCATCAGGTTCTTGTCGACGAACGAGGAGACGAGCGCGCCCACCTCCTGGGGCTCATGCTGCTTCGCGGGGTCAAGCGGGTCATACTCCATCCGCTCGAGGCGGCGCTTACGACTCTGGGCCATAGGGCACCACCAGCATGTTCTCGAGAAGCTCGTCATCGAAGTACGAGAGGTTCGTCGTCGTGATGATCGTCTGGATGCCACCTTCGACAAACCGCGTCACGCAGGCGCGGCGCCTGGCGTCGAGCTCGCTCATGACGTCATCGAGCAGAAGCAGCGGTCGCTCGCCGAGAAGGTCCTCGCACAGGCGAACCTCGGCCATCTTCCAGGCCAGGGCCACCGAGCGCTGCTGCCCCTGACTGCCGTATGCACGAGCGTCACGGCCGTCTATCTCGAAGACCACGTCATCGCGATGTGGGCCCGTAAGAGTCTGGGCGCGGCGAAGGTCGTCGCCCCTCCCGGAGCGCATCTGCTCGAGCATGAGGCGGGCGAGCTCGTCTCGGCCCATGCCCACCTCGGCGCCGGCCACGCTCGGTGCATAGCGGCACACAAGCTGCTCCGACCCTGCAACCTCTGCATAAACTTCAGAGACAAGCGAGGACAGGCGTACAAACAAGTTCAATCTATGATGAAGAAGCGTGGCACCGCCAAGCGCCACGGACTCATCCCAGGCATCGAGCAGGGCATCGTCACAGCCGTCCTTGAGCAGACGGTTCCTCTGCTCCACCGAGCGCGTGTAGGCAGAGAGCACCTTGCGGTACCCCACGTTAGCCTGGGCACCGAACGAGTCGAGCTCTCCCCTGCGGCGCGAGGCCGAGCCCTTCACGAGCGAGAGGTCGTCCGGGCAGAACAGGATGGAAAGCAGCGTGCCGGAGAGGTCCTGACCTCGGCACGGCTTGCCATTGCGCAGAAAGCGGCGCTTCTCGGGCGTTGCCACGAGCTCGACGTCCACGACGCGCCCGTCTCCCTCGAGCCTGGCCGAGACGTGCGCCTCGGCAGCGCCCGGGGCAAGGAGCTCGGAGGGAGACGGCCTGCGAAAGGACTGCCCGCTCGTGACGTACTGCAGCGCCTCCACCGTGTTCGTCTTGCCCACGGCATTGGGCCCCACGAGCACGGTGACGCCCACAGACGGCTCAAGCGCACGGCCAGCAAGGTTGCGGTAGTCCCGAAACGTTATGCGAGAGACGATGAGCGACACGGGCTACATCCGCACGGGCATGAGCAGGTACAGGTAGTTGATCTTGCCGTAGCTCTTGAACACGCCAGGGCGCATGCTCTGCTGCAGCTCGAGCGTGACCTCGCTGTCCTGGGACAGGGCGCCCACGCAGTCTCCCACGTAGCGATAGTTCATGCAGATGGAGTTGGCCTCGCCCTCCACCTCGACGTTCACCTGCTCGCGGGCGTCTCCCTGGTCGGGAGAGGTCGAGGAAAGCGTGACGAGCCCGGCATCCGGGTCCACGTCAAAGCGCACGGCCGAGTTGGACGTGGCGATTGAACTCACGCGGCGCAGGGCTCCGGAGAGGTCGGCGACCTTCGTCTTCATCGTGGTGAGGTAGCTCGACGGCAGCAGCTGCTTGTAGTTGGGGAAGGTACCCTCGATACGGCGCGAGACGTACGTGGTGTTGCCCGAGACAAAGATGACCTGGTTGGTCGTGGCGCCGATGATGACCGTCGCCGAGTCGCTCGGCAGGCTCAGGACGTCGTGGAACGCGGTGCCGGGGATGATCATCTCAAACGTTCCCTCGAGCGAGGAGGTCTCCACGTTCGTGTCGCACACGACGAGGCGGTAGGAGTCCGTCGCCACGAGGCGCACGCAGTTCTCCTCGACGTTCAGCAGGATGCCCGCCAGCACCGGACGGCTCGTGTCTCGAGACGTGACCTTATAGACCTTGTCGACCATCTCAGAAAGGACGTCGCAGGGAAGCTCCACCGAGCGCTCCATGGCGATCTCGGGAAAGCTCGGGAACTCGGAGGCATTGAGCGTGTTGAGGTGGAAGGAGCTCTTGTCGCACGTGACGTTGATGGTGCCTTCGCCGCCATCAAAGGTGACGGCCGCGTCCTGGAGGTTCTTGACCACGTTGGAGAGCATGCGGCCGGAGATGACGGTCTCGCCCTCCTCCTCGACGTTGGCGGCAATCTTGTGTCTGATGGAGGTGTCGAGGTCCGACGTCTGCATCTCAAGGGTGCCGTTCGACGCGCGCATGAGGATGCCACCGAGGACGGGGATGGTGGAGTGCGAGGCTATGCCCTTCGAGACCACTGAGAGCGCCTTGGCGAGCGAGGACTGGCTGACGGTGAAGCGCATGTGAGTCTCCTTGTCTATCTATGTATGTATATATAGATATATAGCTAGTGGATGTAGTAAAGCGTGTTCAAATGTGGATAAGTTTGCAAATTACCAGCTCAAAGCCTTGTTCGTGACTGATTTTCATGTTGAGAAGCGGACGTCGTTTTGAACGTTGAAAGCATGTGCATAACTCTTTCAACGCGGCAGCGGCGGTTTTCAACGGTTTTCACCCAGCTTTTCACAGGCCGCGTAGAAAGCTAGGCGCCAGCCATGAGGTCCTCCTTCATCCTGGCGATCTTGTCGTGCACCACGCGGTCCTCGTGGCGTCGGTCCTCGACCCACTTGATGCTGTGCTTCACGGTGGCATGGGTCCGCCCGCCGAAGCGCTCTCCGATCTGGGCAAGCGTCGAGTCCGTGAGCTCGCGTGCGAGCCATACGGCTACGTGGCGCGGCTCCATGAGACCCTTGTTGCGCTTGTTGCTGATGAGGTCAGCGTGGGACACGGAGTAGCGCTGCTCCACGAACTTCTGGATCTGCTCGATGGTGAATGTGCGCGTGTCGGCGCCCCACTTCTTCGTGGCTATCTGGGAGATGTCCTCGCGCGTGAACTCCTCACCTCGCGCCTGACGGCTCGTGGCCTCGAGCAGGCAGAGCTGGCAGAACGACTTGATGGTGCGGATGGAGGCGCCGGCCCTCTGTGCCATGAACTCGAGGGAGGCATCGTCGAGGGTGCCGTCGTAGTCGTGCTGGCCGTTCTCGATGGCGTCCGCCTTCATGCGCTCATAGAACGCCTTGATGAGACCGAGCTTGAGCTCGTAGTTGGGTACCTGGATGGAGAGCGTGACGCCTGAGTCCAGGCGGGTGGTCACACGCTCTTCCAGGCCGAGCTCCGCGGGGCTCTCGTCGGCGGCGAGCACGATCTGCTTGCCGTTACTCGTGAGGTAGTTGAAGGTATCGAAGAAGAAGTTGATGGACTTCGCCGCGCCGCGGAAGCCCTGGATGTCATCGATGATGAGAACGTCGATGTCGTGGTAGTTCTGCTCGAGGGCTCGCTTGACGTCACGCGAGGTGTCCACCATGGCATCCGTGTAGTCGCTCACGAACTCGCGCGCGTTCCTGTAGACGCAGATGCGGTCTGGGTCGTTGACGGCGAGGTAGTTCTGGATGGCCTTGAGCAGGTGTGTCTTGCCCATGCCCGGGCCGCCGTAGATGAACAGCGGGTTGTAGCCGTTGCTACCGTTGGCCACGGCCTTTGCGGCCTGGAAGGCCAACTGGTTCTCCTCGCCCTCGACGAAGGTGTCAAAGGTGAGTTGCGAGTCTGCCGGGGCGATGTCCTGCACGAGCGGGTTCTTGCGGCGCCGTGCGAGGGCTTCCTGCTCGCTCTCCATGCTCTGCTCTGGCTCGGACGAGGGATTGAGCAGGCGCTCGAGGTCCTCGCGCGAGATGGTCGTCTGGTTGGTGACGGTGGGATGTGGCGCCGCGGGCGACGTTGCCTGTGCGAAGGTCGTGGGCTGCGGCATCTGCGTCGGGGTTGGTTGCTGCGCTGGTGCTGCGGGCTGCGCCTGAGTGGCGGGTGCAGGCGCGCTCGGGATGGAGGCGCCTTTTCTGTTGAGGCTCACGGCGAGCTCCATGGGCTGGAAGGCTGCCCTCTCGAGCGCCTCCTTGATGAGCTCCGCGTTCTTCTCGACGTTCCTGCGCACGAAGCCGCTCTTTGCCGAGATGGTCAGCGTGTCGTCCGTGAGGTCGAGCGCCTCGCAGCTCTGCAGCATCGCGAGCGTGGACGGCGCCAGACCATCCGACGCGAGCATGTCAACGACGTCCTCCCACAGGATCTGGGCGTCTGACTCCTGGTTGTTGAACTCGGCCATATCTTTCCCGTCGGTCTGAGTGCCGCGTCTCCACGGCATGATGAAGCCAATCCCGTGCGCCACGTGCATTACGCATGGGATTGATGAAAACTCATTATATGGGACGGGAGGTTTTCAACGACCACGATTGTTGAAAACCTTGCCAAGTGATGCCTTCTGTTGATTGCTAGCCGAGAAGTGTTCTGCCTGCCTCCGTGAGCCTGCGCTTCTGCTTGTCCTTGAACAGGTATCCCTTGCTCTCGAGCGACTGCAGCTGACGCGTCCAGGTGGCAAGCGAGCCGCCGTAGGCATTGACGAGGTCGGTTGGTCCCACGGACTCGTGCTCGGCGAGGTAGGCGATGACCTGCGACTCTCGCTCGTTGAGCTCGAACGGGTCTGGATGCTGCTGCATCGGCTGCCAGGCTGGGGCCTGGTAGGGGTTGGTCTGCGCCCAGGGCTGCTGATAGCCCTGCTGGTAATAGGGCTGCTGATAGCTCTGGGCCTGCCAGTTGTTTGGCTGATAGGGCTGCTGCTGTGGCCACGGCTGCTGGTAGCCTGGCTGAGGCATGCCCGGCGTCTGCTGCGCAAACTGTTGCTGGGGCACCTGCCGGTAGGGCATCTGCTGCTGGGGCATTTGTTGGTAGGGGCTTACGCCGCCCTGCTGCGCCTGCGGATCCATCTGCTGGGGCACTTGCTGGCCCGTCTGCCAGGGTGTCTCCTCCTGTGGCATCGCGACGGCCTCGTTTGCGTGGGGGCTTGGCATCGAGATAGTGACGATTGTGCCCGCATTTATGTTGTCCTCGATGGTGAGCGTGCCACCGTGGTCCTCCATGTATTGCTGGGCATAGGGAAGTCCCGAGCCAACGCCGCGGATGTATTGCTTCATCTCCTCGGTGGCGGAGGTGGTTCCGTACTCGAGCGCGCGGTCCTTCTCCTGGATTCCGGGCCCTTGGTCCGAGAAGCGAATGGTGTTGCCGTCGTCGAGAATCGAGATGGTGGGCTCTCTGAAGTAGGCGTGGACGAAGTTCTCGACCACCTCGCGTATGACCGTGAACGAGATGCTGCCACCCTGCTCCTTGGCGAGCTTCGTGACCGTGGTGGTGATCTCCTCGAGAAACGTGCGCACATCGCTTGGCTGTATGACCACGACGCGGGGGGCGGCCAGGGGGTCATCGAACACGGCGATTCTTGCTGGGTTCGTCACGACTTCACCGAGTGCATGGGGCTCCTTGCCGGCGGGCTTGGCCTCATCTTTGCTGCCATTGATGCCTGTTGGACCCTCGCCAACGAATGGATAGAAGGCGTCTGCCATCGGTGTCTCTTCTCTTCCCGCGTGTCTCTTGCCACTACATTTCACCCTTTTTTACAAGTTTCCGTCAATTGATGAAAACTTGCACAAGGTTCCTTCCAGCAGTGAAAAGTTATCAACATTCGATAAAAACGTGTTGATAACCTGCTCGAATATCAATGCAGCTGGCTTGAAAAGATACGACAACTACACGAGAAATTTCACGTTTGACCTGAGATTTTCCGTGTGATGTGAAAAGTTATCACCCTGTTTTTCACACGTGTCGATTTCTCTTGAAAAGATTTGAGAAGAAATCAACTGATCCCTTCGAGCGAGCACTAGTTCTTGAGGTTTTCATCGTGATGTGCCCCGCAAGTTGTGTCCTCATCGGCAAATCGAAAGATCTGAAGGGTTATTTTCCGAGGTGACCACGTGAAAAAGCGAATATTGAAATTGACATTGAGAGACGAACACCCCTACAATCTGAGAGCTTGACTGCTTATGCAGTGATCTGTGTCACTCAGGAGGAACCTATGAAGCGTACGTATCAGCCGAATAAGAGGAAGCGCGCCAAGTGCCACGGCTTCCGTGCTCGTATGGCCACCAAGGGCGGCCGTGCCGTTCTCGCCCGTCGTCGTGCCAAGGGCCGCAAGAAGCTCACCGTCTAGGCATGCCCATGGAGACCATCAAGTCCAAGCAGGATTTTGAGAAGGTCTTTCAGAGCGGTAAGCGGCTCAACCATCGACTCGTGAGGCTCACCGTGAGTCCCGTCGAGAAAGATGGAAGGAGCCGCGTTGCTTTCGTTGCCGCCAAAAGGCTTGGCAATGCCGTGTGTCGCAACAGGTGCAAGCGCGTGCTTCGCGCCGCGGCGCAGCAGGCTGGCTTTCCGCTCGGTGGATATGAGGTGATTCTCTTCTCGACCCCCGCAACGCGCAGTGCCTCCTCGACAGAGGTGGCGGAGGCGCTTGCCAAGCTCGTGAAGAGGATTCAGTAGATATGAGCAGCATGGGGGAAGACAGGCCGAGTGCATTCGCGAGGCTCCTCATCGGTCTGGTGAGGGTGTACAAGCGTTTTATCTCGCCTGTTCTCCCCCCTTCTTGCATCTACACACCAACCTGTTCTGAGTACGCCATAGAGGCACTTCGTCGGTATGGCGCGCTCAGAGGTGGTTGGCTTGCTCTGGCGAGAATCGTCAGGTGCAATCCGCGCCACAGAGGAGGCTATGACCCCGTCCCCTAGGGACGGGCAACCGGAGGTACTGTCCATGTGGGATGGGATTATCTACATCATCGCCCAGGTGCTCACGTTCATTGCGAACTTCGTGGGCGACTGGGGCCTGGCCATCATCGTCCTGACGGCCATCATTCGTATCTTGCTTACGCCGCTTACGGTCAGCTCCACTCGTTCGACCGCTAAGATGCAGGTTCTCCAGCCCAAGCTCATGGAGATCCAGACGCGCTATGCGGACGACCCTCAGCGCATGAACGAGGAGATGCAGAAGTTCTACAGCGAGAACAAGTTCAACCCGCTGGGTGGCTGTCTCCCCACGCTGATTCAGATGCCCGTCTTCTTTGCACTGTTCTCCGTGCTTCGCTATCAGATTCCCGAGGGCGCTCACTTCTATGGCGTCTTTGAGTCTCTTGCCATCACGACGAACGACGCTGTGACCCAGCTTGGCTTCCTTGGCGCTTGGGTGTACGTGGTGTTCGTACTCGCGTTTGGCGTGCTTACGCTCATCCCGATGCTGCTCAACACACAGCCCGACTCCCCGCAGGCGAGCCAGACCAAGATCATGGGCGTCGTCATGGCCCTCATGATGATTTGGTTTGGCTGGAACGTTCCCGTGGGTGTTGTCCTGTACTACGTCACGTCCTCTGCCTGGGGTGTTGTCCAGCAGGTTTTCATCACCCGCAAGGTCATGGAGAAGGCCAAGGCAGACGAGGCCGAGCGCATGGCCAATCAGCCCGTCAACATCGACGTTGTTCGCAAGGAGCGTAAGCCTCGCCCGCACAAGAAGGGCTAGCGGCTATAGCCACGTAGTGTTTTCCATGTCGCGTGCCCTCATCCTCGAAGGTGCGCGACATTGTCTATCTGGAGGTTGCTATGAGTGAGGAAATCCTCGAGAAGCCCGATGAGTTCGAGGCTATCCGTGCGGGCTTTGAGGAGTCTGGAGCCCTGACGGAGGAGCAGCTTGATGTCGTTGCCGATGCCGCAATCGATATCCTGCGAGGTATTCTGGGCTGCTTTGGAGAGAACAGCTGTTCGATTGATGAGTATGACGGTGACGAGGGCGAGCTCATCCTTGATGTGAACGGCGGGGACCTCGCTATTCTCATTGGTCGTCACGGCGTTACGCTCGACGCGCTTCAGGTTGTGTTTGCTTCCATGCTCTCCAAGCGCATTGGATTCCATTACCCGATTGTCGTGGACATCGAAGGTTATAAGAGCAGGCGCAGGGACAAGGTCCAGGGAATGGCTCGCAGCAACGCCCAAAAGGCCGTGAAGTCGGGTCGTTCGGTCAAGCTTGCTCCGATGAATGCTTATGAGCGTAGGATTGTTCACCTTGCGCTCCGTGATTCTGTTGAAGTAACCACGCACTCCGAGGGTGCCGACCCTGAGAGGTATGTGGTGATTACTCCGGTTAAGTCCGAGTAGTTTCTAGTTCAAGATCCATGCTTGAGGGAGGCTCCTTGTGAGCCTCCTTTTTTATTTACGATGATCGAGGCTTTTGCTCGTCGGCAAGCTTTGCTTTGCCGTCAATACAGTAGACTGGTTTTACTCGCAGCTCAATCACACTCAGGTAATGGTCGTTTGCCAAAAGTTCTTGTAACGGGAAGTTTTGGCATATTGTGATTGGGTTATCTATGCCGAATTGTTCTCACGATTCAGAGCTTCTGATCTCAAGCGATTCTAAGGCGTTCTCCTGGCTTGAAAACAATTTTTCAAGTAATTCATCGCTTACAGCAAAAGAAGCCCTTAGAATGCTCGAGAAGCTCTCTGAGAGCTACTCACTTGGATTTGATGACATTCAATTGCTTCAAGTGATCTATCACCTCTACTTGATGTATCAAAAGAATGAGGTCATCAATCTCACAAGCATTCGGTCGATGCCAGATGGTCTTATCCTCCATGCATTTGACTCTCTGCTATTTGCCAAGGTTATCGATGACTATATCTCTCTTGAGTCATCGGCGAGATTGCTTGATATGGGAACCGGTGGAGGTTTTCCTGGTATTCCTATTGCTGCTGTATCGAACTTCAACGTTGAGTTGCTTGACTCAGTTGGCAAGAAGGTCAACGCCTGCAATGAGTTTGCTGTTGCCATGGAACTTCAAGACAGGGTTCTTGCTTCGCATGATCGTCTTGAAGAATTCGTCAAAAAGTCTGGCCGGGTGTTTGACCTCGTAACTGCTCGTGCTCTTGCAAAACTAGACATTCTTATTGAATATGCAGAGCCTTACGTGAAACAAGGCGGATATCTGTTCTTTGGGAAGGCAAATCCCGATGAACAAGAGTTATCTGACGCTAAGAAAGTTGCAAGACTCTGTGGCTTTGAGAATGTTTCACGTGAAACATTCGAGCTTCCTGATGATTATGGTCACAGAGAGATAGTAGTCTTTAGAAAGGTCGCTAAGAGCAAGATTAGGCTACCGAGAAAGAATGGTGAAGCAAGAAACCATCCTCTTTCTGCAAGATAGCGATGTTTCACGTGAAACATCAGAAAGATAGATTGGATATCAATGGGTTATAAGGATGTAAGGCGTAGTAATCCAAATAAAGAGACGAACGTGCTCGCTATCATTAATCAGAAAGGTGGCGTTGGAAAGTCAACAACGGCCATTAACTTGTCTGCTGCCCTTGGAGAAGAGCATAAAAAGTGCCTCGTCATAGACTTTGATCCCCAGGGAAATACAACGAGTGGCTATGGCATCGATAAGGACGAGCTGGAACACGATATCTATGATGCCCTTCTCGAAGGCTACTCCATGAGTGATCTGATTGTAGATACTCCTGAGCCTCGAGTATTCGTAGTTCCTGCAACAATTCAACTTGCTGGTGCAGAAATCGAGCTTGTGAGTAAGATTGCACGCGAAAGCATCCTTAAGAACCTCATTGCAGAGGTTAAGGATGACTTTGATTATGTCTTTATCGACTGTCCTCCCTCTCTTGGACTTCTTACGATTAATGCGCTATCTGCTGCTAATGGACTCCTGATCCCAATTCAGTGCGAATACTATGCACTCGAGGGCGTCACAAAGCTTCTTGAATCCATGAAGCTTGTAAAGTCGAGTCTTAATCCTTCGCTTGACGTCTTTGGTGTTCTTATGACCATGTACGACAAGCGCACAACTCTCTCGAATGATGTCGTGGCTGAAGTTAAGAAGTACTTTGGCAACAAGATGTTCAAGACTGTTATTCCTAGAAGTGTGAAGATCTCTGAGGCCCCAAGCCATGGTTTGCCCATTGCAATGTATTCAGCGACAAACAAGGGCGCCATTGCCTATCGTGGTCTTGCGAGAGAGGTGATTCGCCGTGGCTAAAAAGAGTGGTCTTGGCAGAGGTCTGAATGCACTAATTAGCGAAGCTAATGCAGAGACGGGCAGCGAACCTGAGGCCGTTCTTCAGATTGCCGACATCGTAAGAAATCCCAATCAACCTCGAAAGACGTTCGATGAGGATAAGCTTGCTGAGCTTGCGGACTCAATTAAGCAAAATGGCGTGCTTCAGCCGATTCTTGTTAGAAAGAAAGGTCAGAAGTATGAGATCGTTGCCGGAGAGCGTCGATATCAAGCGAGTAAGCTTGCTGGCTTAAAAGAGATTCCGGCTGTTGTTCGAGACATTGACGATAATAAAGTCTTTCAACTTGCCCTTATCGAGAATCTCCAGCGATCTGATCTGTCTCCTATTGAGGAGGCGAAGGGATATAAGCAGCTGCTGACGAGTCAGGGTCTTACGCAGGAGGAGCTGGCAAAGATTCTCTCTAAGTCTCGTTCGGCAATTGCAAATACGCTTCGTCTCATGGATCTACCAACTGAGGTTCAGGAGATGATGGAGCAGGGCCTTCTGACTGCGGGACACGCGCGTGCCATTCTTGCAGTTCCTACAGAGGAAGGCAGGATTAGGCTTGCTCAGAAGGTTGTGACGGAAAGCCTTACGGTAAGACAGACAGAAAATCTTGCCCCGCTGTTTTCTGTCGAGCGTACCGAGACGAGGACGAGGGCTGTGGCACCACAGTCTTTCAAGCGTGCTGCCCGAGAGTTGAGAAAGGTTCTTGACACAAACGTAAAGGTCAAACAGGTCCGAGGCAAGAACAAGATTGAGATTGAGTTCAAGGACGAGGACGAGCTTGCTCGAATTCTCTCTCAGATTCAGCCTGGTCATGATGAGGAAGGTGATGAGGATTGGGGCTAGTCTCTAAATCAATGAGAAGCGGTTTCCTCGTCGCTGCCGGTCTCGCGGTGTTTTGGAATGTCTTTCTTGACGCGCGTGCAAAGTCCAGTGTGAGAAGAGCGGCGCTGGTAACAAAGTCTCTTGCGAGTCAGGCTTTGTCTGGCTACATGGATCCGATGGCAGGCTTTGATACTGAAGAGGCCTCCGAGTACAACAGGCAATGGGTAGAGCAGCAGTGGAGAAATATCGGATACTAGCGTGTCTACCTGCGGTTATTTAAGAATAAGGGACTGTAGAACACTTGTTCTACAGTCCCTTCATTTCACAGATCAATTGCCAATTAATCTGTTGTTCTATGCCTGATGCTTCTGAGAAAGCTGGCCACAGGCGGCGTCGATGTCATTACCGCGAGAGTTCCTGATGGTGGCCTCGACACCAACCTGCGCGAGCCTGCGGACGAACTGCTCGGCACGCTCCTGTGTCGAGGGCTTGAGCCTGGAATCCTCGAGGTCGTTGAGCTGGATAAGATTTACGTGGGCAAGGGTGCCGCGCGTGAAGTCGCACAGGGCTTCGAGCTCTGCGTTGTTGTCGTTCACGCCGCCGATGAGGGCATACTCATATGTCGGCCTCCTGCCGGTGGCCTCAACGTATTCCCCCATGACGTCATGGAGACGCTGGAGCGTGTACTTCTTGACGCCGGGCATGATAGCGTTTCTCGTCGCCTGGATGGCGGAGTGCAGGGAGACGGCGAGCGTAAACTGCTCGGGCTCCTTTGAGAATCGACGAATCATAGGGATGACGCCGCAGGTGGAAACGGTGAGGTGACGAGCGCCAATGCCTGCGCCCTCGGGAGAGTTGAGCATGCGGAGTGCCTTGAGCACCTCATCGTAGTTGTTGAACGGCTCTCCCTGGCCCATCATCACAACACTCGAGGCGCGCGTCTGGAAGTCCTCGCTCACGTGCATGACCTGGTCATAGATCTCGGTGGCCTTGAGGGAGCGCGTGAAGCCGCCCTGACCCGTGGCACAGAACACGCATCCCATGCGGCACCCGGCCTGCGTTGAGACGCAGACGGCAAGGCGATTCCTCGTGGGCATGCCAACGCACTCCGCCTGGGTGCCGTCAGAATAGCGGAGCAAGTACTTTCTGCTGCCATCATTGGAAATCTGGCGGGTCACCTCGGAGGTGCCGCCGAGCGTGCAGCGCTCCTCGAGGTCGGCGCGCAGGGCTGCGGGAACGTTCGTCATCTCCTGGAAGTCGGAGACATTGTGCTTCCAAACCCAGTCCTCGACTTGCTTTGCACGGAACTTTGGATAGCCGAGCTCCTCCATGAGCTCAACGAGTTGCTCGTGGGAAAGCGTCCTGAGGTCGGCCTTGCGGTTGCCCGACTCTGTATCATGGAAAGACATGTCGCGGCCTTTCTGCCGTGATGTTGAATGGATTGCACGCCAAACGTGCGGTACGAGTGTATCGCAGCGTTTGGTGACGCGTCCGCAGGCTATGTGTGCTTCGAGAAAGGGCGAGTCATGACCGACGTTACGAGCTGCAAGGTGGCCGTCCTGTGTGGCGGATGGTCAGACGAGCGCGAGGTGTCTCTCACGAGTGGGCGTGCGAGTGCAAAGGCTCTTGAGGAGGCAGGATTTTCCCAGGTAGACACCTATGACATCGCAGACCCAGGCTTCGTGCACGCCATTGCGGACGGTGGCTATGACGTGGCGTTCGTGGCGCTGCACGGCCGCTATGGCGAGGACGGGTGTGTGCAGGGGTTCCTGGAGCTCCTCGGCATTCCCTATACCTGCTCTGGCGTGCTCGCGAGCGCGCTTGCCACGGACAAGGCCATGGCCAAGGACATCTATCGAGAGCACGGGATTCCCACGCCCAAGGAGGTCTGCCTCTTCAAAGGCGAGGGCTATGACATCGTTGACCTCGTGGGACGCGTGGGACTGCCCGCGTTCGTGAAGCCCGTCTCGAGCGGCTCGAGCTATGGCATCACGCGCGTGACGGAGGCGTCGGAGCTCCCCTCTGCCATTGAGGAGGCATTCCGCTTTGACACGCGCGTGCTCGTCGAGGCTGCGGTCGTGGGCACGGAGATCACGGTGCCCGTGCTGGGAAACGAGGACGTTATCGCCCTCGAGGCCATCGAGGTTCGCTATGACACCGATTTCTACGACCTGTCCGTGAAGTACGATGACCCGGCAAAGCATCATGTGATTCCGCCCGCGCTTCCCGAGGATGTCATCGAGAGGGCCAAGGAGCTTGCCTGTATGGCACACCGTGCGCTCGGCTGTTCGGGGACTTCTCGGAGCGATTTCATGGTTGACGCGGACGGCGTTCCCTACATCATCGAGACGAACGTCATCCCGGGCATGACCCCCCAGTCGCTGCTGCCCGATGCCGCCTCTCGCGCTGGCATGGGCTTTCCGCAGCTGTGCCGCAAGCTGATCGAGCTTGCGCTCGAGCGCGGCTCGCGAACCACGAACGGGACGAACGACTAGGCGAACAACACTCGCGGGAAAGTGGGTACGTGGCAGTGAGCGAAGCCAGCAATATCACGAGAGACTATCTGGGAGAAATTCTGCTGCCGGACACTCCGGCAGAGGTCGAGTCGGCGTATCGCTCGCTTTCCGAGCGCGCAAAGACTCAGGAATTTGGCCTTATCGAGGACGATGTTGTCGTAATCGACACGGAGACGACGGGACTCTCGTTCTCCGAGTGCCAGCTTACGGAGATCGCCGCGGCGCGCCTAAGGGGGCGCAAGGTCGTTGACACGTTCAGGACGTTCGTGAACCCCGGGATGCCCATTCCCCAGAACATCCAGGCGCTCACCAACATCACGGACCTCGACGTGGCTGGTGCCCCAAGTCCACGTGAGGCGGTCTCGCAGCTTGCGGACTTTGTGGCGGGTGCGCCGGTGCTTGCCCACAACGCGACGTTCGACCGTACGTTCATCGAGCGCGTGCCTGGTGGGCAAGAGGTGAGTGACCTGTGGGTCGACACCCTGGCGCTCTCCAGGATTGCCCTGCCGAGACTCTCCACGCACAAGCTCCAGGACATGGCCGAGGCGTTCGGTTGTGCGAGCGTATCTCACCGCGCGCTTGACGACGTGTACGCCCTGGCAGGCATGTGGCGCGTCATTCTCTGCGCATTGAGTGATCTACCTGCTGGTTTACTCGTCACGCTTGCCAACATGCATCCGGATGTGGAGTGGGCCTATCGTCCGATATTCTCGTATCTGACGCTCGCCGAGCCCGATGCCGAGTTCTCGCTTGCCACCGAGCGCAGAAACCTGCTCTCCTCGGTGCTGGCATCGCCTCGTCCGGATGTCGACGAACTCGAGGCTGATGTGCGCGTGCCCTCTGCGGCCGAGGTTAGGGCGGCGTTTGAGCCCGGCGGACTGGCGTCGAGGATGTATGAGGCATTCGAGCCTCGCCCGAGCCAGGCCGAGATGGCCGAGGAGGTGCGCTCGGCGCTCGCCACCTCAACGATGCGTGCCATCGAGGCAGGCACCGGCGTGGGGAAGTCTGTCGCCTATCTGCTCCCCCTGGCTCAGTACGCCAAGCTCAACAAGGTGACCTGCGGCGTTGCCACAAAGACGAACGCGCTTACGGATCAGCTCGTCTCGCATGAGCTTCCCGCCCTTGCCCAGGTGCTGCCCGGTGGTCTTTCCTATGCATGCCTGAAGGGATACGACCACTATCCTTGCCTGTATCGTCTGAACAGGAGCGTAGACGCCGAGCTGCCCCTGGATGAAGTGCCGAGCAACGGGCGCTCGAAGAACACCATGGCCTCTGACATGCTCACGGCCATTGCCGTCACCTATGCCTATGCGTGCCAGTCCGTCGAGGGAGACATCGACGCGCTGGGGATTCGTTGGGGTAGCGTGCCGAGAAGCCTCCTCACGGTTACGCACAAGGAGTGCAAGCGCAGGGAGTGTCCGTTCTATCCCAACCTCTGCATGCTCCACGGTGCCCGCCGCCGTGCCGCCGCCGCGGACATTGTGGTGACGAACCATTCGCTTTTGCTGAGAAACGTCGAAGCGGATGGAGCCATCCTTCCTCCCGTGAGGAACTGGGTGGTAGATGAGGCCCATTCGTTTGAGGCCGAGGCACGCAGGCAGTGGGCACTCGAGGCCTCGGCCGAGCGTGCCCGGACGCTGTTCGAGACGCTTGGCGGTTCCAAGTCTGGCGCCATCGGGGCCGCGTCTGCGTTTGCGGCGTCCAACGAGGCCGCCACCCCCGCGTGCGGACTTCTCGCGAAGGCGGCGAACTCCGTTGCTTCCGCAATGCTCTCCTCGGCCAACTTCTTTGACAGCGTGCGAGCGCTTGCGTCGATTGCCCCCAGGAGTGGCGGCTATGACATGGTGACGCTCTGGCTGGGCGAGGAGGCCCGCTCGAGCGACGAGTGGTCCGCCGTGGGCGCGGCTGGCAAGGAACTTGTCGACCGCCTTGAGGCGGCGTACCACGACCTCGAGGGTGCGCACAAGATTCTTGCCGCCCGCAACTCCGATGATGCCGCGCCGAGCAATCCCTCTACTGCCCTTCTCGAGGACGCTAGCCGCGAGTTGAGGGAGTTCATCGATGCCTGCGTCACGATAACCGAGGCGTCAGACGACTCCTACGTCTTCTATGCCGAGATTCCCCAGTCCAAGCGCAGGATCGGGCAGGAGCGGCTCGTTGCCGAGAAGCTCGACATCGGCGCCGAGCTGGCCGACAGGTGGTACCCGGAGATGCGAAGTGTCACGTTTAGCTCGGCGACCATGAGCGTGGGCGGGGACTTCTCGCATTTCAACGGCGCGAGCGGCCTTGCGCTGCTCAAGGACGGGAGACACCGCGAGGTGTCGCTCCCCTCTGGGTACGACTACGAGCGCAATATGAGCGTTCTTGCCGTGAGGGACCTGCCGGATCCGCGCGACAGGGGCTATCTTGACGCACTCGTTGACCTGTTGTTTGACATTCACGTCTCCATGGGTGGATCGGTGCTGACGCTGTTTACGAACAGGCGCGAGATGGAGATGGCGCACGCAGCCCTTGAGCCAAGGCTTGCTGCGAGGGGCCTCGGCGTGGCCATGCAGGAGCGTGGCTCCTCGGTGCGTCGCCTCAGCAGGAGGTTCGTGGAGGACCGCGACCTGTCGCTCATGGCGCTCAAGTCATTTTGGGAGGGATTCGACGCTGCTGGCGACACGCTTCGGTGCGTCGTTATCCCCAAGCTTCCGTTCTCCAGCCCAAAGGATCCGCTTGTCCAGGAGCGTTCCGCACGGGATCGCGCGGCATGGCGCAAGTGGAGCCTTCCCGAGGCGGTTCTCGAGGTAAAGCAGGCGGCAGGCCGTCTCATCAGGACGTCAACGGACGCCGGTGTGCTTGTCTTGGCCGACAGCCGCGTGTGCACGAAGGGTTATGGCAAGGTGTTCCTCAATTCGATGCCCACGACAAACGTCTCTACACTGGGCAGTGACATGGTTGGCCGCTACCTGGAATCTTGGCGCGAGAGCCACTAGACGGGAATGCCGTGCGTGCAATGAGGCCGCCTGTCCGCGGGGAAACGCACGGACAGGCGGCCTTTCTCTTGCGCGTGGCGGTGACGGGACTTCCGTTGTTGTCTGCGATTAGATGCAGCCCCTGCTCCTGGCGTACTTGAGGTCCTTCGCCACCACCTCGTCGATGCCCTCTCTGAGCTCGTCGTTGTCGAACTCGATGGATCCCATGAGCGGAATGAGGTGCCTGGGAAGCCAGCTTCCTGGCGATTTCTTCCCCTCCTTGCGGTAGTAGGGAATGGAGACGACGAGCCTGTCCTTACCCTCCTCGAGACGAGCCTCGTTGAGCGCGAGGAGCTTGTGGACGGTCTCCATGTCCGCGCAGGTGATGTTGACGCGATTGCTCTCGTCGTCATCGATGCTCGATATGATGGCGTCGCCGGTCTTGTCGCTCAGCGTGGTGCCCGTCATGCTCCGGGCAACGAAGGTCTGTGCCCTGCGATTGTCGAGGTCGAACGCGTCAACCTGCCAGGCTCCGTTGAGCAGGCGCAGCGACAGGGGGATGACGTGACGCTTTCTGCCGCGCTCGCTGGCCTTCTCGTCGTTCTTGCCGACATAGGAGAAGATGATGACGGGCTGCCTGACCTCGTTCTTTCTGTTGGAGATTGCCGTGGCCCGGACGATGGAGGTGGCGCATGCTCTCAGCGTCGCCAACTCGGCGTCTGTGGTCGTGCTCTCCCAGCGTTCCTCCGGGCGACGGTAATCCGTTGGAAAGACGGCGCTCTCGAGCCGGGTTCTCTGCTCGTCGTTGCGGCTGATGCCGAGACGGTCGAGTGCCTCGCAGAGCGCGTCCGCCTGCTCCGATGTTAGGCGCAGGCGTCTGCCGGGCAGTATCGTGCCCTGGCCAAGGTGGCGCTTCCTTCCGGGAAACACGTCCTCCACAGAGAAGATCGGGCCGCGTTCGTCATCGCTGAGCTCGGTGAGGCTTCTGAGTGCCTCTCTTATTCTTTCCTTGTCGACGGACAGGGCCTCGGCCAGGTCTTTCTGGCTCGAGACGGCGCCTCGGCGCGTGAAGGCGCAGATGATGTCCAGGTCATCCGTGAGCCGGTGATCATCCGGGCGACCGGGCCCCTTCTTTGTTCGCGTGGGGTTTTCGCTCACTTTTGCCTCGCCCCCTCGATGATTGATTTCCATGCCGAGACGAGCGATGCCGGCTCCGTGGGAATGAGGCCGTTTTCTATGGCCCACTCCGCCGCCGCCTGCGTGTTGCGTATGGTGCAGCTCCAGATGACGCTGCCCCCACGCATCTTCTCCGCCGTACCCTTCTCGGGATTTCTCGTGACGTTGGGCGCGCTCTCCACACGGCTTCTGGGGATGTAGAAACGTGCCGTCTGGGCGGTCTCGTCTTCGCCGATCTCATAGGGGAGGTAGCGATGGTCGTCGAGGGAGAAGGTTGACGGCACCGTGTAGCTCTCCGCATCGCTCTTGATGAACGCGCGCTTGACGCGGTCGAGGTTGTAGGTCCTGATGGCGTAGCCATCGCCTTCTTTGAAGCGGTCGCCGACCACGAAGGTGTATCCCGCGAGGGTGAAGATTCCGTAAGTCTTGAAGACCCTCTCCTCGGGCTCGATGTCGGCCTTTGCCTGATAGACAACGGTGACGGCCCTTCCCGTGCTCAGACCTTCCTCGAAGCATGCAAGCGTCTTTTGGTCGCAGGTCGGGTCGGTGGCTGCGCGTATGCCCGTGCCCGCTCCCGTGGAGAGCGATGAGCGGACTATTGCCGAGCCGAGCGCCCGTGGGCTTGACGTGCCTGGCTCGGTCAGCAGGCCGCGGGCAAGCGTGGCCACGACGCGCGAGAACTCGTCGAGCTCGCTGCTGAAACGTCCGGCGAGAGACGACTGGTCGATTCGGAAATATGTTGACTGGCCTTCCTTCCACGAGGTGAAGCGGACGCCCTCTTTCCCAAGGGCGTCTCGGTCACGTGCAAACGTTCGGTGGAGGGAGGCCTGCTTGAGGTCGCGGTAAAAGCCCTCGCTCTTGAGCTGGGCTGTGCCCAGCGACTCTTCTCCCAGGAATCTCAGAGCAAGGCGCGTGCGCTTGATGTCTCTGTAATCGAGCTTTCTCTTTTTGTCCGATGAGCGCTTGACCATGCCGATCCACCGTTTCCCTGGGGCGTTGGTTTTAGCTGGTGCCGTGTCTACGTGGAATCTTTTGGTTCATCACGACCTGATTATGATGCTTTGGCCCCGTAAGTTGCCGCAATTATTGACCGCTCTATCTGACGGGGCTGTTGCCGGCACTCTGGGGTGGTGTGCCGGCGCCGATCGGATTGCAGGTGGGTCCCACCGAGCGAGCCTTTGCTGTGTGTGGTATGGCGATTTATGTCCCGTCTTCCCTGCTGTGCCCAGCCAAGTTCGCGATTTTGCTGGGCAGACGTATACTCTCTAGTACGACTGCAAGTAGCGGCTCTGCCGCTATTCGGAAGGTGAACGGATGAGCATCACTAAGGATTACCTCGAGCGTCTTGATACCGAGGTTGGCATAGCGCCCGCTGGTAGCCAGGAGGAGCTTGATTGCGCCCACGTCCTTGCGGAGGAGTTCTCTGCGCACGGGCTCAAGACGGAGGTCCAGGATTTCTCCGCCCCGTCTCTTGGGTATGTGCCCTATGGCGCTGCGCTTGTCCTTCTCTTCCTGGGGCTTGTGCTACTTGGCGTGGGCAATGTGGCCACTACCTTCGTGGGCCTTGTCCTCGTTGTCGCAATGCTCGTGCTGCTCTGGATGGTCTATACCGGTCGTGACGTCATTGGCAAGCTTGGCCCCGCCGCCCACAGCCAGAACGTCGTTGCCGTGCGAGAGGCCGAGGTTGAGCCCTCCGAGCGCGAGCGCCCGATCGTTGTCGTTGCGCACTATGACACTGGTCGTCTCGACTTCCTCTCTCGTCCTGAGCTTGCGGTGGCGAAGAAGTACCTGGCCTCCTATTCGATCTACCTTGCGGCCGCCGTTGCCGTGTGCGCGCTGATTCAGCTCCTTGGGTTCATCCCCGAGCCGGCGCGCCGTACGTTCTGGGTCATCGGGCTGATTGCCTGCCTGCCTCTGCTTGTCTGGAGCATCTCTCTCATTGCGAGCAGGTTCATGCCCTATGCGCCGGGCTCCGTTGACAACAAGTCCTCCGTGGCGGCCATGCTTGGCGTCATGGACCGTGTCACCCAGGGCGTCAAGGTCGAGCGGCCCGAGCGTGAGGAGGCCGCCGTCCCCGAGAGCGTCTCCGAGCCCAGGAAGCGCGAGCCGGAGATGCGTCGTGAGGTCGAGGAGGTCATCGGTACCCGTCATGGCGAGAAGGTCATTCGCGAGCTGGGGATCCTTCCTGCCGAGTGCTCCATTACCTACATCGAGCCCGAGGTTCGCATGGTCCCCGTGGCCGCTCCGATAGAGGAGAGCCAGTCCACCAAGGTTACCGAGCCAGTTGCCCCCGTTCACAATGTCGCCGAGGACGAGGCTCCTGCTGAGCCCGTCTCCGATGCTCGCGATGAAGAGTCCGTTGCCCGGCAGGCTGCTGAGTCCATGTCTCAGCAGGAGTCTGAGAATTCGGCTGTGGCTGACGAGGATGCAGCGGGCGCGACGTCTGAGCTGCCTCTTGATGCCTCGGTCTCCGATGAGGATGCGGACACCACTCGTCCCATGGCTGTCGTCGAAGAGGGACGTATCGACACCGCCGACGAGCTTGCTCCGAATTCCACGCTTGATATGAACGCAAGCGACCTCTCCCAGCTCGAGGATGGGGAGAGCACCGATGAGGGCCCGCTGACCGAGACGGATCATTCTGGCCTGTACACCATGGCCGAGACGGACGCCACCGATGCGACCGCGGTTTCTCGTCCCGAACGTCCGCGCCCCAATGCCGTTGCGGATCCCGATTGGGGCAAGAGCTCCTACAAGCCCACGCGTCGAGCGAACGTCTCGAACGTTGCCCGTCGTGCCGCGCTCTTTGACCTTCCTGACCCCAAGGTGTCTGGCCAGGATGGCCTTGGGCCCACGTCTTCGCAGCTGCCGCCGCGCTCTCAGATGGCCCAGCGCCTTGCCGATGCAAGCCAGCAGGCTGTGAGCGCGCCCGCTTCGGTTCGCATCGACAGCAATCCGACTGTCCCCGCTTCCCGCCAGCAGCCTTCCGCCCGGCCCGATGACATCGAGGTGCTGAGCGCGTCTCCATCCCATGAGACCAGCGAGAAGCATTCCCACTCCCATGGGCGCCTCTCCGGGCTGTTTGGCAAGAAGCGCAAGCAGGAGGAGTCGATGTCCGAGTGGCTCGGCGTTGACGACGATTACGATGCCAAGAAGTCTGGCGAGAGCATTGGCTCGTGGGACAACTTTGGCAACGACTCTGGCAGCTCCCACTGGAAGGGCGGTGCCGCCCTCAACATCAACCTGCGCAAGCTTAAGGACAAGCTGCCCGCCATTCCCGGCCACGCCGCCGACGAGGTGGCCCAGGATGTCGAGGACTCCCAGGTTGAAGCTCCCCAGCGCGATGACGACGTAACTCCCGATTTTGATGGCGCTGCTGGCGACGAGGCCCTCGCCCCTGAGCAGACCTCCGCGGCCTCGCCGTACGTCGATGACGACCGTCCTGTCTATAACGATGCCGTCATTTCTTCGACCGACCGTGCTCTGCGTGACAGCATTCTCGCCATGGGCGATGACGAGCTCCGCTCCCATGACATTTGGTTTGTTGCTACCGGTTCCTCCTCTCTGAACCATGCGGGCGCGTCCGCGTTCGTGGACGCGCATCGCAAGGACCTGCGTGGTGCCTTCGTCGTCAACCTCGAGTGCATTGGCGCCGGTGACCTTGCGCTTCTGACCCAGGAGGGCTTTGGCGTGACGCGTCGCTGTGATCGTCGCTTCCTCTCCCTGCTTGAGTCTGTGGCGGGTGATCTTCACCTCGGGGTCGATAAGGTTGCTCGCTCGTGGGCGAACACGGATGCGACGATGCTCATGCGCAAGCGCATGCGTGCCGTTACGCTCATGGGCCTTGGCGCCGGCGACCTCCCGGCTTGTGCCCACACGGCCGAGGATGTCTCCGCCAACGTGAGTCCGGAGCGCGTCGAGGATGTGTGCGCCCTCATTCTTGAGGCCATCCGTCGCGCCTAGGCGTTCAGACTGACAAAGACCAACAACGTTCTCTCACGCTGGCCACCTTGCTGCGATGCGCAGGTGACCAGCGTGAGCGCTTTTCTCGCCCCGCCGATGAGCATCGCTGCGTTCGGGTTGATGGCGCTTGCCCTACCTATGAGGGAGCTGAGCATGGACTGAAGCTCCGTCTGACTCATTGAGAAGCGTTGAATGTCTGCGAACTGTTTGTCGACGACAAGGGCGCAGAGCGGAATGCAGGTCTCTCGGGAGTTCCTCGTGATAAGCGAGGCTCCGCTGAGTTGATCGAATCTGTCCTGTTTCCATGCGTCTGAGATGGATGAGAACTGGAGCTGGGTCGTTCCGATGTGATGCGCATAGATGATCCTGTGCGCGTTGTCCGCAGTGCATCTCCAGTCAAGATAGGGACATCCCACGCGTGCTTCTTCTCCCCACAGGTCATGGGATAGGTAATAGTCCGGGTCCTGCTCGCTTGCCTGGGCTACTGGATAGTCTATCGGCGTGCCATCGACCGTGAGCCAGGCGACTGCTGGGGAATCTATCTTGAACTGCTCGTCATCCTGCTGCGGTGCTTCGCCTAACGCCTTATCTCTTATCTCGTCTCTGAGTCGTTCATAACGGTGCTCCGTCTCATAGTCTGCCGTGATGGCTCGCGCGCCAAGGCTGAAGAGACAGATTCCCGCGATGAGAACAAGGACCGCGGCCAGCGCCCGTGCGTTGACGCCGCGGCGACGGCTCCTCAACCGCCGCCGCGGTCGACTGCTCATGATGTGGCTTCAAACGTGTAGGTGATCTTGCAGAACTCCTCGGCTGTGCCGCTCGTTGCTACCCTCTCGGCCAATCTGCGCCAGGCCCCGTCTCCTGTCACGTTAGCGACGCTAAGCCTGAGCTGCTTGTTCGTGTTGGCGTCGATGAGCAGGGGAGCTCCGGCTGTGTCTGCGGAAGGCCAGGAGTGAACGACGCTGTCACCATCTCTCAATTCATAGGAAGCGTCCTCTGGCATGTCGCTCGTCTCTATGTGCGAGGCGCGAACGGGGACAACCGAGAGATTCTCGATGGCGTAGTCATCCGGCACTACCACGCTTCCGTCTGCCATGATCTTGCAGGGGAGCAAGGCGGGGACGCGCACGGAGATGATGGGTTCGTGCCGCGAGGAGATGGTGAGATCGCTTCCAACCTGAGAGAAGTCATCGTTCCAGCCCGCAAACCGGTAGCCGTCATGGCTCGGTTCAGCCGGTGCCTCGGCAGAGCTTCCGGCGTCAACTACCTGTTCCTTGAGGACCTCGCCCGTAATGCCGTCAACGAACCTCACCTTCCAGACCTTCTGGAAGGATGCCTCGATCGTATGGTCTGACGTAACGTTGGAGAACGTGTAGTCTTCCCTTGCCCCGACGCTGTTCCCGTCCACGAGGACGTCCCTGATGCGCCAGCCATCGTTTGCGGAGACCTTGTAGCCCTTTGACTCGCCAGAGGATACGAGTGCTGGCCCGCTCGGATTGATTGAGCCGCCATTCCCCGCCTTCGCGGTAATGGTGAAGGGGATGTTGATTGTGAAGTCCCATCCCGTGGTTGTCTCGGCACTGCCGCGGAACGTCGTCTCCGTCGACGTGATGCGATGGGCGCCGCCTCCTCGAACGGTGAACGTGGCCTCCTCCGAGATTGACTCGTGTAGGTATGCCCGAGAGTTCCAATCCTCCCCGATGAACGCGCATTGCGTGCCGTTGTCATAGAGCGTCTTGGTGGTGGTCCAGAAGATGCCGCTGTTCGATGCCTTGTTGTACATGGTTGTCTTGACCGTGACGCTTACCGAGCCGTCTGGGTTTGCCTGGGGAGAGATGTAGTAGGAGCACGTCTGGAGGATGTAGGTGGACTCGCTGCGCTTGACCTCAACCCAAGTTCCCACCTGGGATGTCTGGGCGGCGCGTAGCGACATCCTGCTGATTCCCCGCTCCTGCTCCTGGGGGATAGTGACAACAATGTCGCCGCCATAGGACTCGATGTCGTCTGCAAGCGCTGGGGCTGGGCCCATCACGAGCAGGCTCGTCGTCAATCCGGTGAGCAGAGCCGTGCCGGCTCGCTTGAGAGATGTGGTTCTAGCCATGACGCCTCCTCGCAAGTGCCAAGGCAACAAGGGCGATACAGACCATGACGGCGCCGCCGGCGATGAACCACCATGCCTGATCCCCTATGCCCGTTTGTGCGAGTGCGGCAACCGGGCCTGGCGCTGCCTCCTCAAGTCTGCGTATGGTCACCTCCGTGCTTCCATCCAGCGCAATGGCCTGGTTGGGCAGGGCAAGCATGCCGATCATGGCAATGGCCGTGCAGACTCTGCCTGTGTGTTTCGCGCTCATGAGAGGCCACCGTCCGCTTGGGGACTGTTCTGGACAGCCGCATGCGCGCCTGGCGCAATCGTGAAGGTGATGGTTCCGATGTGGACGGGCGAGCTAATGTCCTGCGTGACCCTGCCGACGTTTCCTGTCGTCACAAGGGCGATGTCGTCAGTGTTGGTATCGGTGTTGTAGTAGGTCATGTTCCAGAGTGGGTCGCTGATGGCCATTCCGGAATCGCTGGCGGCATCGGAGGCGCGGATCATGGAGCCCCTGGGGCCGAGAAGCCAGTCAATGGAGTTGTTTGCGTCGTTTACGTCGGAGGTGTGGTTCCAACCGTTTTCGCTTTTTATCTTGATGTTGGTCACCTTGAGTCCAAAGGCGGAGAGGTTCTCGATCTTTGTGGCCTCCGGGCTGGGTCCGGTGAGCGTTCCGTCGCTTGCCGCAACGAACGGGATGACGGTCGGGACCTTGAACCTTAGGTTCGCGTCGCTTGCGACGACGGTCACGAGCGTTGTGTTCGACCCAACCCTATCTTCTTCCGCTGCGACAGCGGCAACCGGTGCCGTGGCAAGCCCAAGGGCGAGAGACATGCCGGCGAGCAGGGCGCCCGTGCGTCCCGCGTGCAGCGAGACCAAGCTTCGCATGGTCATCTTGGGGCTCTGGTGTCTGGTCGTTTTGAACATGGAAGTCTCCCTTCTTTTGGCACGGCCCGCCTGACAGGCCATGCGTTTACGCGCACATGGTTCGGGCTATTGCTGAGTCTTTGGGGCATCGGTGGCGCTTGGGGTCTCGGGCTCGTTGGCGACGGTTACCTGAACTGCCGTGGGTGAGCCGTGATTGTCGCCGCTTTCGGGGTCCACGGCCTGAACCTCAATGGTTGCCTCGCCCTCACGCACGCCGTCGACGCGCACGGCGTCGATTCTCTCGCCGGGTCTTATGGCTTGGCTCTCATAGACGATCTCGTCTCCCTGCGAGAGCGTGAAGCGCTGGTTGAACTTATTGCTCTTGTCGTTCTCAAAGCCAACCGTCAACATGCCGGCGCTGGAGAGGCGGGGAGAGGGCAGCACGCTCACGGTCATCATGTTGTCCGCAAGCTCTTGGTTGAGCTCCGCCTGGATTTCCTCGCGCGTCTTTCCCTCCTGGGCTTGGCCGAGAATGGCCCCTGTAAGCCCCCTGTCCCCAAGCAGACCGGCGACAAGCACTCCGGCGCCTGCGAGAGTCATGACGAGCACGAGCGCGATGAGGATCCTTCTCGCGCGACCTGGCTTTGGCAGACTCGCCCGCCTAGGGAACATCTTCCTGCGCTCGGGAATCCTCGATTGTCCGGCCCTCATCGAAGTGCCAATCTCGCCGAGTCTGCGAGTGGCATGGGCATGGTCCAGGCCTCTGGGTGAGAGCGCCAACCTCGTTGGTCAACCGCTGGGGCAACTGGTCCAAACGGGCTCGGGGGCACAACGCATGCGTAAGTAGCGGTCGCAACCCCGTGTCCTTCTCGTGCGTTTGCTTCTCTTTTGACCTGACTGGGACTCTTGTCGTCTGTGCTCATGAGGGCTCCCGTCTTCGATGCCTGCATGGACTTGCAGGTTACGGGGCAGACCCAACGCAAATCATGGCCGCGTCAAACACAAACCTGACACTGCAGGTCAGAGCATTGGTACGTTCGTTTGCGGTCATAGTTCAATCGGTGAGCGTAGCGCATGGCGTCCTCACCGGATTCTGATCGCTTGGTTTTGTTCGTAACCAGGGCGCACTCTCGTCCAACCCGGTTGTCCGCTTGCCCAAAATGGGACGGCTGGTTACACTGAACATCACGCTTGTGAGCCAACGAAGGGCTCAGGGCACATACGCGGGCATCGCCAAGTGGTAAGGCAACGGCTTCCCAAGCCGTCATTCGCGGGTTCGAGTCCCGTTGCCCGCTCCAGGACACAGGGCCCCGGCACCGGTTGGTGTCGGGGCTTCGCTGTGACCGGGTGGCCACCCTACACGCTCATTCCAAAAGCCCATCGGCGAGCGGTTCGCGCGACTATCGGTGACCCTTGCTGGGTAACAAGCCCATGCCGCGCCACGGCGCAAGACCATCAAACCCGGGAGCATGCCTCCCGTCCCGAGGGAAGGAAATCCCATGAGTCACATTCCAATGAGTGATGCCGAGTGCGAGCTTGCTATGAAGCATCTCGCCCCCAGGCTTCGCCAGTACGCCGAGTTGCTCATTCATCGAGGCGTTGCCATTCAGCCTGGTCAGGAGCTCGTGCTCACCGCGCCCGTCGAGTCGGCGGCGTTTGCGAGGACCGTCGTGGAGGAGGCGTACAAGGCCGGCGCCGGTCACGTGACGCTTATCTGGGTCGATGACGAGATGAGCCGTCTCGAGTACGAGAACTGCCCCGTCGAGCGCTTCCAGAAGCTGCCGGACTGGAAGGCCGAGCAGATGAACTCGCTCGCCCGCGAGGGTGCGGCCTTCCTGTGGATTGATGGCGAGGACCCCGATGCCCTTCTCGGCATCGACCCGGCCAAGCCCGCGGCCCGCGCCGTGGCCTCGCACCGCCAGTGCACGGACTATCGCCGTGGCCTCGACTTTGGCGAGAACGCCTGGTGCATCGCCGGTGCGCCCGTTCTCGCCTGGGCCCACAAGGTATTTCCCGACTACTCGGACGCCGAGGCAATCTATCGTCTGTGGGTTGCCATTCTCGACACCGCGCGCGTGACCGGAGACGACCCGGAGAGCGAGTGGGAGACGCACAACGCCACGCTCAAGAAGAACAAGCGCAAACTCAACGACAATCACTTCGATGCCCTGCACTACACCTCCTCCAACGGCACCGACCTCGTGGTTGGCATGACGCCGCGTCACCTGTGGGAGGGCGGCTCGTCCACGACGAAGGCGGGAGTCACGTACTTCCCCAACATGCCCACCGAGGAGGTCTTTACCTCGCCCGATCGCAACCGCGTTGACGGCGTGGTGCACTCGGCCCTGCCCCTCGTTCACAACGGCTCGGTGATTCGCGACTTCTGGCTGCGATTCGAGGGTGGCGAGGTCGTTGACTACGGCGCCGAGCGTGGTCTGGACGTGCTGCGCAACATCCTCGAGACAGACGAGGGTGCGCGTCACCTTGGTGAGTGTGCGCTCATCTCCAAGAACACGCCCATTCGCCAGAGCGGCCTTCTGTTCTACAACACGCTCTATGACGAGAACGCGAGCTGCCACCTTGCGCTGGGCATGGGCTTCCCCGAGTGCTACGAGGGCGGTCTCGACATGGACAAGGAGGCCCTGCTTGCGGCGGGCGTCAACGAGAGCGCCCAGCACGTGGACTTCATGATCGGCGCCGATGACCTGGACATCACGGGAATCATGGCCGACGGCACGGAGGTCCCCGTCTTTGTCCATGGCCAGTGGAGCTGGGAGTAGCCGGTCCATTGCCGTGTGAGCGGCGCCGCCACGGCGTATCCGCTAGAATGAAACGAGTGCGCCCGCGCGGCGCCGGCATATTCGCGCCGTTAGCTCAGTTGGCAGAGCAGGGGACTTTTAATCCCAAGGCCCAGGGTTCGAACCCCTGACGGCGCACCACCTGTCTTTTTGGGCGGTCATTCGCGCAATGCGAGTGGCCGCCTCTCTCGTTGCGCGGGGTGTGGCCGGTGCCCGGGCGGTGACAGTTGGGGACGGGGTCAAACTGTCACCATGCGGGCGCCGGCGGTGACACTTTGACCCCGTCCCCAAGCGTCAC
>CAKUNF010000005.1 GCA_934668375.1 uncultured Parolsenella sp. | reverse complement strand
AACTTCTCGAAGTACTTGATGGTGCGGACCATCTGGGAGGTGTAGGAGTTCTCGTTGTCGTACCAAGAGGTGACCTGCACGAGGGTCTGGCCGTTGCCGAGGTCAGAGCACATGGTCTGCGTGGCGTCGAAGATGGAGCCGTGGGTCTCGCCGACGATGTCGCGGGAGACGATCTGGTCCTCGTTGTAGGCGAAGGTCTCGGGGATGGTCTCGGCGTAGGCCTTCATGGCAGCGTTGACCTCGTCGACGGTGACGGTCTTGTCAACGACGGCGTAGAGGTTGGTCAGCGAGCCGGTGGGCGTCGGGACGCGCTGGGCGGCACCGATGAGCTTGCCGTTGAGCTCGGGGAGAACGAGGCCGATGGCCTTGGCAGCGCCCGTGGAGTTCGGGACGATGTTCTCGGAGCAGGCGCGGGAGCGACGGAAGTTGCCCTTGCGCTGCGGGCCGTCGAGCGGCATCTGGTCGCCGGTGAAGGCGTGGATGGTGGTCATGATGCCGGAGACGATGGGGGCGAAGTCGTTCAGGCCCTTGGCCATCGGGGCGAGGCAGTTCGTGGTGCAGGAGGCAGCGGAGATGATGTTGTCATCAGCGGTGAGCTGCTCGTGGTTCACGTTGTAGACGATGGTCGGGAGGTCATTGCCGGCCGGAGCGGAGATGACGACCTTCTTGGCGCCAGCGTTGATGTGAGCCTGGGCCTTGGCCTTGGAGGTGTAGAAGCCGGTGCACTCGAGCACGACGTCGACGTCGAGGTCGCCCCACGGCAGGTTGTTGGCGTCGGCCTCCTTGTAGATCTTGATCTCCTTGCCATCGACGATGATGGAATCCTCGGTGGACTCGACCTTGTGGTCGCGGGCGTAGTTGCCCTGCGTGGAGTCGTACTTCAGAAGGTAGGCGAGCATCTCAGGGGAGGTGAGGTCGTTGATGGCGACGATCTCGGAGCCCTCGTGGCCGAACATCTGACGGAAAGCCAGACGACCAATGCGGCCAAAGCCGTTGATAGCAACCTTAACTGCCATGCTTTCTCCTTTCGAAGGCCCTTCGGGCGCCCCTTGCGCCGAGCGGACCTAAGTTGGAAACACCATCGGGTATCGTACCGCTTTTTGTGGTCGGATATACGTACAACGGCGCATCGGCTTTGGAAAAAGCGCCATCTACCTGCAAGTTGTCTACTGATGCATGGTCAGGTTGCAGAGACGCCGAGACACGCGCGTACGTCGTTCGCTGCTCAGGGGCCTGCGCCGAGGCACGCGGCTATGTGTGGAGGCCCTGTGTGCGTGGCGGGGACGTGGTGAAGCGTTGAACCTCGCAGCCGGTGTGAGGGGTGTCCCAAAGGTCTTTGACGCTTTTGGGACACCCCCTACCTCTTCTGTTTGAGGAGCTGCTCGAGGCGCAGCACGCGGTGGTAGAGGGCAGACTTGGACATGGGCGGGCGCATCGTGGCGCCGAGGTCGCGCAGGGAGAGGTCGGGATGGGCCCGCCGCGCCTCGCAGAAGGCGAGAAGCGCCGGCGGCAGGTTCTCGAGCCCCACCTCACGTTCCACGGCGTCGATGAGGGCGAGCTGGTCCGCGGCGGCGCCCGTGGAGCGCGCCTGGTTGGCGAGCTCTGCGTTCACGCGGCGGTTCACGTCGTTCTTGACGGACTTCATGACGCGCACGTTGTCCACGGCGTGCGCCGTCCTCCTCGCGCCGATGACGGTGAGGAAGCGCGCGATGTCGTCGAAGCTCTTGAGGTAGATGGCGTAGGAGCCGCGACGCCGGTTCACGCGGGCCGTGATGTTCTCGTCATCGAGCAGCTCGACGAGGTCGTCGGCGAACTCGTCGCCCGTCACGGCTATCTCCAGGTGGAAGTCACCGCGGGGGTCCGCGATGAAGCCGCCGGCCATGAAGGCGCCGCGCAGGTAGGCCGCGCGGCAGCAGGGGCGCGCCACGACGCGCGCGGCGATGCCGGTGGAGAGTCCGCGGCCCAGGATGAGCACGCCCATCTTGATGAGCGCCTGCTCGAGGCCCTTCTGCTCGGGGATCTCGATGAGGTAGTTGCGCGTCTTGTGCAGGTTGGAGCGGCGCACGGTAAGCGACGTGTCAAGGTCGAACACCTTGTGCGCCAGGCGGATAACCGTGCGCGCCACGGCGCCCGTCTCCGTGGAGACGCGGATGGAGTAGGCGCCCGAGCCATGGAACGAGAGAGCGCCGCACACGCGCACGAGCGCGGCGAGCTCGGCGATGTCGCACGCCTCGCACTGGCCCTCCACGCGCGAGAGCTCGTCCTTTACCTCTGCGGTGAACGACATGCTAGCTCGTCCTCACGTTGGCCAGGGCAAGGTCGCGGTGCGAGAGGCTCACGTGGTAGCCGGCCTTCTCGAGGTAGGCGGCCGTGGCGTTGGCGATGGCGACGCTTCTGTGTTGGCCGCCCGTGCAGCCAACGGCGATGGACAGGTGGCTCTTGCCCTCGGCAACGTAGCCCGGCATGGCGACGTCGAGCAGGCTCCACCAGGCATCGAGGAACTTCTCGGTGACGGGGTTCTGGAGCACGAAGTCGCTCACAAGCTTGTCGTTGCCGGTGAGTGTGCGCATCTTGGGGTCGTAGAAGGGGTTGGGCAGGAAGCGCACGTCGATCATGAGGTCGGCCTCCACGGGCATGCCGTGCTTGAAGCCAAACGAGAAGACGGAGACCTCCATGAGCTGCTGGTCCGTGAGCTCGGAGAACGCGCGGCGCAGGCGGCGGCGCAGCTCGCGGACCTTGAGGTGGCTCGTGTCGATGACGAGGTCGGAGGAGTCGCGCACGGCGGCGAGCTGGGCGCGCTCGCGGGCGATGGTCGAGGCGAGCGACTCGCCGGGCTGGGCCAGCGGGTGGCGACGGCGGTTCTCGTCGTAGCGGCGCATGAGGATCTCGTCGGCGGTGTCGAGAAACACCACCTTGCAGGACAGCTCGTGCTCGCGCAGGGCCGTGAGCGAGTCGCTTATCTCGTCGAACAGGCCCTGCGAGCGCAGGTCGCACGTGACGGCGAGATGGCGGCCCACGCCCGAGTTGATGCCCACGAGCTCGGCGAGCTGCAGGATGAGGCGCGGCGGCAGGTTGTCGATGCAGAAGTAGCCCATGTCCTCGAAGACGTGGAGCGCCTGGGTGCGGCCGGAGCCGGACATGCCCGTGATGACCACGACGTCCGGCACGCGGGCGGCCTGCTCGGCCGTGCGCATGCGGCTGCCCGTGAGATCGGCGACGCGCTCGGCGCTCTCGCTCACCTCGGCGGCGTGCTCCACGCGGGCGCGCGTCTCGGCCGTGCGGGCCTCGGCTGCGGTGCTGTTCTCGTCCATGTGCTCGCGCTCCCCTTCCGTCGTTGCTTGCATTCGAGTATACAGGGGCGTCCGACGCACGGCGGCCGTTCGAACCATTTGGACGCGGCGGCGATCGGTTCGAACAATTTGGACGCTTTCGAGGCTCCAAAACGTCTAAATAGTTCGAACGGACGGGATTGACGGACGAACCCGAGCGAGAAAAAGGGAGACGCCCCGAAGGACGCCTCCCTGATGGTGCGCTTGTCGAGCGAGTCGCTAGTTGTGGCGACGACGCAGGACGATGGCCGCGGCGATGACGACGATGCCGACGCCGGCGATGACGACGGGCAGCACGGCGTTCGTGTTGTCACCGGTCTGCGGCAGGGCCTTCTTGGGGGCCTCGGCAGGCTTGGTGTCAGCAGCGGGCGTGCTCGGCGTCACGGGAGCGTTCTCGGTCCACATGGCCGTGACGGTGGTGTCGCCGGTGGGAACGTAGGTCTCATCGATCTTGGTACCCGTGGCGGAGCCGTCGGCGTTCTCGGTGACGTTGACGTACCAACCGTCAACGGTGTGACCCTCGTACTCGGGAATCTCAGGGAGCTCACCGAGGGCCTCGCCGACCTTGACGTAGTAGACGTCGGTGGTCTCACCGTTGGCGACGAACGTCACGACGTACTGGACGACCTGGACGTCGCTCTCGGGGTAGCCATTCTCCTTGGCATAGGCCTTGGCATCATCAACGGAGTCGAAGTAGAGGTTCGTGCCGTTGACAACAACCTTCGCGAGGGAGGTCTCGGCGGCGTCCGTACCAGCCTTCACCGAGAAGCCCTCGGTGGACTTGACGACGGCGGTGTCGGCGGCGACGTGCTTGATCACGTTCTGGTCGGAGAAGGTGCCACCGGAGACGGAGACGTTGATGGCGTTGGCCTCAATGCCGTTGAGCGCACCCACAAACGTGCCGCCCGAGATCGAAACGGTGCCGCCGTTCGCACTATCCTTACCAGAGGTGAACAGGTCTCCGGCACCGTTATCAGAGGCCGTAAACGTGCCATTGGTGATGGTGAGCTGACCCTTGTCCATCACATCATCCCCATAGCCGTTCGAGAAGACACGGGCGCCGTCCTGCGTAATGTTGAACGTCCCGCCATTAACCTCGGCAACGTTCCAGTTCATGAGCGCAGCGCCGGTGTTGTTGCTGAACGTACCATCGTTGATGACGAGCTCGCCCCAGTCATCGTTCTTGATGGTGTTGATGCCACCGCTGAAGTCACCGCCGTTGATGGTGAGCTTTGCGGGGACCTTACCGGTATTCTGGCTGCCGCTGTACCAACCATTATCGATAAGGCTGGAGAAGTGGCCGTCCTGCTTCACAACGGCACCGGACTCGATGGTCATCGTGCCCTGGTTCAGAATGTTGTAGTAGCTGTTGCCATTAGGCTCATCGGGGGACGAACCGGCCTCCTTGCTGCGGGTGTAGTTCGCAGCGCCGAGCGTAGCAGTGCCGCCGACGTTGTTGTAGACGGCGGCCTTGCCGTGACTCACGTTGTCAACGGTGCCGTCGCCGGTGATGGTGAGGGTGCCGTTGTTGGTAATGGTGTGCTTACCATCCTCGTTCGTAAGAGTGTGCCCGTTGAGGTCGATAACGAGTGTCTTGCCCTCTGGCACCGTGACGCTCGCGGTGATGTCATCGTCAAGAATGACCGTGTCAATCATCGAATCGTCGATGGCGCCTTGCAGATCGGCGGCGTTATTTACGCCAATTCCGGCCGCGAACGCCGGAGACGGCGCGGCGCCCAGGGCACCGACGAGGGCGGCAGCCGCCACGGCAGCAATGCCAGCCCAAGCCTTTCTCATATTCATAGGCCCTCCTCTTCCCCGTGCCCGCAGGCACGCTGAATAGACTTTCAGATAGAGGAATATTAAGGCCCCTCCACAATTTTCTCAACCAAAAAGGCGGGGTCACGGGCGACTAATCCGCGAGCGGCACCCGATTTCACCACGCGGAAACACAATCAACACATACAGGCGCAGACACGAACGCGGCGAGCCGGCCGAGCACACTCCCAAACGTCATAAAAGACGGGGCGCCCCGAAGGACGCCCCGAGAGGGTGACGCTATGTGAGGATTGCCTCGGCTACTTCTCCAGGCCAGACTCGCTCGCGGGGAGCGGCTTCTTCCAGAAGGAGAGGATCAGGCAGCCGATAACGGAGCCCACGATGCAGGCGACGAGCCACATGAGCGGGTTGCCGATGACGGCCGTGACCCAGGCGCCACCGTGGGGAGCGGGGCTCGTGCAGCCAAAGGCCGCGGAGAGGCCGCCGGCGATGGCAGAGCCGATGATGCAGCTGGGCAGGACGTGGCCGGGGTCTGCCGCGGCGAACGGGATAGCACCCTCGGAGATGAACGACAGGCCCATGATGTAGTTCACGAGGCCGGCGTTGCGGTCCGCCTTGGTCCAGCGGTTCTTGAAGAACGTCGTGGACAGGGCGATGACCAGCGGCGGAACCATGCCGCCCACCATGACGGAGGCCATGATGACCTGGCCGGTGGTGCCCAGGCCCGAGCTGGGGTCGAGCGCGGCGGTGCCAAAGACGTAGGCTGCCTTGTTGAAGGGGCCGCCCATGTCAACGGACATCATGCCGCCGAGCACAAGGCCGAGCACGACGATGTTGCTCGTGCCGAGACCGGCGAGAAATCCGTTGAGCGCCGTGTTGATGAGCGCGAACAGAGGGTTCAGCGCCAGCATGATGACGCCGATGCCCAGCGTGCCCAGCACGGGGTAGATGAGCATGGGCTTGATGCCCTCGAGCGAGGCCGGGAGCTTGTCGCACGCGCGCTCGATGCCCAGCGTGAGGTAGCCGGCCGCGAAGCCCGCGAACAGCGCCGCGATGAAGCCGCCCGAGATGAGCGAGGTGGAATCGAGCGTGCCGAGGTAGGCGAAGTCATAGCCGGCCTTGGCGAACAGGCCGCCCACGAAGCCGGGCGCCAGGCCCGGGCGGTCGGCGATAGAGCTGGCGATGTAGCCGGCCAGGATCGGGAGCATGAGGCCGAATGCCTCGCCACCGATGGTCTTGAACAGCGCGGCCGCGGGAATCGAGGAGCCGTAGGCGGAGGTGCCCAGGCCCGGCTGGTCCACGAGGAACGCGATGGCCGTGAGGATGCCGCCGCCGATGACGAACGGCAGCATGTGGGAGACGCCGTTCATGAGGTGCTTGTAGATCTTGTGCCAGGTGGACTCGTTGTCAGACGAGCTCGTGGCGGCAGACTTGGCGCCACCGGCGACGTAGTGGACGGGCGCCTTGCCCTCGAGGATCTCGTTGATGAGGGCCTCGGGCTCGTTGATGCCGCGGGAGACGGGGCAGCTGTAGAGCGGCTTGCCATCGAAGCGGGAGAGGTCGACGTTCTTGTCAGCGGCGATGATGACACCCTTGGCGCCGGCGATGTCCTCGGCCGTCAGGACGTTCTTGGCGCCACCGGAGCCTTGGGTCTCCACCTTGATGCGGACGCCCATCTCCTTGGCCTTCATCTCGAGGCCCTCGGCGGCCATGTAGGTGTGGGCGATGCCCGTGGGGCAGGCCGTGATGGCCACGATGTCATAGCCGGCGGCGTCGCGCTCGGCGGCGGCAGCGGCCTTCTTGTCGTCGGCGGCAAGCTTGGCGGCCTCGGCGGCGTCGATGGTGGCGAGGAACTCGGCCGGGTCCTTGGCGGCGCGCAGGCTCGCGCAGAACTCGGGATCCATGAGCAGCGTCGAGAGGCGCGAGAGCACCTCGAGGTGGACGTCTGCCTTGGTGTCGGGCGCGGCGATGAGGAACATGAGCGTCGTGGGCTGGCCGTCGGGGGCGTCGTAGTCAACGCCGGCGGGCAGCGTCATCGCGGCCAGGCCCGGCGCGGTGACGGCGGCCGTCTTGGCATGCGGGATGGCGATGCCCTCGCCGAGCGCCGTGGTGCCCTCGTCCTCGCGGGCGTGGACGGCGGCCTCGTAGGCGTCGCGGTCGGCGACGTTGCCCTGCGTGGCCATGAGGTCGACGAGCTTGGAGATCGCGTCGTCCTTGGAGGACGCCGCGGCTCCGATCGCTATCGCCTCCGGCTTGATCAGACTCGAGATTTTCATGGTAGGGGGACCTTTCTATCTCGCGCGCCCCGCGCTGCGGATGCGGGACGCAGGTTACCTGGGGAATCGGCGGCCGCCCCGCCGGGGCGGCGCTGGCTCGCCGCTAGCGGGCCATGAGGGCCTCGACCTCGGGGCGAGTGGCGAGGTGGTCGGAGAAGGCGCTCGCAGAGCCCGCGGACAGCGCCATGTGGAAGGCCGTCTCGTAGGAGCCCGTCTCGGCCAGGCCGGCGAGGAAGCCGGCGACGGCGGAGTCTCCCGCGCCCACCGAGTTCACGACGGTGCCCTTGGCCGCGGGGCTCTCGAACACCTCGCCCGTCTCGGCCACGAGCACGCCGCCCTCGCCCGCCATGGAGACGAGCACGTTGCGGGCACCGGCCTGCTGCATGCGCTGGGCGTAGGGGATGACGTCGGCGCGGGTCTTGAGCGCGACGCCGTAGATGTCGCCCAGCTCGATGTTGTTGGGCTTCACGAGGAAGGGCTTGTAGGGAAGCACGCGCGTGAGCAGGTCTCGCTCGGCGTCGACCACGATGCGCACGCCGCGGCCGTCAAGGCGCGCCATGATGCGCTCGTACATGTCGCCGGGCAGCGTGTTGGGAACGGAGCCCGAGATGACGAGCGTGTCGCCCTGCCCCAGGACGTCGAGCTTGGCATAGAGCTGCTCGATGTTCTCCTCGGTGATGAGCGGGCCCTGGCCGTTGAGCTCGGTCTCCTCGTTGCTCTTGATCTTGGCGTTGATGCGGCTCATGCCCTCGGCGACCTCGATGAAGTCCGCGCGGACGTGCGCCTCGCGCACGCGGCGCGCGATCTCGGCACCCGTGAAGCCGGCGAGGAATCCCAGGGCGGTGCTCTCGTGGCCGAGGTTGCCCAGGACGATGGAAACGTTGATGCCCTTGCCACCGGGCAGCACCTGCTCGTAGGTGGTGCGGTTGATGACGCCCAGGCGCATGTCGTCCACGCGGACGATGTAGTCGAGCGACGGGTTGAACGTGACGGTGCAGATCATGCGGTTACCTCCACGACGTTGGGTAGCGTGCTGTAGGCGGCCTCTACGGCGCCGGCGGTGACGAGCGTGGCGTCGGAGAACGCCGAGAACGTCACGGGCGTCACGACGCCGAGCTTGCTGGCGTCTGCCAGGACGTAGCGGCCGGCGCTGTGCTGCAGGGCGAGCATCTTCACCATGGCCTCGCTCGTGTCCGGCGTGGTGAAGCCCTGCTCGCGCGTGGCGCCGTTTGCGCCGACGAAGCCCTTCGAGAAGTTGTAGCGGGACAGCGCGTCGATGGCGCCGGGCCCCACGATGGCCTCGGTGCCGGCCTTGAGGTCGCCGCCGATGACGATGGCGTGGACGCCGCGGGCCGCGAGGGCCAGGGCGTTCGAGACGGAGTTGGTGACGAAGGTAGCGTGCAGGGCCGTCTCGGGCAGCAGCTCGACCATGATCTGGGTGGTGGAGCCGGCGTCGAGGAAGACGAAGTCGTCCGGCTCGATGAGGCCGGCGACATAGGCGGCGATGGCACGCTTCTCAGTGGCGTTGAGGCCGCGCTTCTCGGCCATCGTGGGCTCGCCGGCCACGAAGGGCGAGGGCGAGACGGCCGCGTCCACGCTTGCGGCGCCGCCGTGGACCTTCACGAGAAGGCCCGCCGCCTCGAGACGGTCGAGGTCGCGACGGATCGTAGACTCGGAGGCGTCGAAACGCTCGGCGAGCTCGGAGACGGAGACGGCGTCGTTCTCCCCCACGAGCTCGAGCATGATCTGTCGGCGTTGCTCTGCGAGCATGGCTGCTCCCGTTCCCGCGATTGACGGTGTCCGTGCTTTACATTGCGTACTATTGCACGTTTTTGCGCGCCCGTGAGCATGAACGTGCAGGAACGCGCATTTTCGCGCACGAACGGTCGATTTTGCAGGGCGAGCGGCATCGGGGCGCGCGGATCGCACGCGATCTATCAAAAAAAGGGGCCCAAGGGACGTCCGAGAATCGAGAAGTGCACGACCCTTGGCAGGTAAAACGGACTCTCCAGCATCGACTATGTGCAGACACGCAGCTAGATGAGTCGCGCTTTTTCGCGCAAGTCCGCTAAATGCGAGCAATGGCGTACACAACTCGGGTTTACGACGGAAAACGAGGGCATCTATCCACTAGACGGCCCGTTTCGCGTCTGGAACAAGTGCCCGCCCCCGCTCGCATGCGCGCCGGCAGCTACTCGGCGTCTGCGCCGGCCTCGCCCAAGGCGCGCTCGCGACCGTCGTCGAGCTCCTCGTCCCAGGCGCGTAGGGTCTCGTAGACCTCGCGGGCCACCTCGGCGGGGATGCCGGGCACGTCCGCTATCTGGGCCTCGCTCGCCTCGCGCAGGCGCTTCATGGAGCCGAACGCGCGGCGCAGGGCGCGCTTGCGCTTCTCGCCCACGCCAGGAATCTCGTCCAGGATCGAGACGGTCATGGCCTTGCCGCGCAGCTCGCGGTGAAAGGTGATGGCGAAGCGGTGGGCCTCGTCTCGCACGCGCTTCACGAGGTAGAGCGAGGCAGAACCGCTCGGCAGCACCACGGGCATGTCGTCCCAGGGCACGAACAGCTCCTCGTCCGACTTGGCGAGGCCCGCCATGGGGATGTCGAGCCCCAGCTCGCCAAGCTGCTCCATGGCAGCCGTGAGCTGCGGCTTTCCGCCGTCGAGGATGAGCAGGTCGGGCCGGGCGCCAAAGCGCTCGTCTGCCATGCGCTCGGGCGCGTAGCGGCGCGCGAGCACCTCGCTCATGGAGACGAAGTCGTTTGCCTCGTCCAGCTCGGTCTTGATCTTGAAGCGGCGGTACTGGCTCTTGTCGGGCTTTCCACCCGTGAACACGACCATCGATGCCACGGTGTGCTTGCCGTGGATCGTCGAGATGTCGAAGCACTCGATGCGCATGGGCGGCTCGTCGAGGGCCAGGGCGCTCTCCAGCTGCAGGAGCGCCTCGTTGGTGCGCTTGTCCTCGTAGCCCGTGCGCAGCTCGTAGCGAGCGAGGTAGTGACGCGCGTTGCTCACGCTCATCTCGGCGAGGTGGGCCTTCTGGCCGCGCTTGGGCACGTGGACGCAGACGCTGCGCCCACGGCGGGCCGTGAGCCAGCCGGCGAGCGTCTCGGCATCGGCGAGCTCTACGGGCACGTCCACCTCGAGCGGCAGGTCGCTCGTCTCGTCGTAGTAGCGCTTCACGAAGCCGCTCACGAGCTCTTCCTCGCCCACGTCGAGCCCCTTGTCGAGCACGAACTCGCAGGTACGGCTCACGCGGCCCTCGCGCACGACGAACACGCACGCACCGGCGATGGTCTCCTCGCGCCAGAAGCCGAAGACGTCGACGTCCTGCAAGCCGGAGAGCACGACGCGCTGCTTGTCGTCCAGGCCGTCGATGACCTGAAGGCGGCGCTTGACGCGAGCGGCACGCTCGAAGTCCAGCTCGGCGGCGGCGTCTGCCATCTCGGCCTTGAGCTCGGAGACGAACTGGCCGCGATGGCCGGCCAGGAAGTGCTCCACGGCGCGGACGTTCTCGGCGTACTCCTCGGGCGTGATGCAGCCGGCGCACACGCCGGGGCCGCGGCCCACGTGGTAGTCGAAGCAGGGGCGGCCGTTCTCGGCCTGGGCGAGCGCCACGACGTCCGTCTGCTCGGGATGGGCCTCGAGCTGGCGGCGGACGCGCTTCCACTCGGCGCAGGTGGCAAGGCACATCGGCATGACCTTGCGCACGACGTCGATCGTGGCGCGGGCGGCGCGGGCGTCCGTGTAGGGGCCAAAGTAGCGGGTACCCGCCTTGTGGCGCTCGCGCGTGTACTTGATGGCGGGGTAGACGTCGTCCTTGGTGATGGCGATGTAGGGGTAGCTCTTGTCGTCCTTGAGGTCGACGTTGAACGGCGGGCGGTACTGGTGGATGAGGTTGATCTCCAGCACGAGGGCCTCGTGCTCGGAGCCCACGACCACGTAGTCGAAGCCGGCCGTGGCCGCCATGAGGCGCGGCACCATGGGGCGCTCGTCGGTGAGCTGCACGTACTGGCGCAGGCGCGCGCGCAGGTTCTTGGCCTTGCCCACGTACAGGACGTTGCCGGCCGCGTCCTTCCACAGGTAGCAGCCCGGGTCCGTGGGCGCGGCGGCCACCTGCTCGGCGATCGTGGGAGCGTGGGCCGCGCGGTTGCGCGCCTCAGCGGTGGCGCGTGTGTCGAGGTGTTCGAGGGCACGGGTGAGCTTGGCGTCGTCGGTGGCGGGCTGCTGAGGGTCGGTCATTGGCACTCCCCTACTGGCGGCTCGTGTCCTCCTGGGCGGCGCCCTCGACGTTGTGACGCCTGTGGGCGGCAAGCGCCCAGTCCATGAGGCCGTACAGCGGACTCAGTGGCTTGTCGTGGGTCTGGGCCCACAGCGTGGGACCCTCCACGAACAGCAGCTTGAAGTTGCTGATGCCGCCGTTGAGCAGGCCGTTGAGGTCGTAGGTGGCCGCACCCGCCTCCTTGGCGGCGCAGATGGCCACCCACTTCATGTAGTAGTTGGCGCGCGAGGCCTTGCCCGCATCGCTCACGGCACCCCACAGCTCGAAGCACGTGCCGGCCGGGCTCGTCACGTTCCACAGGAACGCCTCGATGCCCTCCTCGCCCACGGCAACGAACAGCTGCTGGATGCCCTCGAGCTCATCGAAGGCGGCGCGGTAGAACTCGTCCGCGTGCAGGGCGAAGCCGTCGGCGTCCGCCGTCTTGTGGTACAGCGCGAGAATGTCGTCGAGGTCCTCGCGCTTGGCAGGGCGCACAACGACGCCTCCACGCTTGGCCTTGCGGATGTACTGGCGGCACTTCTTGTTGGGGATGCCGGCGAGCAGCTCGTCCTCGGTGGGAGCGAGGTCGATCGTCGCCGTCTTGTTGAGCAGGATGGCCTCGCTGGGCTTCCAGCCCTCGGCGTAGGAGAAGTCCGTGACGGCCGGGTCCACCTTGAGGCTCACGGCCTTCGTGTTGGCGCGGCACCACTCGGCGACGGCGTCCGCGACGTCCTGGAGGCGGCCCTCGGCGGCAAACGGCCCGCGCGGGGCGTAGGCCATGGCGCGGAACGGGAAGGGCATCTTGCGCAGCAGCACCTGGGCGCCACCTACGAGCTCGCCGTCGTCATCAAAGCAGACGAGTCGGCGCGCGGTCCACGGGCCGGTCTTGGCCTTGAGCTCGCCCCACTGCCACCACTGCAGCGGGTGGGCGCCAAAGCGCTCGGCGTCCTCGTTCCACTCGTCTCGTGCCGAAACCTCTTCTACGCGCATGTGCCTGGCTCCTCTTCCGTGTGTTCAGCGCGGCTATCGTACCACCCTCAGCGACTTCTACGCACACCCTCCACCACCGGCAAACCCGCGCGCGCTAGGATTGACGATTGCAAAACAGACGAAGCTCAAGACACGATGGGACACCAATGACGAACATCGAGGCGAGCGCCGCCAAGAAGGCCACGCGCACGTTCACCTGCTCAGACATCACGCCCGAGGAGATGGACGCCTTCTCGGCCACGCACCCCCAGGGCAACTTCCAGCAGGCCTCCGGCATGGGCCGCGTTCGCCAGAAGAACGGCGTTGCCGTGAGCTATCTGGGCTTCTACGAGAACGGCACGCTCGTCGCCGCCACGCAGTTCGAGGTCCACGGACACGGCCTGGGCGCGTTTGCCGAGGTCCACGACGGCCCGCTCGTCGACTTCCATGACCACGAGCTCACGGCCTACGTGTTCTCGCAGCTCAAGAGTCACGCCAAGTTGGCCGGCGCCGCGCAGCTCGTCGTGACGCCCGAGAAGCCCTATCGCACGCGCAACTCCGCGGGCGAGCCGCTCGAGGTCGAGGGGGCCAGCCTTGCGGGAGTGCCCGAGGGCGTGGAGCTCGGCCCGGACGACGAGGGCATCGCGAGCATCACGTCGTGCGGCCTTGCGCACGAGGGCTTCCCCGTTGGCTATCAGGCCGTGCCGCGATGGCGCTACCTCAAGGACCTCACGGGCCTCGCAGACGCCAACGCGCTGCTCGCCAGCTACTCCAAGAACACGAAGCGTAACGTTCGCATCGCCCACGACAACGGCGTCGTCGTGAGGCGCGTCGGCCGAGACGAGCTCACGCTCTTCCACGACATCTGCGAGCTCAGCTGCGAGAAGCAGGGCTTCGAGAACAAGCCCGTCTCCTACTTCGAGGAGATCTTCGACGCCATGGGAGACGCCGCCGAGTTCAACATTGCCTTCATTGACACGGCCGAGCACCTCGCCATCTGGGAGAAGAAGCGCGACGCCTTCGCCGCCGACATCGCCAAGCTCGAGAAGTCCCTTGAGACCGCGCGCACGCCCGAGAAGGTCGAGCGCAAGCTTGCCGACGTGCGCAAGAAGCACGAGGCGGCGCTCAAGCGCGTCGAGACGGCCCACGAGTACGAGAAAGTCGGCGCGCACATCCCGGCGGCCGCCGCGCTGTTCATCTGGCACCCGCGCGAGTGCGTCTACCTGTTCAGCGGCAGTGACGCCACGTACGCCAAGTTCTACGCCGCCACCGCCATCCAGCACCACGTCATGAGCGAGTGCATCGAGCGTGGCTGCACGCGCTACAACTTCTACGGCATCAACGGCGTCTTCGACGACCCCAGCGACCCCGGCCGCGGCCTTCTCGAGTTCAAGCAGGGATTCGAGGGCTACGTGGAGGAGCTCATGGGCTACTTCGAGATGCCCGTGCGCCCGGCCGTCTACGCGGCCAAGCGCCTGGCACACAAGCTGCTGGGCAGGTAGGCAGGGTCTTCCCCCATACGCACAGACGAGGCTCCCGACGACGATTCGCCGGGAGCCTCTCTCGTTAAGCGTTCCTCGAGCGTCCTCGCCCAAAGGTCTTTGACACTTTTGGGCATGTCCCCAAAAGTCTTTGACACCTTGGGGCAGTTCCGCCCCTCTGTCCCGCTTCGTTAGGACGCGTAGGTGAAGCGATAGACGTAGACGTCCACGCTTGGGTCGGCCGCGCCCGGCCCGAGGTCCCGCACGACGCTCGCCTCGACCTCGCGGCCGGTGTGCTCGCACAGATACGTGCGGATGAGCTCCATCTTCTCGGGCTGGAGCACTGCCACCATGTCGTCGCGCTCGGGGAGCTGCTGGAGCACGTCGTTGTCCTCGATGCCCCAACGCGCGAGGAAGCTCGCCCACGGTGCGGTGTGGTTCTCCCAGCCACCGATGGGCAGCATGTTGCCCGGGTAGTCCCAGCTCTCGAACGACAGGGCGTTCGAGCCAGCGAACATGAGCGTCTGGGAGCGGCCGAACACGACGAGCTCGTCTGGGTTCTCGTCCACGTAGGCGCGGGCGGCGGCGATCGTGGGGGAGCTGGCGCGCACCGCAAGCGGGCGGGCCACCTTGTACCAGAAGCCAGCACTCACCGCGAGCGCGAGAACGACGCAGGCAACCGCGAGCGGCACCGGGCATGACGCGCCACCGCGCTGCTCTCGGGCGGCAGCGTGCTTGCCCACGGGACGCTCCGTGCCACCGGCCGCCGTGACGAGCGCGAACATGCCCATCATCACGAGCGGGATGACCACGTGCAGGCGCACGCGCGCACGCAGGACGAGCAGGCCGCAGCTCGCGAGCAGCATGAGGATGATGCCGGCGGCAAGCACGCCCCTCCCCTCTCGCACGTCTCTCATGAGAAGCCACGCGTAGACGCCCACGAGCGCCACGAGGCCAAGCAGCAGGTAGGTCGTCTTAGCACGCAGCGAGCTCGCGAGGTTGGACAGGCCGATGTGGTCCACGCGCTGGCCCAGGCGCTCGAAGAACTCCGTGTCGAAGACGTCGTCATCGGCGAAGAGCCAGTTGTAGAGGACGTCAACGTCGTTCTCGGACAGCGACGGCTCCACGGAGCGCACCGCGTCCGAGGAGAGGTCGGGGTAGTCGAGCGCGGAGCGACCGGCGTCGAGATAGGACGCGTAGCCCTCCCAGCCCGGCGTGTGGTCGTAGGCGTAGCGGCCCGCGAACGCGCAGGCGCCCACGAGAGCCACCACGACGACGCCGCGGACGATGGAGCCCACGTTGCGGTTGCGCGCGAGCACCCACACGGCAAACGGCGCGAACACCGCGATGGCGGCAAGGCCGCTCTCGGGACGCAGGGAGTAGCCCACCACGACGAGCGCCATGCCGGAGACGTCCGCTGCGTGGACGCCGCCCGGCTCGTCGAACGCGGCGCGGCCGAGCACGAGCATGAGGCCCGCGCCCACGGCGAGGAACGCCACGATGGTGTAGGTGAGGTAGAGCGCCGAGATGGCCTCGAAGGCCACGAGCAGCGCGAGCGTGGGCACGCACAGGCGCGCCGACATGCGCGAGCGCAGCGTCTTGTCCCACGCCACGGCGAACGCCGCCACGATGAGGGCAAGCAGCGTGAGCGCGTACCACGGCACGGCAGGCAGCAGCGCATAGAGTGCGGAGAGCGGCGCGCTGAACGTGACGAGCGAGTAGGGCATGAGCAGCTGCTGTCCAGCGCCGAGGAAGCGGCCACTGGCATAGAGCTGCTGGACCTGCTCGTCTGGGCTCATCGGGTAGATGGGCGTGGCAAGCAGGCAGATGAGCAGGACGGGCACGAGGGCGGCAAGCAGGGAGACGATTCCGGCGCGTCCCGGCTCCCTGAGCGCGGCAAGGCGCCCGCGCCCCTCGCGGCGGTTATCGGCAACAGACTGGCGCGCCATGGGTGCTCCCTAGAACGAGGTGTCGGTGGGCTCGGGATAGAACTTGGCGAACTTGCGGATGAAGTTCTTCTCCATGAGCAGGCCGGCGAGACGCGAGCCCGCGGTGTCTGCCTTGCAGCGCGAGGGGTTCGCGACGCGGCCCGCAGCCACAACCTTGTCGAACAGCGCGAGAAGCTCGGGGTCGCGCACGTAGCGTCGCGCGAGGCTCACGGGCACGCGGTGGTACAGCACGTTCTCGTCGATGCGGTGCTGCGTGGAGCCGTCGCCGTCGATGACGTCGCGCACAAGCACGTACATGGGGTTGACGCCCGCGGCCGCCGAGTAGAAGGAGTTGGCGCCGACGCGCGGGTTGAGGTCGAGAAAGAGCTTGCGACCCGTCTTGGGGTCTCGCTTGATGTCGATGTTGGCAAAGCCGTACCAGCCGATGCCCTCAAGCAGGCGCACGGCCTTCTCCCACAGGTCTGGCATGGGCTTCGTGATCATGGCCACGGGGTTGCCGAAGAGCGTGGGGGCGTGGTCCTCGAGCAGCACGTGGGCACCAGACAGCATCGTGGCCTTGCCCTCACGGCTCATGTAGATCGTGAGGCTGTCCATATAGGTGTCGTCACCCTCGATGAGCTCCTGGACGAGGAACTCCCCGCCAAAGCCCGCCTCGCGCAGGGCCGCCCACAGGCGGTCGAGCTCTGCCTGCTCGTGCATGAAGTAGATCTTCTGGAAGCCCTGCGCAATGAAGTGGTTGTACTCGGAGGATGCCGCGGGCTTGGCGATGAGCGGGAACGGGATGGCAGTGGGCGCGATGGGCTCGTTGCCGGCAAGCGACACGATCTGAGTCTGGGGCACGTCCAGGCCGTAGGTCTCGCACAGCTGCTGGAAGCGCACCTTGTCGGAGACCTCGCGCATGAGGTCGTGCGGCGGCAGGGGGCACACGACGTTGTCCGGCAGGCGGTCCTGGATGTTCTCGATGAGCTCCACACGGTCATCGGTGTTGGCGATGACGAGGACCTTCTTGTCGGCGGCCTCCCCCGCGATCTCGTGGATGGCGGCCTCGACGCTGTCCTGGCCGTTGTTGGGCACGACGTGCATGCGCACGAAGCGCGACTTCTTGATGACGGAGATGGCGTCCATGCCGATGACGACGCTCACGACGCCAAATGCCTCGTAGAACTCGCGGGCGAGCGAGTAGGTGGACATGTCGCCGCCGAGGATGACGGGCTGGATGTCGTCCCTCTTCATGAGAAAGTCCATACGGTTGCTCCTATGGTCTGCCGGTCTGCGCGAGGTGCTGGGCCGGAGGTTGGATGCTGCTAGGCGCGGCGGGGGCCCAGGTGGCGGGCGACGCGCGCGAACAGGGCGTCGAAGAACGGGGCCTCGGAGATGCCCTTTGCGTAGGCGGTGCCAAACGTGACGAGCACGGCCGGCACGCCGCCAAGCACGCAGTATAGCGCGCCGCGGGCAACGCCCTGGCACGGCCCCATGACGCGTGTGAGCACGGCGAGGATGACCGCGCCCACAAGGGCGCCGAGCGCTCCCAGCGCAAGCGCGCGCACGGTGGTGAGCACGACGGACCTCATGCCGATGTTACCCAGCTCGCGCCTGATGTGCAGAAGCGTCACGATGACGACCGAGCCGTAGAAGAACGTGGACGAGACGGGCACCACGTACAGGCCCCACACCGGGGTGAGTCCCACGCAGATGGCGATCTGCAGCACCGTGGCCACGATGGTGGCCACCATGTAGAAGTTCATCTTGATCATGGACGAGCACGCCTTCTGCAGGTAGCTCGACAGGCCGTAGAAGGGCAGGGCGAGCGCCAGGCACTGCAGGTAGACGCTCGTCTGCTCGGCGGCCTCGCCCGAGAAGCTGCCGGCCGTGAACACCGCGATGAGGCAGGGCGCGAACACGATAAGGTAGAGCGTCATGGGGACGAGCGTAAAGACGATCTTGCGGATGCCGCTTGCGAGGTAGCCCTTGAACGTCTCGACCTTGCCGGCCATGTAGCTGCTCGAGAGCTCGGTGAACATCGTCACCGAGATGGGGATGGCGAAGATCGAGAACGGCAGCACGTACCAGACACGCGCGTAGTAGGCGATCGAGGCGCCTGCCGGCGTCACGGACAGGGCGCAGCTGCTCGTAACCGCCGCCGTGGGCGTGGAGATGAGCATGAGCACGAGCGTGGGCAGGCCGATCTTGAGCGTCTCGCGCAGGGCGGGGTCGTGCAGGTTGATGTGGGGACGCAGCCTCACGCCATGGCGCAGCAGCGCCGGCACCTGGGCGAGCACCTGGACGCCCACGCCGAGCGGGTTGGCGACGGCGAGCACCACGATGGCGGACTCCATGGGCACGCCGAGCGTGTTCACGAGGTAGCCGTAGATGACGAATCCCGCGATGGTGATGACGTTGTTGAGGATGGGGGCGACGTTACTGGCAAAGTAGTCCCTCTCGGCGTTGAGCACGCCCGAGACGAGCGACGAGAGCGCATAGAGCACGACCTCGATGGCAAACCAGCGGAAGAAGTAGACGGCGAGGTCCGAGTCGAAGCCCTCCGTGGCGCCGGCGGACTGCGTCCACACGATGGGCACGGCGAACACGAGGCTGAGCGCCAGCACCACGAGCATCACGAGCACGACGATGGACGTGAGGTTGCTCGCGTACTCCGCGGCCGCCTTGCTGCCGCGCTTGCTCTTCACCGACATGTACACCGGCAGGAACGACGTGATGAGCATGCCGCCCATGACGAGTTCGTAAAGCAGGTTGGGCAGGTTGTTTGCCACGGTGTAGGCGCTGGCAAGCCCCAGGGCGCCGATGGCCCACGCCTGCACGGAGGTGCGGAAGAACCCCGTGAGTCGTCCGATGATGACGAGGACGCTCACGATGTTCGAGGACTTCTCGGCGTTCTTCTCGACCTCCGCGTCCTCGCCGGTGAGGACGGGCTGCTCCTCGAGCTCTTCTTGGTTCAGTGCCACGGCGCTACCCCCAGGTGGTTTTTGGCTAACCTATTGAGTGTAGGGGCGCAGATGCGGCGCGCGCGCCGGTCTCGCCCGTTTTCACGGTATCCCTGCACGAAACGCACCCGGGAGGCACCATGTCCACCCCGATCATCGACTGTCACACGCACACGTCGTTCTCCGACGGCGCATCCACGTTCGAGGAGAACGTGACCGCCGCGGGCGCCGCGGGCGCGCGCGTGCTCGCGAGCACGGACCACCTCACGCTACCGGCGAGCATGGAGGCCACGGCGGACGCACAGGTGCCGCACGCTCGTCTGGCCGAGCACCGCGCGGCGTTCGAACGGGCACGCGAGCTGGCGACGGAGCTGGCGCCCGGCCTCGAGCTCGTCTACGGCTTTGAGTGCGACTGGTACCCCGGGTGCGAGGACAACGTGCGCGCCTGGGCGGCAGGCGCCGCGTTCACGCTCGGCAGCGTGCACTGGGTGGGCGATGCCGGCGACGTTGCCGCCGGCGCCACGGGAGCACCAGGGACCGAGGGCGTGGCGCTCGCCGGCCAACCCGGCAGCGGCGCGGGATGGATCGACTTCTCGGACGACACGCACGTGTGGGAGGAGCTTGGCGCGGACGGGGTCTGGCGCCGCTACGTGGACGCGTGGTGCGCGGCCTGCGAGAGCCCCCTGGGTTTCTCGGCCATGGCGCACCCGGACCTTCCGACCCGCTTTGCGAACGACGGCTTTGCGCCTGGCATCGACCTCGCGCCGCTGTGGAACCGCATGGCCGAGTGTGCGCGCGAGACGGGACGACACGTCGAGGTGTCCACGGCCGGGCTTCGCAAGCCCACGGGCGCGTTCTACCCCAGCGCCGGTCTGCTGCGGCGCTTCGCGCGAGCCGGCGTGCCCATCACGGTGGGCAGCGACGCCCACCGCGCGGCCGACGTGGCCCATGGCGTGCGCGACGCCTACCGTTACGCGGCGGCCGCCGGATACACGAGCGTGGACGCCCCGCGCGCCGACGGCGGCTGGCAGACGTTCTCGCTCGAAAGGTGACACTTGGGGACGGGGCTGTTCTGTCACCAAAACGGTGACAGTTTGACCCCGTCCCCAAGTGTCACTTCATGCGGGCGTTGAGCTCGCCGGCGAGCTCGTCGAGGGTCACGCCGTAGCGCTCGAGGGTCACGAGCAGGTGGTAGACGAGGTCGCCCGCCTCGTAGCGGATGTGGTCGTGGTCGTTGTCCTTGCAGGCCATGATGACCTCGCTGCTCTCCTCGGCGAGCTTCTTGAGCAGCTCGTCCTCCACGTCGGTGAGCAGGCGGGCCGTGTAGCTCGCCTCGGGCGAGGCCTCGCGGCGGCCGTGGATCGTGGCGGCGAGACCCTCGAGCGTCTCACCGATGTTTCCGGGCTGCACGTTTGCGGTGCGAACTCCCATGTCTAGTCCTCCCTGGCGCCATCGGGCGCGTCGTAGATGCGGTTGAAGAAGCAGCTGCGCGAGCCGGTGTGGCACGCAGGGCCCGGCGAGTCCACGCGCACGAGCAGCGTGTCAGCGTCGCAGTCGGCGTCGATCGAGATGACGCGCTGCATGTTTCCGCTCGTGGCTCCCTTGTTCCAGAGCTCGCGCCTGCTGCGGCTCCAGAACCACGTGGTGCCGGTCTCGCGCGTGAGGCGAAGCGACTCGGCGCTCATCCAGGCAACCATGAGCACCTCGCCCGTGTCCCACTGCTGTACCACGGCAGGTATGAGCCCGCGATCGTCGAACTTGAGGTCCATATCGCTCATCAAAAGTCCAATCTCACGGGTATGCCCTGGCTCGCCATGTACTCCTTGACCTGGCGGATCGAGAACGTCCCAAAGTGGAACACGCTCGCGGCAAGCACGGCGTCCGCCTCGCCCTCGATGATCCCTTGCGCAAAGTGCTCGAGCGTGCCCACGCCGCCGCTCGCGATGACGGGGATGGGCACGGCGCGCGCCACGGCACGCGTGAGCGCGAGGTCGAAGCCCTCCTTGGTGCCGTCGCGGTCCATGCTCGTGAGCAAGATCTCACCCGCGCCACGCCGCGCGGCCTCCTCGGCCCAGGCGACGGCGTCGAGCCCCGTGGCGTTGCGGCCTCCGGCCGTGAAGACCTCCCAGCGGTCCGCGCCCGGCGCGCCGGGCGTGCCCACGCGCTTGGCGTCGATGGCGCACACGACGGCCTGGCTGCCGAACGCGCGCGCGGCCATGGTGATGAGCTCGGGGTTCTTTACGGCAGCGGAGTTGAGCGAGACCTTGTCGGCACCAGCCGCCACCATGCGGCGCATGCCCGCGAGGTCTCGGAAGCCCCCGCCAACGGTGTAGGGAATCGCGAGCTCGCCGGCCGCGCGGGCCGCCATGTCGACCGTCGTGGCGCGGTCGTCGCTCGTGGCCGTGATGTCGAGGAAGACCACCTCGTCGGCACCCTCGGCGTCATAGGCGGCCGCGAGCTCCACGGGGTCTCCGGCATCGCGCAGGTCAACGAAGTTGACGCCCTTGACCACGCGACCATCGTGCACGTCCAGGCAGGGAATGACACGCTTCGTGAGCATCAGGCCTCACCCCTTGCCGCCGCGAGGGCATCGGCGAGCGAGAAGCTCCCCTCGTAGATGGCACGGCCCGTGATGGCGCCCTCGATGACGTCCGTGCCCGCCTGCGCAAGCGCGCGGATGTCGTCGAGGCTCGTGATGCCGCCGCTCGCGACCACGGGAAAGCCCGCGACCTTCGCCACGTGGCGGTAGGCGTCCACGTCGATGCCCGTCTGCATGCCGTCGCGGGCGATGTCGGTGTAGACGAGGTGGCGAAAGCCCAGCTCGCGCAGGTGGCCCACGACGTCATCCAGGCCACGCGAGACGTCGTCGCGCCAGCCGTTCACCTTGACCTGGCCGTCGCGCGCGGCGACGTCTGCCACGAGGCACGAGCCAAATCCCTTGGCCACGACCTCGGCAAACGCCGGCTCGCGCACGAGCACCGTGCCCAGCGCGATGCGCTCGGCACCCATGGCGCGCAGCTCGTCGATGCGCGCGAGCGAGCGCACGCCGCCACCCACGTCCACGGACAGCCCGTCCACCTCGCAGATGGCGCGGATCGCCTCGTCGTTGGCGGCGCGGGCCGCCTCGTCCTCCTCGAACGCGCTTGAGAGGTCCACGACGTGCACCCACGTGGCACCCTGCTCGGCGAAGTGACGCGCCACAGCGGCCGGGTCGTCCGAGTAGACCTTGCAGCGGGAGCGGTCGCCGCGCTCGAGGCGGACGACCTTGCCCGCGATGAGGTCGATGGCTGGGAACAGAATCATGCAGAAGCACTCCCCTTCTCGCGCGCACCCGAGGTGCGGCCACGCACGATGCTCACGTAGTTGCGCAGGATCGCCAGGCCCGTGCCCGAGCTCTTCTCGGGGTGGAACTGGCAGCCAAAGACGTTGCCCTCCCACATGACGCCCGCAAAGCTGCGCGTGTAGTGCGTGCGGGCCGCCACCTGGGCGGGAGACACGTCATCGGCGGCCGCGTAGGAGTGCGTGTAGTAGACGTTAGCGCCCTCGGGCACGCCGGAAAGCAGCGGGCAGGCGCGGCCCTCCTCGGTCACGTGGATCTGGTCCCAGCCCACGTGCGGCACCTTGAGGCGCCCGGCGTCCAGGCGCGTGCAGCTGCCGCCGAGAAGGCCGAGGCCTGCAACCCACGGGGCGCCCGGCGCGTCTGCCGGCACGCCCTCGTCGCCACGCTCGAGCAGAAGCTGCAGGCCCAGGCAGATGCCCAGGATGGGCGTGCCGGCGGCCACGGCGCCGAGAATGGCCGCGTCCTGGCCGCTGGCTCGCATGAACGTGATGGCGTCGTAGAACGCGCCCACGCCGGGGAGCACGAGGCCCGCCGCCGCGCGGATGGCCGCTGGGTCGTCGGAGATCGCGACGTTCTCCCAGCCGGCGCGGATGAGGCCGCGGCGGACGCTGGAGAGGTTGCCCTTGTGGTAGTCGATGACCACGATGGGCGCGCCCGTGCGAGGCACGGCGTCTGACGCACCCGCGACGCACCCGCGCGCCTCGGCCCCGCCGCACCCGCCCATCACAGGCTTCCCTTCGTGGAGGGCACGCCCGTGACGCGGGGGTCGAGCTCGCAGGCAAAGCGCAGCGCACGACCGAGCGCCTTGAACGCCGCCTCGATGATGTGGTGCGAGTTGGCGCCCTCAAGCTCGCGCACGTGCAGCGTGAGGGCAGCGTCTCGCGCGAACGCGATGAAGAACTCCTCGGCAAGCTCGCAGTCGAACGTGCCCACCTTCTGCGTGGGCAGCGGCAGGTCCACGTAGGCCTGGCCGCGGCCGGAGACGTCGATGGCAGCCTGGACGAGCGCCTCGTCCATGGCGATGCAGACGTTAGAGAAGCGGGAGATGCCGCGCTTGTCGCCCAGCGCCTCGGCCACGGCCTGACCGAGCACGATGCCGACGTCCTCCACGGTGTGGTGGTCGTCCACGTCCGTGTCCCCGGTGGCGCGCACCGTGAGGTCGAACAGGCCATGGCGCCCGAAGGCCGCGAGCATGTGGTTGAGAAATCCCACACCCGTCTCGACGTCCACCCGCCCACTTCCGTCGAGGTCGATCGTGAGGGTGATGTCCGTCTCGCCCGTCGTGCGGCGGACGGTGGCGCACCTAGTCATTGGCGTCTCCTTCTTCGACGGCCGTCTCCTCGGCGGCGCGGGACTCGTCTGCCACGAGGGCCGCGAGCGCGTCTATCACGGCGCCGTTCTCCTCGGGCGTGCCCACGGTGATGCGCAGGCAGTCCGCGAGGCCGGGCGCGTAGCTGAAGTCTCGCACAAGGATGGAGTACTCGTCACGCAGGCGCGCGCGGACGCGGCTCGCGCGCGGCGTGCGCACGAGGACGAAGTTGCCCTCGCTGGGCCAGACGCGCACGTCCTCGATGCGGGTGAGTGCCTCGAACAGGCGCGTGCGCTCGGCGCGGATCTGCTCCACGACCGGCGAGAAGTCCGCCCGGCGCTCCACGGCCACGAGCGCCGCAGCCTGCGTGAGGACATTGACCGAGTAGATCTGGCGCACGGCGGCAAGCGCGTCGATGACGTCGGGCGCGGCGATGACGTAGCCGCAGCGCGCGCCCGCGAGCGCGAACGCCTTTGACAGCGTATGCAGCACGAGCAGGTTGTCGCACTCGGCGAGCAGGGCCTCGGCGCTCGTGCCCTCCTCGGCAAACTCGCCGTACGCCTCGTCCACGAGCACGAGGCCCGGGCACGCCTCGCACACGCGGCGCACGAGGTCGAGGGGCGCCACGTCGCCCGTGGGGTTGTTGGGGCTCGTGAGCACGACGAGGCTCGCCTGCCGCGCGGCATCCACGAGCTCGTCAGCACGCGGCAGGAGCGTCTCTGGGTCGCGCCAGACGTCGACGACGCGCGTCTGGGCGAGGCTCGCGAAGAACGCGTACTCCGAGAAGCACGGCGGCACGTTCACGAGCACGCGGCCCGGGCCGCCAAAGGCAAGCACGAGGTTGTAGAGCAGCTCGTCTCCGCCGTTGCCCACGATGACGTTCTCGCGGGCCACGCCGTGCCAGGCGGCCAGGGCGTCTCGCAGGTCGTTGCTCATGGGGTCCGGGTAGCGGTTCGTTGGCGTGACGGCCAGCGCCTCGTCCATGGCGGCGCGGACCTCGGCCGGCACGCCGTAGGTGTTCTCGTTTGCCGAGAGGTTCACGCGCGTGGGCGTGAAGTTGGGGTCATAGGGCTCAAGGTCACGCAGGTGGGGCTGCACGAGCCTGCGCATGCGGTCTGAGAGCTGCGCCATGGCTAGGCCCTCCCCTCGTATCCCGGCAGGTAGGGCACGCCCGGGGCATCGAGGTCACGCGGCCAGGCGGTGCGCATGGCGCCCTCGCAGGCGGCCTCGGCGTCCGCGAAGCGGTCCTCGCCAGCCTCGACGAGCTTTCGGCGCAGGCCCACGGACAGGGCGTGCGCCCACAGGCCCTCGGACTGCGCGAGCGCCTGGACGGCTGGGCCGTCCGTGGCAAGGCCGGCAGGCGTGTAGCAGATGACGCTCGAGCGCTTCACGAAGTCATAGACGCCAAGCGGGTTGGAGAAGCGCGCCGTGCCGCCCGTGGGCAGCGTGTGGTTGGGGCCGGCCACGTAGTCTCCGAGCGGCTCGGAGCTCCACGGGCCCACGAAGATGGCGCCCGCGTTCTCGATTGCGCCGAGAAGAGCCATGGCGTTGTCGCAGTGCAGCTCGAGGTGCTCGGGCGCCACGACGTTCACGGCCGCCACTGCCTCCTCGAGCGTGTCGCAGTTCACGATGACGCCGTGCTCCAGGCTCGAGCGCGTGATATCCTCGCGCGGGCTCTGGGCCACGAGGCGCTCGATCGCCGCCTCCACGGCGTCTCCGAGCGCGGGCGCGTCCGTGACGAGGTAGCAGGTGGCCATGGGGTCGTGCTCGGCCTGGGCCATGAGGTCCGCTGCCACGACGACCGGGTCTGCGCTGGCGTCGGCGAGCACGCAGACCTCGGAGGGACCGGCGACCATGTCGATGCCCACATCGCCCATGACGTAGCGCTTGGCGGCTGCCACGTAGGCGTTGCCCGGGCCCGTGATCTTGGCCACGCGCGGGATGGACTCGGTGCCGTACGCGAGCGCGCCCACGGCCTGGGCGCCGCCCACGGCGTAGACCTCGTCCACGCCGGCGACCTTGGCCGCGGCGAGCGTGTAGGCGGACAGCGACCCGTCCCTCTGCGGCGGCGTCACCATGATGATGCGGCGCACGCCGGCCACCTTGGCGGGCACGGCGTTCATGAGCACGGTGGAGGGGTACTGGGCGCGGCCGCCCGGCACGTAAATGCCAACGCTGGGCAAAGGCGTCACCTTGACGCCGAGCAGCGTGCCGTCCGCACGCGTCGTGAACATGGACTGGGAGACCTCGCGCTCGTGGAAGGCTCGGATCTGGGCGTGGGCACGATTGAGCGAGGCGAGGAACTCCTCGTCCACCATGGACGGCGCCGCGTCGAGCAGCTCGTCGGACACGCGGAATGCCGTGGGGCAGCTGCCGTCGAACTTCTCGCAGTAGGCGCGCACGGCCGCGTCTCCGTTGGCACGGACGTCGTCCACGATCGCCTCGGCCGCGTCCATGACGCTGCGGGGCAGGGCGCCGGAGCGCTTGATGTCGGCGTCGGTGAGCTCGCGGCCGCCGGTGAGGTCTACTCGGATCATGGGTTACTCCCCCTTCTCGGACGTCGCCGCGACGAGGCGGCTGGCGAGGTCTCTGATGCGCGCGTCGCAGCGGTAGGCGGCAGGTCCCGCGAAGAAGCGAGCCGTGCACTCCATGACGTCGTCGACGATGACGAGGTTGTTCTCGCGCAGCGTGGTGCCCGTGGCCGTGATGTCCACGATGCGGTCCGTCATGCCCACGATGGGCCCAAGCTCGATGTTGCCGTGCAGCGCCAGGATGTCCACCTGCTGGCCGATGCGGTCGTAGTATGCCTGCGTGATGCGCGGGTACTTCGTGGCCACGCGCATCGTTCCGCGCCAGGCGTAGGCGCGCTCGGCCTGGCCCGCGCGATCGGCCGGCTCGGCCACGATGAAGCGGCAGGCGCCGTAGCCCAGGTCTGCCACCTGCAGCAGGTCGAGGTCGGCCTCGATGAGCGAGTCGGAGCCGCAGATGCCGCAGTCCGCCCCTCCGTGGGCCACGAAGGCCGGGGCGTCGGTGGCGCGCACGATGACGTACTCCACGTCACCGGCGCCGATGATGAGCTTGCGGCCGTAGTCTCGCAGGTCATCCACGGGAAGGCCCGCCGCCTCGAGCGCGGCGAGCGTGGGTGCGAACAGCGACCCCTTGGGCACGGCGATGCGCAGGGGGCGCGTACCGATGTTGACGTTGGGGATGCCGGCGGCAGAGGCGCCGAGCACCTCCTGGAGGCGCTCGAGCGACAGGGCAAAGCCGCAGGCAGCGGTGCCCGGCATGCCGAGGTTGGCGAGAACGGCGTCGTAGCGGCCGCCCGAGGCGAGGCTCGCGGCCACGCCGTCCACGTAGGCCTTGAAGATGATGCCCGTGTAGTAGTCGAAGCTGTTGATGATGCTGAAGTCGAAGGAGAGCGAAGGAGCGGCGTCCGTGGCGGCCAGACCCTCGACGAGGGCGCGCAGCTCGGCCGTGCCGCGACGCTCGACGGGCACGCAGGCGCCCTCGAGCAGCTCGTCCACGCGGTCGATGACGGCGGCGTCACCGTGGAGGCGCGGCAGCTCGTGGAGGGCTCGGGCAACGGGGCGAGGCAGCCCGGCGGCGTCCACGGCCTCGTCGAGCGCCACGAGGTTCGAGGCGTGCACCTGCGTGAGGACCTCCTCGCGCAGGGAATCGTCGGCGACGTCTGCCTCGAGAAGCGCCAGCAGCGGCCGCACCGAGCCCGCGACGATGCGCGCGCCCGGGACGCCGAGGGCACGGAGCGTCTCGGCGAGCAGGCTCACGACCTCGACCTCCGCCTTGACCTCCTCGCCGCCGATGAGCTCCACGCCGAGCTGGGTGAACTGGCGCGGCTCGCCGCGAAGCGCCCCCTGCTCGCGAACGACGGGCGCCTCGTAGCGCAGGCGCACCGGCAGATCGGCGGCCGTGAGGCGCTGGGCCGTGAGGCGCGCGATAGGCAGCGTGAGGTCGGGACGCAGCATGAGCAGGCGGTTGTCGGAGTCGAACAGCTGGAACGGCGATCCCTTGATGCGACCGGCGCGCTCGAGCACGGAGCGGTCCTCGAGCAGCGGCGTCTCGACCGGGACGTAGCCATGGGCGTCAAAGCAGGATCGGACGCGGTCGCGAATGGACTCGCGAGCCCGCGCCTCCTCGGGCAGGATGTCTCTGAAACCCCTGGGCGTGCCTATGACCACAACGTCCTCCTCGTCTCGCCCTTTTGTTCCGCACACTTTAGCACACTAAAGTGGCTTGTGGGTATTTCACTTTATCAAGCTAAAGTAAACAGCACGTTTCGAGACGGACGACGGCGCGCGCGGGGCCTCATCGCCGAGCGCTGCAAATCAGACACATAAGGACCCCCAGAGGGGCATAAGCGTCTGATTTGCAGCGCTCACGGTTCGCGAGCGAGACTCCCGGCCGTATGATGCTTGATATGCGAGCAAGCCTCAACCACATGGGAGCCCTATGAGCACCATCAACCCCACGAGCACCACAGACCGCCGGCGCTCGACCGGCGCGTCTGCCGCCGTCCTTGTCATGGCCCTGCTTCTGGGGGTCGCGACGCTCCTGCTCGTGCGGCCCCGCTATGCGTTGGTCGATGACTACGTGCAGCAGCTCTACGTGAGCGGCAGGCTCATGGGCTGCGGCGTCTGCCGGCTCATGCCTTACACGCTCTCGCTCATCAGCTTCCCAGAGTCCATGCTCTACCAGGCTTTCCCGATGGTTCCCTGGTACGTGCTCGTCCTGCTCGCCCTCATCGTCGTCTCCTTTTGGGTATGCGGAACCTCAGTCCTGCGCTCACGACTGAGCAATCGCATGGCGGCCTGCGCATGCCTGGTGCTCGCCGCACTCGAGGCCTGCTCGGCCATGTACCTCACCTACACCGTCGTGGCATTTCTCGCAACGTCGGCCGGTCTCGCGCTGCTCGTCGTGCGCGCGTCATTTGGGCGAGAGGGCCTACGTGGCTCGGACGTCCTGGGCCTCGCGCTCGTCACCCTCGGCTTTGCACTGCGCCCCGAGTCCGGGCTGGGCTCGTTCGTCGTCTTCTCCCCGTTTGCCGCCTACGTCCTCGTGCGGAACCGTCACGCCACCGCACTGCTGAGGGGCCTTGCCGCCATCGCCCTCGTCGCCGCAGTCTTCCTCGCCGGAAGGGCCGCCTACGATGCAACGCCCGGCTGGGAGCGCTACAACGACTACCTCGACAATGGCAGAAGCGCGCTCGACTACCCCGAGCTCACCGCCGACGAGCTGCGCGAGATAGACCCGAGCATCACCGACGCAAGCGCCTCTGTCCTCAACAAGTGGATATTCATCCAGAGCGACCCGTTCAGCGTCGAGTTCTTCGAGCGCCTTGGCTCCGCAAGAGCCCACGTAAGCGTGGAATACCTGCTATCCGCGCTCAAGGCAAAGACGACCTGGCTTGCCCTTGGGTTCGTCGTCCTCATCGGGATGGCTGGGATGGCACTCATGGCCGACGTGCGCGGCTCGCGGAGCACACGCGCGTGCCTGCTGGCAATCTGCGGCATGGCGCTGCTGAGCTGCCTCGTGTTTGCCCTGCGCGCAAGGGTGAGGCTTCACGTGGTGTATCCCCTGGTCGTCAGCGCGCTCATGGCGGTCCTCGCATGCTGCCATGCGCCCACCACACGGCAGGGCAGCCACTTTGCCCCGGAGAAACAACGGGGCCAGGACATGAGGCCGAGCATGCGCACCGCGTTCCTCGCCCTCGTCGCGTTCGCATGCGTGGCTGCAACGGTTGGCTTCTGGCGCTTCGCCGTGCAACCACAGAGCATCGCCGGCGAGGGGGAGCTCTCCCAGAGCTACGACGCCTACCTGCGCCAGGCCGACGGCGTAACGATCCAGGGAAGCGCCCAGACCGCTTTCATCGCCCACGACGCACTTTCCTTTGAGAAGGGCAGCTACCCAGAGAACGCGCTCGTTCCCGGAGGCTGGATGGTATACACGGGACCCTGGCAGAGCTGGCTTGACGCACAGGGTCTCACGGGCGATGACACGCTCGAGCAGCTCACCCAGCACAACGACATGGCGCTCGTCACGAGCGAGGACACCGCCGAGACAATCCGCGCGTTCGTCGAGGAGCGCCTGGGCCAGCCCGTCGAGAAACATTCCGAGCGCACGCTGGGCAGTTCCTCGACCCTCCACGTCTGGCGCTACTCGCTGGTCTAGGCATCGGGCCCACTCGCGCCGCCGGCCTCATCGTGTCGAACGCACCTGTCGGGGCCTCGAGGTCGGGTTTATCGTGCCGAACGCACCCAGCCCAAATCTTTATCGTGCCGAACGCACCCAAAGTCGATCTCGGCGGCCCCATCTTGGGGATGATCGGCACGATAAGCAGCGGCCGGGCCTCGTTTGGGGATGACCGGCACGATAAGGGCGGTCCACAGGGCGGCCCGGCTTCCCCTCCCCCGCGAAAAAAGGGCCGGCACCCGAAGGCGCCGGCCCGTGGCCACTCGATATGTCGCGAGCGTCAGCCGCCGAGGTAGGCCTGCTTGACGCGCTCGTCGTTCGCAAGGTCCGCGGCGTTGCCGCTCATGGACACGTTGCCCGTCTCGAGCACGTAGGCGCGGTCGGCGATGGAGAGCGCCATGCGGGCGTTCTGCTCAACGAGCAGCACCGTCGTGCCGGCGTCGTGCAGGGCCTTGATGATGTTGAAGATCTCCTGCACAAGGATCGGCGCCAGGCCCATGGAGGGCTCGTCAAGCATGAGCAGGCGAGGCTTGCTCATAAGGGCGCGACCCATGGCGAGCATCTGCTGCTCGCCGCCGGACAGGGTGCCGGCGCTCTGGCCCTCGCGCTCCTTGAGGCGCGGGAAGCGGTCGAACACCATCTCGAGCGAGTCTGCCACCTCGGCGGAGTCCGTGCGCGTGAAGGCACCCATCTCGAGGTTGTCTCGCACGCTCATCTGGAGGAACACACGCCTGCCCTCGGGGCACAGCGCCATGCCGCGACTCACGATCTTGTGCGGCGGGATGCCCAGCAGGCTCTCCCCCTCGAACTCGACCTTGCCCTCGCGCGGCTTGAGCAGGCCGGCGACGGTGTTGAGCGTCGTGGACTTGCCGGCGCCGTTCGCGCCGATGAGGGTGACGATCTCGCCCTCCTCGACGTCGAAGGAGATGCCCTTCACCGCGTGGATGGAACCGTAGTAGACGTTGAGGTCCTCAACGTGAAGGATGCTCATGCTAGGCCTCCTCATCCTGCTTGCCGAGGTACGCCTCGATGACCTGCGGGTTGCTCTGGATCTGCTCGGGCGTGCCCTTGGCGATGATCTTGCCAAAGTTGAGCACGGCGATGCCCTCGCAGATACCCATGACGAGGTCCATGTCGTGCTCGATGAGCATGACGGCGATGTGGAACTCGTCGCGAATCCTGCGGATGTTGTCCATGAGCTCTGCCGTCTCGGACGGGTTCATGCCCGCGGCGGGCTCGTCGAGCAGCAACAGCTTGGGGCTCGTGGCGAGCGCACGCACGATCTCGAGCCTGCGCTGGGCGCCGTAGGGCAGAGACCCCGCCACGTGGTTGGCGTAGACGCTCATGTCAAAGAAGTCGAGGAGCTCCAGGGCGCGCTCGTGCATCTGCTTCTCGGCCTTCCAGTACGAGGGAAGGCGCAGAATGGCGGGCGCGGTGTGCTCGCGAATCTGGTTGTGCAGGCCGATCTTGACGTTGTCCTCCACGGACAGAGACGAGAACAGGCGGATGTTCTGGAACGTGCGGGCCACGCCGGCGCGACTCGCGGCAGCGATGTCCATGCCGGCCGTGTCCTGGCCGTCGAGCATGACCATGCCGTGCGTGGGGTTGTAGACCTTCGTGAGCAGGTTGAACACCGTGGTCTTGCCGGCGCCGTTGGGGCCGATGAGACCAGCGATCTCGGTCTTGCCCACCGTGAAGTTGAAGTCGTCGACGGCCTTGAGTCCGCCGAACTCGATGCCGAGGTGGCGGCACTCGAGGACGGGGCGCTCGTTGACGTCGCGCTCGGGGACGATGGAATCAGAGGGCAGCGGCACCATCTTGGTGTGCTCGCGGCGCTCGGCGGCGTGACGCTCGGAGGCGGTCATGTTACTCATCGGCCTCACCACCCTTCTCGGCCTGCTCAATCTTGACGGGACGCCTGAACTTGCCCTTGAGCGTGTCAAAGAACTGACGCAGCGTGGGGTTGTTGGAGACGATCATCACGAGGATGAGGACCACGGCGTAGATGAGCATGCGCCAGTCGGAGATGGCGCGCAGCATCTCGGGCAGCACCGTGAGCACGGCGGCGGAGATGATGGAGCCGCGGACGTTGCCCATGCCACCGAGGACGACGAAGACGAGCACGAGGATCGACGTGTTGAAGTCGAACTTCTTCGGCACGATGGAGCTGTAGCCCATCGCATAGAAGCAGCCGGCGGCACCGGCGAGGGCGGCGGCCACGACGAAGGCGATCATGCGGTACTTCGTGACGTTGATGCCCACGGACTCGGCCGCGATGCGGTTGTCGCGCACGGACATAATGGCGCGGCCCGTGCGGCTGTTCACGAGGTTGAGCACGATGGTCACGGTGACGATCACGAGCACGATGCCGATGGCGAACGTCGACATCTTCGTGATGCCGGCGGCACCCTGCGGGCCGTTGATGAGAAGCGAGCCGCCCTGCATGCCGAGCGCCTTGGCGTCGGTGAGCGAGAAGTGCAGGCCGTTGGCATCGAGGCCCACGTAGAGGTTGTTGAGGATGTTCTTGATGATCTCGCCAAAGGCAAGCGTCACGATGGCGAGGTAGTCGCCGCGCAGGCGCATGACCGGGACGCCGATGACGAATCCCGCGATGGCGGCTATGAGCGCCGCGATGACGAGCGCGAGCACGTAGGCGAGCAGGCCGTTGCCCACGATGCCGCCCATGACGGAGAACGCGACGACGCCCGAGAAGGCGCCCACGCTCATGAAGCCGGCATGTCCCAGCGAAAGCTCGCCGGAGATGCCCACGACGAGGTTGAGCGAGACGGCCATGCACACGTAGGCGCAGATGGGCACGAGCTGGCCGGCGAGCGAGTTCGTGAGGATGCCCGCGGCGTCGAGCGCGGTCATGACCACGAAGAACGCGACGATGATGCCGTACGTGACGAGGTTGGACTGCAGGCGCTTGCTCATGCGGCGAGGCGCCGCGGAAGCAGTGGTGGTCTTGTCTGCCATGTCGCTACACCTTCTCCCTGACGGTCTTGCCGAGAAGGCCAGACGGCTTGACGAGCAGCACCACGATGAGCACCGCGAACACGATGGCGTCGGCGAGCTGGGTGCCCACGTACGCCTTGGCAAAGATCTCGATGACGCCGAGCACGAGGCCACCCACGAAGGCGCCGGGGATGGAGCCGATGCCACCGATGACGGCGGCGGTGAAGGCCTTGATGCCGGGCAGCGAGCCGGTCGTGGGGATGAGCGTGGGATAGGCGGAGCACATGAGCACGCCGGCGACGGCGGCCAGGCCGGAGCCAATGGCGAACGTGAGGGAGATCGTGGAGTTCACGTTGATGCCCATGAGCGTGGCGGCGCCGCGGTCCTCGGAGCAGGCGCGCATGGCCTTGCCCATGCGGGTCTTGCCCGTGAACATCGTGAGCAGGACCATGACGACGATGCCCGTGAGCACCGTGACGATCGTGATGGCGCTCACGACGAGCTGGCCGTCGAACAGCGAGACGGACGGCAGGTTGACCACGGACGGGAACGACTTGGTGTCGGAGCCCCAGATGAGCAGCGCGGCGTTCTGCAGGAAGTAGCTCACGCCGATGGCGGTGATGAGGACGTCGAGCGAGGGAGCGTTGCGCAGCGGCTTGTAGGCCAGGCGCTCGATGACGATGCCGAGCACGGTGCAGGCCACGATGGACAGCACCACGCCGATACCCGTGGGCAGACCCAGGTAGTTCACGGCACAGAAGCACACGTAGCCGCCGACCATGATGATGTCGCCGTGGGCGAAGTTCAGCATCTTGGCGATGCCGTACACCATGGTGTAGCCCAGGGCGATGATCGCGTACACGCTGCCGAGCGAGAGACCGTTGATGAGGTTCGTCAGAAAGCCCATGTCTTGCCGCCTCCTTTCCTTTCATGGCGCGAGAAACGTTCCGATAACCGCTTGGACCCGCTCTCGCAACCCAACTCTTCTACCGACAAGCGGGGACCATCAAGCCGATGGCCCCCGCTCGCGTATCGAATGATTTACGGACGACGCGTCTGAGACGAGACGTGCGAGACGCCCGCCCGAGTCACCGTGGAACTAGTCCAGCGGCTGATACACGCCGTCCTTGATGACCATGCCCTTCGGCTCCTTGGAGACCTCGCCGGTGTCCTTCCAGCTCATGTTCTCGCCGGTGAGGCCGGAGTAGGTGTAGCCATCGACGATGGCGGCCTTAAGCTTGTCGCAGATGTCGGAGGCGCTCATGTCAGGCGTGCAGCCCGTCTTCTCGAGGAGCTCCTTGATGACGTAAACGCAGTCGTAGGCGTCGGCGGCAAACTGGATGGGCTCGTCACCGAAGGCGTCCTTGTAGGCCTTGGTGAAGGCAGAGGTCTTCTCGTCCGTGGCGGTGGCGACAAACGGGGTGAGGAGCATGAGGCCCTCGGCGAGCGTCGTGTCGAAGCCCTCCACCGTCAGGATGCCGTCCATGCCGTCGCAGCCGAAGAAGTCCGGGGCGTAGCCCATGCCGTTGGCCTGCGTGAGGATGAGGGCTGCCGGGGTGTAGTAGATCGGCAGGAAGACGAGGTCGGCGCCGTTGTTCTTGGCGTCGTTGAGCTGCACGGAGAAGTCCGTGGCGTTGTCGTCCGTGAACGTGGAGGTCGAGACGATCGTGAGACCCTGGTTGGCGGCCTCGGCCTCGAACTTCTTGTAGATGCCCGTGGAGTAGGCGTCGGAGTTGTTGTAGATGACGGCGATCTTGGTGCCGAGCTGCTTCTTGGCCAGGTACTGAGCGGAGGCCGTGCCCTGGTTGGGGTCGGTGAAGCACATCTGGAACACGTTGTCCTTGCGGGCGGTCGTCACGTTGCCGTCGGCGTCCTCCTGGCCGCCGATGACGTCGTTGGACGAGGCAGACGGCGTGAGCTCAAAGACGTTGTCGGAGTTGGTCTCGGCGGAGACGGCCACGCAGGGGTTGGTCGTGGTCGGGCCGACGAGGACCTGCAGGCCCCAGTCCTTGAGGTTGTTGTAGGCGTTGACGGACTTCTCAGGATCGTGCTCGTCGTCCTGGCAGTTGTGCTCGAACTGGATCGAGCCGCCGGCGGCGTTGATCTCGTCAACGGCGAGCTGGGCGCCGTTCTTGGTGGCGTTGCCGTAGATGGCGGCGGCACCGGTCAGCGGGCCGATGTTGCCGAGCTTGAAGGTGGAAGCGTCGCTGCTGGAGCTACCGGCGCTCGAGGAGCCGGAGTTGCCGCAAGCAGCGAGGCCGGCGACGCTTAGAATGCCCGTGGCACCAGACAGCTTCACGAAGTTCCTACGGGACATGCCAAAACGCTTGGACTCCATCTTTCATCCTCCTCGTGCATGGCCTTTAGCTATTGATGGTCACGGGAGGGGAAGGCCTACCCCGCTCGTGGTGGTTGACCACAATAACGGGTCATGCTGGGATTTCTGCGCACATTCAGCTCTGCTCGGCCATTTGTTACATCCGCGAAATAAACGAGGCACACGGCAAACGGTCGCTGAAGTCGGCGAGCGGTCAACGCCGCAGGTAAAGGGCATTGAGCCCAGCTGCGGAATTGTCTGCACATAAGAGTTCGAAACGCTACATATCAGTTGCGGCAGATATCTGCGAGCGTGGCGCCAAGGAAGGCGACAAGCTCGTCGGGCGCGAGCTTGAGCGTGAGGCCAAGGCGCCCGCCCGAGATGTAGATGTCATCGAACAGCTGGGCCGTCTCGTCGATGAGCGTGGGGAACTGCTTCCTCATGCCCACGGGCGAACAGCCACCGCGCACGTAGCCCGTCGTGGGCTCGAGGTCGCGCACGTGCATGAGCGCGAGGGACTTCTCGCCCGCCGCGGCGGCGGCCTTCTTGAGGTCGAGCTCGTCTCCGGAAGGCACGCAGCACACGACGTGGCCGCCGGCAGGGGTCACGCACACGAGTGTCTTGAACCCTTGGGCTGGGTCGTAGCCGAGCATGTTGGCGATGCGAACGCCCAGGTCGCTCACGCCCGTGGGGTCGGGCTCGTCGAACTCGATGGCCTCGTAGACCACGCCGCCGCGCTCGAGCTCGCGCATGGCGTTCGTCTTCTGCACGCGCTGCCTCTTAGCCATCGACGTCCTCCCCCGGCATGGCAATCGGCGGGACCCACTCGGGCTCGCCGCTCTCGTCGAGCTTCTCCTGCAGCTCGCGCGTGCGCGCGAGCACCGGCCCCAGGAACTTGCCCGTGTAGCTCTGCGGGCAGGCCGCGACCTGCTCGGGCGTGCCGGAGACCACGACGGTGCCGCCGCCATCCCCGCCCTCGGGACCCATGTCGATGAGGCGGTCTGCCACCTTGATGACGTCGAGGTTGTGCTCGATGACCAGCACGGTGTTGCCCGCGTCCACGAGCCGCTGCAGGACGTCCAGCAGCTGGCGCACGTCCTCGAAGTGCAGGCCCGTCGTGGGCTCGTCCAGGATGTAGAACGTGCGGCCCGTCTGCTGGCGGTGCAGCTCCTTGGCGAGCTTCACGCGCTGCGCCTCGCCGCCGGAGAGCGTCGTGGCCGGCTGGCCCAGGCGGATGTAGCCCAGGCCCACGTCATAGAGCGTCTGGAGCTTGCGCTTGATGCGCGGGATGTTCGCGAAGAACTTGAGCGCCTCGGTCACGCTCATGTCGAGCACCTGCGAGATGTTCTTGCCGTGGTAGGTGACCTCGAGCGTCTCGCGGTTGTAGCGCGCGCCGTGGCACACCTCGCACGGGACGTAGACGTCTGGCAGGAAGTTCATCTCGATCTTGATCTGGCCGTCTCCCTTGCACGCCTCGCAGCGGCCTCCGCTCACGTTGAAGCTGAAGCGGCCCGCGCTGTAGCCGCGCGCTCGGCTCTCGGGCGTGCTCGCGAACAGGGCGCGCAGGTCGTCCCACAGGCCGATGTAGGTGGCGGGGTTCGAGCGCGGCGTGCGGCCGATGGGGCTCTGGTCGATGTCGATGACCTTGTCGATCTGGTCTATGCCACAGATCTTCTTGTGCTCGCCCACCGGGCGCTGCGAGTGGTGCACGGCGTTCGTGAGAGCCGGGGCGATTGTGTCCGTGACGAGCGAGCTCTTGCCCGAGCCCGAGACGCCCGTCACCACGGTGAGCGTGCCGAACTCGACGCTCGCCGTGACGTTCTTGAGGTTGTTGTGGCAGGCGCCGACGATCTTGAGCGCGCCACGGTTGGGGTGGCGGCGCTCGCTCGGCACGCGGATGAGGCGGCGGCCCGTGAGGTAGGCGCCCGTCGTGGAGTCGGGACAGGCGCAGATCTCCTCCGGCGTGCCCGCGGCCACGACCCGGCCTCCCAGCTCGCCGGCGCCCGGTCCCATGTCGAGCACGTAGTCTGCCGCGCGGATCGTGTCCTCGTCGTGCTCCACCACGATCACGGTGTTGCCCTGGTCTCGCAGGCGCTCGAGCGTGCGGATGAGGCGATCGTTGTCGCGCTGGTGCAGGCCGATGGAGGGCTCGTCGAGGATGTAGAGCACGCCCATGAGGCCCGCGCCGATCTGGGTGGCCAGGCGGATACGCTGGGCCTCGCCGCCGGACAGCGTCGCGGAGGCGCGCGCGAGCGTGAGGTAGTCAAGTCCCACGTCCACGAGGAAGCGCAGGCGCTCCACGATCTCCTTCACGATGCGCCCGCCGATGAACTCCTGGCGCTCCGTGAGCCTGAGGGTGCGGAAGAACTCGAGCGACTCGCGACAGCTCATGCAGCACACGTCGTAGATGGACTTGTCGCCCACCGTCACGGCGAGCATCTCGGGCTTCAGGCGCGCACCGTGGCACGTTGGGCACGGCACCTCGTGGATGTACTTCTCGAGGCGCGCGCGGAGCTTCTCGTTGGTGGTCTCGTTGTACTTCTCGAACAGGATGGAGCGCACGCCGGCGTAGGTGGTGAGCCAGTGGGTGTCTCGGCCGTCCACCGTGTGGTAGTCAACACGGATCTTCGTGGCGCCCAGGCCGTCGAGCAACGCCGTGCGCACCTTCTTGGGGAGCTTCTTCCAGGGAGTCTCGGGACTCTCGCCAAAGTGGCGGCACACGGCCGCGAGGATCTGCGGGTAGTAGTTCGAGCGGCCGAAGAAGCTGCCGAACACGCCGCCCGCCACGGAGAGCTCGGGGTCCTCGATGAGGGCCTCGGCGTCCACGACGCGGCGAAAGCCCAGGCCGTCACAGTCCGGGCAGGCGCCGTAGGGCGCGTTGAACGAGAAGTCGCGGGGCTGCGGGTCGTCCATGGAGTGGCCGTGGACGGGGCACGCCAGGGCCAGCGAGTACTGCAGCAGCTCGCCGGGCATGCGCTCGGGGTCGTCGCGGTCTGGCAGCAGGTAGACGCCCACCTTGCCCGCCGCGAGACGCGTGGCCGTCTCCACGGCCTCGGCGATGCGGCCCAGACTCGTCTCGCGGATCACGATGCGATCCACCACGACCTCGATCGTGTGCTTGAGCTTCTTGTCGAGCTTGATTTCCTCGTCCAGCTGGCGCACCTCGCCGTCGACGCGCACGCGGGAGAAGCCCTCGCCACGCAGGTCGTCGAGGAGCTTGGCGTACTCGCCCTTGCGGCCCAGCACCACGGGCGCGAGCACGAGCGCGCGGCGGCCCTGGCCTGCGGCGAGGACCTTATCGGCCACCTGGTCGGTCGTCTGGCGCTCGATGACGCGGCCGCACTCCGGACAGTGGGGCGTGCCCACGCGGGCATAGAGCAGGCGCAGGTAGTCGTATATCTCAGTCACGGTGCCCACGGTGGAGCGCGGGTTCTTGCTCGTGGTCTTCTGGTCGATGGAGACGGCGGGCGACAGGCCGTCGATGGAGTCGAGGTCGGGCTTGTCCATCTGGCCGAGGAACTGGCGCGCGTAGCTCGAGAGGCTCTCCACGTAGCGGCGCTGACCCTCGGCGTAGATGGTGTCGAACGCCAGGCTCGACTTGCCCGAGCCCGACAGGCCCGTGATGACCACGAGCTTGTCGCGAGGTATTGAGACGTCGACGTTGCGCAGGTTGTGCTCGCGCGCGCCGCGGATGACGATTGCGTCGGAGGCCATGGACCGCTCCCCTGTCGTGTGCTTCTCTCGGCATCCCAGTTTAGAACATTCGTTCGAAGCCCGCCAGTGTAACGCCGGGGACGGGTCCCTGCCCCAGCCTAGGCGCCGTACTCCTCGCGCAGGCGCCTCGTGAGGGCCATGTTCTCCGAGTAGTCCACGCGCACGACCACGACGCTCGGCGCGTCGTCGTGGGAGAAGGCGTCCTCGAGCGTGGGCACGAGCTCGTCTGCCGAGCTCACCTCATAGCCGTGGCAGTGCATGGCCTCGGCATAGGCCTTGAAGTCCGGGTTGGAGAAGCCCACGCCGTACGTGTCGCCAAACTGCTCCTCCTCCTTCCAGCGGATGAGCCCGTAGTGCTCGTCCTCCCAGATGAGGACCACGATGGGCACGCCCTCGCGCACGGCCGTCTCGAGCTCCTGGCTGTTCATCATGAAGCCGCCGTCCCCCGTCACGGCAAGCACGCGGCGCTCGGGGTGCACGAGCTTGGCGGCGATGGCGCCGGGCACGGAGAAGCCCATGGAGGCAAAGCCGTTCGAGATGAGGCAGGTGCGCGGCTCGTAGCAGGGGTAGTCTCGGCCGATCCAGATCTTGTGGGCGCCCACGTCGGAGACGAGGATGTCGGAGCGCCCGAGGACCGAGCGGACATCCGCCAGGATGCGCGCTGGCTTCATGGGGTAGGCGTCGGAGGCGGCCAGCGTCTTGAAGTCATCGCTCAGGCGCCTGCCCACGGCGAGCAGGCCCTCGGGCTCGGGCTTGTCGTCCCTGCGCGCCGTGCGAAGAATCTGGTAGATGCTGTCGGAGATGTCGCCCGTGACCTCGACGTCGGGCTCGTAGAGCTGGTTGACGTCGGCCGGCAGGCCCGAGATGTTCACGATCTTCATCTCGTGCGTGTACCACTTCTTGGGCGCGCACTCGATGAGGTCATAGCCCACGCCGATGACGAGGTCTGCCTGGTCGAACGCGTCGATGATGTAGTCGTGCTGGGGGATGCCCACCACGCCCAGGCGCCACGGGCAGTCCCACGGCACGATGCCCTTGCCCATCATCGTCTGAACCACGGGGATGTGCAGGCGCTCGGCCAGGGAGCGCACGGCCTCGGAGGCGTTGGCGCGCACGGCACCGGCGCCGGCGAGGATGAGCGGGTTCTTTGCCTGCGAGATGAGCCGGGCCGCCTCGATGACGCTCGCCGGGTCCGCGTAGAGCGCGGGCGGCTGCTGGCGGCGCAGCGGGCGCGCCGGGCTCTTCATGTGGGCCACGTTCTTGGGCAGGTCGATGTGCGTAGCGCCGGGCTTGGGGGCCTCGGCGTACTTGAAGGCCAGGCGCGTGATCTCTGCCACGGTGTCCGGGCGCATGACGACCTTGCTGCGCTTCGTGATGGGCGAGAACATCGCCGAGAGGTCGAGGTACTGGTGGCTCGTGAGCTGCATGAGCTCGCTGGAGACCTGGCCGGTGATGGCCACGAGCGGGGCGCCGTCGAGGAAGGCGTCGGCCACGCCCGTCACGAGGTTCGTGGCGCCGGGCCCCAGCGTGGCGAGGCAGACGCCCGCGTGGTCCGTGAGGCGCCCGTAGACGTCTGCCATGAAGGCGGCGCCCTGCTCGTGACGCGTGGGGATGAAGCGGATGCCCGACTTCTTGAGCGCGAACATCAGGTCGAGGTTCTCCTCGCCCGGAATGCCGAACACGATGCTCACGCCCTCCGCCTTGAGGCAGTCGACGAGCACCTCCGCCGTGCTCTTCTCGGTTGCGTCGTTCTCGGGCTTCTCGGCCATGCGATCTCTCCCCCGTCTCGCTGCGTGCGTTTTCCGCCCGACAGTATGGGCCACGCGGGTGCCGACGGGCCGAGACGTTACCGAGACGTCACGCGCGCGAAACGTGGGGCAGCGCAGGGGGCGAGGCGCGTGCGCCCACAGGAGTGAGGCGCGCGTGTGCCCGCGCGGACGGCGGCGCGTGTCCCTTCTTTTCAGGTTCTTCGCACTGCGTGCATTCCGCTGCGAATTACGGCAACGGAATGCACGCAGTGCGAAAGTTCTGAAAGCAATGGATGTGCCGAGACACACAGCGCCCGGCTGCCCCCGTCCCCGGTGTCCCGCTAGTGCAGCAGCGGGTTGTCGAGGTGGAGCTCGGGGCGCGGGGCGCGGCTGGGGGCGCAGGCGTCCGGCGCGGACGAGACGAGCTCGCTCGAGACCGGACGCAGCTCCCAGGCGCTCGCGACCTCCCCCGTGGGCCGAGCGGCGCGGACGCGGGCGAGCGTGGCCGAGAACACCGGCCCCACGATGTCGCAGCGCCACACGCGCGCCACGACGTGGCGCCAGCCCTCCTCGCGCGGCATCCACAGCTCGACAGGCTCATCGAACCACAGTGCGTGCGCGAGACCGGCACCGAGGTCGCTGCGGTCCTCCGGCACGGCCGCCACGAGCGTCTCGGGCGTCACGCCGGGACCGCAGACGGCCAGCTCCTCCGCCGTGGCAACGCTCGCGAGAATGGCATGCGAGGAGAGCGGGACGCGCACGCGAGCGGCACCGGCCCCGAGGAGCATGGCGCCGGCCGCGCCCACGGCCGCAGGCGCGGGCTCGCGCGCCATCGCACGCCATACGTCCAGGTCGCAGCGCTCGAGGTCGGAGTCGGGATGGTTGCCGCAGGCCTTGTAGTCGTCCTCGAACGCGACGAGCCCATGGCGGGCGCGCACGGCGTGGAACTCGCGCGCGAGGCGCACGTAGTAGTCAATCGGGGGCATCGGGACCCAGCCGAGCACGGAGCGGCGGTGGGGGCGCCAGATGACCGAGAGGCACGCGACGCCGCGCTCGGCGAACCACTCGCACGCCTCGACGTTGCGGGCCAGTGCCTCGCCCGCGCTGGCCACGGCACCCTCGCCTGCGAGCTCGGCGCCGCCCACGAGCTGCGTGTAGACGTTGCCCCTGCCGAGCACGCCCACGGCGGCCACCGTGCGGCGCGTCCATTCGTCGTAGCCCACGTGCGCCTGCTTGCCCGGGCAGAGGCGGGCAAACTGCTCGGCACCCCACACCTCGATGTTGGGGCTGTAGGACGTCACGCCCGTCTGTCCCACGATGCGCGCGAGGGCGTCCTCGTCATAGGCGGGCGCCATGAGCTGGCAGGCGAAGCGCCCGGAGAACGTCTCGCCCATGGCGGCGAGCACGGCGGCGTAGCGGTCCTGCTCGCGCGAGAAGGCGGGGTTGCCGTCCATGTCGGAGCCGCCGGAGACGTAGAGCTGAGAGTAGCGGCCCGGCTCGGTCAGCGCGGCGCGCACGACCTCGGCGATCTCCGCGCACGGGACGACCGGGTCCTGCCCACGGCGCGTGAACAGTGCGCAGAAGCGACACTGCCTGCCCTCGCGCCAGAACTCGCAGCGACGATAGGCCGTGAGGATCAGCTTCTGGGCGCGGGCGTCCGCAAGGGCGTCGGCCGGGGTGCCGGCGCTCGTCGTGAGGTCGTAGAGGGCCGGCCTCGGCGTGAAGCCGATGACGTCCACGAGTCCCTCGCGGGCATCGCCCGCGGGAACGTCGCCATCGGCCGCGATCGTGCCCGCGGCTGGCTCGCGCAGCGTGAACTCGCCGGCATGTGGGTCGTAGTCGATGACGTAGGGGTCGTCGTAGGTCTCGCCCCAGTTGATGTAGACGTAGGTGGCGTCTCGCAGCAGCACGCCACCGGGCATGACGGGACGAGCGGCGGGCGCGGCGTCGCGGCCCGCCTCCGCGCGACCGGTGAACGCTATCTCGAATGGCTCGTCGCTCGCGAAGCGGTAGTCGGGCGCCTGCAGGCGAGCGAGCGCGGCAGCCGAGAGGCGCGCGCCGTGCCACACCATCGATATCTTGAGCAGCACGAACGGCGACATGTCCGGGTGCTGCCCGCACAGTCGGCGCCATTCCTGCGTCTTTGTCTCGCCCATGGCGATTCTCCTCCCAACGATGACGGTCCACCCCGTCCCCAGGGGTGACAGCTTGACCCCGTCCCCAGGGGTGACAGTTTGACCCCGTCCCCAAGTGTCACCGGGGTGACAGTTTGACCCCGTCCCCAAGTATCACCGGGGTGACAGTTTGACCCCGTCCCCAAGTGTCACCGGACGACGACGAGCGCCACGACAATCGCGGCGTTCAGGCCCACGGCAAACGCGAGGTCGCGGGCGCGCAGCGGCACCTCGCAGGCGCAGCGGCGCAGACCGTCCTCGAACCCACGGGACTCCATGGCCATGGCGAGGCTCTCGGAGCGCTCGAGGGCGTGCGCAAGCATCGGCACCACACGCCTCGGCGACAGCGGTCCCACGCGCACGCCGCGCGCACGCAGGGCGAGGCCCACCTCGGAGTACTCGTCGCGCACCACAGGGAAGAAGTGGTAGGCGGCAAGTACGCCGTAGGCGAACTTGGGCGGCAGGCGAAACTGCTGCATGAGGCTCATGACGAGCTCGAACGCGTCGCTCGTGAAGGCGAAGGCCATGCCCAGCCCGCCATAGGCAAGTACGCGGCTCGCCAGCTGGGCCGCCGTGGTCCAGTCGCTCGCGAACAGCGTGCGCTGGCCAAACGCGTCCGCCTCGATGGCCGCGGCGGCGTTGCCGCCCGAGCCGTACATGAGGCCGGTCACGAACAGCGCCACCGCCGTGAGCGCAAACGGCAGCATCGCGAGCGCAAGCCCCTTGCGGTTCGTGCCCGGCGAGGCGAGCGTGGCCACGAGCATGACGACGAACACCGCCAGGTTCACGCGCGTGTTGAACGTCACGGACAGGGCAAGCGACGCCACGATGAGCGCGGCGAGCTTCACTCCCGGGTTGATGCTCCTCATGAGCGCACCTCCCATGCGGGCTCGCGACGGCCCCGCGCGTACGTCTCGAACTCCTCGGCGGAAAGCGGCCTCACGCGGCCACCCTCCACGAGCAGCACTTGGTTGGCGATGGCACGTGTGAGCACGAGGTCGTGCGTGGCCACGATGACGGTGAGGCCGGCTGCCACGCGCGCCATGAGCATGTCGAGCATTCGGCGCGTCGAGCGCTCGTCCTGGGCATAGGTGGGCTCGTCGAGCAGCAGCACGCCGGCGTTGCCCGCGAGCATGGCCAGCATCGCCAGACGCCGCTGCTGGCCCTGGCTTATCTCGTAGGGCGAGCGTGAGCCAAGGCCGGCCAGGCCAAACTCCTCGAGCAGCGCCGGAACGCGTCCCGCGAGGTCCTGCTCGGCCACGCCGGGGTTTGCCGCGCGCAGCGTCACGAGCACCTCTTCGGCAACCGTGAGGGCAAGAAACTGCAGGCGAGGGTTCTGGAACACGAGACCCACGCTCGCGTCCACGACAAGCTCGCCGCTCGTCTCGCACGCGCCGGCGATGGCATGCAGCAGCGTTGACTTGCCGCTGCCGCACTCCCCCACCAGCGCGCACACGCTGCCGCGCGCAACGGTCAGGTCAACGCCCGCGAGCACGCGCGCAGCGGCCCGGCCGCGGCCATAGCCCACCGACAGCCCACGGGCGCGCACGGCCTCGGGGGCGTCGGGCGCCACGGGCACCGGCGCGTAGCCCGCGGCCCACTCCTCGTCCACGAACAGGCCCGCGGCGCGCATCTGGCCCGCGTGGGCGGCGAGCTCTGAGGGGGCAAACGATGCCGCGTCCAGGCTGCCGGAGGCGCGCATGAGCACCACGCGGCTCGCGAACGGCAGCCACCAGCCCGCGCGATGGTCCACCACGAGAAGCGTCACTCCCAGCTCGGCGTTGAGGCGGCGCAGCTCGGCGGCCACGGAGGCGCACGACGCCGGGTCGAGGTTGGCAAACGGCTCGTCGAGCACGAGCGTGCGGGCGCCGCAGGCGAGTGCCGTGCACAGCGCGAGCTTCTGCTTCGTGCCGCCGGAGAGCCGATTGATGCGATCGCGCTCGCGGCCCTCGAGCCCCACGAGCGCGAGAAGCTCGCGGCAGCGGGCGCGCATGTCGCCCGGATAGCCCACGTTCTCCAGCGCAAAGAGGACCTCGCGCTCCACCGTGTCCATGCAGAACTGGTTGTCCGGGTTCTGGAACAGGATCGAGACCTCGCGGCTGCGCTCGCGCGGGCCCATCTCGGCCACGGGGCGACCACCCGCCAGCACCGTACCGCCCGCAGTTCCCGCATAGGCCGGGTACAGGCCGGCCAGGCACAGGGCGAGCGTGGACTTGCCGCAGCCGGAGGCGCCCATGACGAGGACGACCTCCCCCCGGCCAACGGTCAGGGAGAGGTCGGAGAACACGGGCTCGGCGCCCTCGCCGTAGGAGAACGTGAGGCCGCGGGCCTCAAGGGCGGGCGCCGCGACGACGCCCGCGCCGGCCGCGACGCCCTCGCCGCTCTCGGCAGCAGCCGCAGGCACGGCGACGCTCTCGGCCACGCCCGCGCCGTTCTCGCAAACGTCCGCGCTAGGCACGGGAGCGACCAAGCGCATAGCCCTTGAGCAGGCCCGTCTTGGCAAGGCCGTCGCCGATGGCCTTGGAGCCAAAGCCGCAGAACACCACGGAACTCACGAGGCGCACCACGAAGAACAGCACGAGGATCGGCAGCGAGATGAGGCCGTAGCCGGAGCGGATGAAGCTCCACACGAAGCTGATGATGGTGCAGAACAGCGAGGCGAGCAGCATGTCCTTCGTCTCGAAGCTCTTGTAGTGGCCAAGCGCGAACGCAAGCTCGGCGCCGGCGCCCTGCACGAGGCCGGTCACGATGACCATCGGCCCGTACATGTTGCCAAGCAGCACCTCGATGAGGGCTGCGATGACCTCGGAGACGAGTGCCACGCCCGGGCGCTGGATGATGTAGGCGGCGAGCGTGGACACCATGAACCAGATGCCGAACACGATCTCGTTGCCCATGGGACCGATGCCCATCGGCGTGAACGCGGCCACCATGGCGGCCGCGGCATACACCGCGACGAGGTACACCACGCCGAACACGATGCACAGCATCGCCACGAAGATGATCTCCTGGAGCTTCCAGCCGCCCTTGGCGGCGCCGTTCTCGTTTGCCATTCTTGCTTCTCCTCTCGTCATGACGAAAAGGGACGACCCCTCTCGCCATTTCTCGACACGGGACGGGGCCAAGCGAGCCCGTCCCCCCTCCGATCCGCCGGCCCTACTCGACCGTGGGGCTGTTGACGTTGATCGTGAAGTGCAGCACATAGTGGTGGACGCTCTCGCTGGCTTCCATGAGCTTGCAGACGTCGGTGAGGTAGGCAAAGACGTCGCGGATGGAGCCCTCGATGCGCGTGGCGTAGTGAATCGTGGTGGGGTTGAGGCCGCGCTCGTCGGCCATGTGCCAGACGCGGGCGATGTCGTCGATGTAGTCACCCACGCCCATGGGATAGAGCGCCAGCTTGCACAGGCAGGGCTGCGTGGCGGCCTCGACGATGGCGCGGTTGGGTGCCTCGCCCTCGAAGGAGAGCTTCGAGTCGCCGGAGACGTCGCCCGGGCAGCCCTTGGAGACCTGGCCCTCGATGGCCATGTGCACGCCCTCGGTCCAGGCGCTCGCGAACAGCGCGGCCACGGCGTCCATCACGTAGGGCAGCTTGCCTCGGTAGACCGTGGACAGCGCGTCCGTCTCGCTCCAGACGGCCGACGTGTCCACGCGGTCAAGGCCGCCGAGAATGACGTCGACGAACTTGTCGCACATGGGATAGAGCGTGAAGCGGCAGCCGGAAATCGGCAGGTCGGTGCCGCGGCCGGCCCAGGGAAGGTCGGGCCTGTTGCAGCCCTCGCAGCAAGTGTCAGACATGGTTTCCTCTCGTCCGTGCGCCCGCAGGTGCCGAGAGGAGAAGAGCCTGACGAGAAGGAGATCGCGACGCGGGCCCAAAGGTGTCAAAGACTTTTGGGCACGCCCCGGCAGAAAAACAGCCGCTCGCGCGGTGAGCTTCCCTACGCTGGTCCTAACCAGGTCAGGTTCAAGGGGTTGGGTATCCTCTCAGCTCTTTCGAGCACCCCCAGCTAACGGTTTGGCATTATAGCCAGCACGGAAGGGGCGTCAAGCTCTTCTCGGGGAGAGAAAATCAGGGACACGCAAACGGCCGAGGTCAGCGCGGTGACAGATTGACCCCGTCCCCAAGTGTCACCGTGCGCAAACGTTTACGTAACGCCTCGGCATCCTTGTGCAACACTAGGGGCATCGCAGGCGCACGGGGGCGTGCGCCCCAACAGGAGGGAAGCACATGTTCAGATTCGGCCTTCTCACGAGCGGCGGCGACTGCCAGGCGCTCAACGCCACGATGCGTGGCATCGCCAAGACCATCTACCGCAACGCGCAGGACAAGGTCGAGGCCTACGGCTTCGAGGACGGCTACCAGGGACTCATCTACGGCCGCTACCGCAAGATGGAGTGGCACGACTTCTCGGGCCTGCTCACGCTCGGCGGCACCATCCTCGGCACGAGCCGCACGCCGTTCAAGATGCTCGACACGCCCGAGGCGGACGGCGTGGAGAAGGTCCCCGCCATGGTCAAGACCTACCGCAAGCTCAAGCTCGACTGCCTGTTCGTGCTGGGCGGCAACGGCTCCACCAAGACGGCGAACCGCCTGCGCGAGGAGGGCCTGAACGTCATCGCGCTGCCCAAGACGATCGACAACGACACCTGGGGCACCGACATGACGTTTGGCTTTCCGAGCGCCGTGGACATCGCAACGAAGTGCATCGACGACCTGCACACCACGGCCAACAGCCACCGCCGCGTCTTCGTGGTGGAGATCATGGGCCACAAGGTGGGCTGGATCCCGCTGTACGCGGGCATCGCCGGCGGCGCCGACGTCATCCTCATCCCCGAGATCCCCTATGACATGGACAACGTGGTCAAGACGATCAAGCGCCGCGACGAGGCCGGCGGGCGCTTCTCCATCGTCGTCGTGGCCGAGGGCGCCATCTCCAAGGAGGAGGCGGCCATGAAGAAGAAGGAGTACAAGAAGAAGGTGGCCGCGCGCGTGCAGCCCTCCGTGGCCTACGACATCGCCGAGGAGATCGCCAAGCGCATCGACCACGAGATTCGCGTTGCCGTGCCCGGACACACCCAGCGCGGTGGCGAGCCGAGCGCCCAGGACCGCATCTTTGCCACGCAGTGCGGCGTCGAGGCCGCGCGTGGCGCGCTGGCCGGCGAGTTTGGCTACATGATCGCCCAGCGAGACGGCCACATGGCGCGCATCGGCCTCGAGCAGGTCGCCGGCAAGCTCAAGTACGTGGACCCCAACGGCGAGCTCGTCCAGGAAGCCAGGATGCTCGGCATCTCGTTTGGCGACGAGTAGGCCGAGAAGGACGGCGAGTCCAGCCAGCCAGTTGATTGAGGCAAGTCCAACGCTTTTGATAGCCCGCGACGACAGCACAGGCGCTGTCGTCGCGGGCTAATTTTGTTGGCAATCACCGTTCGCCGGTTCGCGTTTATCATTCGCCGGGATAGAACATAATTTAAGAGACTATTTACTATCCTTTAAATAGTTAAAAATTAACGGCTATGAAAGGAGGAATCGTCAGCTCTTCCGGCTTAGTTACAGAAAGAACAGATATGAAGCCCGCAATTCGCACGTTAGTAATCACGTGTCTCACAGCCGCCCTTCTCTGCCCAATTCAGGCTCTAGCTGTTGAGCTCAATCCCGCAAACCAAGTTTCAGCAGACGAATACATCGAAGCCGTTATGGAGGAGTATGGAAAATACGGCATTACGATGCGAGTTATCGACGACTCGAATAAACTAGATTCTCCCATCTTGAGAGAAACTCTTGAAACGGAGCTGTCAGAAATCAGAGCCCAGTGCGCTGCTCACGCAACGGAGTCTCGAAGCGAGCTTGCCCCTTCAAATGCATCGGCTTCCCCACTGGCGATGTATAGCGATAAGACTTTTACTGGGACAGTCCAGCCAACCGCCCTTCCAGGAGTCGCGACGGCAACAATCGTTTGCCAGGTTAAGGCAACACTCAACATCCAGGCAGGAACTCTAGTATCAATTAACAGTTCTTCGAGCTATTGCTCGCTTGGTACCAATTTATCTTCATGGCAGCAAACGTCCCTTACAACGAGCAGGACAAAGCTCGGGAGCAGGGACGCAATTAAAGCCCACCTCGTTGGGTACGCCCACTTTAGTTACACTCACCCACAGACGGGGTTCAATGTCAGCTCAAGCGTACCCGTCGATAACTATTTCACCTGGGCGGCCATCTAACGGATGAAATAACTGAATGAAGCAGGGAGGTGACCATGACCGAGACGGCCGTGCAGTTCATTTGGTTCATCGTCATCACGCTGGCCGCAACGCTGCTGCAGATCGCTCTGTTCCTGGGTGTCGTTGCCCTGGTTGTCCTCATCGTCAAAAAGCTGTGGAAGTAGCGGTGGCGTACAGGACCGCCCAACCAAAAGCGCCCCGCCTCGACCGTTTGAACTGCCTCCCATTTCTTGGACATGAGAAATGGGAGGCCCTTTTATGGCTGGAAACGCCATGCATGACGTCGGCCTGAGACTGCGCGCGGCTGCGCTGCGCGACAGGGGGCACGGCCGCGCATCGATTGCGGCCGTGCTCGGGATACCCGAGGAAACCGTGAGAAGATGGCTGGACATCTACAGATCCGCGGGCATCGAGGTCCTAGCCATGATGGGAAAGAAGCGCGCCGCATACTCGTTCGAGACGAAGCTGGCCGCCGTCGGGGCGGTCGTGGACGAAGGCATGACGAAGCCCGAGGCCATGGCGAAGTTCGGCATAGCCTCGCCGAGCTCCTTCAAGAAATGGCTGAAGGCGTACAGGGAGGGAGGCCCGGGGGCGCTCAGGCCGAAGCCCAAGGGGCGCCCGAAGGGCCCCGGCTCCCCGGCCAGGGAGACCACGCGCGAGCAGGAGCTCGAGCGGAGGGTCCGGAAGCTCGAGGCCGAGAACGCCTACTTAAAAAAATCGATAGCCCTGAAGGCGGAAAAGCGCTCCCGAACCGCGAGAAGGCGGCTATCGTGAGCGGGCTTTCAGGGCAGTACCCGCTCGTTTACCTGCTGGAATGCGCCGATTTGGCAAGGTCGAGCTACTATTGCGCGCTCTCGCACCCCAAGACGCCAACGAGGCCCGAGCTCTGGGGGCCGCCGCCGAGATATTCTCGCGCACCGCCAACGGGTGCGGCCACAGGCAGGTCGCCATGTGCCTGCGGGCCGAGCGGGGCGTTCGCATAGCCGACAAGACGGCGCTCAAGATGATGCACGAGATGGGCATCAGCTGCGGGATCCGCCGAGAGACCGATTACCACAGGTACAACTCCTACAAGGGCAAGGTCGGCAGAACCTTCGAAAACGTCATCGGCAGGGACTTCGGGGCCGACGGGCCGTGGGAGGAGATGGGCACCGACGTCACCGAGTTCAAGCAGCCCTGGGGGAAGGCCTACTTCGCGCCGATCTACGACTTCGGCAGCAAGGAGATCGTCGCCTGGTCCACGTCACTGCACCCCAACATGGCCCAGCAGCATGAGCTGCTCGACGAGCTCATATCCAGGATGCCCGAGGGCGCCAGCCCGATACTGCACTCGGATATGGGCTGGCAATACCAGCAGGCAGGGTGGTGCGACAGGCTGGAGAAGGCCGGCGTGGTGCAGAGCATGTCCCGGAAGGGCAACTGCATCGACAACGGGGCGACGGAGCAGGTGTTCGGCCACATAAAGGACGAGTTCTTCCGAGGGAGGGAGTGGCCCTGCTTCGAAGACTTCAAGAGAGACCTCGACGAATACGTCATCCATTGGAACACGAAAAGGAGGCAGGTTAAACTGAAGGGACTGACCCCGGAGGAGTTCCGGAATCAGTCCCTATGTGCGGCGTAGGCCGCTTATTGGCCCGTCCAAGAATTGGGGCGCAGCTCAGTTGTCGAGGCGGGGCGCTCGCATGTGACAGCGTCAAATGCCTGCGTTACGCCAGCATGACGCCATCGGCACCGTCGATGCGGACGTCAGCGTCGTAGAACGCCCGCACGGCCGCGACGGCGAGCGCCACGTCGCGCGTGCCGCCCGTCTCGAAGCTCGAGTGCATGGCAAGCTGCGGCAGGCCCACGTCCACGGCGTGCATGCTCACCTGCGTGTTCGAAAGGTTGCCGAGCGTGGAGCCGCCCGCCATGTCGCTGCGGTTGGCAAACACCTGCACGGGCACGCCGGCGTCGGCACAGAGGGCCTCGAGCACCGCGCGGCTAAAGGCGTCCGTGCAGTACTTCTGGTTGGCGGCCTCCTTGATCACGAGGCCACCGTTGAGGCGGCAGCGGTTCTCGGAGTCGTACTTGGCGGCCTGGTTGGGGTGCACGGCATGGGCGTTGTCGCAGCTCACGAGCATGGACTTGGCAATGGCCTGATGCAGCTCGTCGGTCGTGTGGCCCAGCGCCGCGTTCAGACGCGCGAGGGTGTCGGCAAGCACGGTGGACATGGCGCCCTGCTTGGTGTTGGAGCCAACCTCCTCGTTGTCAAAGCAGCAGTAGACGCTCACGTCGCGCTCGTTGCTGCTGGCAACAAACGCCTTGAGCGAGGTGAACGCGCAGGCGAGGTCGTCGAGCTTGGGCGAGGACACGAACTCGCTGGCAGCGCCCCACACGCAGGCGCGCTGGCGGTTCACGAGGAACAGGTCGCGCGCCACGATCTGCTCGGTCGCCACGCCCAGGTGCTCGGCCACGAGGGCGTCCACCGTGCCGGTCGTGCAGTCGCCGGCCGACATGATGGGGCACAGGTCGCTCGCGCGGTTGGGCGAGAACCTCTCGTTCACGGAGCGGTCGAGGTGGATGGGCAGACTCGGGATGAGCGCCACGTCGCGGTCGAGCGACACGAGGCGGCTCTCGATGCGCGAGCCCTCGCGGACGAGCACGCGGCCGGCGAGCGACAGGGGCTTGTCGAACCACGTGTAGTCGATCATGCCGCCGTAGGCCTCGGTGTCCAGGCGCAGGTAGGACTCGGGACCCTCCATCTCGGAGACGCTCTTGAGCTTGAACGTGGGCGAGTCGGAGTGCGAGGCCGCGAGCTGGAAGTGGTAGCTCGAGCCCTCCTCGGCCAGGCGCTTGCCCACCTTCCAGGCGATGACGGTGGAGTTGTTGCGGCACGTGTAGTAGCTGCCGCCGGGGCGAACGTCCCACTCGGACGTCTCGGGCAGGTAGGTGAAGCCCGCCTCGTCAAGGTAGGAGCGGATGGTCGCGGCGGAGTGGAACATGCTCGGGCTCTTCTGGATGAAGCTCACGAGCTCCTCGGCGAGCGCGACGTCCGCCGGAGTGGTCTTGGTTGTGACGCCCATGGGGTATCCCTTCTGACGCTTGTTTGCGCGACAAAGTCTAGCACCCGCGCGTGGCGGGGCGCCCGCGGTGCGTGGGCCTGCGCCGCGCGCGTACAATACGGCCGACAATCACGCGAAAGGAGACCCCGATGACCGATAGCAGCCTCAACGTCCTCGTCCTTCTGCCGCTGAGCGAGAGCCAGCGCGCCCGACTCGAGACCGGTGCCCCGAGCGCCCGCTACACCTACGCGGAGCCGGCCGCCGGCGCCATGCTCGGCAACCCCTCGCCCGAGCAGGTTGCCATCGCCAACGTCATCGTGGGCAACCTCGCGCCGGAGCGGCTGGGCGAGGCCGCGCACCTGCGCCTGCTGCAGCTCAACTCCGCCGGCTACGACAACTACGTCGCCGCCGGGACGGCGCCTGCGGACGCCCTGCTCGCCTGCGCCACGGGCGCGTATGGGCAAGCCGTCTCCGAGCACCTGTTTGCCATGGTGCTCGCGCTCGTGAAGCGCTTGCCCGGCTACCAGGACCTTCAGCGCGCCCACGAGTGGGGCGAACTGGGACCCGTCACGACGCTGTCTGGCGCGCATGTGCTCGTGCTAGGGACGGGCGACATCGGCAGCCACTTCGCTCGCCTGTGCGCGGCTATGGGTGCCCACGTCACCGGCGCGAACCGCCACGGCGGCGCGGCCCCCGAGGGCTTCGAGCGCGTGGTGACCATGGGAGAGCTGGGCGAGACCCTCGGTACCGCGGACGTCGTGGCGTCGTTTCTGCCGAGCACGGCCGAGACGCGCGGTCTTGCGGACGGGGCCTTCTTCTCGGCCATGAAGCAGGGGGCCTACTTTGCCAACGGCGGGCGCGGGGACCTCGTCGTGGACGCGGCGCTTGTGGACGCGCTCGAGGGCGGCCACCTTGCGGGCGCGGCCCTCGACGTCTGCGCACCCGAGCCGCTTCCGACTGGCCACCCCTACTGGGACGCGCCAAACCTGCTGCTCACACCCCATGTCTCTGGTGGGTTCCACCTGAGCGTGGTACTCGACAACATCGTGGACATCGCCGCGCAGAACCTGGCGCGCCTCGTCGCCGGCGAGCCCGTTCGCAACGAGGTGCGGCACTAGGGCGGCCCTATTGCCCCTCCACGACGCCGCTACCGGGCGCGAGGCGGCTCCTGCCGTCGCAAACTTGAGAAGTGTACGAGCAATGCTGGATTTAGCGGATGTCGCTAAATCCAGCATTTTGCAAAGTGCCAGGTCAGAGACTTGGCAACTATTGAACTCCGGCCAAGCCCCAGCACAATCCAGGGTCGAGCTCGTACACTTCTCGGCTTTGCGACGAAAAATGAAGGCGCCATTTCGGTAGATCGTCTGTCAGGCCGCCGCGCGGCCCCCTACTTGCGCCCAAACAGCTCGCGGACGCGCTCGCGCAGGCCGGCGCGCGTGATGGCGCCCTCATAGCGCTCGAAGCGCATCTGCGGAAACGCGTTGAAGAAGCGCAGGTCACGCCTGCCAAGGCGGGCAACGAGCGCCTCCGTCGCGCGGTCGAGCCACTCGGGGCGCGAAGGTGCCTTGAGCTTGGACGCCCCGCTCGCGAGCGCCTCCCTCAGCATGCCCGTGGAAGCTCCCATCCCCGCCGCGGCCACCCGCGGATCAAGCCTTGAGACGAGCCCGCTCGCGGCGTCACGGGTACGCTCGTACGCCTCGGCCGCGCCCTCCACCACAGACTCGGGCAGCCGCTCGAGCATACGCTCGGACGCCTCCCCCAGCGATTCGTCGAGCCGCAGCGAGATCTCGGTGCGCAGCGCCTCAAGCTGGGCAGACAGGCGCCGCCAGCTCGCCATCGCAAGCACAAGGTCAACCGCGAGGGCCACTGCCAGCAGCCCGGCCGCCGCCTCGAGCGCAAACGCAGGAAGCGCCGAAAGCCCCGCCAGCAGCGCCGGCTGCGCAAACCGGCACACGAGCGTGGCACCCGCACCGAACATGAGAAAGCCGTAGAGGCACACGCGTCCCTGGATGTTGAGGGGCTTGTCGTCGTAGTTCCAGAAGCGCGCGCCGCACGTCTTCTCGAGCGCCACCCCAACGGCGTACTCGAGCGCGCAGCACGCCACTCCCGAGACGAGAAACTGCGCCACGGGGCTCTCGATGCCGCGCAGGAACAGCCAGCAGAACAGGCACCCCACGCCGTAGATGGGGCAGATGGGCCCCAGCAGAAACCCGCTGTTGGAGAAGCGTCCCTGGTTCATCATCGAGCACACCGTGGATTCCCACAGCCACCCGCCAAAGCTGTAGACGAGAAACGACAGGAACAGCCCGGAGAGCGGCGCCTGCGGAACCGAGGCGGCCACGAGCAGGGGCGCGGCGGCAGGCGTCATCGGGCTCATCGGCGCCCTCCCCTCTCGGCACGGCGCACGCCCGCACGGCCCGCATGCAGCGCCGCAACACGCGGCTCGACGGTCTCGCGCAGCGCGCAGAGCTTGTCGGCCAGGCACACGATCCAGGCCTCGCGGCACGTGGGCGGCACCGGGACCAGCGGAAACATGTGCCGCACGATGACGTTTCTCTCGCGCGGCGTCAGCGTGAAGTCGGCCTCCGCGTTCGCGAGCGCAAAGAACGGGTGACGGAACCCGTGGAGGCGATGGCTCGGGTCTGGATCGTGCCAGTCGTAGAGGAAGTAGTCGTGCAAGAGGGCCCCGCGCACGAGCGAGGCGCGGTCAACGCTCACGCCAACGCGGGCGAGCGCGTCTGCCATCCGGCAGCTTTGACATGCCACGGAGACGACGTGGTCGTAGACGCTCACGTCCCCGTGCTGGACAAAGCCGCGGCACGCGCCCAGCCTGCCATCCCTCTCCAGGCGCGCCGCCTGCGCGGCCACCTCTTCTCGCACGTCCATGCGCCTCCCCTCTCTACGCCCCAAGCCTACCCCAAAGGCCCGAGGGCCTGCGCCGTCCCTGCCGCTCCCGCCGTCTTCACCGTCCCCGCTGTCTGCGCCGTCCCTACCGTCCCTACCGCTCCTGCCGCCCCAAAGCTCCCATCCCCCGGGGACACGTCACCGCTGGCATGGCGACGCGGCCCGCCGGCACGAGCCGGCCACAACTTTTGTCCGCAAATGTGCAAAGCTATATGTTTGCAAATCCGAAAGGCCAGGGCGAGACGGACAAGGAGCGCGCATGTACCTCGAGCACATCGAGTCGCCGGCAGACGTGAAGGCGCTGCCCGCCTCCGCAATGGCCGCCCTGTGCGCGGAGATTCGCCACGCCATCATCGAAAGCTCGGCCAAGGTGGGCGGCCACGTGGGCCCCAACCTGGGAATTGTCGAGCTCACGGTGGCGCTCCACCGCGTGTTCAGCTCCCCCGCAGACAAGCTCGTCTTTGACGTCTCGCACCAGACGTACGCCCACAAGATGCTCACGGGCCGGGCCTGGAACTACCTGGACCCGCAGCGCATGGGGACGCTCTCCGGCTTCGCGAGCCCCGTGGAGAGCGAGCACGACCACTTCTCCATGGGCCACACGTCCACGTCCGTGAGCCTCGCGGTTGGCCTCGCACGCGCGCGCGACCTCGCCGGCGAGCACTATGACGTGGTGGCCGTCATCGGCGACGGGTCGCTGTCCGGCGGCCTTGCGTTCGAGGGCCTCGACAACGCGGCCGAGCTGGGAAGCGGCCTCATCGTCGTGGTGAACGACAACGAGTGGTCCATCTCGAGGAACAAGGGCGGCCTGTACGCCTCGCTCGCCCGCCTGCGCGAGAGCGGCGGCTCGTGCGCCGACAACCCGTTCCGAGCGCTTGGCCTGGGCTACGCCTACGTCGAGAACGGCAACGACGAGCAGGCCGTGGAGGCCGCGCTTGCTGCCGTGCGCGGCTGCGACCACCCCGTTGTCCTGCACGTCCACACGCGCAAGGGGCTGGGCTTCGCGCCTGCCGAGGCGGACGAAGAGAGCTGGCACCACGTGGGGCCGTTCGACCCCGTGACGGGCGAGAAGCTCGGCGGTGGGCGTGCGAGCGGCGGGATCGTGGCCACGGCACCTGCGACCTACGCGGACATAACCGGCGAACACCTGCTGGCCCGCATGGCCTCTGACCAGCGACTTATTGCCATCTCGAGCGCCACGCCCTACATGATGGGCTTCACGGAGCCGCGCCGCCACGCCGCTGGGCGTCAGTTCGTTGACGTGGGCATTGCCGAGGAGCACGCCGTCACGCTTGCCGCGGGGCTTGCCGCGGGCGGGGCGCGTCCCGTCTACGGCGTGTACGGGACGTTTCTGCAGCGCGCGTACGACCAGATCTGGCACGACGTGTGCCTGAACGCCGCACCGGCGACCATCCTCGTGTTTGGCTCGAGTGCCTTTGGAACGACCGATGCCACCCACCTGGGCTTTTATGACATCGCGATGCTCGGGGACATGCCGGGCCTCACCTACCTGGCGCCCACGTGCCGCGAGGAGTACCTGGCCATGCTCGACTGGGCGATCGAGTGGGAGCGCGGGCCGGTCGCCATCCGCGTGCCGGGTGCGGGCGTGGTGTCGAGGCCGGACGTCGAGCTGCCGAAGGGTGGCTTTGACGACGGCATGCCGGAGGTCCTGCACGAGGGCGGCGGCAAGATGGCGATTCTCGCGCTGGGTGCCACGCTGCCGCTTGGGCAGCGCGTTGCCGATCGCCTGGCCGGCGCGGGCGTGGACGCCACGCTCGTGAACCCGCGCTTTGCCTGCGGCATCAGCCGCGACTGGGTGCGCGGCCTGGCCGAACGCTTCCGCGTGGTCGTGACGCTCGAGGACGGCGTGCTCGACGGCGGCTTTGGCAGCCGCGTCGCGCAGGCGCTGGGCCCCACGGGCACGCTCGTGCGCTGCTTTGGCCTGCCCCACGGCTTCCCCGACCGCTACGATCCGCACGAGCTGCTTGCCGCCTGCGGCATGACCGAGGAGAACATCGCCGCGGAGGCGCTGGAGCTGCTCGGAAGGTAGCTGAGCGACCGGGCGGCAGGACGGCCGCGAGTCCGTGCGCCAAGCGCCGGAAGCGCCGAGCGCCAAGCGCCAGACGCACAACCCACCTGCACGGAAAACGAGGTTATCGGAGCCGCCGGACGGCCATTGGCTCCGATAACCTCGATTTGTGTGCAGCCCACCGTGTCGGCAGGCTTTTTTGCCGATAACCTCAAATTACGTGCAGGTAAGTTGGGCGATGAGAGCGGCAGTGGAAACCCGCCGGCAGTTCCGCGCCCTACGGCTCGAGTTTCACCGAGCCGCGCGCAACCATGTCCTCGAGCGTCTGGGGTGCGCAGAACGTATATGGGTCAAGAGAGACGGTGGCCGCAGGGTCATCGAGCATGTCAATCGCCGTCATCTCAGCCTCGCTCAGTGCAAAGCCGCCAAGGTCCATGTTCTGGCGCATACGCCCGGGGTGCGTGGACTTGGGAAGCACTACGTGCCCCTTCTGCACGTGCCAGCGAAGCACCACCTGCGCCGCGCTCACGCCATGTGCTGATGCGGCCGCCTCAACTGGTTCGCTCGAGATGTCTGACCCATGTCCCAGGGGCGAATAGGCCTCTACGGCAATCCCATGGGCCTTGCAATACGCTTCGAGCTCAGGCTGCCAGAAGCGAGGATGGCTCTCGATCTGGTTGACGTCGGGAGCCACGCCAGTCTCGGAGATAATGCGCTCAAGATGCTCCACGAGGAAGTTCGAAACGCCAATGGCCCGCACGTACCCCTGCTCGCGCAAGTGTATGAACGCTCGCCATGTGTCCACATAGTTGTCGAGCGTCGGTGTGGGCCAGTGGATAAGGAACAGGTCAATGACATCGAGTCCAAGCGCCTTGCGCGACTCCTCAAACGAGCGCAGCGTCTCCTCGTAGCCGTGGTCGCCGTTGCGAAGCTTCGTGGTCACAAACGTGTCGTCGGCCCTGCCCGTCGCGGCGAGTGCCGCGCCCACCTGAACCTCGTTGAGATAGGCCTGCGCCGTGTCGATGTGACGATAGCCCAGCGCAAGGGCATCCTCCACAGCCTGTTGAGCCTCGTACGGCCAGATCTTGAACGTGCCAAAGCCTATAAGCGGGATTTCCACGTCCCTACCGATAACCTTGGCGGGAACATCTGCCCCAAAGTGCTTGTCCATCTCGCTCCCTTTCTCTCCGCAGAAGAAGGGCGGGCCTCATCGCGCCAACCTCGCGATGGGGCCCGCCTCGGTTTCCTAGTCAGGCAGGTTGCTCATGTACTCGGACAGCTCCGCACTTGCGGCCTGCTCGTCGGGCCCCTCGATACGCAGGAGCACCTCAGAGCCCGTGTAGACGCCGGCGCCCATGATGGCCAAGATGCTCTTGGCATTTACGGCCTTGCCCTTGTGGACGATTTCCACCTTGCTCTCGTACTTGCCCGCAATCTCAACAAGCTTTGCTGCCGGCCTCGCGTGCAGGCCCTCCGCGTTGTTGACGACGAACTTCTCCTCATACATGTGAGGCTCCCTTCATTTGCGCTCGATAGCGGTATGGGGCGGCGCGAGGTAGGAGGCGCGCCGCCCCATCCAGGCGAACTCTTAGACGATGCCGAGGAGCGCCAGGACGATGGCGAGTCCCAGCACGCCGAACATGATGACGTTCACGTTCACGCGCTTGAGCATGAGGCCCAGGCAACCCGTGGTGACGAGCAGCGGCACGAGGCCCTTGAAGATGGAGTCGAGGTAGGTCTGGAGCAGGATCGGGTCCTGACCCTCGATGACGAACTGCACGGCGGAGGTGAACGAAACGGTGGAGGCCGTCATTCCGCCGACCATGATGAGGCCGAGGATGGAGGCGCACTTGGTGATCGTGCGCATGAGGCCGCCCTCGTTCATCTTGGCGAGGAAATCACTGCCAAGGGTGAAGCCGGCGTAGGTGAGGTAGTAGCGGCACAGGATGGACGGGATGTTGTAGATGAGCAGGAACATCAGGGGACCGAGCCAAGAGCCCTGGGCGGCAAGGCTAATGCCCACCGAGGCGGCGATGACACGCAGGACGCCCCAGAAGATGGCGTCGCCGATACCCGACATGGGGCCCATGAGCGCCGTCTTGATGGCCGTGATGGAACGATCGTCGAAGTTCTCGTCAGAGGCGTTCTCCTTCTCCATGGCGGCAACGAGGCCGATGCAGAAGGTGCCGACGTTCTGCGTGATGTTGTAGAACATCGTGTGGCGCACGAGGGCATCGGTGAACTCGGGCGTGCCCTCCTTGTAGTAGCGCCTCAGGGCCGGCATGATCGTCCAGATGAAGCCCACGGCGTGCATGCGGACCTGGCCACCGGTACGACCGGAGAAAATCGGGAAGGAGCGGAGGAAGATGCTGTTGAGCATCTTCTTGTCTTCAACAGAGAGGTTCTGATTCAGCTTGCTCATGACAGGAATCCCTCCACGTCGTCGGTGTCATTCTCGGCAGAAGCATTGGCAACGCCACTCTTCTGGAGGTTCTTGATCTCGATGTCGCGCATGGCGGTGATCACGACGATGATGGCGCCGATGGCCGCGAGGGCAACGAGAGGAATGCCGAAGTAGATGACGAGCACGAAGCCGAGCAGGTAGTAGACCGCGAGCTCCTTGCTCCAGAGCATCTTCATCAGGATGGCAAGGCCAACGGCGGGCATGAGGCCACCGGCCGCCTTGAGGCCGCGCATGACGACGTCGGGGATGTTGTCAACGAACGCCTGGACCACGGTGGAGCCAAGATAGACGCCGAAGAACATGATGACGGCGAGGATGAAGAAGCGCAGGAACCACGTGAAGTAGTTGAGGGCGAACAGCTTCTTTGCCGAGCCCTCGGCAGCAAACTTGTCGATGAGCGGGACCCAGACGTTGAACGCCACGTTGTTGAGGAACATGAACACGAACGCCGCAACGACGCCGATGGGGATGGCCAGCGCCACCGCCGCGTCCTGGCTGATGCCGCTCGTCACGGCAAAGGCGACGGCGAAGGCCGTGGCCGTAGCGGGCTCGGAGGAGATGGAGCCACCAATGTTCACGGCACCCATATAAATGGCCTCGAGCGTGGCGCCGAGCATGAGGCCGGTGACGGGATCGCCGAGGAACAGGCCCACAATGGGGCCAACAACGAGCGGGCGCTCGGTCATGCACTGACCGAACATCCAGTTGCCGGCATAGCAGAGAAAGTACGCTACGGCGGTGAGAAGAGCCGCTTGCATCATCTGGAAACGCCTCCCTTAGCTCTGGGCCACGGCGAGCATCTTGCTCGCGGGGGTCTTCGGATCGGTGGGGATGACCTGCCCGTACACGTCAACGCCCTGTTGGTCGTTGAGCTCACGGAGCGCCTCGACCTCATTGGGGTTCAGGATGCACTGCGGAGTGACCTGGACCATGAGCGACTTGTCCGTGTCGTCGAAACGCCCAACGTTGGCGACGTTGACGCTCTGAACCAGGCCGGGGCAGCTCTTGACGATCTTGAGGGCGTCGGCAACGTTATTCGTGAGCACGAACATGCGCATGTCCTTGGCACGGGGGTCGTTGAAGACCTTAATGCAGTCGTCAACGGACTTGATGAGGAGCTTGATGCCAGTGGGCGTGGCCATCTGGAGCGTCATCTTCGTGACGTCGTTCACCGCCGCGGCGTCATTGGCAACGACGATGCGCGGGCAGTTCAGCTCCTTTGACCACACTAGGGCGACCTGGCCATGAATGAGGCGGTCGTCTACTCGGATGGATGGAATCACGTCTTTCTCCCTTCGTCCCTTTTCCCTTACCTGCGCCCCGCGAGGCGCTCCGTACACGCTCTCGAGCCACTTCCCTAGCTGAGGAAGTCGTCCTCGTTGGCCACCTCCTCGTCGACGGGCTCCGGCTCGACGATTTCCACGCTGGACTGCTCGATGATCTCCTTGAGGACATCCCGGGTGACGATGCGCGGATCGAGCGCCACGCCAAGGACGACCATGAGGTTCGTCCCCGTCACCAGAGTGAGATTGGGGTTGTCAAACGGGTTGGCGCGCACGACTCGCTGGTTCACGCTGCCCGAGAGAATGTCGGTAAAGATGAAGCCCTGGTCGCCCTCGTTCACCGACGCGATGAACGCCTCGATCTTGGGTGTGTAATCGCCAGGCTCGTCATCGGTATAGGCATCGATCGTCTGGATCTCGCACGGCTCTCCGGCAAGCACGCCAATGGCGCTCTTGATACCGCTCGCGAGGTGGCCGTGGGTCGCAATGAGAATCTTCTTGGCCATGATGTTCTCCTAGCCCTCCTGCCCGGCCGTCGTGTCGGCAGGGTCGTTGTCGAAAAAGTCGTCTTCCGTGCACTGCGTCGTCTTACCGGTGTCCTCGAGCTCGATGAGGTCATAGAGGTAGTTGATCTCCCCAACCGGAAGGTCAACACCGTATGTACGGGTGACTCCCGAGAAGCTCGAGCGGGCGCGGCGAACAAAGTCACCGTGCTCGGAGGCAAAGGCGTCCGAGTCTCCGTAGTCGAGCGCGACCTTTGTCACGAGGCGTTCCACGAGGTAGCTGATGTGGATGTAGAGACGCAGCCTCGTGCCGTAGCCAAAGCGCTTGCCCAGGCTCGCCTGCAGCAGATCGAGTGACTCGGACACGACGTCCATGAGGTGGTTGGGCTCGAGAATCGTGAGGTGGTGCATGAGGTTCTCGAGCGAGAAGTTGCGGATGAGGTTGTTCTTGAGCTCGGAGATCTCGTCGGGGGCCAGATAGTTCTCAAGGCCCAGGCCCAAGCCGTCATCGCTCTTGAGCTCCGTGATGTCCTCGAGCGACAGGAAGCTCGCGCCCTCGACGCCCGGATCGGTGGCGCCAAAGACAAACAGGACGTTGCGGCGCGTTACCTGCGAAAGGTCTCCCTTGGTACGGACGAGTTCGAAGTAGTCACACGGAACCATCTCTACGGGGATGGGGCGCGGCAGACTCTTGATGAACAGGTCGGAGATTCTCGTGGCAGCCATCTCGCCGTTCTCGGAAACGAACAGAATGCAGTCACTCGACTGCTCCACGGCGGAGAGGGACCAGCTAGCGTGCGACACGTCGCTCACACGCTCGAGAATCGTGCGCATCTGCTCCTGCTGGACAATCATCTCGCCCGCCTCGAGGGCAAGCGCCGTGGAGACGTTGTTGATGACACCCACGGAGACACCCAGGTAGGAGGAAAGCTGCTTGCCGATGCGTTCCAAGCTGCCCATGTCCACCATCACGAGAACATCGACGGACAGTGGCGAGCGCGAGAGGAATCGCTCGAGCTGGGAAACCACCTGGTCTGCCGTGACGTCGATAGGCATGTCGATGGCGTCAAAGACGTGCTCGCCAATGATCGTGTTCACGGAGTCCGCGATGGAGCTCGCCGTGGAGTGGCCGTGCGCCACGATGACGGCCTGGCAGGAGCGCATGCCGTGCTCGCGCAGGTACCAGTGCAGATAGAAAGAGAACAGAGACAGGCTCTCGGTATCGACGCGCCAGCCAAGATAGTCACGCAGGTAAGAGCGCAGGTGAGAGACGACGTCGTACTCCGTGGCGTACTTTTGACGCACAAGTTGGGAGAACGACCGGATCGAGGCTGAGGACTCGGCGCGCCAGCGATTGAGCGTCGCCTGGTTGTTGCGGAAGAAGTGGACGGTCGCAACGAGATGACGCGAGAAATTCACGGGCTCACGCAAACCGTAGCGATCGAACACCTGGCGCACGATGTCTGCCACGGCAGCCTCGCCGATGAGTGCGTTGCGGTCGCGCTCAACATACTCGAAGAAGCTCGAGAGGGCGTTCTTGGCGAGCCCCTCCGCATCTTCTGAGGCGGACGAATCAATTGCGAACAGGGACATGAATCGATCGAGGATGTCGACAGCCTCGGCTCCCGCCTGCGCCGGGTCATATAGATCGACGTCGATGAGACCGGGCTCATCGGTGAGCTCGAGGTCACGCGCCGTCCCGATGCTCGTGGGAATGTGGTAGGAGAACACCTTGAGCTCAGCGGCGCCCTGGTTGTCGGAATCCGCCATGGCGCTGGCGCATGTGAGGCTCACGGCACGCTTGAGGCCGTCGATGTTGTCGGCAAAGCGCTGGGAGGAGAGCCTACGAATGACCGAGCGGCTCACCTTGATGGGTCGGCCGATGTTTCCCTCCTCGCGGCGCAGAAGCTTGAAGATCCACGACTCCTTCTCCTCCGCCCCACGGTCCTCGAGCGAGGGGACAAAGCACAGTGCGGGAATCGAAGCCGCCCACGGACGCGCCGTGACGTCCGAGGGATCTCCGTTGTACTCAAAGAACAGGCGAGACGTACCGCGACGAGCGCGCTTGGGGCCGCCGTCGGACAGGCGCGTCTCGAAGCGCCCGAGCAGTGCGGCCATCTGCTCATCGGAGAGCATCTGGGCGTTCTTGACCCACACGACACGCGTCTCGCGCGAGGCAAGCAGACCCTCGTGGGAGCCGTCGCCGAGAAGGCCATGGACGAGGTCGTCCGTCCCGGAGGCAGCATCGAGCAGCCCCGCATGAGCGCGATCGGCGATAATGCCCTCGGAGACGCAGTAGCTCGTGATGGAGTTCTCGATTCCGCGGCGGCCGCTGCCCTGCGTGCCCACGAGCATGAGGGGAAGCCCGCACGGCGGGTAGGAGGCGGCGGCCTTCGCGGACTCAACGATGCCGCGAAGCGATCCCGTGGCCCCGATGAGGTCCTCGAAGTCATAGACGGAGCCGCGCGCGGACTGGATTGCGCCAACGAGCTCGTCAACGCTTACGAACGTATCCGCCTCGGGACAGACCCCAAACACGCCCTCGATGGCGCGGCGTCCGTAGAACAGAGCGGGGCGCGAGGCCACTTTCACAAGCAGGCCCTCGCCCACGAGCTCGTTCATGTACTGGCTGGCCAGCGAGCGGCTGATATGCAGTGTGTCGGCTATGTAGGAGGCCTGAAAGAAGTCGGCCTCGCGCACATCGTGGCTTCGCGTGCACGAATCCAGGATGTCATAGACGCGCTCTTTGCTGGTCTTTGGTGTCTGCATGTTCCCTCTCTCCTAACTGACTACCAGAATGCCGTGCAACGACACTGGCGTCCGTTTTGTCGAGCAACCTCGTCATAGCTCGGCAAGACACAGCGGGTCAGAACCATTTGTCGAAACCCTGCGAACGTTGTGTCGAGCACGGCTGCCACAGTGACGATTGAGGCGGAGGGTGCGCCCCGCTATAGGGCATCACTCCTCCGCCTCTTGTCAGCTAGTAGAAAAGTATATGTGCGAATCAGCTCAGCCGAATACGGACAGTAATTCATCAACAGAACGTTACGTAGCGCGGAAGCGGACCTCCAAGCAGCGGTCTCAGCCATGCGCGGTACGCTTCGGTAACGCCATTGCCACGCTCGTTGACATACTCGGATGGCATCGTGCGTTCCTCGAGCATCACGCGCTCGATGGGAATGCGCACGAGGCGACCCTCATAGGGGCTGGATGAGACACGCTCGAGACCCACCATCATGCCCGAGTCTCCTTCGAGCGCCGCATGCACCGCCTCGCGCCCACAGGCAATGGCCTCGTCACGGTCGACGGAGCTCTGGTAGGCAATCGAGGCGCGCATGATAAGACCGGGCTTCTCAGATCGCGCCCGACAGCCCAGCTCGGAGATGATAAGTCGTGCGAGATGCGCCGAAACGTCACCGAAGTATGTGGCACGTTCCGTGCGTAGAAGCGGCACTGCCACCGGCTCGCCTCCCGCCTTGTGGAGCCCCTCGCTCACCACGATGACACCCGAGCCCTTCTCGTCCACGAGTCGCTGCGCATCATCGAGGAAAGCCCGCTCGTCAAAGTCGCGCTCGGGCAGGTAGATGAGGTCGGGGCCACGCACGCCGCACTCGTCGGCAAGCGAGGAGGCCGCCGCCACCCAGCCAGCGTTGCGGCCGAGCGTCTCGATGACCGAAACGTGGGCGGGCAGGCCATGCACGTCAGTGCATACCGCCCCCACACTCGCAGCCACAAAGCGTGCGGCACTCGCAAAGCCCGGCGCGTGGTCCGTCACGGCAATGTCGTTGTCCATCGTCTTAGGAATGCCCACGACGTCCACGTTGACGCCCTCGGCCTTACATGCCTGCCAGATCTTGCCGCACGTGTCTTGCGTGCCGTTGCCGCCCGTACAAAGAAGCCAACGAATTCCCTGGTCACGCAGCGCATGGGCTATCTGGACGTACTCGAGACTGCCAAGCGGCTTTCTGCTCGAGCCGATTGCCGAGGAGGGCGAGCTCGGCAGCATCTCAAGTCGAGACGCAGAAACGCTTGAGAAGTCAAGAAGGTTGCCGTCCATGATGCCGCCAACACCGCCGATGGCACCCAGCACGCGGCCAACCGAGGGACTAACGAGCGCTTCGGTCACGGCTCCGTACAGCGAGGCGTTGATGACGGCCGTGGGGCCGCCGCCATGCATGATGAGAAGGCCGTCTGCCGCCATGCTACCCTCCTACCCCGCGTATTCTTCAACGAGTGCAGCAAGTTCCTCGTCTTGGCAGCCCGCGCGGAACACCTCGAGGAAGTTGGGCGTGATGGCCTGGCGCACGATGGCTGGATCGATGGTGCGGATGGCACTGGGCAGGTCCTTGGCCACGGCGCGCTTGACGCCGTCGAGGACGCCGGCGTTGCGGTTCTGCTGCTCGCGGCGCTCGGGCGGATAGCCCTGGCCGATGGGCGCGGAGAAGGCCGAGGTGAAGATGTTTCTCAGGTTGATGTCCGCACCCCAGCCAAATCCCTTGGCGTAAGGTATGGACAGGCAGTTACCAGCGTTGATCTGCGCAAACAGGTAGGCATCTGCCGGCTCCACGCAGTAGCCGCACACCACGCCGGGGAACATGTTGCACGAGAGTAGCGCCCCTTGGCCCGTTCCGCATCCCGTGACAACGAAGTCCACAGCACCCGAGTTGAGCAGAAGCGACGCCTGGATACCCGTCATGACATAAGTAATACAGGGATTCTCGGTCGGGTAGTCCGACGGCTGTCCACTCGAGACGTCCGTCTGCGACATGCCGGCGTTTACCACCGTGTGCCCAAGAGGCTCGGCAACCTCCCTGAGGATACCGAGGATGAGGGCGTTCTTGGGCGCCTGTGAGAACTCGTTGATGAGCGCAATCTTCATGGGGGTCCTTTCTCGTGGCAGCAGCGGGTGACAGATGGGGACGGGGTCAAACTGTCACCCTGGCAACGAAGCCAAGCTGTCACCTCGCCAACCAAATCGACAGAGAGGCACCCCTCCGCAGCCGGGGTGCCTCTTGGGAAGGAAGTCCCTGCAGGCTAGTCGAGGGCCTCGCCATGGAACTCGAAGCCATAGCATCCGCAGGAGCCAATCATCTGCATGTAGTCCTTGATGTAGTTCTTGGCAGCCTGCTCGCCCCACGCCATGAGATCCATGTAGTCAATGTTGGGATTCTCGTTGAGCTTGTCGTGCATGGCCTTGCGCTGGTGCTTGAAGAGGTCCGTGCAGACGTTGATCTTGTTGATGCCCAGCTCAACGACGCGACGAATGTTAGCCTCGCCCGCACCCGAACCGCCATGCAGCACGAGCGGCATCTTGAGGGCGGCCTTAAGCTCGGCAAGACGATCGAAGTCGAGCGTGGGAACGAAATCTGCCGGGTACTGGCCGTGAGCCGTACCGATGGCCACGGCAAGCGCGTCGCAGCCCGTGCGCTCCACAAACTCCTGGGCCATGTCCACCTTCGTGTACATGTCATCCGTGCGGCCGTCTCCCGCGGCAGCCTGACCCACATGCCCAAGCTCGGCCTCAACGGACGCACCATGAGCATGGGCCATGGCAGCAACCATGCGCGTGCGGCGCACGTTCTCCTCGAAGTCATAGCTCGACGCATCAATCATGACGCTGGAGAAGCCGGCGCGAATGGCGCGGCAGGCATTCTCGTAGGTGTCACCGTGATCGAGGTTGAGCGCCACGGGAACATCGACGTCCTCGGCGATGGCGCGCACGAGCGGCGCCATGTACTCGGGCGTGGCGTGGGCGTTCATCTGCCTGGGCGAGATATCGACGATGACAGGCGACCCCTCCTCGGCGGCCGCGCTCACGATGGCGCGAGCCTGCTCGAAGTCCACGCAGTTGATTGCCATGACCGCATAGTTGTGCTCGTTGGCGTGCTGAAGCATTTCCTTCATCGAGACGAACATGTGCAAACCTCCGATATCGATTGGATGCCTGTGGTCATCCGTGCCAACAGGGGGATGCCCCGCCCACCGTATCTGGGGAGGAGAGGCGGGCGGGGCGCAAGAGAGGGCTAGCGGGGAACCGGGCCGAGGTTTCTGTCGATGGAGTCATCGAGGAAGGCCATCTCGTCGTCAGAGAGTGTGAGCGAGAATGCCTGGCAGTTCTCCTCGGCCTGTTGCGTGTTCACGACGCCCACGAGCGATGTGGTTACGAACTCCTTCTGCGCTGCCCAGACGAGCGCCACGTGGGACAGTGGGCGACCATGGCGCTCGGCCACAACGTCCATGTCCTTGAGCAGCAACTGAATCTGGGAGAACATCGGGTCCTTGAAGTAGGGGTAGAACGTGTAGCGAATGTCCTTCTCGTCAAAGTGCGGCAGCTCCCGATAGGCGCCCGAGAGTATGCCCGCGCCCATAGAGCCGTAGGCCATCGTCATGATGCCCTGCTCGTGACACCACGCAAGGTCTGCCTCGCGCTCGCGGTTAACCATCGAATAGGGCAGCTGCACAGCATCAACGCGCGTGAGCTCGGCGGCTTGCTCGATCTGCTCGCGACTCACGTTCGAGAGGCCCACGTGGGAGATCTTGCCCGCCTCAAGCAGCTCGTTCAGGGCCCGGGCGGTCTCTGCCATCGGAGTGTTCTCGTCCGGGTAGTGCATGATGTACAGATCGATGTGGTCCGTGCGCAGACGCTCCAGGGAGGCATCGCACTCGGCAAGCACGTTGTCGTAGGAGTTGTTGATGACACGCTTGCCCGTGGCCGGATCATTGCGGTTGCCAAACTTAGTCACGAGAAACACGCGGTCACGATAGTCACCCTGCGAGAGGGCCTCGCCCACGACCTTCTCGGACGCAAAGTCGCCCCCATAGACGGGAGCCGTGTCCACGAGGTTCACGCCACCGTCCACAAGCGCGTGAATCGCGGCGACGGACGTGTCGTCCGCCACGTTGCCATATGAGAGTCCATAGGCGTTCGTGCCGCCCATGGACCACGTGCCCACGCCAAGCGCGGATATCTTTGCATCGCACTTCTCGCTATAGCTGTAGAGCATCCAAGCCTCCGTCTCGGGTCGCGCTTCGTCACTGGCACGAGTATCCCGAGCGCGGCGCCGGTCGTCAGAATCGTCGAGCGAGTTTTGACACTACGACTCGCACGCGCGGCATTTGTCGGTCGCAGGGCGGGTATCGTCCACCAATGTGTCGACGCGCTCTCCCATCTGTTTGACTTGCTCGACAAAACGGACGGACGCGGAAGCGCAAGCCATCCTCGTCACCAAGGGGCCGCCATTGGGGGCGGCGCGCGATGGCGAGGAGGCCAACGTGGCAAAAGGGGCAAGAGAGGCGCAAGGCAGCCTCGTGCGCACGCTTGCGCAAGACGCGCTCGAGGTGCGCAAGGACCTCCTGAGGCTCTGCGTCCAGACGCAGATACACATTGGTGGCGACCTGTCCGTCACGGACGTCATGTGCGCCATCTGGCAGCACTTCATCGTCTATGACGCGGACAATCCCCACTGGGAGGGACGCGACCGGTTCGTGCTGTCCAAGGGGCACGCCTCGGCCGTCACGTCATTCAACCAGGCAAGGCGCGGCTGCTTTGACAAGCAGGACATCTACCGTGAGTACGCGCACGACAACGGCAGGTTTGGCATGCACTCGTGCAATTTGGTGAATCCCTACGTGGACGTCTCTACGGGAAGCTTGGGCCATGGCCTTCCCGTGGCGTGCGGCCTCGCCCGGGGGTTGAGGCTCAAGGAAAACCTCACGAGCCGCGTATGGGTCGTCATGGGAGACGGTGAGCTTGACGAGGGCTCCATCTGGGAGGCCGCCGCGTGCGCGGCAAAGTATGGCCTGGGCAACATCGTGGGCGTGGTGGACAACAACCATCTGCAGCTCGACGGCCCCACGCGAGAGGTGCTCGACCTCGGCGGCACAGCGGAGAGATTTGCGGCATGCGGCTGGAACGTCGTGGAGGTCGAGGACGGCAACGATATGGCACAGATCGTCTCGGCGCTCGAGGGCCTGCCGCCGGCGGACTCGCAAGTACCCACCGTTGTGGTTTGCGAAACGACGAAGGGCCGCGGCGTGCCGTTCATGGAGGGTGACAAGCTCTGGCACTGCGCCCAGATCGACGCGAAGACGTGTGAGCAGGCCATCGCCGGCCTCGAGCGGGAGTTTTCCAAGAAGTGGGGTGAGCGCTAATGGCGACTCTTGACGTGACGGAGAAAACGACCGCCAAGGAGGCCATCGGGGCAGAGATGCTCGAGCTCGCCGAGATGGACGAGCGGGTTGTCGTCGTGAACGCCGACCTCACGCGCTCCTCGGCACTCGACGAGTTTGCCGAGCGCTATCCCGCGCGCTGCTTTAACGTCGGGATAGCCGAGCAGCAGATGGTGAGCTTTGCGGCGGGACTTGCCGCAGAGGGCTTCATGCCGTTCTGCTTCACGTTCGGGCCGTTTCTCTCCATGCGTGCCATCGAGCAGATTCGCACCGACGTGTGCTACCCAGGCCTGCCCGTGCGCTTCGTGGGTGCCAACGCCGGCTACAGTGCGGGCGTCATGGGCGCCACGCACTGCGCGCTGGAGGACGTGGGGATTCTCTGCTCCATCAGCGGGATGACGCTCGCCGAGGGCGCAGATCCCTACGACGCCGCGGCGATTCTCGAGGCGTCACTTTCACTCGATGGACCGCTCTATCTGCGAACGAGCCGGGAGAGCCAGGGGCGCGTGCTACCAGACGGCATGCCATTCGAGTTCGGACGGGCACGCGTGCTGCGAGATGGGAGAGACGGTGCCTTTCTCGTGAGCGGTCCGTGCGTCGAGGCGGCGCTCGCGGCCGCCGATCGTCTGGCCGACGAGTGCGGTGTACAGGCACGCGTCGTTGACCTTGCGAGCGTGAGGCCGCTCGATGAGGAGGCCGTACTCGACGCCGTGGCATGCGGACACGTCGTCATAGCGCAAGACGCCAACATCCGCGGCGGGCTCGGTTACCAGGTGGCGGCCGTCATGGCACGGGCGGGCGTCTCGTGCAAGCTCAAGATGCTGGGCTGTCCCGACGAGTACGTGCCCGTTGCCACGCCCGCCTACCTCTACCACGTCAACGGCTACGACGCCGACGGTCTTGCAGCCGCGATGGAAGAGCTGCTCTAGTCGCCAAAAGTCAGCAAAGCCAGACAACGCAGCCAAGATTCGTTGTCCGAGACCAGCCCCAACGAAGGGAACACCATGTCCTACATCGAGTTCGATGAGACCCGCCCGCTCGACGTCGTCCTGCTCGGCCGCATCGCCATCGACTTCAACCCCGCCTACTCGGACTCCGTCAAGGAGGAGTTCAAGCCGCTCAAGGACGTCCACTACTTCGAGAAGTACGTGGGCGGATCCCCGGCCAACATCGCCGTGGGCGTCACGCACCACGGCCTCAAGGCGGGATTTATCGGCAAGGTGTCCGACGACCAGTTCGGCGACTTCGTCACCGAGTACTTCGACGCGCAGGGCATCGACACGAGTCACGTCACGCGCTGCAAAAACGGCGAGAAGATCGGCCTCACGTTCACGGAGATGCTCTCCCCCTCGGAGAGCCACATCCTCATGTACCGCAACTGCATCGCCGACCTGCAGCTTTCCGTGGACGACATCGACCCGGACTACATCGCCTCCGCCAAGCTGTTGCTCATCTCCGGCACGGCGCTTGCCGAGAGCCCGAGCCGCGAGGCCGCCATCAAGGCCGTGCTCGTGGCGCGCCAGGTGGGCACGCCCGTCGTGTTCGACATCGATTACCGCGCCTACAACTGGAACAACGCCGACGAGATCTCCATCTACTACTCCTACGTCGCGCGTCTCGCCGACATCATCATGGGCAGCCGCGAGGAGTTCGACCTCACGGAGGCCCTCATCCACCCCGGCATGACCGACGAGCAGAGCGCCGCCTACTGGCAGCAGCGCAATGCCAAGATCGTCGTCATCAAGCACGGCATGGAGGGCTCCACGGCCTACTGCGACGACGGCGAGAAGTTCTCCATCAAGCCCTTCCCCGTCACGGCGCGCAAGGGCTTCGGAGGCGGAGACGGCTATGGCTCGGGCTTCCTGTATGGACTGTTCCAGGGCTGGGACATCCAGGACTGCCTCGAGTTTGGCTCGGCCGAGGCGTCCATGATGGTCCGCGCCAACAACTGCTCCGACGCCCTGCCCGGACCCGACGAGGTCCGCGCGTTCATCGCCGAGGAGAAGGCCAGTTACGGAGAGATGGTGGCGCGCGCATGACGGAGCTTCTCGTTGCCCTGTGCGCCGTGTTCCTCGTCGTGATGGGCGGCAAGGCGCTCGGCGGCGCAAAGCTCGCGAACGTCATCGTGTTCGACGACGGCGCCGACCTCGCGAATGTGAGCTGCTCGGTCCCGGCCATCCACGCAAGCGAGATCGTCGCGTGGCTCAAGGCCCTCGACGGCACGCTCTCCGAGGCGGACGTCGAGAAGACCTTCTCCGCCATCAAGGCCCAGATGACCCGCAAGTAGAAGACAAAAGGAGACAAGGGGACAGTCCCTTTGTCTCCTTTCCTGAAAGGATTCACATGAGCACCGCATCATCGTTTGTCACCCCACACCGCATCGTCTACGGAGAGGGAGCGCTCGCAAGCGCGGCGGAGCGCCTCGCGCACATGGGCACGCGCGCCCTCATCGTCACGGACGCCGTCATGGTCAAGCTCGGCAACCTCGCACGCGTCACGGACGTGCTCGACGCTGCCGGCGTCTCCTACCACGTCTACGACGAGGTCAACTCCGAGCCCATCGACCGCATGGTCGAGCGCGGCGTCGAGCTCTACGCGTCCGAGGACTGCGACTTCATGATCGCCCTGGGCGGCGGCAGCCCCATCGACACGATGAAGGCCATCGCCATGTGCGCGGCCGCGGACGCACCCATCGCCTCGTTCATGGGCAAGCCCTACGCCGGCCCCGTCTGCCCGATGGTGGCCATTCCCACCACAGCGGGCACGGGCTCGGAGGCCACGCAGTTCACGATCATCACGGACACCACCCACGACGTGAAGATGCTCATCGCCGGCGCCCCGCTCATCCCAGAGCTCGCCATCGTGGACCCGGTGTTCACGCTCACAGCCCCCGCGAGCGTCACGGCCGCCACGGGCGTGGACGCGCTGTGCCACGCAATCGAGTCGTTCACCTCGAGAAAGGCCCAGCCGCTCTCGCGCACCTTCTCACTGTCCGCGGCCAAGCGCATCTTCGCCAACCTCGCCACGTGCGTGGCCGAGCCCGGCAACGTCGAGGCGCGCACTCAGATGTCAATCGCCGCCACGGAGGCGGGCATCGCGTTCAACAACTCCTCCGTCACGATCATCCACGGGATGAGCCGCCCCATCGGGGCGCTCTTCCACGTGCCGCACGGCCTGTCCAACGCCATGCTCATGGAGGCCTGCTTCGACTTTGCGCTCGACGGCGCCTACCCCGAGTTCGCCGAGGTCGCTCGCTACTGCGGCCTGAGCCATGCCGAGAATGACGAGCAGGCCGCCCGCGACCTCATGGCCGCCATCCACGAGCTTCTCGGCACCGTGGGCATCCCCACGCTCGCCGAGTTTGGCGTGGGGCGCGATGAGTTCATCGCCGCCATCGACAAGATGGCCGCCGACGCCGAGGCCTCAGGCAGCCCCGCGAACACGATCAAGCCCGTGACGCAGGAAGACATGAAGGCCATCTACCACAAGATCTATGCCTAGCGAACCCTCCGTATTGCTGGGCACGGCCGTGAGTCCCGCACGCCCGTTCCCAGCGTGGCCGCGGGTCCTACCCGCGCGCCGCGTGCGCCGCCGCCCGCGTATCCTCCACGCCCGCGGCGGCGCAGTACTGTGCCAGGTTGCTGCGGAACACGAGCTGCACGGGCCCCATCTGGACATCCTCGGCAGGCGCCTTGCCCCACAGCAGGTGATCCCCGAGCGTCTGCGCGGCGCGATACGCCATGCCCACCGGATCCTTGTACACGAGGTTCGTGAGCAGCCCTGCGCGCAGCGCCCCGACGCTCTCGGGGAACAGGTCGTTGCCTATGGCGCGAACGGCGGGCACGTCCTCATGCCCCAGCACCTCCACGATGGCCTCCGTGCCCACGGCAGAGACGCTGCACACGAGCTGCGCGCCCTCGCACCCCAGGGCCGTCTCGAGCGCAATCTCGAGCTCGAGCGTCCTGGCATGCGCGCCCGGCAGGTCGACGACGCGCACGCCGGGCCTCTCGGCCGCGAGCGCCTCCGTGAACGCCCGCGCCACGAGGCGGTGGGAGTCCGTGCTCGCGTCTCCCGAGAGCAGGATCACGCAGGGCTCCTCGGCGCACGCGAGCAGGTTCGCGGCCTGCTCGGCCATGAGCTGGCCGGCGGCCCGATAGTCAGAGATGACGGCGCCGATGCGCCCCACGGCGGCACAGTCGCCGTCGAGCAGCAGCACGGACACACCCGCCTCGGCCAGGCCCGTGAGCAGGGAGCGCTCCTCGTCCGTCGTGGGCGCGAACGCGAGGAGCCCGCCGACGTCCTCGCCCGCCTCGACACGCGACGCAATCGCCCGCAGCGCATCCGCGTAGCCGCCCAGGTCGAACTCGACAGGCTCGAACGCGATGCCGGAGTCTCGCGACTCAGCGGCGAAGCGCCGGCAGCCCTCCCACAGATAGGCGTAGAAGTAGCTGCCCTCGCGCTGCGGCGACGGCAGGCAGGCGACGAGCCGGACGTCCTTGCGGCTGAGGTTGGAGGCGCCCTCGTTTCTGCGATAGCCCATGTCCGACGCCGTGGCAAGGATCTTGGCACGCAGGGCATCGCTCAGGCCGGGCTTGCCCGCGATGGCTTTGTGGACCGTGTTGATGGACACGCCGAGACGCCCCGCGATGTCCTTCATCGTCACGCGGGTCGTCGGCGCGTTTTCGGTGCTCGTCGTCATGCTCGTCCGTTCCGCTGTAGTGTTTGGTAGCAATTATGGCATCGAGCGCCACGGTATTGCCGTGGCGCGGTGCGAGAAGGGAAGTCCCAACGTGGCAGACGTACTCGTCAAGGTCGCGGCGTTCGTGAGCATCATCGTTGCCGGCTACTACGCCGGCCGCTCGGGCAAGCTCGGACGCGGCACGGGCAACGTGCTCTCCAAGATCGTGTTCAACCTCACGTTGCCATGCGCCGTCATCCACGCGTTTGGCGCGGCCGAGTTCACGCTCGACCTGCTGTGGCTGTTCGTGGTGGCAGCGGCGTTCAACTTCGCGGCGTACGGGGCCATGCTCGTGGCCACGCGTCACAGCGAGCGCGCCGCGCGCGTCTACTACCTGTGCAACATCTGCGGCTACAACATCGGCTGCTTTGCGCTGCCGTTCGTCCAGGCGTTCTTCCCGCCGGCCCAGGCCGTGGCCGTGTGCCTGTTCGACGCCGGCAACTCGCTCATGATGAGCGGCGGCACGTACGCGCTCACGAGCGTCATCGCCAGCGAGCAGCCCGTGGAGCACCCCGTGAGGCTCGCCGCCAAGCGCCTGTTCTCCTCGGTGACGGTGGACGCGTATCTCGTGCTCGTGACGATGGCGCTGCTGCGCATCCCCGTGCCCGCGGCCGTGGTGCAGTTCACCGAGCCCATGGCCAACGCCAACGCCTTCCTCGCGATGTTCATGCTCGGGCTCGTGACGAACCTGCACGTGGACGCGCAGAAGGCGGGGCGTCTGGCGAGGCTGCTCTCCGCGAGGCTCGCGTTCAACGTGCTGTTCACGGCCATCGTGCTGCTGGCGCTGCCATTTGCTCCGAGCGTGAAGGTCATCGTGTGCATGGCCGTCTGGGCGCCGGTGGGCGCCATGGGCCCCGTGTTCACGATGTGGTGCCACGGCGACCACGGACTCGCCGGCTTCGCCAACGCCATCAGCGTGGTCGTGGCCGTTGTGGCCATGACGGGCATCGTGCTCGCCACGGGCGCGATGGGCTAGCGGCGCCAACTCATCCATCGCGCACATTCACCCCAGCAATGGCAACACGCGAAGTTCGCCGTCCGGATTTAACGTGTTTCTCGGCCCGAGAAGCGACAAAATACGTCGGGAACGGACGGCCATTCTCGACCCGGCGCCACGCACCCGCCACACCAAGGAGTCTCGCATGATCAAGCTCGTGCTCGCAGACATGGACGGAACGCTGCTGCCCTTCGGGGCGCGCACGATCTCGCAACGCACGCATCGCGCGATCCGCGCCGCCCAGGAGGCGGGCATCGCGTTCGGCCCCGCCAGCGGGCGCGACTACATCAACCTGCTCGAGCCGTTCGGCGGCGACGCGAGCTGCCTGGCGAGCGGCATCATGTCGAACGGCAAGAAGGTGTTCGCGCACGGCGAGCTCGTGCTGCGCAAGACGTTCTCGCATGGCTCGCTCGAGCGTCTCGAGCAGCTCGTTCGCCCCCGCGAAGGCTCGTCTCTGTGGCTCGTGGCAGACACGGACGCCACCGGCACCGCCTGCCGACGCATCGTGTGCGGCATCGAGCCGGGAGACGAGCTCGCCATGCGGGCCGTGCGCGAGTCCGGACGCACCATGACTCCCGAGCCGCGCGTGCCCGAGCTCGACGTCACAACCGCCGGCTTCTACGTCAACGTCGACCACGCGCCGCTCGAGCAGCTGCGCGAGCAATGCCGCCAGGCGTGCCCCGAGCTCGACTTTCCCGCGCCTGCGCCCTTCTACCTCGATGTTCTTCCCCATGGATGGAGCAAGGCCGAGGCGCTCGACGCGCTCATGGACAGCCTGGGCATCACGCTCGACGAGGTGGCGTTCGTCGGCGACTCCGAGAACGACCTCACGCTGCTCGAGAAGGTCCCCAACTCCTACGCCGTTGCGAACGCCACGCCCGAGGCAAAGGCGGCCGCGCGCTTCAGCCTGCCCGATGCCGCCGACGACGCCGTGGCCCAGCTCCTCGAACACCTCGTGGCCGAGAGGGGCTAGCACCGCCACCGATTCGAACTTTTTGCACGTCACGAAGGCGCCAAAACGTCTGATTTGTTCGAATCGAACTTCTCGCACGGCGCAGTCGCTCGTCACAGCAGCGGGGCCATCCAGGTGGACGGCCCCGCTCGACTAGCCACATGAGGCGTAGCAATTACCCAGCAACGATGGAGTCAAGGTGCATCGGCATGCCCGTCGTGTGCGCGGAGACCTCGCTCGCGAGGTACAGCGTCGCGAAGGCGACCTCCTCCGGCTGGCAGTAGCGCTTGTCGAGCGCCGTGGCGGCAAAGATCTTCTCGGCCTCCTCGTGGCTCATGGAGTCACCGAACGTGTCGAACTCGATGCGGCGCATCATGTCCGCGTCCACCGGGCCCGGGCAGATATAGTTGACGTGCACGCCGGACGGGCCAACCTCGTTTGCCACGCACTTCGTGAGGCCGGCGACCGCGTACTTGGAAGAGCAGTACGTGCTCATCGTGGCCGCCGGGGTGTAGGAGCCCGCCGAGGCGATGACCACGATGGCGCCGCTCTGCTGCTTGAGCATGTAGGGCACAGCGTACGGGTAGACGCGGGCGATTCTTCGGTAGTCCACCGCTCCGCAGACCAGCGTGCCCGTTATCGTCCTCGCAATCATGCGGCTCTATGCTGGAGCCAATCACCGCCCGCGGGAAACCGGACGGTCGCAGGAGAGGAAGCAACGCATGAGCACCGTCCTCATCGAGTTCAGCCCCACCGGAGGCACGAGGAAGGCCGCACACGTCATCGCCGAGGCCTGGGGAGACACCGTGGAGACCATCGACCTCACGAACCCGCGGGAGGACTTCTCCACCTGCAAGATCGCGCCGGACGACAAGGTCATCATCGCCATGCCCGCGTTCGAGGGCACCGCGCCCCAGGTGGCGCTCGAGCGGCTCAAGCAGATTCGCGGCAACGGAGCCGCGTGCACGCTGCTGTGCGCCTATGGCAACCGTGCGTTCGAGCACGCGCTCGTTGACATTAGATAGCCAACCTTGGAGGTCCCATGCACATCGTCGAGCACCCCATCGAGTCGCCACACGGCCGCATCTTCGGCAAGCTCGCGTTGCCGGATGGCGCGACAGGCACGCCGGGCACATCGGACGCGCCGGGCGCGCCGCTTCCCCTCGTCATCTACTCGCACGGCTTCGACTCGAGCGGCGAGCGCGGCCTGCGCTTTGCCGAGGCCGTCACGCACGCCGGCCTCGCGCTGTACTGCTTCGACTTCCGCGGCGGCTCCACGAGCAGCCGCAGCGTGGGCAGCCCGCTCGACATGTCCGTGCTCACGGAAGTCGCAGACCTCACCGAGGTCGTCGACGTGCTCACGGCAGACCCGCGCGTGGACGCCGAGAACGTCTTCCTGTTTGGTGCGAGCTTCGGCGGGCTCGTGAGCGCCCTCGTGGCCGCGTGCATGCCCGAGCGCATCCGCGGCCTCGCCCTGCACTACCCCGGCTTCTGCATCCCCGATGACCTGCACGCCCGCTTCGCGAGCGCCAAAGACGTGCCTGAGACGTTCTTCTGCCTCAGCATGGACGTGGGACGCCGCTATGCCACAGACGCCCTTGCCCTCGACCCCTACGCCGCTATCACCGCCTACACGCGGGACGTCCTCATCACCCACGGTAGCGAGGACTCGCTGGTTAACCTCTCCTACTCCCGGCGCGCGGCGGCCGCCTACGCCCACGCCGAGCTCCACGTGATAGAGGGCGCCGGCCACGGCTTTGCCGACGGCCCCGAGCTCGATCAGGCCACCGGCCACCTGGTGCGATTCCTCGCGTCGCACGTTGCACACGTCTGACCGCTCGCGGATTCGAGCAACGCGCCGCAGCTCAACGGGCCTATAACATCCCTCGGGGCTATATCAAACATCCAACAAGAGAGGGGTCCCGATGGATATCAAGGACGTCAAGAGGGTCACGATCGCCGGCTGCGGCACGGAGGGCAGCCAGATTGCCTCGATGGTTGCGTACAAGGGCTTCGAGACCACCGTGTGGCTGAGAAGCGACGCCTCCATCGAGCGCGCACGCCCACGCCTCGCGAGCGTCAAGAAGCAGATCGTCGACGTGCTGAACGCCTGGAAGACCGACCCGTCCGCCTACTGCCGCGGCCTTTCCGATGACCGCGACCTCACGCCCGAGCAGATCGACGGGCTCGTCGCCCAGGCCGAGGAGCGCCTGCCCAAGATTCACCTCACGACGAGCCTCGAGGAGGCGTTCGGCGAGGCAGACGTCGTCATCGAGTGCATCAATGAGGACCCCGCCCAAAAGACCGACCTCTACGAGAAGATCGCGCCCGTGATGCCCGAGCACACGGTGCTGCTCACCGACTCCTCGACGTTCCTCCCCAGCACGTTCGCCGACGCCACGGGCCGCCCGGATCGCTACCTCACACTGCACTTTGCCAACCAGATCTGGCGCAACAACCTCACGGAGCTCATGCGCCACGACCGCACGAGCGACGAGAGCTTCGCGCTGGCAGACGAGTTCTCCTACGCCATCGGCATGATTCCGCTCAAGCTCAACAAGGAGCAGCCGGGCTACATCCTGAACACCCTGCTCATCCCCTGGTTCCGCGCCGCGCTGCAGCTCGTGGCCACCGGCGTCTCCGACCCGGCGACCGTTGACCTGTGCTGGGAGCTCGACACGGGCGCCACGAAGGACCAGACGCCGTTCCGCAAGCTCGACAAGGTGGGTCTGCCGCTCGCGATGCACATCATGGGCATGCAGCCGGGCGCCGACGACCCCACGACCGTCAATGGCCAGATCGTCGCGCTGCTCAAGAGCTACGTCGACGCCGGCAAGGTGGGCATCTCCGTGGGCGAGGGCTTCTACCGCTACGACGAGAACGGCAACGTGATCGAGTAGTGGGACACCGGGGACGGGTTCGTTTGTCCCACTCCGGGAATCGCCGTCTGGTTTCCGCGCGTTCTCACGCCTCTGGGCCGAGAACTGCGTCAGGGCCAGGCGGCGATTGTGCGCGACGGAGCCTCCACGCCTACAGCGTCTTCGGGAGCTTCTTGTACACGCCCTGCCGGTGTCCCACCCTCACGACCTCGATCAGAAGCTCGCCCTCGGATATCGTCGCCAGAATCCGATAGCTCCCAACCCGATAGCGCCAGCCGGCCTTTGTGCCCTGCAACGCCTTCGAGCCTGGAATCGCCTTAGGGTTCTCGCAGCCCTCGAGGTTGTCCTGGACCCATTTCAAGATCATGAGACGCTGCTTCTTCTCGATCGAGAGGAGTTCCTTCGTGGCCACGCGAGTCCACTCGACCCTAAAGCTCATTGCGCCTCCAGGGCCATGCGCATGACCTCGTCGGTCGTATAGCGAACTCCGTCGTCAGCCGCCACGGCGTCGTCGTATGCCTGTCGGTCGGCCGCCGCCTCCACCATCTCAAGCGCAGCCTCGCGAACGACATCCGAGAAGGTCCTGCCAACAAAGTCGGCATACGCCTGGATCCAGGACCTCTCCTCCGGCTCGAATCGGATTGTCGTTGCCTCCATTGCCATGGCCTTGATGCCTCCTCGCCGTTTCGTATTTCATCGTAATACGATTATACCCTAACTTGCGAGAAGCCATGGGACATTGGGGACGGGTTCGTCTGTCCCACACGCGAATCGCCGTCTGGTTTCCGCGCGTTCTCACGCCTCTGGGGCCGAAAACTGCGCCAGAACCAGGCAGCGATTGCTTTGCGGTGGCAATGCATTGCCGATAAGGAACGCATGTTCGATTTTTGGTAGAATAATCCAACCAGCAGGCGGTGCCCTCCGAGACCTCGCGGGAAGGGAGGAGGGTTCCCATGGATCGTCTCGTCCTGGCTGTCCTCGCGGCGGCGCTGCTCGTCATCGCCGTCGCCTATCTCATCACCATTCTGAGGTAGCGACACCCGGGCAGGCCCTCTAGATGGGAACAGCCGCCCGGGCAGGCGGCTGTTCCCTGGGGGCGTTGCCCACCATAACATCCACTTGCAGGAGGGCGGAAACCCTCTGCTGGTACCGATTGTACCCCAACGGGCCATCCCGCGGACCCACGGGGACCGGTCGGGGCCCCGCGTTCACGCGCGGGGCCTTCTTCCCTCTCGCGGTAGCCACCGCTTGGAATCCGTACCCTGCGGTACCGTACTCTAGAGTACGTGTAGGGAAACCGCTCGAACAAGATGCCCGCCACACGCCGAACGCGTGACGGGCATCCCAAAGCGCTACGCTCCCTACCCCTGGTTCTTAAACAGGTTGCGATTCAGCTGCCCAACGGCAAACAGCACAGCCGTATAGACGTTGGCGCCAAACATGCGCATAGCCTCCGAAACTCGGGCACAGGAGCAGAGGGCCTCCGTCTCGTCCTGTCCGAGCACTCTCCCATCAATCAGACCCTTCGCAGCATAGTAGCCCTTGCCATGGCTGTTGATCGCATAGACCATGATTCCGTCTGGCTTGCTGTCGAACAAAATGAAGTAGGTCCCCATATCCACTGGCGAGAGACCCGAGCCAAGAGAGATGACGCGAATGCAAGGTCGGCCATCGCTGGGAACCTCCATTGCCTCGACCTGAAAGGGCGCGGCCGGGGACTTGGTTGCATCGAGATTCTGCTTGATTGACGGTGCGAGAATATCCCGGGCCTGCTCAACCGCCCCCTTGCCATCCACAAAGAACGAGTCACACCGCTCAAGCCCAAAGGTTTGATCAAAGTGCTTGATCTCTTGGTACGCGCTCGCCCTCCGCGCAAGCTCTTCAAGGCGAACGGGATCGTCAGATGCCATTGCCTCATCGAATGTATCCTCGGCATACAGGTGCGCCGGATCGAGTGGCAGCTTCTCAAGCGGAGTCTCCCCACGGAACACGAAGGGCTTAGCCGGGGCTGCCACGGTCGCCCCGCAACTGCCGCAGAACTTTGCTCCCGGGACAAGTGGCGCCCCGCACTGGCCGCAGAACCCCGCCGAACCCGCCTGATTACCGTTCATCTCGCATCTCCCCCGCTCGAATCCTCACGTTGGGAGCATTCTGGGGCGAGAACGGCGAAAGACGTTGCGCAACATTGGCCGGTGGTGGGGGGGCAGCGTGCGGGACGCAACCTCACGCTCGTCAATGTTGCGCAACGTTTCCCTTAAGCGGGGCCGGACAATGCGAGGCATCACAGAAAACGCCCGGCCCAAGCGAAAGGACTTCACAATGGCTGACTACGAGTATTCGATCGAGACGCTCGAATCCACTTCGACCAAGAAGACAACCGTCAATGGCCACCTCGGAGACCTCGGCGAGGACATCGTCACCGCCACGGGCTTGAAGGGCATCGAGGTCAAGTTCGACGACGCAGTGATAACCGAGCCCAAGCCCAGCGGCCTCTTCAAGAAGACCACCGACTATCCCGGCCTGACCTTCGAGAGCGGACAGTGGACCTGGGACTACTACGTCCTGTATGAGCGGGACAACACCGTGACCGTATATCGCATGCCGGGCGAGAGGCAGAATCAGATCGAGAAGTATCGCGCGGAGCTCGAGAAGGCCCAGAACGACTATGAGAACGCGTCAGCCTTCAAGAAGGCCATTGCATCCGGGGCCGTGAAGGTCGCGCAGGCAAGCTTGAACCAGTACACCGACCCGCAGGACATGGGAGCCGAGAAGAGCTTCTGCGATGCCATCGAGCATGCGGTCTCTACCTTTGGCACCGGCTATTTCTACAACGACGGTAACCCCGTGTCCGCACCGGCCCAGTGGCAGGGCAATGGCGCTCCCGCCGCGGACGCTGCACCGACCCAGCCGGCAGCCGCTCCCGCCGCAGGTGGCTTCTGCGGAAACTGCGGCGCCCCGATCAAGCCGGGCAGCAAGTTCTGCACGAGCTGCGGCGCCAAGCTGTAGGAACAAGACGCAACAGTGCCATCAAGAGCCGTCCGCGAGGCCAAGCCCGCGGACGGCTCTTTTCGTTTGTCCCAAAGGGGACGTAGCCCTTCACGATTCTGAGGTAGCGGCACCCGGGCGGGCCCTCTAGATGGGAACAGCCGCCCGGCCAGGCGGCTGTTCCTTGGAGGGCATTGCCCACCGTCAACACAAGCTTGCAGGAGGGCGGAAACCCTCTGCTGGTACCGATTGTACCCCAACGGGCCATCCCGCGGACCCACGGGGACCGGTCGGGGCCCCGCGTTCACGCGCGAGGCTTTCCGGGCGAACCAAAGGGGCCAGTCTCCCCCGGCACGCCCCTCTGGCGCGCGAGACCAGGCTCCTACCCAATCCGCCCCTGTGCCACGATGTAGGTCACCTTGCCGCCCAGGCACAGCTCGTCACCCACGTGAATCTCCACAGGCGGGCACTCGCGTCCCGGCTCAGCCTCCGCGCGCGGAGGCTCCACCACGACCGTCTGGCCGTCCCCGCCACGCTTGAGCGTCGTGCCCGCCGTGGAGCCCAGCCCCTGCGCGTACCAATGGCCCCCACTGCACCATATGCGCAGATGTCGGGCGCTCACGCTGCCGTCCGGCGCACCGATGACGTTCGTGCCGGCGGGCAGGTAGCCAATGACGGTACCCTCCGGGTCCCGGGAGAGCTCGTAGGCCGGCAGCCGAACGACGTTTCCCTCGCGCAGAATGAGCCCCAGCGTCGTCTCAACGGCCTCGGCAGCGGGTGCCGAGGAGCGCTCCTCTCCCCCGCCGTCGAGCCTGAGCTTCGTAGAGCTAAAGTGGCCGCCCATGCGCCTCTCGAGAAAGTCCTCGACCGTCTGGGTGGCGCGCGCCGGATCTTGCAGACACCCCGTCACCACGAAGAGCATGACGTAGAGCGAGGCCCTGTCCTTGCTCGCGGGAAGCACGGCCATATCGACACACTCGACGGCGTTGAGGTACGCCTGTCCACTCAGGCCCCACGCGTCGAGCGCCGCGGCCATGGTGCCCGCGGCCGGCCCACGGTAGTGCTCGGCGATCATGGCGCGCGTCGCCGCCCCAGTTCCCTGACGGGCAACCAGGCGGGCCATGACGTTGAGCGAGGCGTTCGACAGGTCTCCGAAGTGTGCTGGGTTCGTCTTCTCGGGAGTCACGTCCACGTAGTTGCGCATGATGCTCGAACGGTGCATGGCCTCGAGCGACTCCCGGGGAGAAAGGCCGCCCGCCACGGGGCGCGTGGAGAGCAAAAGGCAGCAGGCGTCGTGATAGTCGAGCCCGGCGAACCTCCTCAGGTCCTCGAACATGACGCGCCTCGGCGTTACCTCTGCCATGTGACATCCTCCTCAGCGGGAGTCTCGCCCCGCTCATTAACGTTTTCGCTGCCCGAATCGCGCTCCTGCGTCATCGGCGCAGGCTCGGGAAGCTCCTGGCCAAACGCCACCCTCGCGGCACACGAGCCAACGCTGAGGGCAAACGCGATGCCGAGAATCGCCAGAAGCCTCCAACCGAGCTTTCTCACGGGTTCCGAGTGTCGGACGTCCCTGAAGCCGATGGGCGCCCCGCCGCTCGAGGCCGCCCTTCCGCGGCGGCCTCCCGTGGGCGAGAAGCCCGACGGAGCGGGCGCAGGTGCGGCAGCGCAAGGCTTTGGAGCCGCACTCGCCCGCGGCTTGGGCGCAGCAGCGCGTGGCTTGGGCGCAGCAGCGCGTGGCCCGGCAGAGCCTGTCGGCTTCGGCGCGGCAGCGGCGGCAGCAGCGGAACCGGGTGTCGGTACGGGCGTTGGAACCGGGATGGTCGCGCCCCCGGTAGCCCGCGGCCTGGGCACGGGCGCCCTGCGGGTAGCAGGGGCGGGTACCGGAGCACGCCGGGTGACGGGCGCGGCGGCACGTGGCATGGGCGCCGTCGCCGGCTCGGGCACGCGCGACGTCACGGGCTCGGGCACAGGCACCGGCACGGGAACCACGGCGGTGGCACACAGCGGCTCCGTCTCGTCATGATCGCTGGCCCGATCGAACCCAGCGCCATCCTCGGCGCCCGGCCTCTCCACCGGACGAGGCACCACGAGCGTGCCGTTGCGCTGCCGGCCCTCGTACCAGTGCTCGAACTCGTAAAGCAGCTCGTCCACCGTGGGCCGGGCGTCCTGCGCGGGCCTGATGCCGCTCATGACGGCCTCGAGCAGCGGCTCCTCGTAGCCCCGGCGGGCCACGAGCGGCTTGGGCTCCACGCTCATCTTGGTGCGGTAGTCCGAGCCACCCAGCGAATGCGTGAGGTCGAACGGCGTGTGGCCCGCGTAGAGCTCGTAGAGCACGCTGCACAGCGCATAGACGTCGATGGCGGGGTTGTCTCTCAGACGCTCGATGCCCTCGACGTCTGCCGTGAGCATCTCGGGCGGGGCGTAGTCTCGCGTGGCGCCGCGCAGCATGCCCACGCGCTGCGTGAAGGCCGCCCCCGCACCCTGGCTCTGCGTGGTGGAGTTCCCAAAGTCGATGAGGCACGTGTCGAAGGCACCAGCGGCCACCTGCTGCGAGAGGCTCATGGCACCCGTGCGGAACATGATGTTGTTGGGAGAGATGTCCCTGTGGACAAGGCGGCTGTCCAGACGCTCCACGCCCTGGAGGATCTCCAGGACAGAGATGCCCACCTGCGCCACGACCTCGCCTTGGACGCCATCACCCTCGCGGGGAAGGTCGGGCATGGCATGCGCCAGCGTGGTGCCCTCGATCCACTCCATGAGAATGAGCGGCTCGCCCCTCCAGAAGCCATAGCCATAGACCCGCGGGAACCCCTTGAGCCTCGACACCGCGAGCTGGTTCTTGTACTCCTCGAACAGCATCTCGCGAAGCTCCTCGGCAGAGCAGGAGCCACTGGCCTCCGGCGCGTTCAGGCGTTTGAGGGCAAAGTGCTCCTCGTAGAGGTTCACCACCTTGGCCACGGCACCAAAGCCGCCGCGAAGGGTGCTGCCTGGCTGCAGGAAGAGCATGCCAAAGCGAGACGAGAGCTCCTGCTCGTGCCCGGGCTCGGCCGGCACGGCCGGCGTAAAGCCGTCGATCTGTATGACCTCTAGCTGCTCCGTGTTCCCCATGGCTCTCCCGTTGTAACTGGTTGGGTTGAAGTATCACGCGCACGCGCCCGGATATGTTGCGCAACAAGCCCCGGCAGCCCTGACCGAGAATCGACACCGAGAAACACTGCCCGCAATGGAGCGAGAAGAGAGCCGACGGGAGGCCACGTGAGCGCATCAGAGATCACCATCGATGAGCTGCGGAGACGATGCGCGCCGGGCTATCCCCTGGGCCCCATCTGCGCGCCGGGCGTGCAGGGCCTGCCAGACACCGCCTGGCGCGATGCCGCCTTTGGCGCGGCCCGGCGAGAGGGCCTGTGCGTAAGCGTTCGAACGGGACTCGAGATAGTCCGAGGCGGCGTGTTCTTTGGCGCTCGCCTGCGCGGCCTCGAGCTGGGGCTACTCCGCCCCGAGGGGCCGTCGCGTGTCTACGTGTCCATAGAGGAGTGCCCGGACGCCGCCCGGCTCACGGCCTGGCGCTGCGACCTGTCCGGCGACAACACCGCAACGGACGAGAAGGTCGCACGGCTCATGCGCGCCATCGCCCGCGTCGCAGCCACAAGGAGCGCGGTCAGCGTCTAGCGGACCGGGACCGGGCGGAGCTCAAATCCCAGCAGCAATGCCCGCAAAAAACGGACCCGATGCCACCTTGCATCGGGCCCGCTCGTGTCAATCAGCCGCCACCCCTACGAGCGCTTGTGGAAGAACAGCTTGTAGCAGATCGCCGCGCACACGAGGGCAAAGAAGAAGCCCTCCCAGTTGCCGCGCAGGAGCGCCGTGAGGCCAAGGATCACCATCGCGCCTGCACCCACCACGCCGATGAGCACCCAGTTTTCCGCCTGGAAGAGCGAGAAGAATCCCAGCTTGCGCTCCGAGAAGGACATCTTGCTCGGAGAGTAGGCGCCATGCCCACCCTTCTGCCTTCTCGAGTCGTACTGGGGCTTCCAAGAGCCGTTTCCCGCCATGTCAAAACCACCTCTCCATCGGTGCCGCAGCCGCGGCGCGGCCACTACATCCAGTGGCTCATCACGTAGTTCTCAAAGCGCTGTCCGTCAGCTGGGACAAGGCGAATGCGCACGAGCTTCTTGGTACCCATGATCTTGAGGGCGTAGCAGCGCTTGCCAAATTCGGTCCAACGCTCGAAGTCGCGGACATGGCTGCCCACGCGGATGATACGCTCGACCTCCTGGGCCGGCCCCAAAAGGGCCGCTATCGGGCTCTCCGTGGCACGCCTGAGCTGCTCGGTCCTGGGCTCTCTGGTACGAATCTTGATGTAGTTGGGGTACAGGCCCATGTGGCAGATCATGCCGTCAACGTCCGCCCCGATGAAGGACTCGTCCGCGTCAGAGTAACCCGCCGCCTTGCTGTAGGCCCCCTGTGCGAGGCCACCCACCTTGTCGAGAAAGCCCATCGCTGGCCTCCTGTGGTCGTCGTCACCTACGGAAGAACGGGAACCCGCCCTTTCTTGCATCTTCGGCGAGAATCTCGTCTATCTGTTGCGCAACATCCGCCGGCGCATCGATTCCCAGCTCGGCAAGCGCCTGGGGGCCGCAGTAGCAGGCGCACGCATGCTTGAGCGCGCCGCGGTCCTCGACCTTGGCCTTGGAGACGGCGCGAGCCATGACGTCATGCGCCGCGCGGTCTCCCACGCGGTAGACCGCCACGTAGGAGAGCACGAGCGCCAGGCGGTCGAGCGTGCCCTGCCTGCCCCTCGCCCACTTGGCCACGAGCATCGCGCACGCCTCGAAGAGCTCGGGGCGGCACGCGTCCGACGCGGCCGCCATCGCAAACGCGAAGTCGCCAAGGTCCGCACAGCAACCGAGCACTCCCTCGGCCAGGGCGTCGCAGATCTTCTCGCGCGTGCGGTCGGGCGCCCGGGAGAACTCGAGCAGGCACGGAATGTCCTTGATCATCCTGGGAACGCCCTGGTAGGCGTTCGCATCGAGGCTCGCCTGCGAGGCACGGTCGAGCTCGTCGAGCGCAAGGGCCAGCATGCCCTTGGGACCAAGCACCTGCCTGTTGGCGGCGCGGCCATAGGCATAGAGCGCGCGAGCCGTTGCGAGGTCGGCCTCCGAGGGAGTTGCCTTGATGTCGTCCACGAGCGTCTTCGACGCGCCCAGCATGGCCCTCGCGATGGTCTCGGAGCACACGAGCTCGTTCGTGGGGGCCGCCGCCGCGAGCTGCTCCACAAGCTCGCGCAGCGTCTCGAGCGCCCTCTCGGACCCGTCGTTTTGCAGGTAGAGGACGTAGTAGTACGTGACGTCGGTGTAGCCTGTTGCAAGTGCCTCGCGCGTGGGGAAGCCTTCCCTGCAGCAGGCCCCGTACAGGTCCGCCGCCTCGTCCGGCCCCGAGAGGCGCCCGAGCCCAAACGAGAACATGGTGCCCATGTCCTTCTCGCGCCCGTGGCTGCTCAGCCACACGAGGCCGCGCGGGAGCTCGCCGGCCCTCGCGTAGGGAGCCTTGTCGGCGATGCTGGCCCACAGGGCGTCCTCCCGCTGGGGAAGCGCGGCCACGACGGCAGGCGCGACCGCATCGCAGGCGGCCTCGTAGGCGTCGAGGTACTCCGAGAACTCGTTGGCGTAGACGTACACGGCCTCGTTGGCCTTGTCAGCATCGAGAGCACAGACCGCACCGACGGCCCGCGTGGCGAAGCGTCCGAGCTCGCCCGCGGGGCCAGCGTCTTCGGCCGAGCAACCACGCTCGAACGCGGACCGTGCAAGCGCGCGGAGCAGCTCGATGACCTTCTTGGCGTCCGATACCTCGCCCGGCGCAAACAGAGACGCGGCGCCACCGTCACGCTGAAGGATTGCGAGCAGGTCAAGCCCGGCCAGCGAGCAGGAATCGCACAGCTCCCACAGGCGCTTGGGGAACTGCTCGGGCGTCACCTCGCGGTCTGACAGCAGGCGCGACACCGTGACGCACGCCACGGCACACAGGGCCTCGCGGCTTTGGGCGTCCAGGTCGTGCGCGCGGCGCAGCAGGTAGCTAAGCACGGGAACGAGCACCTCGAGTCCCTGGTCTGCGAGCTCGTCGAGAGAGCCCAGGAGCTGAGCCGTGAGCTGGGCGTTCGTCTCCTCGTCTGCCGAGGCTTCCGCGAAGGGCAGCACGCGCAGCAGGCGCGGCACGTCCGTGAGCGGGTCACCCTTCTGGAGCATGGCCCACAGGTCGTGCGCGTCGTCAAGCTGTCCCAGGGCCAGGCCGGCCGTGGTGCGGTCGCCCGCGAACTGCACGAACTCCGTCAGGCGCCTGGGGTTGAGCGAGTACGAGAGCTCGACGAACCCCAGGTAGCCATCCGCACCGCCAAGGGAGCTCGCGGCATCGGGGTTGTGCGGGTCAAACACGATCCAGCCGCTGCTCACGTAGTCCGGTGCGGCGGCAACGGCCTCAGCCGAGGCGTTGATGACGTCGCCCGATGCCTCCGCCGCGTCATCTGCCCCCAGCACGAACGAGATCTGGCGCGCCAGGCGCAGGGGCAGGGCATAGGAGACGGCGCCGATGAGGTTGGCCGCCTCGGCGGCCGTGCCCACGATGACGAGCTGCTTGCCGGACGCCTTGGCCGCAAAGAGCTTCGCCAGCAGCTCGCCCATGGAGTCTGCCAGGTCCTCGTCCTCGAGCCACTCGCACACGCCGTCGAACGTGACCTCGCCGGCGGGCGCCAGGTCCACGCAGGGAAGGTAGTCGGGCTTCTCGGCACTCTGAACCTCCGGGCCCATCTGCGAGCGCAGGGCCGGCGAGCCCACGAGCTCTATGGGCGCAAACGCGACGTCGGCCCGGGGGACGAGGAACGACTGGCGCAGCATGTTGCCCGAGCGTCCCTGCGGCCCCATGTAGTCATGCGGCAGGCGCGTGTTGTGGCTCAGCAGGCAGTAGTCGTCGTCGAGCGGGTGATATCCCAGGATGGAGAACCCCAGACCATGGGGTACCGGGTCGCCGAACAGCGCGTTGTAGCCCTGGGCGGCCCCGGCGGCCGGGATGCTCGGCAGGCCCTCGTCATACGAGAAGACCTGGAAGCCGTCAGAGGTACCCTCGATGCCACGCCGGCACGAGGTGTAGATGATCTGATGCGCAGCCATGCTCTACTCCTTGGCGATGAGATGGTTCTTGGCCATGATCCACAGCAGCGGGTCCTCGACGCGCAACGGGCGCGGGCGCTTGACGGCGCCGCTCTCGTCTGGCGCGTTGTGCAGGCCCAGGGCAGACACGCCAAAGAAGGCGACGTCGCGGAAGTTGCTCTGGACGTCGGTCACGATGGCGCCCTCGTCCCAGTTCTCGAGCAGCGCGCGCAGCTCGGCGTCGACGGCCTGCTGGTCTGCCTCGACGAACGCGCCGTGCTTGGCGTGCGGGCTCGGCTGCTGCACGGTCACGGCCGCGCCGCAGATGGGGATCACCTGATCGAACTTGGAGAACGCGATGGCCACGGGCACGTCGATGGCGTCTCCCTCGCGGATGCCGCGCGCCGTGCGGATGAGCGTGGTGATGGCGCTGAGCACGCCCTCGAAGCCTGTGGTGCCCTGCACGCCGCGCAGGCTGCTCGTGAGGTCGGTCTCGCCCGCGGCCTCAAGCTGCTCGCGGATGCCTGCAATCTGCAGCGGATCCACGAGGAAGATGATGCCGCGCGCGTGCTGCAGGTAGCGGTTGACCGTGGCAACGGCCTGCGGGTCCTCCAGGTCCTCGCCTGCGGCGTCAAAGAACGAGAGCGTGAACGCCTTCTTGCGGCCGCGCTCGGCCTCCGTGTAGTTCCACGTATAGATGAGCGGCATCTTGTCCTTGCGGTCTCCGCCGCCCAGGTCGCGAGACGTGGCCTCGAGCGTATGGCGCTCCTCGAACAGGGGCCCGTACTTGGTCTGCTGGTACAGGTCGCGGCAGTTGTACAGGCCGTCCATGGTGAGGAAGGGGTTCACGCCGGCGTCCATGACATGACCCACGCGGCGCGTGAGCTGGTCGATGAGCACGGTGATGTAGTGGCTCTTGCCCGAGCCGCGCGTGCCCACGACGGCGATGATCTCGTTGTTGCCATCAATCGAGGACTGCGGCAGCGGACTGTGGCACGACGGGCAGATGGGCACGGGCGTATTGGAGTGGCACACGTCGCAGCAGACGCGCCCGCCGCCAAAGGCCCCCTGCTTTGCCGGCTTGAACACGTGGCCCACGGGCCTGGGACGGGGCCAGCCGCGGAAGTTCGAGTACTTCTCGTCCGGCTCGGCCGAGCCCGCGGGACCAGCCGGGCACTGCTTGTTCGTGCAGCGGTACTCGATGGCGTCACGCCCAAACTCCTCGAAGCAGAACGGACACACGACCCCGCCGGAGGACGAGAAGGACGGCTTGGGCACCGACGCGGCGGCAGACCCAAACACAGACGAGAAGAAACCCATGGTAAACCCCCTATTGAACGAGATAGCCAGAAGTCGTGAGGTAAGCGTCCTCCACGGATTTGACGCCCGCGGCCGGGAACGCCTGGACAGAGATGGTCTTTGCCTTGGGCAACGTGACCTTGACGCTGTAGGTGTCGCTGACCTCAACCGGACCGAACTCCTCGAGCGTCACGGAGTCCACGGACAGCGCAGGCGAGAGGTTGCCGATGCAGTAGGCAATCCTCGTCCGGGGCAGCGTAAAGGCGCCGCCCTCCTGCGAGGAGAACGTGAACGTGGACTCGCGGGGGCCAAAGAGCTTCTTGGCGTCCGTGCGCACGTAGCAGACGCGCGCCCGCTTGCGCTCGAAGACCTGCTGCGCGGGGTCCGAGAACTCGAAGCTGCCCACGCTGCCCTTGCGCGAGAACACCGAGACGAAGAGCCTCTGACCCTCGGGCGCGGGGACGGTGAGGCAGCCGTCGCGCTCCCAGCTCTTCTTGGGTACGGGGCGTGGCTGGCACGCGGGATCCGCGAGGTCGTCCACGAAGCCCCGCTCGCTCACGACGACGCTGAAGCCCGTGACAGCGCGGTCCTTCACCGAGACGTAGACGAGCAGCTTGCCGTTTGCCTCCTCGATGGAGTCGATGCTCACCTTGCCGCCGTTGGACGCGCGCGCCTTGGCGCCCACGATGGCCGAGCTGCCGCACACCGTGGCCGCAAAGAAGTAGAGGACCTCGTCGCTCTTCCACGTGAGCACACCCTTGCCCGGGCGGGTGACGGCCACGGCCACGGGCTCGAAGTCCCGCTCGAGCGAGGCGACGTCTGACGTGGTGCCCGGCTGCGGAATGGCCTTGGCGTCGACGGAGCCAAAGAAGCGCACCTCGGCGCCCACGTCTTCCCACGTGAGGTCAAAGACGCCCTCGGCCCCCTTGTGGGCGCGGGCCGTGAGCCCGTCCACGTAGCGCGTGGCATCGAGCGGCGTGGCCTCGAAGGTCTGGGGGCGCGTGGAGCGCCGTCCCAGGCCCACGATGTCGAACGAGGCGCTCATCTCGTAGCGATACGTCACGCCGTCCGTGAGGCCGGCGATGACGTAGTGGCCGCCGGCGGGAACGCTCACGGGCGCACCGCCGCCGAGCGGCGTGATGGTGACCGTCGCGCTCGAGGGCAGGGGCTTCCAAGACACCTCGATCTGCTCGTGGCCAGGCATGAAGCGAACGTCCGTGAGCTCGGGCGCAAGCGCGATGAGCTCGCTCGCCACGGCCTGGGAGCGCACGCCAGCGCGGGTGACGACCACCTTGTATGTGAGCGCACAGCCCAAGGGGGCGCCCTCGTGCGTGAACGAGGGCTGGTCCGTGGTGCCAAGCAGCCGCTCGCCGGCAGACCCGTCGCCCTCCGTGACGTAGACCTCGTAGGCAAGCGCGCCGCGCGAGTGGCTTGGCTGCCAGGTAAGGCTCACCGTGGCGGCCTCGGCGCTGCCGCGCGCCTCGAGCGCGGCAGCCGGTTGCGGGGCGTGGGACGCAAGAAACGACCGGGCAGCGGCGTGGTCTGCGCAGCGGGCGAGCGCCTGCTCACAGAGCTCGGCGGCCTCCTCGGCGTCTGCCGCCCCCTGTGCCTGGCGCACGAGGTCGTCGGCCTCGGCCACGCCAGAGGCGGCCTCGGCCTCACGCGCCTTGAGGTAGGCGGCGTCGACGCCTGGCACGAGCAGGGCGCGCCTCACGAGGTCGCCCGCCTCAACAAAGCGGCGCTCGGCGATTGCCGTCGTGAGCTTGGCGCCCAGGCCGTGCGCGGCGGCCTCGAGCTGAGACGCCCTCGCCTCGACCTCCGCCACGCGGGCGAGGCCCGGCCACGCCGCGCGCGCCTGGGCGAGATTTGCCCGCGCGCCCTCGAAGTTGAGCCAGCCCACGAGCTTGTCGGCCGCGTCGCACAGGCGGCCCGCCTCCTCGATGGCCGCGCCCAGGGGCGCGCCGCAGCTCGGGCAGCGGTCGTTCGTGTTCGCGGCCTTCTTGTGGCACGTGGGGCACTCGAGCACGAGCGGCAGACCGCAGCGGCCGCACGTGGCGGCCGACTTGTCGTTCATGTGGCCGCAGCGGCACTGCACGAGCGTCTCGAGCTCCGCGTCGCGCTCGAGCGAGATGCCCTTCTTCTTGCAGTGGCCCACGAGCAGGGCCCTCGCCTCGGTCTTGTCCGCCACGAACGGGGCGATCTTCTCGACGGCGCCGCGCTGCTGCTCGACCTTGAGGCTGCTGTCCGAGAACGACGCGAGCTCGTCGATGTCGTCGAACAGGCGATTGAGCCTGAGCCTGTTGAGGCACGCGTCGTACTCCTTGCGGGTGTCGTCCGAGGCAAATGCCTTGCGGCACAGGGCCTCGAGGCTCGCCGCGGCCGCCTGCTCGGGCGTGTTGGCTCGGAACGACCCCGCCACCTGCTTGGCCTTGGCAAGCAGGTCTGCGCTCGGGGCGTGGTAGGGATCGGCGCAGCCGTCGGGGCAGGCAAAGTCATACAGGTCGCCCTTGCCCAGGGCGATGAGATCCGTCTCCTTCTTGTAGCCCGCCCAGCCAGGGAGCTTGTCCTCCATGTAGCGCTTGTAGACGTCGTTCGAGGCGTCGCTTGCAGGTGTGGCGGCGCCGCCCTCGGCAATCGTGTACTTGAGCTCGGCCGCACGCTTGCGCACGAGGCCCTCGTCCACCGGGTACTCAACGCCAAAGTGGGCCTTCTTGAGGCGCTTCTTTGCCTTGGTGCAGATGAGGTCGAGTTGGCCGGCCGCGATCTGGTTGTTCTCCGCCGCGGCCTCGAGCACCGGGTCGAGCGCCTCGTCAACAACCTTGAGGGCGTCTGCCGCGATGGCGGCCACCTGCGCCTCGTTGCCGTCGGCGAAGGCCTTCTCCATGTTGGGGACCTCGCCCAGGAAGCGCTTGTAGATGATCTGGTCCGTACCGCGCGAGGCCTTGGGGCCCCACGCCACGCGGGCGTCGGCGAGAAGCTGCCTGAGCTTGTCCTGCGTGGGCACCGGGTCGAGCGGCGCGCCCACGACGAGGAGCAGGTTGAGTTCGTGATCCATGCTGGAGCCCCCTAGATGCTGATACCGGAGCCGCTCGAGATAGAGCGGCCGATGCTCGAGAACGCCGTGCCAAGCTCGGAGAAGTCAAAGAGCCCCGCATAGCTGTCTGAGGTCGAAATTTGCTTGAGGAACTCAAGACCAGCGCCAGGGATGCCGATGCCGATAATGGTCACGCCATCTTTTTTGAGCAGCTTGGCATTTTTGAGGGCGGAATCACATGCAACTGGGCATCCGTAATAGCCATCCGTTAAGACGAGAACGATTTCAGTATCACGGCGAGGCGGCCGGTGGCGATGCCAGTCCGTATAGGCATCTAATGGATCAATGGTGCTGCAAGTGCGACACCTATTTACAGAAAGCTGGCGGAAGGCGCGGTGACCAACCAATTTGCCGGCCTTTCCGCGCATCCCTTCAACCACATCTGAGTAATTAGCGGTTGGCTCACAGGCAATACACTCATCTTTCGTAAAGCGCATCAATCCAACCTCGACACCAGACCCCTCGACAGAATCCAAGAAGTCATTCACAGCGGCCTCAAACCACTTCCTATGCAAGATGTTAGAGAGGTCAACGCAGATCGTAACGCACGCGTCTATATGAACGACCTTGGGGTCGTTCTCCTTAGGCGACCTGAGGAAGCGCGAGAGGTCGGCCTCGACCTCGGCGCGCTGGACCTCGAGCGCCTTGCCCGAGGACGCGAGCGTGGCACCCACCTCGATCGTGGCGTTCTCCGTGTAGGAGTAGGAGACCTTGACGCGCGTCTCGCCGCCACGCTCGCCGGGGATCTTGGGCACCACGTACTTGCCCACGACCGTGTTGTTGAGCGGCGCGGGGTCGTCCCCCTGCAGGAGGTAGACCTCGAGCGAGCAGGGGCGGCTCGGCGTGGCGCCCACGGCGTACTCGCGGCTGTTCGTGGCCGGAATCGGCGTGTTCTTGGCAATGATGGTGGAGTTCACGTAGCGTGAGCGGTCCTCGCTCTCCGCAATCATGCCCATGGAGTGCGCCGTGCAGTCCACGAGCTTGGGCACGGCGCCCAGCGAGAAGCGTGGGGTGGCCGCGGGGTCTCCGGGCAGCGAGAACGTGGTGCCGCACTTCTGGGCCGCATACACGGCGGCGCCCAGGGCCACGGCCTCGTCAGGGTTGACGTTGCCGCCGATGGGCCCGCTGCCCACCTTTTTGGTGAGATACTCGCGCACCTGCGGCATCTTGGTGGAGCCGCCCACGAGGATGTAGCCGTCCAGCTGGGACCATGTGAGGCCCGCCTCGCGCAGGGCCTCCTCGCAGCAGTCCGTCGTGAGCGTGAGCAGATGGCGCGTGGCCTCCTCAAAGTCCTCGCGCGTGATCTCCACCGTGCCGGAGACGGACTCGGCCATGACGCGGGCACGCGTGCGGGAGCGCGTCGTGAGGTCGCGCTTGACCTGCTCGGACGCCACGGCGAGCGTGTTGATGTCCGAGGGCGTGAGGGCAGACTCCACGTCGTCACGGTCGAGGCCGCTCTCGTCGCAGAGCTGGTCCAGGATGAAGTCGGACAGGGCGCTGTCCCACTGACGGCCGCCAAGCTGGTGGTTGCCCGTGGATGAGAGCACGCGGATCTCGGTGCCGGAGAGCCTGGCCACCGTGACGTCGAACGTGCCGCCACCCAGGTCGTAGATGAGAATCGTGCGCTTGTCCTTCGACGCGCCCGCGCTCATGAGGCCGTAGGCGTAAGCGGCGGCCGAGGGCTCGTTGAGCGTGCCCAGCGCGCGCACGCCCGCGCGTCGCAGCGCCTCGAGCGTGGCCTCGCGCTGTGGCGCCTCAAAGTAGGCAGGCACCGTCACCACGGCGGAGTCGATCTGGACGCCATTGGCGGCAGAGACGTCCGCGATAAGGTTGCGCAGGAACATGGAGGAGAGCGTGGTGGCATCGAACTCGCAGCCGCGCAGGTACTCCACGTAGCCGGCGTTGCCCATGTTCGTCTTGTAGAACGAGGCAACGTCGGCGTCACCCATGAGCTGGGCCTCCTTGGCGGCGTCGCCGCAGACCACCGAGCCGTCTGCGGCGACGGCCACCACGGAGGGCGTCGTGTGCTCGCCGGATGAGTTGGGCAGGATGCGGGGCTCTCCGTCCGCGCCCACGCACGCCACGGCGCTGAACGTCGTTCCCAAGTCGATTCCTACCGCAATGCCCATCTCGTCTCCCCCGTCTCGTCCTTGGCGCGCCGTCTATTCCTAGAGAACCATCTGCATGGCCGTGGCCTTGGAGCGCGCCTCGCGGATCTGGTCCTCGGTGAGACCGCCCTTGACCTCCACCTCGACCTCGCAGGACTGGCCAGAGCTGGGCTCGATGGCGCGGACGTCGAGGATGCCCTGCTCGCTCAGCACGAACGTCACGTCGATGGGAGAGCCCTTGGGCAGGTTCGTGCCAGACAGGTCGATGGAGGCAGACGCGAGAGCCTCGCGGTCCTTGTCGACCTTCTCCTCCTCGGAGTCGTTCTCGTACACCTGGACAAGCACCGAGGTCTGGCCGGCGTCGACCGTACCGAAGCGCTGGGTGTTCTCGTAGGCGCCCTTCTCGGGGTCGATCTTCTGGTTCTTGAGGATGAGGTTGAAGATGCAGGGGGTGCCGGAGTCATCGAGGGCCTCGACGCCGTAGCTCTTGGACGTCACGACGGAGATCTTGATGGCAGAGGCGGCGTCCTCGGGGTTCACGAACGTCATGGCGAGGTTGTTGGAGCCCACGTTCTTCTGCTGCTTGACCTCCTGCGTCTGCTGGTCCACGACCTCAACGGTCTCGTCTGCGGTGCCCTCCTGCTCGGCCTTGTGGTAGAGCATGCTGGCGAGCTGAGCGGCGTAGCGGGCCGCGCCCTTGGCCACGGCCTCGTCGGGGTCGTTGATGGCCTGCTCGAGGTCGGGGAACTCCTGGGAGAGGCGCTCGGCCACCTGGCGCATGCGCGTGGAGCCGCCCACGAGCAGGATCTTCGTGGGGTTGTGGCCCTTGGCCTTGGCGCCGTCCAGGCAGGTGCGCATGATGTCGATGGTGCGGGAGAGAAGGTCCGCCGTCATGTCGTTGAAGTCCTCAATCGTGAGGCCAATCTTCTGCGGGCGGCCCGTGAAGTTGAGGACCGCGTTGGCATTGTCCTTGGACGTGAGGGCAAACTTGAGCTTCTCGGCCTCGCCCTGGAGCTGCTGCTCGGCGTACTCGTCAAAGACGTCCTCGTCCGCGCCGGTCTTGTCGCAGAACTCGTCCTTGAGATAGGCCACGATGGCAGCGTCCCAGTCGCCGCCGCCCAGGTTCTTGTCGCCCTGGTTGCAGACGACCTCGATGTTCTTGGAACCCTCGCCGTGGCTGAACGAGACGGCCGAGACATCAAACGTGCCACCGCCCAGGTCGTAGACGATGACGTCCTCGTCCTTGTCGCTCTTGTCGCAGCCGTAGTTGATGGCGGCCGCCACCGGCTCCTGCACCGTGCCGTAGACGTTGAGACCGGCGATCTTTGCCGCGGCGAGCGTGGCCTGGGTCTCGGCGTCGCCAAAGTAGGCGGGCACGGTGATGACGCAACCGTCATAGCCCATGGGCATGTTCTGGGAGGCGTCGTGCGTGAGCTTCTTGAGCACGAAGCTCGAGATCTGCTCGGGCGAGTAGTTCTCGCCGTCCACCGTGATGGCCACCGGGTTGTCGCCGATGATGCGCTTCACGAACGAGGCCGTGTAGTCGGGATCGATGAGGGCGTTGTCCTTGGCGGGCTGGCCCACGTCGTACTTGGAGGGGTCGTCCGGGTCAAAGTGCACCACGGAGGGCGTGGTGTTGGCACCCTCGGAGTTCTTGACGACGACGGGGTTGCCCGTCTCGTCGATGTAGGCCAGGCAGGAGTAGGTGGTGCCCAGGTCGATGCCGATGACTGTGGTCTTCTCGTCGCTCATGGTTTTCCTTTCTTGTGGCTTTGGGCAAACGGGACGGCCAGGCGAGCCGGCCGTCCCATGGTTGGGCGATTGGGCGTTAGGCCTGCTCGTCCTGCTTGTCTTGCTGTTGCTCGGGCTCCGGGTCTGCGTAGCCCTTCTTGTACGTGTAGGCGCGCACGTAGGCCGGGTCGAGCACGTTGCCGTGCAGCTCGTAGCCCGGCGAGAGAACCTCGATGATGGCGCCGCGCTTGGAGGGGTCTCCCGTGAGGATGCGCGGCATGGCCAGCGTGTGCCGGCCGCTCTCGAAGCGAGCGCCCACCTCGGGCTCAAACTGGGTGACGCCGAAGTCACACAGGACGTCGACGAGCATGTCGCGATAGACGGCGAGGTCCTCGGCCTGTTGTGCCGCGGCCTCGTCCTCGCTCGTCACGAGGAAGGCAAGCGTCTTGTTCATGGCGTCCACCACGGAGGTCACGCGCTTGAGCAGGGGCGTCATGATCTGCTCGTAGACACCCGAGCGATAGCGCTCGATCTCCGCGCTGTTGTGCTTGAGGACGTCCTCCTCGAAGGCCGTGCGGTCGATCTTCTTGCGGAAGAGCTCGCCGAGCTGTGCCAGCGTGGCGTCCATGGAATCCAAGCGGGCTGTGAGCTCCTCGGGAACGGCGGCAACGGCGGTGCCAGGGTCATTTGCCACCGGCTCCTCAGACGCAGACTCCGACTCGGGCTCAGACGTGGGCTCGGGCGCGGACTCCACCGACGCGTCCTGCTCGGGTGCCGTCGGCTCCCCGGGCACGGGCCCCTCGGGTGCTGCTGGCTCCTCGGGCGCGGGCTCCTCGGGCGGAACGTCATCAAACGAGGGAATGAACACTTCGTCTGCCATGGCGGCTACCTCCTCTTCTTTCGGTCGGCCTCAAGCTGCTGGGCATAGGGAACGGCACCCGCCGCGGGCAGGGAGAGCGCCGTGGCGAGGGCGGGGTCTGCCTGGGCCGCGATCCACGCGAACGGCTCCACGACGCCCCTGGGGTTGTAGGCACCTGCCAGGCGCTCATGGCCCACGGCGGAGGCCGCAAAGAAGCGGTACGAGCGGAAGCTGGCCTTGAGCGACGTCAGGAAGTTGCCCATGCCGTACTCGAGCAGGAAGTCGCGCAGCACGGCGTCCTCGGCGTCCGCGGGCGGGCAATCTGGGTTCGCAGCAAGGTAGGCATTGCGCGCCGCCTCGCCGATTTTCTCGTCCAGACCGGGGAAGTCTGCCTTGCTGAGCACCACGGCCACGGGCATGGCAAACTTGCCCTGACGGTCCGGCGTGGCCACGCTCTTGACCTTCTCGATGAACGAGGCCAGGACGTCATCGGGGTCCGTGCGTCCGCAGACGGCGGCATCGGCCTCGGAGAGCCCCTCGCCCAGCTCGTCGGCGAGGTCCGGAATACTCATGGGGTCCACGAGCAGCACCGTGCCCTGCGCGTAGGCGTACTGGAGCTGGTCCTCGTGCTCGTCGTTTCTGAGGAACGTCTCGCCGGCGACGTCGTAGAGGTGGATGAGGCGGTCTGGGTCGAGCCCGTCCTTGTGGACGAAGAAGCTCAGCGAGAAGGCCGAGGCGCGCCTCACGTCTGCGTCCTCGCTCGTCATACTGGCGTCGCCCGCGGCAAAGACGCGCTCGAGCTCGGAGAAGAGGTTGCGCTTCTCGTCGTCGAGGAAGGTCGTCTGGTAGCCGAGGGCGGCCGGACGCGCCGTGATGAGGTCGTGGGAGAGCGCCGCGATGTAGGACGTCTTGCCCACCGATCGGCCGCCCACGACGGGCACGGAGATGGTCCTGGCCTCGCCGGACTCCACGGAGTGCGCGCAGCCCGGGTTGGGGCAGCACTGCTGGAGGTCGGAGCGGCGGATGGTCGAGCCATCCGGGCCCTTGGCCGTGGAGAAGAACGTGCAGGGCAGCTTCTGGCCGCACGTGCACGTGTGCGTGAGGATGCCAAAGGTGTTGGGGCGCAGGTAGGCGTGGACGCGGCCGCAGCTGGGGCAGACGTAGCCAGGCGTGGGCCACACGTGCTTGCACTTGTCGCAGACGAACTCCATCTTGCGCGAGCGGCGGTAGAAGGCATCGAGCGCACGAGCGATGCCAAAGAGCACGTACACACACGCCATGACCACCATGATGACGGCCGAGTGGATGAACGAGAACAGGATGCTGCCGCCTGCGCCCGCGACGAGAAACGACAGCAGGCAGATGGTCCACAGCAGCTTGTGGATGATGCCGCCATCCCTTCGCTTGTCGAGGATCTCATCGAGCGTCACCCTGTTGAGCGCAATGTTCTCGCGCAGCGTGGCGCCCAGGTCCGCGAAGCCCTTGTCGAGCCAGTAGTCGGTGCTCGAGGGCTCGGGGGGCAGGAGCGCCGCCGTCTGGGCGTAGCGTGGGTCTGTCAAAGCCATGGGGCTAGCTCCTGTTCGAGTCGATGGTGCACTTCTTGAAGGCGGCGACATAGTTCTTGAGCGCCTTGAAGACGCCAAAGGCCGCGAAGCCAACGATGATGACGGCCGTGAGGATCCCCAGCTGCGCGCCAAACGTGTCGAGGATCCACGCGATGATGAAAAGCACCACGAACGCGATGATTACGTAACCCAAGGTGAGCCCCCTACTTCTTGACGATGTTCACGAGCAGCCACAGGGCGGCGACGGCCCCGATGACGAGGCATACCTGGTGAAGGCCAGCGAATTCGAGCACCACGACGACGGCCGAGAGCACGCAGGCGATCTGGCCCAGGCGCTTGTCGTCCACGTTGGGGACGAGTGCCGTTGGGGACGCGGGCGTGACGGATGCGGGTGCGGGCGTGGGGCTCGAGGCGGGCGACGGTGCAGGGCCGGGCGCGGGCTTGGTTGCCGGGTTCGGCGACGACGCTGGGCTTGGCGACGGGCTGGGCGTCGGCGCAGGGTTGATTGTCTGCTGGCCACCACCGTGCTGGGCCGCGCCGCAGTACGGACAGAAGCCCATGCCGTCCGGGATCTTCTTTCCACATGAGGTGCAGAACATAGGGACTCCTTGACTCTTCTCTACCTGCGCAGATTGGGAAGCACGAACTTCTTGATGACGAGGAGGACCACGACGAGAACGAGCACGGCGGCCACGATCTTGAGGAAGCCCAGGATGGCGTCGCCGTACGTGTCGAGGACGAACTTGCCCATCACGACGACGATGAGGGGGATGAGGACGATGGTGCCCCAGCCAACCCGGTCGGCGAAGCTCTGCGAGACGGCTGCGCCCACCTGGGCGGCCGCCGCAGCCGAGGGGCCAGAGCCATCGTTAGAGTCGCCCGAGGGGTTGTCGGAAATCTCCTCGCCCCTGGCGAGCCTTCTCCAGTGCCTGGCCTCCAGACGCGAGGGCACGTCTCCTCCGCCAACGTAGTAGCTCACGCAGCAGCCGTACTCGTCGCAGAAGTCTGCGAGCGCATTGCAGACCTCGCTGTAGTAGGCCGAGCCCTCATCGGTCCAGGCCAAGGCCTTGAGCAGCCAGGTCTGCTCGCCGCCACGGTCGCCGTTGTTGTGCGCGAACTTCGCGAGGGCGCAGGCCTGCGCGTACTTCTCCCACTCGGATGAGGCGTCGTCGAACCTGTCACACTCGGCCTTGTAGTCAAAGGTGTCATAGGGAATGGTGCGTGCCTCGTCATAGAGTGACATCCCCGTCTCCTCCCCCTGTGGAGCGTCTTTGCTGGGGCTATTTCTATCGCCGAAATTGCGAGATGTGTTGCGCAACATCTGAGAGAGGGCTCATCCGTTCCCCCAGCGAAACGTTCGCAGCGTGAGTGGCCCCACGCGTTTGGCCTAGAATTGCCGGGAGGACACGAGGAAACGGGAGAACCATGCGCACGCCAAGCTCTGAGATGTACGGGGACCTTCGCACGTTCGGCGGAGTCACGAACCGCGACGCCGCGAGCATCCTTCTCTCCCCCACCGCAAGGCTCGGCGGCATCGAGCTCGCCAGCCGCCTCGACAACCGCCCGTTCCTCTCGAGGAAGATCACCTATGCCGCGCCCGGCTCGCTCGATGCCAGCGTGTTCTCGGACTTTGGGGTGAGCAGCCAGACGCTGTTCTCGCGCATCGTCTCCAACCTGGGAGGACCAAACGCCCGCGCCCTCGTCTCGGCCCACTACGCCGGGCCCGCCGCGCTCAACATGCAGGAGGCCATCACAAGCTGCGGTGCAGACGCCCATATCTACGCAAACGCGCTCAGTAGGATCCGCAGAGCGAGGCTCCACTCGGAGTCTGACCGCGACATCCTCTACCTATACCTGTTCGTGGCCTGCGGATGCCTGCAGGACCCCTCGGCAGCGGCCGTGAGCGCGGAGCGCTTCGCAAGCGCGAGCCTGTCGAGCAGCCTGAGGACGGGGCGCACGGGCATCGAGGAGGCAGGTATCGCCCTCGAGCCCGAGAGGGAGAGCTGCGGCCTGGGCCTGCTTCGCCTTGTGGGGAGCTCCGCGCGCCCGCCCATCCACCCCCTGTCAAACGAGCCCGCGGGGACGGTCATAGGTTCCATTGGCCACGCTGCCTCGGACATCACCGACGTGGGCGCGTCAGTGTCACGCCGTCACCTGCGCATCTGGAGCGAGAACAACGTCTGGTACGCGCAAGGGCTGCACTCCACCAACGGCACGGTGCTCGTGAGTGGCGAGACGGGCGAGCAGTCCGTCGTCGAGGCACCTCGCACGGAGCACGAGGAGCCAGGAGAGCCGCGCGTCGTCGAGATTGCGAATGGCGACATGCTGAGGCTTGGCTCGGACACGACGTTTCTCGTGATGGCACTCACGGAGTAGGAACGGCTCGCGAGAGATTCCCGTCCCATGCGGATGCTTTTGTTCACGATGCGTTACGCATCGCCCCCTGAGACATGTTGCGCAACATATTCTGAACACGTAGTTATACGTTATGTGCAATAACGCAGGGACAGGAGGAGCACGTGTTTGGCAACGCTGGCGGTCCAACCGAAGTCATCGTCTTTGACACATTTGATGCCGCCGAGGCCGTGGCGCCAGAGGACAGCGAGCGAGGGGCTCGGCGCTTCAAGACGTTGCTCGTGGACGCCACGCCCCAGGCAGACCCATCAAGGGCATGCGTCCGCCACGCGTGGAACACCCAGGGAGAGGCGTTTGCCATCAAGTCGCTGTTCCCGGTGGTGGGGCCAGGCGCCGGCGTACCGAGCGATGTGAACAGCACGGCGCTCGAGGCGCTGTCCTCGGCGTTCTTCGAGTCGTACCGCAATCTGATGCTCGTAAGCGACCTGGAGGGCTTCCCCCACGCCTACGGCTACGGCCTCGTGGGGCAGGTGCCCGTGGTGGTCATGGAGTGGGTCGAGGGCCTCTCGCTCGCCGAGGCGACGCCGCTGCTGCCGCATGCCGGCGAGGGGCAGGGCGGCGCGCGCGGCGTCGAGGCCAGCACCGTTGCCGCCATCGGAGAGGCCGTGGCGGGGGCCCTCGCCCGCACGCAGCAGCTGAGCTCGCCGTTTGCCCACCGCGACATCTCGCCGCGCAACATCATGATCAGGACGTCCGCGCGCGGCCTGGACGAGCAGATTGCGAGCGAGTCGTTCGACGTCTGCCTCGTCGACCTGGGTAGCTCGAGCGTGACGAGGGCGGAGGACCCCACGTTCACCATGCGCAGCAACGTCTGGCGCACCGGAACGCCCGAGTACGCCGCGCCCGAGATGCTCACGAACGACGTCGCCAAGGTGGAGAGGCTGCGCCAGTCCCCCTCCGTGGACGTCTACGCGCTGTGCAGCGTGCTCTACGAGCTCTACGCGGGGCGCACACCCTTTGACGTGGCGTCGCAGCCCCTGCGCTCGCCGTACCAGATCAAGACGGAGGGCAGGCCGAATGCGCTCGCGCCCCGTTCGGACGCCGACGCCCAGCTCGTGGACGCCATCATGGCGGGCATTCGGCCCCGCCCCGAGGACCGCGAGGACATGGACGAGCTGCTCGCGCGCATTCGCGCGTGGCGAGCCGGCGAGCGCTACCGGGGCCTGGCGCGGCCGGTCACGCGTCGCGCGGCGATCGGCCTGGGCGTCGCGGCCGTTATCGGCATTGGCGCGGCTGCGGTTGCCACGCACGGGTTTGGGCTGCTGCGCGCCCGCGAGCTCGACGATTACGGCTGGGACGAGCTCGCGGAGCTGGCGGAGCGCATCGCAGCGGCGGGCTCCGACGAGGAGGGCCTCGCGATTGCGCGGCAGGCCGGCCTCGTGAACGCGGATGGTCGGCTCACGGACGAGCACGTGAAGCGCTTTGCACTGGCAGACGGCACGCCCGCGGAGGCGCAGATCGTAGGGATTCGAGCCGACGCGCGCTCGGATGGCCAGGGCGTGGCGGGCCTGAGCTTTCTCATGAGCACGCCCGTGGCGCAGCGCACGATGAACGACGAGGCGCAGGACGGCGGCTGGGAGCAGTCGTCGCTGCGCGCGTGGATGGCAGATGAGCTGCCGGAAATGCTTCCCGGCGAGCTCGTGGAGCGCGTGATCGCCGTCGACAAGCTCACGAACAACGTGGGCGCCATGAGGGACGCGAGCGCGATCACCACGACGAGCGACGCGTTCTGGGTGCCGTCGATGAGCGAGCTGTGCGGCTACCAGGGGCCGGAGACGTTCTCCGAGGAGTTCTCGTACCTGAGCGCGCTCTACAGCGGCGAGGGCAGCCAGTACCAGCTGTTTTACGAGCTCGGCATCTCCGGACTCACCGCAAACGAGCGGCTCGTGCGCACGGTTGGCGGCCAGCCCATCTACTGGTGGGAGCGCACGCCCTCCGCCGACGGCTCGGAGGGCGCGGACTCGACGGCGTTCAACCGCGTCATGGCCGACGGCGATGCCTTCGACGGCGCCACCCCCGGCAACGCCCCCGCCGAGGAGACCTACGTCTTCCCGGGGTTCTGCTTCTAGTGGGACACCTGGGGACAGGTTCGTTTGTCCCACGGGCCCACTACACGTCGAACGCGTAGCGGCTTCCCACGTAGTACTGCCGTCCGATCGCGACTGGTCGGCCGTCCTTGTCGACGAAGAAGGCATTCATATACAGCAGCGGCGCCTTAGCCGGCACCTGCAGCAGCGACGCCTGCTCCTGCGAGGCGGAGACTGCCTCGAGCGTAAGGTGACTGTTGGCGACGGGCCGTCTGCCACCCTCGTGCTCGATGACGTCAAAGATCGAAACATCATCAAGGTTGACACCCATGAGCCCACGGAATTCGTCATAGGGCAAAAAGGTGTTCTCCTCGTAGACGGGCACGTCGTCCGCCGTTCGCACGCGACGCACGTAGAGCAGCAGCGCATCGGCCCCCAGACCAAAGAAGCGCCGCTCGTCGCCGCGGATGGGCACGATCTGCCTGTCTACTAGCCGGGCGCCCGGCGTGAGCCCCTGCTCTCGGCACAGCTCCGTGAACGAGACGAGCCCGTTGCCCGTGCGCCTCAGCTGGCGCGAGAAGCGCGTCTTGCTCACGAAGGTGCCAATTCCCTGGCGCTTGATGAGAAACCCGTTGTTGCACAGCTCTTCGATGGCGCGGCGCACCGTGATGCGGCTCGCGCCGAACTCCGCGCACAGCTCCTGCTCAGAGGGGATCTTGTCGCCGGGCTTGTACGTCCCCATCTCGATCGAGGTGCGAACGTCCTCGTAAATCTGCTGGTATAGCAGGGATGACTTTGCCATCGCTCAACTCCGGCTCGTCTCTAACACGTATATGACATCTTATTCATCGTAGCCGATGCCTCCCACGCTCACGGCACAAATCGGCGGCCACCCGGCTCGAGAGCCAAGCGGCCGCCAACTGAAGGGAGGGCAAATCGGGGTTACTTCTCGGCGGAGTAGTTGTCGCGCACGCCGTCGAGCTTCTTGCTACCGATGCGCTTGTGGAACAGCGGGTCCTTGGGGATGGACGGGTCCACGCCGTGGTCCTGTGCCCCAAAGCACGAGACGACCTGCATCGGGATGATGTACTCCCAGCACGAGAACAACGGGTCCTCAGTGAACGGGACGATACAGTCGAAGCTCGTGGGGGCATCGACGCCCTGCGGGGAGGCGATAAGGTAGTTGTGACTCGTCCACTCGCTCAGAATCTCGATGAGCTTGAGCGTCCTGGGCTTGTAATCGCCCTCGGAGGCAAGGTAGAACAGGTAACTGTCCTCGCTGATCGAGTTGTAGATGCCGTGGAAGAACTCCTCGATGTCATAGCCGGTGACGCCCACGCGCACGGTCTCGAGCGTCTTGAGCGCACCTTCGAGCACATCGCCGTACATGCCGTCGTAGCCCACCACGATAATGCGCTTGGCGTCGAACAGGTCCTTAGAGATACGCTGATACCAGGCAACGGCGGCATCGGTAACGGCCGGGAGGTTGGCGGCGACCTTCTTCATGCGCGCCACATAGCCCTCGACGGTCTGAGCGTCCACGATGCCCTTGGCCTGCGCAAGCTCGGTGAGCATGACCATGAGCGTGGCAATCGATCCCGCGTAGCCCTTGGTCTTGGCACCGCACAGCTCGTTGCCGAGAACCTCGAGCAGCGTCTTGGTCTGCGCGTGCTCGAACACGAGCGCCGTGGGGTTCTCGCTCACCGCGGCGGTCAGCAGGCCTCGCTCGGTGGCGGCGTCGAGGCCCTCGACCGTCGAGAGGCTCTGACCGCCCTGGGAGATGCCGATGACCAGCGACTTCTCGTCATAGACCTTCTCGTCACGGGCAAAGCGGGTGGGATACATCGGGATGATCTTCCAGCCCGTGAGCTCCTCAAGATAGAGCTTGGCCGAGACACCCGAGTGGTAGCTCGTGCCCGAGCCGATGATGTAGACCGTGTCGATGTCGGCGTCCTTGAACTGCTCCACGAACTCGGCGCAAATGCGCGCGCGGTCATCGATGATGTGATTGAGGACGTCGGGAGTCTCGCGGATGTAGTCGTACATGATGTTTGCCATTAGAGCACTCCAATGATTGCGCCGAGTATGCCGAGGACGATGAGGCCGTACATGATGTTGGTGGTCTTGACACCCTTCTTGAGCAGGGCAAAGCAGCCAAATGTCAGACCCAGGGGAAGAATCGAGGGCAGGATCTGGTCAAAGATGCTCTGCAGCTCGACCGCGCTCTCGCCCACCGTGATCGTGAGCGGCGTGGTAAAGGTGACCATCGAGGCGATCATCGCGCCCACCACGCACAGACCCAGAATCTTGGCGCAGTTCGTAAGCAGCTCGATCGTGCCAGACTTCTGCATGGAGTCGATGAACCCGACGCCGCTCTTGTAACCGATCTTGAGGCCGTAGTAGCGCACGAGCAGTGCCGGCACGTTGAAGATGAGCAGGAACAGCAGCGCGCCGAGAATGGAGCCCTGTTGGGCCAGGCCGCAGCCAACACCGGCGGCGATGACACGGAACGTGCCCCAAAAGAACGAGTCGCCGATGCCAGCGATGGGGCCCATGAGCGCCGTCTTGAGCGAGGTGATCGACTCGGTGTCGAACTCACGGCCCTCGAGCTCGGCCTTGCGGTTCTCCTCCTCCATGGCAACGCAGGCACCCGTGATGAAGGTCACAACCTGCGGGGTGGTGTTGAAGAACGAGAGGTGACGGGCCATGGCCTGTGCGCGCTCCTCGTCATCGGGATACAGGCGCTTGAGGACCGGGACCATGGAATAGCAGAAGCCCACGTTCTGCATGCGCTCGTAGTTGAACGCGGCCTGCAGCGGGAAGGAGCGCCAGAAGACCTTGCGCATGTCCCCCTTGGTGATAAGGCCGCCTTCCTTGAGGGGCTCTTCGAGGTTTGCCATTACAGTTCACCATCCAGGTCATCGGAGTCGGCAGTTGGGGCGGCAACGGCGAGGCCGGCCAGCTCTTCGTGGCGCTTCACGGCGGTCTGGTAGACCACGTAGGCGATGATCGCGCCCACAATGGCCACGCCCGTGGTGCTCATGCCGAGCAGCGCGGTGAGCACGAAGCCCACGAACAGATAGGCGGCGTTGGCCTTGTCAAAGATGAGGTTCATCAGGATTGCGATACCCAGCGCAGGAAGCATGCCACTCGCGACCTCAAAGCCATGGAGCAGCTGGTCGGGCAGCCAGTCGACGAAGTCGCTGATGACCTGCGAGCCCAGGAGCACGCCGAGGAACACCACGAGGAACGACGTGATCCAGAACAGCGCGGCGCCACCCCACAGGGCGCGCGAGATGCCCTTTTCGTCGCCCTTTGCGGCCGCCTTGTCTGCCATGCGGCAGAAGCCGAGGTTGAGCGTGCGATCGAGGATGCCCAGCAACTGGCCGAGCGTGGCGATGGGCAGGGAGAGGGCCACCGCCGTGCCGGTGTCGAGGCCGGAGAGGATGGCGAACGCCGTGGAGAGGATGCCACCGCAGACGACCTCGGGCGGAACCGCGGCGCCGATGCCCACGGCGCCCATCATGACGAGCTCCACCGCCGCGCCCATGGTGATGCCCGTCTGGACGTCACCAAGGATGAGGCCAACGATTGGCCCCAGGACCAGCGGACGCTCGAACATGGTCTGGCCGGCAACGCGGCCGTCCCACATCCCGAAGCCCGCGAGGGCGCCCAGGAGCAGGGCTTGAACTACCATTGCTACCTCCTACATCAGGACTAACTCGACTGCTTGCCGCCGGTGCCTGCGCACCAGCTCACCAACGGGTGGCCGCCTTGGCCATCCGAGAAGTGCCACGTTGGGTGTGGTTGGGTTATTGGGGCGCCGCCCGGTTGGCGACCCCCCCAGGGCAATTCGCTAGTTGGCGAACGCCCTCTTGATGGCCGCGAGGTCCATGGGGCTCTGGTCGGGCACGGACTGCAGCGTCACCTTGCAGCCGTGGGCCTCGATGTCATCCAGAGCGGCGACCTCCTCCTGGTCCAGGTAGACCTGGGGAGCGATCTGCTTGCGCTCACCCGCCTGGCGAACGCCGCCCAGACAGACGTGCTTGACGTCGGGGCACTCGGCCACGATGCGGGCGGCGTCCTTGGGACTCGCGCAGACGACGAAGATCTTGCGCGGCGCGTGCTTGGGGTTGTTGATCACGAGGATGGCGCCGGCCACGGACTTGATGGAGAGCACCACCTGAGGCGGCTTGGCCAGCTTGAAGGCAGACTGCATCAGGGTATCCTTGGCGGACTTGTCGTTCGCCACGACGATGGTGTCGGCACCAAGGTGCGAAGTCCAGGTCACCGCGACCTGCCCGTGGATCAATCTGTCGTCAACGCGGAGTAGTTCGATCATTGCACGTCCTTTCCGTTGCGGTTCTTACGTCGTCGTGGTTCTCGCGCTCCTAAAGCTCGTCGGACTCGCTGTCGACGGCCTCGTCATTGGACGGGACGAGGTCTGCGAGCAGACCGATCCCCTCCTTGGAGGTATTGACGGCCTGGCGCACGAGCGCCTCGTTACCCTCGGTGTCGCCGGCCGTGAGCGGCAGAAGCGACGTCTCGAGCAGAAGGCCCATGTTGAGGCCCGTCGCGAAGACGACGTCGGGGTGGTTGGCGCGAACGCGCAGCGCCGCCTGAGTCGTGCTGCCGCCGGGAATGTCGGTGATGACCACGGTGGGCTGGGACTGGTCAAAGGAGGCAAGGGCATCCTCGATGCGCTTCGCGATTGCGGGGATGGTCTCGGACGTCGTGACGGAGACGTAGGCCGCAGGGCAGACGTCTCCCATGACGAGCTCGAGGGAGCTCAGGATGCCTTTCGCAAACTGTGCGTGTGTGACGAGAAGGATATTGTTTGCCATCTTGACCTCCTGCTTTGCCTGTCCATTTCGATATAGACGTTATATACGTCTTATATTTCTCGCACAATAGTTATATGTTTCGATTGGTTTTCAAATCTGCAAGTGGCGTGATAAATGCCGTTTACCGGCAAGTATTCGTAATTGGTTGCAAAAGCGCATCACTTGTTATAGACGTATTGTTTTCAAATGACGTCTGAGGAGGTCTGGAGTGTCAAAGTTCAAGGGAGCAGGCCGACGAGTCCTTCGCGCGGGCAAGAGACGCAGGGAGTCCCGCACCGCCTCCGAGGAGAGGCTCCGGGACGCGGAGGTGACGCCCCACGAGGCAGAACCGGCGTACGAGGGCGCCTCGCTCATCCAGGCCGAGAAGCTCCTCTCCCCCGAGGAGTACGAGAGGAGCGAGAGCGCCATCGAGCGGCGCGACAAAACGGGCGCGCTCAAGACGGCGGCGGTGCTCAACCTTGCCGTCATCATGGCGGCGCTCTCCTACGTGCTCTTCACGGCGCCCAATCACCTGGCGCTTGGCGGCGCCTCCGGCCTCTCGATCGTGGCGGCTGGTCTCGTCCCGGGGCTTTCCAACACCATGGCTCTCTGGGTCATCAACCTCGCATGCATCGTGGCGGGGCTTGCGCTGGTGGGGAGGAAAACGGTTGCCTGGAGCGTGGCCGCCTCGCTTGCGCTGTCGGCGTACGTCTCGGTGTTCTCCAAGCTCATGCCGGCCTCGCAGTCAATCACCGGCGACCTCTGGCTCGACCTCATGTGCGCCGTTGCACTCACCGCTACGAGCGCGGCCCTGGCATACAGCGTGGGCGCCTCGACCGGCGGCACCGATATCATCATCGTCGCGCTGTCCAAACTTACGAGCCTGAGCACGGGAAACGCCACCCTCATCGTAAACTCGTTCTCCGTGGTGGGCAGCCTTGCGCTCTTTGACCTGCGCACGGGCGTCTATTGCGTGATTGGCCTGCTCATCATGACCGTCGTGGTGAACGGTGTGCTTGACGGCCTGAAGCAGCACAAGGTGGTGACCGTCATCTGCAAGCAGCCCGCGCGCGTGGAGGAGTTCATCTGCCGCGAGCTGTGCCGCACCGCCACGGTGAGCCAGGCGTGGGGCGCCTACTCGGGCAACGCCGTGACGCAAATCATGACGGTGCTCACACCCAAGGAGACGCTGCGGCTCGAGCTGTTCGTGCGTGAGCTCGACCCCAGCGCCTTCATCACCTACGTGAACACCTCCCAGATCACGGGTCGAGGTTTCCGCTGGGTGTAGGAGGCGGTGGGGCGCCTGGGGACGGGTCCGTTTGCCCCACGGGCCCACACAACAAAAGAGGTCGGAAGCATTTGTCTTCCGACCTCGAAACATTTGGTCGCGGGGGCAGGATTTGAACCTACGACCTTCGGGTTATGAG
>CAKUNF010000004.1 GCA_934668375.1 uncultured Parolsenella sp. | reverse complement strand
CGCGCCCGCTTCACGCTCGCGCCCTCGCGGGTTCGAACCCATGCGGGCAACAAAAAGACGCGAGCCCGGCGGGCCCGCGTCCGTCACGCACATGGTAGGGGCGGTGGGGTTCGAACCCACAAGCCTTCCGGCAAGGGTTTTTAAGACCCCCGCGTATGCCAATTCCGCCACGCCCCCGTGGTTGCGCCCTGTACTTTACCGCAACGCCGACAGCCGCGGCTCCCATGCCACCGGCCCCGGCTCGCCCTCCTCGGCAGCGCTCGCGGCGATGGAGAGGCCATACAGCAGGTCGCTCTCGCTCACGGTGAGCCGCTCGGCCGCGCATGCGCGCATGAGCTCGCTCACGCACAGCGCACCGGCGACGATGACGCCCGCGCGCTTGGGCTGAAGGCCGCAGACCTCGCGCCTGCGCTCGAGCGGCAGCCCGGCAAGTCGCTCGGCGAGCTCGTCGACCTCGTCGAGGCCCAGGTCGTGAAGGTGCACGAAGCTCGGATCGTACGGCTCGAGCGCCGCGGCGATGGCGACGAGCGTCGTCACCGTTCCGCCAACGCAGACAAGACGCCCCTCCGCCACGGCATCGCGCGCCTGCGCGGGGAGCTCCTCGCAGAAGCGCTCGCGGCAAAAGGCCCGCGCCCGCTCCAGCGCAGCCGCACACGGAGGATCCTCTCGCGAGAGGAACAGGTCCGTCACGCGGCGGCATCCCACGTTGAGCGAGCGCACCGCCTCCAACGAGACGCCGCCCTCCCCCAGCGTGCCCACCGCGACCTCCGTGGACCCGCCGCCATTATCGGCCACGACGATGCGCCGGCCGCGGAAGTCCTGCGCCACACCGAGAAACGTAAGTGATCCCTCGACCTCGCCGGGGATGACCTGCGGCTCCAGGCCAAGCACCGTCAGCCCCTCGAGGAGCACGCCCGAGTTGGCGGCGTCTCGCGCGGCACTCGTCAGAGTGCAGCATGCGGCATCGACGCCCGCCTCGCGCGCAGTGGCCACGTAGCCCTCGACGCACGCGAGCACACGCTCGCACGCGGCGGCGGAGAGGAGGCCCGTCTCGGCCACGCCCTCACCCAGGTTGCAGATGGTCGACGTCTTGGCGCAATGCTCGACGCGACCGCCCACGACGCTGGCCACCCCCAGTCGCGCCGTGACGGTTCCGATGTCGATGACCGCAACGAGTGCCACCTAGCCCACCCCCTGCGTTGACGGGTCATAGCCAAAGATGAAGTCCAGGACAGAGACGTACCAGGGGTTTTCCGTGTCCTGCGTCTGGGAGGAGTCGCTCGTGACGCTCTCGTCGGTCGTGGCGCTGCCGGAGTCCTCGATGCCGTCGACGTCAACGGCGGTCTCGCCCTCGGCCACGTAGCCGCGACGACGGGCCTCGTCCTCGATGCCCTCGCGCGTCATGAGCGAGTCGACCTCACCCTGAAGCTGCGTGGCGCTCGAGGTCGCGGCGCCCAGGCGCTCGGCGAGCAGCGCGTTGGTGCGCTGGGCGCTATAGAGCGCCTTGGCGGGCGCGTACAGGGCTGCGACAAGGGCCACGACACCCACCGCGACGATGCAGACGAGGCGATGCGCGCCGGCCCACGATGTGATACCGGACGCCTTGGTCGCCCCGCGAGAGGCGGCGCGGCCGGCAGACCCGCCGGCGGTGACACGAGACCCGCGGGTTACCGCGCGAGGCCCGCGGGCAGAGGCCCGAGAGCCTCCCGCAACGGTACGGGACCCGCGAGCCGCGGGCCGAGACTCGCGGCCAGGCGTATGGCGGGGACGCGCGCCCCGCGTTGACTCAGAATATGCGCTCATGACGTTCCTGCTTCGTTTGTGCTGCGTGCGAACTCATGCAACGCGCCCGTCCGGACGATCCGAGCGGGCGCGCATGCGTCTTTGCCTATAGTTTAGCCCTCGCGCTTGGCCTGGGCCCAAAGCTCCTCAAGCTCCTCATGCGAGAGGTCCTCGAGCGCCTGGCCGCGACCCGCAGCCGCAGCCTCCATGGCAGACCAGCGGACGCGAAACTTCTCGCAGCTGTGGCGCAGCGCCGTCTCGGCGTCGATGCCCTCCTTGCGCGCCACGTTTACGGCCGAGAACAGCACGTCGCCGAACTCGTCGAGCGCCTGCTCGCTGCCGCGCTCCTCGGCCGAGAACTCGCGGCGCTCCTCGTCCACCTTGTCCCAGACGTCTGCCGTGGTATCCCAGTCAAAGCCGCAGGCAGCGGCCTTCTTGGAGATCTTCTGCGCTTGCATGAGCGACGGCAGCGCGCGAGGCACGGAGTCCAGAAGGCCGGCGGGTGGCTCGTCTGCCTCGGCGGCGTCGCGGCGCTCCTCGAGCTTCACGCGGCTCCAGATGTCGAGCACCTCGCCCGCGTCCGTCGCAGACACGCCGGCGCCAAAGACGTGCGGGTGGCGGCGGACGAGCTTCTCGTCCAGGTCTCGGCAGATGTCGGCGAAGGTAAACTCGCCCGCGTCGGCCGCGATCTGGGCGTGGAGCAGCACCTGCATGAGCACGTCGCCAAGCTCCTCGCGCAGATGCGCCGCATCTCCTGCCTCTATGGCGTCGACGGCCTCATAGGCCTCCTCGATCATGTTCTTCTTGATGCTCTCGTGCGTCTGCTCCCTGTCCCAGGGGCAGCCGTCCGCCTGGCGGAGGCGCCAGATGGTGCGCACGGCCTGCTCCAGCTCGCGCTGGCGACCCGGAGCGCCCGCGCGCAGCAGCGTCTGGGCATCCGCGCGGGCACGAGGCCCGTCGTGGCGGCCGCCGAGGAGCTGCACGATGCCGTCCTGGCACAGGCGCTCGACGACGCCGGCGGCGAGGTGGGTGGCACCCGCGGCGTCTGGGTGCAGGCGGCCGTCCGCGTACAGCGCGGTGTCGGCGGGAACGAGCTCCGAGCCGTCCACGTAGTTGAGGCCGAGGCGGGCGCACTCATCGCACAGGACGCTCCCCACCCAGGCAAGGCTGCGGCCGTGGGGGCGCGAGGCATCGGCGTCCGCGCGCCACACGGGGCTCAGCACGTAGACGGGCGTGTCGCAGAAGCGGTCGGCGAGCTTGGCGAGGTAACGGCTCATGTTCTCCACGAGGTCCTCGGCCGTGTCCGTGTGGGCCCAGTCGTTCGTGCCATAGGCGACGACTATTGCCGCGGGTGGGTTCTCGCGCAGCAGCTTCATGCCGCGCAGCGTGTGGGCGTCAAAGTGGTGGCCAGCGATTGCCTGGTTCACGAGGTCGAGCCCGAGCGCTCGCGAGACCTGCGCCGGCCAGGAGCTACCGGGCGCCCCCACGACGTAGCCCTGCGTGATGGAGTCTCCCAGCGCGAGCAGGTAGCCACGCGCAGGCGCTTGCTCGAGACTGCCGTTCGTGGAGAGGTCGCCCACGGCCACGGACATGAGGCAGGGCAGGTAGACCGTGACGTTTGCGGGCGCGTGGTTGGGGTTGTCGAACGCGAGCGTCACGGCGCCGTCCCGCGCGGGGGTCGTCATGACGTAGGAGCCGTCAACGTACAGGTCGATGCCGTCAACGAGGCCCGCCTCCGCGGCGCGCTCGTCACCGCGCGCGCGGGCGAGCTCGATCGTCTCGGCCACAGCGGCGCTCTCGTAGTGGATGGGGGTCACGACGGAAAGGTCGAACGAGACCTCGTCTCCCGTGGTCACGAGGTTGATGGTGACGCCGGCCGTGTAGCTCGCGGCGCGCTCGCGGCCCGCCTCGGTAGCGGCGTCCATCTGCTTGTTGGACATGCGGGATGGCCTCACGAGGCCGTCGGGGCGATAGACGAGGTGATGGGCGCCGCGAATGAACGGCGCGATGTTTGCTGCGGTCATGTCTTCTTTCCTCTCGATGGGTTTCCCGGCAAGTGTACCCCGCCACGGGCACGCCTCGGGCGCGCCTGACACAACGCTTACGCACGAGAAGGGCGGCCCCGCACGCGCGAGACCGCCCAGGTCGAGACGGACATGGCAAACGAAGCCGTCCCCGATGTGTGGGGCGTTAGGCGAGGCCCTCCTCCTCGGGGTAGGTCACGCCCCACTGGCGGCGCAGCTGCGTCATGATCTGCATGTTGTCCTGCGTGTAGGCGAGCATCTGGTGCTCGACCTCGTCTCCGGCGACGGCGCGCTCGAGGTCTGCCACCTCGTAGCACAGCGCGTAGGCCTCCTCGCCCAGGTGGATCTCCTCGCGGCGGTTGTCTGCCGTCCACGTGATGGTGGCCCGGTCCGCGCGCGGGTAGTTCATGATCTCGATGTAGCAGTCCTCGAAGCTCAGCATTGCGCGCTTGGGCTGTTTTGAGTGCAGCGACATCGTGATGGTGGCCATCTGCATCTCGGCGTTGCGCATGACGATGCCGCTCGTGACGTCGACGCCCGTCTCGCACGCGTTGCAGATGGAGATGACGTCCACGGGCTGGCTCACCATGAACAGGCGCGCGAGCGTCACGGGGTAGACGCCGATCTCAAGCATGGCGCCGCCCGCGCGGCTGCGGCTGAAGAAGTGGTTCTCGGGGTCATAGGGCTTGTAGCTGCCGAAGTTGAGCGTGGCGAGGTTGAGCTTGCCAAAGTCGCCCGCCATGGCGCGCGCGATGAGGCCGCGGTAGAGGGGCATGTGCAGGATCGTCGTGGCGTCGACGAGTTCGACGTGGTGCTCGTCGGCGAGCTTGATGGCCTCGTCGAGCTCCTCGGAGTTGAGGGTGATGGACTTCTCGCACAGCACGTGCTTGCCCGCGGCGAGCGCCCCGCGCATGAAGGCGATGTGGGTGTTGTGCGGCGTGGAGATGTAGATGGCGTCCACGTCTGGGTCCGCGTAGAGCTGCTCGGGGGTCTCGTAGACGCGCTCGATGCCCCAGCGCTCGGCAAACGCCACGGCCTTGGCGTGCGTGCGGTTCTGGACGGCCACGAACCTGCGGCCGGCGAGCGCGAGTGACTGCGCCATCTCGTTGGCGATGCCGCCGCAGCCGATGACGGCCCAGCGCAGCTGCGGGGCCTCGAAGAGGTCGCTGGGGAAGGGCTTGCCCTCCACGGACGCGAAGGCCGCCTTGGCCGCCGCGGCGGCGTCGATGGGGCCGGCGTTGGTGTTGTCTGCCATGTGTGCTCCTCTCAGCCAGCGAAGGCGCTGGCGGCCCTTGGTTGACGCCTGCATCATAGCGCATGTCGATTATGTCTGTACATAATTGACACGAGGCGGACGGTACAGTGCCCACAAAGTCCGCCTTTGGGGACGAACGCGGCCGCGGCCTGGTCATACTCCGCCCCTGGGGATGTTTCGCGCCCGATTTGGGGCCAATTTCATCCCCGGAGGCGGAGTTTGTGAGATAGGGATTAGAGGCCTGGTATCGGAGCTGATAAGCGGGGGACACCGGCAACGAGCAGCATTCGCTCGACGTAGGAGTCCGAGCAGGCCTCGGCATACGAAAAGCGCACGAACTTGAGGCCCAGCAACGTAAGCCTCGACTCGCGGCGGCGCTCATCGAGGACGGCCTTGTCGAAGCCGTCCTTCGCCATCTGTGGGTTCACGTATTTGTCCCACCCATCAAGCTCGCCTGCAACGCCTCCGGCAAGCGAACCTGGCGGCAGCTCCCCCAGCCGCAGCATACGCGAGAACTCGTCCTCGCTCATTCCAGGCGGAAGCCAAAGACAATCGGGGCGGTATGGCTGATCCGGGTTCAATGGATCCGCAAGCTCGACCTGTATTCTCGGACAGGCAAAGCCAAGGGCCAGAATGCGCGCCCTCAGCATCGATTCGCCGCCGTTCTCGCACCGGGCGTCCGAGAGAACCACGCGTCGACGCGCGGCGGCCGCTCCCCTATACCCCGAGAAACGGCCGAACGACCGAAGCAGCTCGTCCGGAGTCCAGCCGAGCTTTGCCAGCGCAGCGTCTGCAACCGGCATGGCTGAGCAAAAATCAAGACTTCTGAGACAGTCGAAGGTGGTCCGCACAATATCCGTAACCGGCACTCCGCCGGCAACGCTTGGCTCGTACGCGCCCGTGGGGTGCCATTCGACTTCCTTGGAACGAAACGCGTGGGAGCGGGGACTCCTCAGCGCCTGGGGTTTAAGCAGCATGCGAGGAGCAAGCTGAAGAATGCCATGGGCCACCGCTGCCGACCGCTGGCAGAACACCCATCCGGGGTGCGCGGATGACAGTGCACGCAAGACGTGGAGGTGCTTCTCCGACCCATTGAGCTTCTGCCAGTGGTCGGGAGTGTCATAGAGGCCAGGATATGGGGAGATGAGCTCGCCGCTGGCCATTCTCGCACGGAGCAGGTGACGCCCCCTGTCAGTGACGGAGTGCAGGCATTCGCCACGCCCCCACGCCGACGCAAGACGCGCCGCAACCTCTCTTTCTGCCGCTCGGCTCATCCGTTCTCCACCTCCCGACTGCTTTGTAGCAAACGAGAGCGCACGGAAACCTGACGGGAACCCAACAGACACCTAACACCGCAGCTACCGGGCAAATTACGCTCACGATATCCTCGGCACTGAATCCGCGAACGGCACTTCATTCGATGCAAGCGGCGGCCAACGACAACAATCACAAACTCCGCCTTTGGGGACGAACGCGGCCGCGGCTTGATCAAACTCCGTCCCTGGGGATGTTTCGCGCCCGATTTGGGACCAACATCATCCCCGGAGGCGGAGTTTGCAAAGCTCGAGGCAGGCCGTGCGGCGCTACTCCTCGGGGTCGTCGTCTCCGCCGGCGAGCTCGAGGACGGAGAGGGCCTGGGCCACGGCGCCCGTGTCGTCGCGCCGCAGCGGGTAGGCGACCTTCTCGGTCTTGGGGTACACGAGCGCGCGCCGCTCCTTGAGCTTGAGCGTGAGCTCGCGCGAGCACCTGAGGCCCTGGAAGATGATCCTGCCGCTCGCGATGGAGACGCTCGAGACGCCCAGGCGCTGGGCGCGGATGCGAATGCGCGTGCGGTCGAACAGGTTGCACGCGGCCTGGGGCAGCGCACCGAAGCTCTCCTCGCACTCGTGCTGCAGGGCGTCCACCTCGGCAAGGTCCACGGCGCAGGCGAGCTTTCGGTACACGAGCACGCGGCGGTCCACCTCGGGCAGGTACTCCTCGGCCAGGTAGAAGTCAGCCGGCAGGTTGATGTTGACCTCGCTCTGGGCAAGGTCGTCCGCGGCGTCGCCGCGCGCCTCGGCCACGGCCTGGCCGAGCATCTGCGTGAACAGGTCAAAGCCCACGCTCGAGAGGTTGCCGTGCTGCTCGGCGCCCATGAGCGAGCCGGCACCGCGAATCTCGAGGTCGCGCATGGCGACGCGCATGCCGCTGCCAAGCTCCTGGAACTCGTTGATGGCCGTGAGGCGCTCCGTGGCCTCGGGCGTGAGCGGGCGCTCGCCCGGGAACATGAAGTAGGCGTACGCCTGCGTGCGGCCTCGGCCCACGCGGCCCTTGAGCTGGTAGAGCTGTGCCAGGCCCAGGCGCTGGGAGTCCTCGATGATGAGCGTGTTCGTGTGGGGGTTGTCGATGCCGCTCTCGATGATGGTCGTGGCCACGAGCACGTCGATGTCGCCGCGCTGGAACTTCATCATCATGTCCTCGACCTGCTTGGCGCTCATCTTGCCGTGCGCCACGCCCACGCGAGCCTCGGGCGCGGCCTCGAGCACGCGAGCCTCCGCCTCGTCGATCGTCTTGACGCGGTTGCTCACGTAGTAGACCTGGCCCTTGCGCGCAAGCTCGGTGCGGATGGCGGCCGAGACCACGTCTGGGTCGTACTCGCCCACCGTGACCTTCACGGGCAGACGGCCCGGTGGCGGCGTCATGATGAGGCTCATGTCGCGCACGCCGCTCATGGCCATCTGCATCGTGCGCGGGATGGGCGTGGCCGAGAGGGTCAGCACGTCGACCTGCTCGCGCATGTTCTTGAGCTGCTCCTTGTGCTGCACGCCGAAGCGCTGCTCCTCGTCCACGATGACCAGGCCCAGGTCGTGCGGGTTCACGTCGCTCGAGAGCAGGCGGTGCGTGCCCACGAGAACGCTCACCTTGCCGCTCGCGAAGCCCTCGAGGGCCAGACGCTGCTGCTTGGTGGTGCGGAAGCGACTGAGCACCTCGACCTCGAAGTCGAACGGGGCGAGGCGGTTGAAGAACGTCTCGAAGTGCTGCTGGGCGAGGATCGTGGTGGGGCACAGGACCATGACCTGGCGGCCCTCGGCCACGCACTTGAACGCGGCGCGCAGGGCCACCTCCGTCTTGCCGAAGCCCACGTCTCCGCACAGCAGGCGGTCCATGGGCTTTGCCGCCTCCATGTCTGCCTTGATGTCATTGACGGCCGTACGCTGGTCCGCCGTGAGCTCGTAGGGAAACGCCGCCTCCATCTCCTCCTGTTCGGGCGTATCGGGCTCAAAGGCGTGGCCCTGGACGCTCGCGCGGCGCGTGTACAGGTCGACGAGGTCAAACGCGAGTCGCTTGGCGTTCTTGCGCGCCTTGTTCGTGGCACGGGACCAGTCCGCCGTGTTCAGGCGCGTGAGGCGCGGGCTCGACCCGTCCGGCCCGACATAGCGCGTGATGCGGTCCACCTGCTCGAGCGGCACGAAGAGCTTGTCGCCGCCGGCGTACTCGAGAAGGAAGTAGTCGCGCTCGCGACCGCCCACCTCCTGGCGCACGATGTCGGCGAACAGCGCGATGCCGTGCGTGGCGTGGACGACGTAGTCCCCGGGCTTGAACGGAAACGTTATGGACGTGGGGTCCACGCGGCGGCGCGAGCGGTGCTTGGCCATGCGGGCCGAGAGGTCCGCCACGGACAGCACGGCAAGCTTGGCCGTGGGCGCCACGATGCCGGCCGGCACGGCGGCGTCAACGAACGTCACCTGGCCGCGCGGGAGTGACGGCGCGCAGGCGGGCTCGTTTGCCTTGGGGTCCGTGAGCGGCACGCGGTTCTCCGCGGCGCTTGAGAGCGACTCGCCGAACATGATGTGCTCGTCGCCAAAGTTGAGCTCGAGGTGCTCGCGCGCGGAGCGGTCCGGCACGGCGAACAGCACGGAGAAGCCGTCTCCCACGAGCTGACGCACGCGGCCGAGAAGACGCGTGTCGCTGCCGGAGATGCCTGGCTGTCGAATGGGCAGCTCGGCGGTGACCTGCGTGCCCACGCGCAGCATGCTCGCGAACGACAGGCGCTGCTGGCTGCCGAAGTCCATGTCGCGCGGGGCCGTATAGAGTCCCTGGGTGCTCGCGCCGGCATTGCGCGCGAGCTGCTCGGCCTCGTCTGAGCCGCGCACGCAGTCGTCGAACAGTGCACGGGGCTCGGCAAAGCACATGAGGGCGTCTGCGCACACGTGCTCGAGCGGGCTCGCCGTCTTGCCGTAGAGCGCCGGCAGATAGCGCTCGAGCGCCGGCTCGGAGCTACGGGCCTCGATGAGCTCGAGGTCCGCGGCGAGCTTCGTGTCGTTCTGGGCGGCGGTCCACAGGGCCTTGCGCGCGTGGGCCACCGTCTCGTCCGTGAGGGCGAGCTCGCGGCACGGGCGCACCGTGACGCTCTCGAGGTCGCCGATCGTCTGGCCCGTCGAGGCAACCATGCGCCTCACGCGGTCAATCTCGTCGCCAAAGAACTCGACGCGCACGGGCGTGGCCGCCTGGGCCGGGAAGATGTCGACCGAGTCGCCGTGGATGTGGAAGGTGCCCGGACCATCCACCTCGCCCGGGTCCGCGTATCCCAGCCCCACGAGCAGGGGCCCCACGTCCTCGAAGGGCACCTCGTCGCCCACGGCAAACGTCGAGCTCGCCCAGTAGCCCGAGCCCACGGGCGGCACGCGGCGCAGCAATGAGCGGGCGCTCGCCACGACGACGCACGGCTCGCCCGTCGCAAGCCTTCCGATGGCCTCCGTGCGGGCGCCGATGACGGCGTCATCCGGCGCGTCGCTCTTCCACGGCAGGTCGCGGCGCTCGGGATAGCGAAGCACCACGCCCTTGCCGAGCCACGCCTCCAGCGCATGCGCCGCACGCTCGGCGGCCTCCTCGCCCGAGACCACGAACAGGCACGGGCGCGGGTCGGCCGCCCAGACGCTCGCGAGCACGAGCGTGCGGGCGCTCTGCGAGACGGCGACCGTGGCGTCGTTGCCGGTGCGCAGCTCTGAGAGCGCCGGGAGAAGCTCGGGGGCACCGAGCAGCTGGCGAGAGACTCGATTGATGAGCACGCTACCTCACCTCGCGATTCGTCGAGCGCGTGAGCTCACCGAGAAGCGCCTCGCCCGCGGCGAGGTCTGCCTCGGTGGCCTGCCAGGCCCAATTGCCCTCCGCAACGCCCGGGACGTTCATGCGTGCCTCGTCTCCGAGAAGCGCCGCGTCCTGCAGGGTGCACATGACGACGTTGGCCCCACTGCCAAAGGCCGTGCGCATGAGGCTGGCGGCAAGCTCGCGGGCCGCGTCCCCGTCCAGGCCAAAGCGCTGCTCGCACCAACCCACGAGCGTCTGGTTGTCGTGCGTTGACGTGTAGGCCAGCTTGCCCGCATGGGGCGCCCAGCCGCCGCGCACGTCGTTGTCGGCAAACTGCATGACGTCCATGCCGCAGCAACCCACCTGCGCGAGCAGGGAGCGCGTGGCGGGCGTCACCGACCCCAGGTCCTCGGCGATGATGGGAAGACGCCCGAGAAGCTCATGGGCGCGGCGGAACAGCGAGATGCCGGGGCCCGCGTGCCAGACGCCCTCGAGCGCCGTACAGCCGGCCGGGATGCCGTAGTAGTTCTGGAAGCCCAGGAAGTGGTCGAGGCGCGTGACGTCATAGAGCGCGAACGTGCGGGCAAGGCGGCGCATCCACCAGGCATAACCGTCTGCGCGCATGGCGTCCCAGCGATAGCACGGGTTGCCCCACAGCTGGCCGTCCTTGGCGAACGCGTCGGGCGGGGTGCCGGCCTGCAGAGTGGGCCTGCCGTCCGCGTCCACGCAGAACTGCTCGGGGTTAGCCCAGACGTCTGCCGAGGAGGCCGCGACGTACATGGGGATGTCGCCGATGATCTGGATGCCGCGCGCGTTGGCGTAGGCGCGCAGGTCCATCCACTCCCACTCGAACTCCCACTGGGCAAAGCGGTGATACGCGATGCCCTCTGCCAGGCGCGGGTCATCGAGCAGCGCGGGCGTCCATCGGCGCCACTGCGCCGGCCACGCCTGCCACTCGTCCGTGCCCGTGAGCTCGGCGATGGTGGCAAAGCAGGCATATGGGTCGAGCCAGTCTGCGTTGGCCTGCATGAACTCCTCGTACACGGCGTCAGGCTCGAACGCCTCCATGCGCGCGCGCAGCTCGCCGGGCCCCAGCTCGAGCAGGCGCTCGTTGCCCGCGAACACCGAGGTTCCCGCATACGGGGAGCCAAAGCCGTCCGTGGGGTTCACGGGTAGGATCTGCCAGTAGCGCTGCCCCGTGCGCTGCAGCCAGTCGACGAACGCGCGGGCGGGGGCGCCCAGCGTGCCGGGGCGACCGCCGTTGGGGACGCTCGTGATATGGCACACCACGCCGCTGCCATGTGCGAGCGGGCGCGCCAGCCCCTCGCCCTCGTCGAACAGGACCACGGCACTGCCGAGAGGCGCGAGCGTGAGCGACACGCGGCCACCCTCGCGCCTCAGCTCGGCACCGCCGATGACCTCGCTCGCACGCGCGCCGCGATCCTCGATGGAGACGTCGTGCCACTCGGAGAGGCTGCGGTTCGCGAGCACGCATACGCTCGGGCCCGAGCCGTCACGCGGCAGGCGCCACCAGCCAAGGACGTCGTCGCACGGCGCGAACGCGCGGGCGCCTCCGCTCGTGAGCACGGGCAGCGACTGGCGCAGCTGAATGGTGTTGCGATACATCGTCTGGCAGTCGGCGTCGCCGGCGGTCACGTGGCCCACGGCCTCGCCGTCCTCGCCGGCATCGCCCGCCGCCCAGGGGAAGGGGCCGCGGTTGTACGGGTCCGACAGGCCCTCCATGCCCAGCTCGTCGCCGTAGTAGACGCTCGGGACGCCGAGATAGGTCATCTGCATGAGGGCGGCCAGCCAGAAGCGACCCTTCGCCAGGCCGCGCTCGCCGTCCGTGAGCCGGCCCGGCACGTCGTCCGGCCAGGGCTGCCAGTCCGGGTGGTCGAGCGCCCCACCCAGCACGCTCATGAGGCGCGGGCGGTCGTGGCTCGAGAGCAGGTTGAGCGCCGCGGCCTGCGCCTCGGGCGGGTAGTTCTCCGAGATGGAGACGAGGCTCTCCGCGGCGTCCCCCGCGCTCATGCGGCCGAGGAGAAACCCGAGCACGGCATCGCGGAACGGGTAGTTCATGGCACTGTCGAGCTCGCGTCCCAGCAGGTAGCGACGGAGCTTGCCGTAGCTCACCTTGTTGGAGGCGTCCTCCCAGACCTCGCCCAGCACGAGCGCGTCCGGGCGCTCGGCCACGGCGGCGGCGCGGATCTGCTCGATGAACTCGTCGGGCAGCTCGTCTGCCACGTCGAGGCGCCAGCCGCGGGCACCGGCGCGCAGCCAGTGGCGCACGACGCCGTCCTCGCCGGCGATGAGCTCGCGGTAGCCGGGCTGGTCCTCGTTCACGGCCGGCAGGTCGTCAACGCCCCACCAGCACTCGTACGTACCGTCCTCATGCCAGCCAAACCAGTCCGCGTACGGCGAGTCCGCGCCCTGCTCGTGGGCCTGCCAGGCGCCGGGCCGCTCGTAGGTCCCATAGCGGTTGAAGTAGCGGCTGTCTGCACCCACGTGGTTGAACACGCCGTCAAGCACGATGGATATGCCCAGCTTGGAAGCCTCGTCGCACAGCGCGCGGAAGCCCCGCTCGTCTCCGAGCATGGCGTCCACGGACAGGAAGTCGGCCGTGTCGTAGCGGTGGCTGCTGCGCGCCTCGAAGATGGGGTTGAGGTAGAGCGTCGTGACGCCCATGTCCGCCATGCGCGCGAGGTCGTCGCGGACGCCGGAGAGCGTGCCGCCGTAGAAGTCCCACGTGGTGACGCGGCCGGCGGCGTCCTTCTCGTAGGAGGGCTCGGTGTCCCAGCGCTCCACGACGCGCCGACGCGTCCCGGCAACACCGTCGAGCGAGTCGTTGCCGTGCAGGCCCTCGCCCGCGCGCGCCAGCTCGCGCCAGTCCGCGCCGCGGCGGTAGCGGTCCGGGAACACCTGGTAGACGATGCCAGAGGTAAACCACGTGGGCTTCACCTCGCGCGGCTCAAAGATCGTGAGCTGGAACGATGCGGGTTGCCACTCGCTGAGCGCGCCCTCGCCGCCCGTGCGCCCCTCGCGGGCGCCGTAGTGGATAACGCGCCCGTCCGAGCGCTCGATGAGAAACGAGTACCACAGGATCGCGGGCTGCTCGCACGCATATGAGCACGAGAAGCGCACGCGGTCCTCAAGACGCTCGCCCTCCATGGGCACGAAGCCCTCGCCCACGCCGTCGACCCATGTGCGCAGCGTGACGCTTGCGCCCGAGTCTCCCCCGACGTCGAGCTTGAGCACGACGGTGCCGCCCACGGGGGCGGCACCGAACGGATTCCTATAGAGGGGGTCACGACTGTCGTGATAGGCCCACATGCTGTCTCATCCCTGCTCGCGCACGGCCGAACGCGCCGGCCGCACGCGGCGGCGGGCGCTAACGGCTCCGTTTCTTGTTGTACGGAATCACCTCGGGATGGAGGTCGTGGTAGACATCCAGGTACTGGTTGGCGGCACGGCGCCAGCCAAAGTCGGCCCGCATGGCATTGCCCACGAGACCATCCCAGGCATCCTTGTTCGTCCAGAATACCTCACAGGCGTCGAGCACGGTGTCTGCGAACTCGTCGCCGTTGAAGTTGGCGAACGAGAAGCCCGTGCCCTCGCCCGTGAACTTGTTGTACGGCTGCACGGAGTCCTTGAGGCCGCCCGTCTCGCGCACCACGGGAAGCGTGCCGTAGCGCATGGCGATCATCTGGGACAGGCCGCACGGCTCGAACTGGCTCGGCATGAGGAACAGGTCCGCGCCGGCATACATGCGGTGCGAGAGGGCCGAGTCGAAGTCAATGCGCGCGCACATCTGTCCCTTGTACTTCCAGTCGAAGTAGCGCAGCGAGTCCTCGTACTGGGCGTCACCCGTGCCAAGGACGGCAACCTGCACGGAGCGGTCGAGCAGGCGGCCCAGCGCGTACTGCACGAGGTCGCACCCCTTCTGCTTCGTGAGGCGACTCACCATGACGGCAAGCGGGCGCGTGGGGTCAACGGCGAGTCCGAGCTCCTCCTGCAGCGCCGCCTTGCACGCCGCCTTGCCCGAGAGGTCGTCGACCGAGAACGTCGAGGCGATGCCGCGGTCCATACGCGGGTCGTACTCCTGCGTGTCGATGCCGTTCAGGATGCCGTGCAGCTTCCAGGCACGCTCCTGGAAGATGCCCTCGAGCCCCTCGCCGTAGAACGGCATCTGGAGCTCCTCGGCATACGTCGGGCTCACCGTAGTGATCGTGTCCGCGTAGAGCAGCGCACCCTTCATGAAGTTGATCGTCTTGGGGCCCACGTACATCTGGCCGGCGGCAGGAGTGTCCGCCAGGCCGCAGATATCGCTCAGGACGTCGTCTCCGTACTGGCCCTGGAACTTGACGTTGTGGATCGAGAAGACGGTCTTCACGTTGTCGTAGCCGGGCAGCCCGCGATAGAACTCGCGCAGGAACACGCAGGCAAGGGCCGTCTGCCAGTCGTTGCAGTGCAGCACGTCGATGCCCGCAAGCTCCGGGATGCGACCGATGGCCTCGGTGATGGCCTTCGAGAAGAACGCGAAGCGCTCGCCGTCGTCGAAGTCGCCGTAGATGCTGTCGCGACCGAAGTAGTCCTCGTTGTCCACGAAGTAGTAGTCGATGTTGTGGTAGCTCAGGTGGTCGATGCCGCACCACACGTTACGCCAGCCCAGGTTCATGTAGAAGTCGCCCACGTGTCGCATGGCGTCGCGATACTCGGGCTTGATGCGCTTGTACTTGGGCAGCATGACGGCCACCTTGCAGCCGCAGCGCTTCAGCTCGTGCGGGAGCGAGCCCGCGACGTCACCCAGGCCGCCCGTCTTCACGAACGGGGCGGCCTCGGCGGCGCAGTACAGGACGCGAAGCTTGCGGCGGGTCCTGCCGCTCACTCGCGCTCACTCCCCTTCTCCTTCACGAGCACGTTGTCGGGCGTGCCGCGCAGCTCGGTGCCGGCGGAGACGACGTTGTCGCGGTCGATGATGGCGTTCTCGACGCGCGCGCCGCGGCCGATGACGCAGCCGGTCATGATGACGCAGCCGCGCACCGTGGCACCCGGCTCGACCACGACGTTGCGAGACAGGATGGAGTCCGCGACGGTGCCCATGATGTGGCAGCCGCCCGAGACGATGGAGTTCGTGACGCGCGAGCCGGCCTCGTACTTGGCGGGCGGGTTGTCGTGGGCCTTCGTCATGATGGTGCGGTCCGCCGGGAACAGCTGGTCGATGACGGCGGGGTCGAGCATCTCGCGGCTGCGCTTGTAGTACATGCGCGCGTCAAAGACGGTGCCCGTGTAGATGTCCACGCGGTGGGCGCGGATGTCCATCTGCGGCAGGTCGGACTGCAGGGCCTCGAACAGGTCGAGGTAGTCCACGTTGCTGTAGCGGTCGATGAGCTCGAGAAGCTTCTCGCGCCGCACGACGAAGCAGTCGAGGAAGCCCTCGTCGCCGAAGCGCGTGCCATACGTGAAGCCACGGACGTGCCCGTCCTCCGTGTAGACGCTCGTGACGTCCTCCGCCTCGCAGCGGTACGTTTTCGTGAGCAGCGTGATGTCGGCGCCGCTCTCGTTGTGCTCGCGGATGAGATCCTTGTAGTCGTAGTTGTAGATGATGTTGGCCGCCGAGACCACGACGTTGGTGGCTGTGTCCCTCTCGAGGAACACGCGGTTGGCGATGAGGTCGCGCAGCAGGAAGCGCGGGCCCTTGCGGCTCGTGCCGAACGCCGAGCCCGGCATGAGGAACAGGCCGCCCTTCTTGCGATCCAGGCCCCAGTCCTTGCCCGTGTAGAGGTGGTCGACGATTGAGCGGTAGTTGAACGGCATGATGACGCCCACCGTCTTGATGCCGGCGTTCACCATGTTGGACAGCGCAAAGTCCACGAAGCGATAGCGGCCCAGGAACGGCACGGATGCCGCCGGGCGCGACTTCGTGAGCGCGCTGGGGTGCTTGACGGAATAGTTTGTGGTGATGAGTCCGACCGCGGTCTCCATGGCCTACTCCTCCCCCTTTCCAACGACGACGTCGTCGCCGATGACTGCCGTGTCCTTCGTGACGTCAACGCTGCCGAGCTCAACGCCCGCCTCGACGACCGCATGCTCGCCGAGGATGGCGCGAACCACATGCGCCCCCTCCTTGACGACGGCGCCCGGGAACAGGACGGAGTCCTCGACGACGGCACGGGCACCCACGACGGCGTCCGTGGACAGAATCGAGTGGCGCACCGTTCCGTTGACCTTGCAACCGTTGGCGATGATGGCGTCCTCGATGACGGCATCGGGGCCCACGTAGTGCGGCGGGCGCACCGGAGCGTTCGTCATGAACGGGAACTCCTTGCCGAACAGGTCGAACTCGGGGTTGGGGCCGAGCAGGTCCATGGACGTCTCGTGGTAGCTCGAGATCGTGCCGACGTCGCGCCAGAAGCCGTGGAACTCGTAGCAGAAGATGCGCGCCTGCTCCTCGAGGAGCTTCGGGATGATGTTCTTGCCAAAGTCGTGCTCGGACGTGGTGTCGAGCGCGTCCTCCTTGAGGGCGCGGATGAGGACGTCGGTGCTGAAGACGTAGATGCCCATCGAGGCGAGGTTGGAATCCGGCTTGTTGGGCTTCTCGGTGAACTTCGCGACGGAGTCGTCCTCGTTCTTGGTGATAATGCCAAAGCGCGAGGCCTCGGCCCAGTCCACCGGCATGACCGAGATGGTGAGGTCCGCGTTGTTGGCGATGTGGCTCTCGACCATCTTGCTGTAGTCCATGCGATACAGGTGGTCGCCGGACAGGATCACGACGTACTTGGGGTCGTAGCTCTCGATGTAGCCGATGTTCTGGTAGATGGCGTCGGCCGTGCCGGCATACCAGTTGCCGCCCGCCTCGGTGGCGTACGGCGGCAGGATGGAGACGCCGCCGTCACGGGAGTCGAGGTTCCACGCCTCGCCCGTGCCGATGTAGGAGTGCAACAGGTACGGACGGTACTGCGTGAGCACGCCCACCGTGTCGATGCCAGAGTTTGCGCAGTTGGAGAGCGCAAAGTCGATGATGCGGTACTTGCCCCCGAACGAGACGGCGGGCTTTGCGATGTTGCGCGTGAGCGCGAGCAGCCTGCTTCCCTGGCCGCCAGCAAGCAGCATCGCGATGCTTTCCTTCTTGCTCATGTCCTTCCCCCTTCTTGCCGAGTTGCCGTGTGTCTTGCGAGGTCGGGCGCCGCCATGGGGAGACGGCGCCCGAGCGCGTGCTAGTTGAGGCCCCAGATGTCGGTGGCGTACTCCCTGATCGTGCGGTCACTCGAGAAGTGCCCGGAGTTGGCGATGTTGTGCAGGGCCCGGCGCTGCCAGGAGCGCTGGTCGTCGTAGGTGGCCGTGAGTTCCTCCCATGCCTGCACGTAGCTCGCGAAGTCCGCGATGACGAGGTCGTAGTCGTTGTTGCCCATGAGCTCGTCATAGATCTGGTTGAAGTTGCCGGACAGGCCCGCGAACGTGCCATCCGTGAGCTGGCGCACGCAGCGGCCGATCCCGTTGGGGTCGGCGTTGACGACGTCCCAGGCAAAGTAGTCTCCGCGGGCGTGCATGGCCTCGATCTCCTCGACCTTGAGGCCGAAGATCTTCTCGTTCTCCATGCCGGCGAGCTCGGCGATCTCCACGTTGGCGCCGTCGAGGGTGCCGAGCGTGATGGCGCCGTTCATCATGAGCTTCATGTTCGAGGTGCCGCTCGCCTCCTTGCCCGCCGTGCTGATCTGCTCGGAGATGTCGGCCGCGGGGTAGATGAGCTCGGCGTTCGAGACGGCGAAGTTGGGGATGAAGGCCACCTTGATGTAGCCGTTCACGCGCTCGTCGTTGTTGATGACGTCTGCCACCGAGTTGATGAGGCGGATGACCTCCTTGGCGAACGTGTAGGCGCTCGCCGCCTTGCCCGAGAAGATGAACGTGGTCTTGTGGGGCTTGTAGCTCGGGTCATCGAGCATGCGGTTGTAGATGCTCATGACCTTGAAGATGTTGAGCAGCTGGCGCTTGTAGGCATGGAAACGCTTCACCTGCACGTCGAAGATGGAGCCGGGGTCGATCTCCACGCCCGTCTGCTCCCGCACGTACTTGGCGAGGCGCACCTTGTTCTCGCGCTTGGAGGCGCTCATCGCGTCGAGGAACGCGACGTCGTCGTAGTAGGCGGAGAGCTTGGAGAGCTCGTCGGCGTCCTTGAGCCAGCCGTCACCGATCTTGGACGTGATGAGGGCAGACAGGCTCGGGTTGGAGTTGCCGAGGAAGCGGCGCGGCGAGATGCCGTTCGTCTTGTTGTTGAACTTCTCGGGCGTGAGCTCGTAGAAGTCGTGGAGCGTCTCGCGCTTGAGGATCTCGGTGTGCAGGGCGGCCACGCCGTTGACGCTGTGACTGCAGATGACGGAGAGGTTGGCCATGCGCACCTGGCCGTCCCAGAGGATGGCAGTGTTGCGCAGCTTCTCCTGCCAGTTGTCGATGTCGCGCGGGAAGGCCTCGATGTAGCGGCGGTTGATCTCGTCCACGTACATGTAAAGGCGCGGCAGCAGGCGACGGAACGTCTCGATGGGCCACTTCTCGAGGGCCTCGGGCAGCACCGTGTGGTTGGTGTAGGAGATGGTGCGCGTGGTGATGTCCCACGCGGTGTCCCAGTCCAGGCCCTCCTCGTCCACGAGCAGGCGCATGAGCTCGGCGCCGCACATGGCGGGGTGCGTGTCGTTGGTGTGGATGCCCACGAAGTCCGGGAAGCGCTCCCAGCCGGCGTCGGCGTGGTCGTACTTGTAGTTGCGGATGATGGAGGCAAGACCCGCCGCCACGAACAGGTACTCCTGCTTGAGGCGCAGGATGCGGCCGTGCTCGCCGGCGTCGTTGGGATACAGGATCTCAGAGATGGCCTCGGCGTCCGTGCGGAACTTGGCGGCCTTGGCGTAGTCGCCCGCGTTGAAGGCGTCCAGGTCGAAGTCCTCGTGGGCGGGCTCGGCGCTCCACAGGCGCAGGCGGTTCACGGTCTTGCCGCCATAGCCCACGATGGGCACGTCGTAGGGCACGGCCTTCACGAGCTCGCCGCCCTCCTGGGTGAACCAGTAGCGGCCCGTCTCGTCCTCGTGGCGCACGACCTCGCCGCCAAAGCGCACGAGCACGCTGGACTCGGGATGCTTCGTCTCCCACGGGTAGCCCTTGTCGAGCCAGTTGTCCGTGACCTCGACCTGGCGGCCGTCGACGATCTTCTGCTTGAAGAGGCCGTAGTGGTAGCGCATGCCGTTGCCAAAGCCCAGGATGCCCTCGGCGGCCATGGAGTCCAGGAAGCACGCGGCGAGGCGTCCCAGGCCGCCGTTGCCCAGGCCCGGGTCTCCCTCCTGGGCGATGAGCTCCTCCAGGTCGATGCCCATGTCGGCCAAGCCCTGCTTGACGATGTCGCGGACACCGTAGTTGAGTAGGTAGTTGTCGAGCAGGGGACCGAGCAGGAACTCGAGGCAGAAGTAGTAGATCTTCTTCTTGTCGCTCTTCTTGTTCTCGGAGTCCGAGGCGGCAAACTCGCGGTTGGCCTTGCGGGCGATGAGCTGGGCGAGGGCCTGGTACTGGTCCTGGGCGCTGCAGTCCCTGAAGTCCTTGCCGACAAGCGCCTCGAGCGTTGCGCGGTACTCGTGGGCGAACGCCTCGGGATTCTCGAAGATGTGGTCGATCATACGCATGGCTCCTTGTGGTCGTGTGGTGGCGGCTGCCGCCCTATACTTCGCGCGCTTCCAGGCCCGCTTGCGCTAGGCCTTCCCCTTTGCGCGCTTGTGCTTCTTCTTGCTTCCCTTCTTGGGAAGGGGCCCGTGCTCGCCGGTGACGAGCGGCTTGGCGGCAGGCGCCTTCTTGGCCCGCGTGGCGCGGGGCTTGCGCGAGGAGGGCTGGGCGGCGGGACGCGGGAGCGTGGCCTTCTCGGCCGGCTCGGGCGCCACGTAGCTCGTGGGGCCGGTGCGGCGCAGGATGACGCCGCCAAGCGGGGGCACGTTCATGATCAGCGAGTTCTCGCGGCCGTCGCAGTCCTCCGGGCGGCTCGAGAGCGTACCGGGGTTCAGCTGGCCGGATCCGCCGAACTCCTCGGCGTCCGAGTTGAAGATCTCCACGTAGTCGCCCTCACGCGGCACGGGGACGCGCCAGCTCGGGCGGAAGTTGACGTCGAAGTTGATGACGACGACGAGCTCCTCCTCGGGCGTGTCACCGCGGCGCACGAACGAGACGATCGAGTGCTCGGAGTCGTCCGCGGAGAGCCACTCGAAGCCCTTCCAGTCGTACGACTCGCGCCACAGCGCGGGCTCGGCAAGGTAGAGGTTGTTGAGCGCCTCGATGTAGCGCTGGTGCCTGGCGTGGGGCTCGAACTGCTCGGTGAGGAACCACTGGATGGACTCGTAGTAGCGCCACTCGATGTACTGGCCAATCTCGTTGCCCATGAAGTTGAGCTTGCCGCCCGGGTGCGTCATCTGGTAGAAGGCGAGCGTTCGCAGCCCCGCGAACTGGCGCCACTGGTCTCCCGGCTGGCGGGTGATGAGCGAGCACTTGCCGTGGACCACCTCGTCATGCGAGAGCGGCAGGACGAAGTTCTCGTTGAACGCGTACATCATCGAAAACGTGAGCATACCGTGGTTGCCAGGGCGCCAGGGGAAGTCGGTCTGCAGGTAGTGCAGCGTGTCGTTCATCCAGCCCATGTCCCACTTGTAGTGGAACCCCAGGCCGCCGTCCTCGGGCGGGTAGGTGACGAGCGGCCAGGCTGTGGACTCCTCGGCCATCATCACGGCGCCGGGGCAGTACTCGGCAACCGCCGTGTTCACCTGGCGGATGAAGGCGGAGGCGTCAAGGTCTTCCTCGGTGCCCTTCTCGTTCAGGCGCTTCTCGGCGGGGTTGTCGATGCCAAAGTTGAGGTAGAGCATGCTCGAGACGCCGTCCATGCGGATGCCGTCCGCGTGGAAGCGGTCGAGCCAGTACAGGGCGTTGGAGACGAGGAAGCTGCGGACCTCGCCGCGGGCGAAGTCGAACTTGTGCGTACCCCAGTTGGGATGGATCTCTCGCTCGTAGAGCATGTGGCCGTTGAACATGGCCAGGCCCTGGGCGTCTGCGCAGAACCCTCCGGGCACCCAGTCGAGGATGACGCCGAGGCCGGCCTCGTGGCAGGCGTCGATGAGGCGCATGAGCCCCTCCGGCTCGCCAAAGCGGGACGTGGGCGCGAAGTATCCCGTGACCTGGTATCCCCACGAGCCATCGAAGGGATGCTCCATGACCGGCAGCATCTCGATGTGCGTGTAGCCCATCCTCTTGGCGTAGGGCACGAGCTCGGCGGCAAGGTCGTCATAGGAGTAGTAGCGGCCGCGCTGGGCCGGGAACTCGTCCATGGGGCCGGGCCACGTGCCGTCCTCTCGAGGCTGTCCCTGCGGCTCGTCGCCGTGACGGCGCCAGCTGCCGAGGTGGACCTCGTAGATGTTGAGGGGCGCGTGCATGTGGTCCGTCTCGGCGCGCTCGGCGAGCCAGGCGGCGTCATGCCAGTCATGGGCGGGCTCGGCAGCCGTCATCGAGGCGGTGCCGGGCGTGAGCTCGCTTGCGAACGCATAAGGATCGGCCTTGTACAGCAGCTCGCCGGAGTCCGTCTCGATGACGTACTTGTACAGCTCGCCCGGCTCGACGCCGGCCACAAAGCCGCACCAGACGCCACCTGTGGGCAGCGGCTCGAGCGGATTCGCCCGGACGTCCCAGCCGTTGAACTCGCCTATGACATGGACGCTGCGAACGTCCGGGGCCCACACGGCAAAGCGATAGCCACGCGCGCCGTCCCTCTCGCAGGGATGCGCGCCCATCTTCTCGTAACTGCGGTACCACGTGCCTGCCCCCATGAGATACAGGTCGTCGCCCGTGATGTCGAGCGCGCCGTCGCTGGCCGCGGCGGCGGGCTTGGTGTCGCTCATATTGACTCCCCCTCCCCTGGGTGTCACACCTGGCGGCCCATGTGCCGCCAAACGTCATCGCAGTCTTTGCTGAGCTGCGGATATATGACGTCCGCTCATTTCGAGCCGATGTGTCTCCACTGTATGCCCACATCTTGTCCGTTAAAGACGTGCATTGGAAAAGGTTCGGTAAACGGGAGGTTTTCTGTCAGGCGCGGAGCCGTCGGGGGGGCCGCGTTAACACCGAGCGCTGCAAATCAGACACTTAGGCACCCCAGGGGACCGGTAAGTGACCGATTTGCAGCGCTCGCGGTTGTTAGGGGCGGCGGAGGCATCCGGCACGAGAGAGCCCGCGCCGGATGGCACGGGCCCTGGGACGCGAGAAGCTGAGAAGAGCAGCGCTAGTAGTTGACGGCCTGCTGCTCGAAGTAGGCCTGCGGGTGCAGGCAGACGGGGCACACCTTGGGCGCGGACTCGCCCACATGCAGGTGGCCGCAGTTGGAGCACTTCCACACCTTGACGCCCGGCCTGCTGAAGACCTCGCCGGCCTCCACGCGCGCAGCGAGCTTCTGGTAGCGCTCCTCGTGGGATTTCTCGATGGCCGCAACGCCCTCGAAGCGCGTGGCGATCTCATCGAAGCCCTCCTCGCGAGCGGTCTTGGCGAAGGCGGGGTACATGCTCGTCCACTCGTCGTTCTCGCCCGCGGCGGCGTCACGCAGGTTCGTGAGGGTGTCGGGCACCTCGCCGCCGTGGAGGTACTTGAACCACATCTTGGCGTGCTCGGCCTCATTGCCGGCCGTCTCGGCAAAGATGCTGCCGATCTGGACGTAGCCCTCCTTCTTGGCGGCCTTGGCGTAGTAGCCGTACTTCATGGACGCCTGCGACTCGCCGGCAAACGCCGCCTCGAGGTTCTTCTTGGTCTGTGAGTTCTCGAAGTCCGTGGCCATGGGCGCTCCTTTGCTCGGGGGCGTCGCCCCGTGACGACGCCCGCGCGTTTGCGATGCGGCGCAGGGCCGCTGGTTGGGTTCTACCCGCGTGGGAGTCTCGCGGGCGTCTTGTGGGAGGAAAATCGCCCTGCGGCGCGCTCAGGCGAGCCAGCGGCCGCCCCGCTCGCGGCAGAAGCCCTCGCGCTCGAGCTGGGCGAGAATCTCGCGGGCGTAGGCCTCGTCCACCGGAGCGCGGCCAGCGGCAGCCTCGAGCTGCGTGAGCGACGCGGCAACGTCCGAGGGCGAAAGCCCCGTCCCCGCCCCGTGGGCGTCGAGCAGCAGCCGCACGACGGCGGCGCGCTTCTGCCTGTGCGAGCCCTCGAAGCGCGACTGCCTTGCGTGGGAGCGCGAGCGGCGCGACGGGTTGGGCAGCGTCTGCTTGAGGTGATAGCCATAGTCGAGCAAGGCGTAGTACCAGGTGCGAGGCGTGCACGGTGCGTCTGCGCCCGGCACGCCAAGCGGGATCTTGGGGCACGCCTCGGCCACGAGCGGGGAGATCGCCGAGTCTGGCACGTCCTGCTGGCCGGGAAAGAGCTCGTGGAGAAACACCGCGCGGACGTTGGTCTCGAGGTAGGTGCCCGGCATGTCATAGGCAAAGGCGCGGATGCCGGCCGCCGTGGCAGGCCCTATTCCCGGGAGAGCCTGGAGCTCGCGGACTCCGCTCGGCATCTGGCCGGCGTGCTCGTCGGCCACCTGGCAGGCAGCCCGCCACAGGGCGAGGGCCCTGCGGTTGTAGCCAAGGCCCTGCCACTCGTCGAGGACGTCTGCCGAGCTCGCCGCCGCAAGGGCACCCACGCTCGGGAAGCGCTCGAGCCAACGCTGCCAGCGGCCGTCCACGCGGCCGACCTGCGTCTGCTGCAGCATCGTCTCGGACACCCAGATGGCATAGGGGTCGCGGGTGCGCCGCCAGGGAAGGTCGCGATAGAGCTCGCGGCCACGCAGGTACACGCGGTCCCTGAGCTCACCGGTCATCGAGCCCGCGGGGACGGGCGCGGGAACGCCAGAGCGAGCCATGCGCTAGTTCCAATCGAGAATCTGCCAGCCGCGACGACGCGCCACGCGGGCCAGCGTGGTGCCGGGGCTCACGGCAAAGGGCTCGTCCGCGAGCTCGAGGAGCGGCTCGTCGGTGAAGTGGTCGCCGTAGGCGCAGGCGATGTGCCAGGCCCGTGGCCCCACGTTCTCGTCGGACCAACGACGGACGGCGCGGACCTTGCCCTCGCCAGCCACGACCTCGCCCTCGACGCGGCCCGTGAAGTGGCCCTGGGCGTCGAGCTCCATGTGCGTGGCGGCGACACCCTCGATACCCAGCTGCTCGGCGGCCACGCGGGCCATCTCGAAGAACGTTGCCGAGACGAGCACGCACGTCATGCCCTGCTCGCGGCGGCGCGCGATTTCGGCGATGGCGTCCGGGCGCGTGCGCGGCGCGAGAAACTCGGCGTAGAAGTCCCGCATGAGGCGCATGACCTCGTCGTGGTCATACTTGCCAAGGTCACGGAAGATGAGCTCGCGGGACTCGTCCTGGCGATAGGGAAGATGAAGCTTGTATCGGGCGCCCCACCACACGAGACGGACGGCCGTTCGCCTGGAGATAAGGCCATGCCTCAGCAGGAACATCGCGAACAGCTGACCGGACTGGCCGTCCATGATGGTGCCGTCATAGTCGAACACGGCAAGGCAGGTCATCTCGGCACTCCCCTGGTGCTCCTCGCATGAATTTGGCTGCGTGAGTTCGGCCACGACCCGCCTCCGAACGCTTTGATGGTTTCGACGCTTCTTCTGCCCGGTGATTCTAGCAAAAGGACGTGGAGGGTCCCGCACTTCATGCCAATGCATACGCAGTGGTTACATGCGAGGGAGGGGGGCGGAGCGCAGGGCGCGTGCCGGACGGCAGGAAGTCGCGCAGGGCGGGTGCCGGGAGCGCTCGTCCCGACCCGAATGTACAAAACGGACCGAGAATGTAGCTAAAACGAGCTATTAGCACAACGAGCACTCGCCCTACCAGCTGCTTTGCAAACGCCCGTGAGCGCAAGCACCGTAAAGCGATGCAATCTGAGCCCGTTTTGCACATTCGGGCGCGGCTCGGGCTTGAACGCAAGGCGCGCACTCGCCGAGAGGCCCTCGGGAGGAATCGCCAAACAAAAAGGGCCCCGGTTTCCCAGGGCCCTCTGACATCCAATGGCGGGATATGCGGGGCTCGAACCCGCGACCTCCGACGTGACAGGCCGGCGCTCTAACCAGCTGAGCTAATACCCCGTGTCAGGTGCGAGGAATATAATGCCGAAGATTGCGGCCTTTGTCTAGCCCAAATTCAAACTTTTTTTGGCAAATCGCAAAAATCTTTTCTCGCGGAAGAGAAGAAGCGGTATCTACCTCGATAGATGTCGCTTTGCGCTAAGAAGAAAAAATGTTTGGAGACCGCCCGGACGCACGTTACGAGAGCGAGACGCTCGTCTGCGCCCCGCTCGCGTCGGTCACGACGAGGTCGCTGCCCTCGAGCTCGGCCTGCGACAGCTCGCCCGAGCCAACGACGGGCTGGCCATCGTTGTTGAGCAGCTGCGTGGGCGAAGAGCCGTCTGCCACGACGTAGCAGATGACGTCCCACGTTCCGTCCGAGAGGTTCTCGGGAACGAACAGGGTTCCCTCGTGAAGGCACAGGGCCACGGGCGAGCCGGACAGCTGGGCCACCACGGTGGCGTCATCCCCCTCGCCCTTGACGAGCTCCCAGCCCGAGTCTCCCTGACGCGTCGAGTAGGAGGAACCCGCAACGGAGACGCCGTCGCCGTTCACCTCGACGCTCGTCTGCGCCACTGCCGTGGCGGCATCGTCTCCGGGGGTCGCCGGCTCGACAAGCGAGCGCACGGCGAAGACGGCAAGCACGATCACGACGACAACGGCTGCGATCATCCCCACGAGAACGCCCTTGGGGGCCTTGGCCGGCGAGGGCTTTGCAGCCCTGCGACGGCGCGTGCTCGCCCGAACGGTCTTGGAGGACCCCATGGCCTCGCGGGCGGCATCGGCCGCCGCCGAGGCGGTCTCACGCGTGGTGACGACGGCACCCTGGCCATCGCGAATCGTATGGAACGAGCCGGTGACAGATGGGTCGACGCCGATGGGCCGCGGGGCGTCGTCCGGAGAGGAGGTGATCACCGGAGCGGGAACCTGGCCGTCGGCAAGCCGCGTGGAGGTGTTGCCAAGCTGCGGGAACCTGTGGGAGGACGCCGTGGCACGCGATGCGTCCGCGAAGCGAGACCCGCGCGGACGCGCCCCGGCATGGGACGCGGACTCGCCGTGAGCCTCAGGCCGCTGGGCCGGGGCCGCATGGCGCGCATGCGCGGCCGGACGGCGCGCCTGGGCGCCAAGATCTTGTTGCTGCCCGTCGGCAGGTTGCTTGAATCTCGCCATCATGGCCCCTTCCATCCGTGCGGGCCGCGGCTCGCGCGAGTGCCGATAGATCCGACAACGCAACGATACTACAGCTCGCGGCGCGCCTCGATCGCCCTCCCGAGCGTGACCTCATCGGCATACTCGAGGTCGCCGCCCACGGGAAGGCCGCTCGCCAGCCTCGTTACGTGAACGCCGAGCGGCTTGATCGTCCGCGAGAGGTAGGTGGCGGTCGTCTCGCCCTCGACGTCCGGGTTCGTGGCGAGGATGACCTCCATGACGGTGCCGTCTGCAAGGCGCGAGAGCAGCTCGCGAACGTGGAGCTGCTCGGGGCCGATCTTGTCCATGGGCGAGATGACGCCGCCGAGCACGTGGTACAGGCCGTGGAAGGCGCCCGTTCGCTCGATAGCCGTAACGTCGCGCGGCTCGGAGACCACGCAGATGCTCGTCTGGTCTCTGCTCGGGTCCTCGCAGACGTCGCAGCGCTCGCGCGTGGCATAGCTGAAGCAGACGGGGCAGAAGTGCACCTGTTGCTTCACGTCGAGGATTGCCTGGGCAAGGCGGCGGGCCTCCTCGGCGTCTGCGCCGAGGATGTGGTAGGCGATGCGCTGCGCGCTCTTGGGGCCGATGCCCGGGAGGCGCCCCAGCTCATCAAGCAGGCGCCTCAGGGCACGACCGTCATTGTGAGAAGGCGCCGGGGCCTCGCCAAGGGGGCCGCCGGCGCCAAGCTGATCGTAGGGCATGGAGTTAGAACAGGCCCGGGATGTTCATGTTGCCAAGGCCCGCGGCGGCGCTCATCTGCGTGTTGGCGGCCTCCTGGGCACTGGCGAGCGCGTCGTTGACGGCGGCGAGGACCATGTCCTGGAGCATCTCGACGTCCTCGGGGTCGCAGGCGTCCGGGCTGATCTCGATGGACTTGATCTGCATCTCGCCCGTGGCGACGACCTTGACCATGCCGCCGCCCGTGGAGGCGGAGACCTCGACGTCCTTGAGCTTGTCCTGCGCGGCAGCGAGCTGCTCCTGCATCTTGCGCGCCTGCTTCATCATCTGCTGCATGTTCATCTGGGGCATGGGTGCTCCTTCTCGCTTGCGCCGGGCGGCGCCTGGTTTGCTCTCGTTAAGACTCTAGCGGTTTGAGCGGCGGCGCGCTCAGGTCACGAGGCACAGCGGCTTCGAACGAGGAGGCCCTAACGGCGAGGCACTCACAAGAAGGCGCCCCGGGAGCTCCGGGGCGCCTTGCTGCTAGACGGGGTTGTTGTTCTCGTCCACGACGGTCATCTTGGTTGCGCCGAACACGTCCGAGAACATCGAGGCAAGCTCGTCGTTTGAGGCCGAGACGGGCTCGGAGGACGCGACGGGGGCCTCGCCGTCCCTGGATGCCTTCGCCGCGAAGTCCGGAACCTTGAGCTCGGACGCGGCGGTCGCCGGCGCGGGGGACGGAAGGTCGACGGGCGGAACGTCAGCATCGTCATAGGGAGGAACGTCCGCGTCGTCGTAGGGCGGGATGTCCTCCTCGACGGGCGGCGCGGCTGGGGTGGCGGCGCGGCGGGCGACGTCCGGCAGCTTGAGCGAGGCGGCGCGGCCGTGCGGGGCCGGCCTGGACGGTGCGGATGCGGTCTGCGGAACGGCCGCCACGACGGGAGCGGGGGCCGCAGGGGCGGGCGCAGGCTCTGGCTTTGGCTCTGGCTTGGGGGCGGATGCGGTCCTCGGGGCGGGCGCGGGCGCGGCGGCCTGCGCGGGCGCCACGGGGGCGGGCGCGGCCTTTGCGGACGCGGGGGCCGCAGGGAAGCCGTCACTCGCATACGCAATGGTGCGAGGAGCACCAAATGCCGAGGTCACGGCCTTGTCGAGCAGAGCCTTGACATCGGCGCGCTCAAGCATGCGGCGCGTAAAGGAGCTGCCGCCGGGAAGGGAGAGCGTGAGCGTGGCGCCATCGTCTGCCGTGGCCGTGGCGCTCAGCAGCAGCGAGCCGCACGAGGCGTTCGTCTTGAGCAGACCGTCCACGACCGCCTTCCACGTGCGTTGGAGCGCCCCGTTCTGCACGGGCGCGGCCACGGAGGCGGACTTGGGAGCAGGGCTCGAGACGGACGCTGGGGCAGGCGCCGCCGGGCGCTGCGCAGGCGGCACGGACGCCACGGGAGCAGCCGCGACCGGCTTGGGCGCGCTCGGCCTGGACGCCGGCGGAACGGAGGCAGCCGGCCGGGGCGCGGGCGGAACCGCGGCAGCGGGCGCGTTCCCCGCAGGCTTCCTGTGCAGGTTGAGCGCGGGCGGCACGAACTTGGGGACCGCTGGCTTTGCGGGACTTGCCGCGCCGGTTGACGCCTGAGATGGCGCCGGCGCCGTGGCCGCACGCGGCGCGGACGCAACCGCCGGCGCCGCGGCCGCCACGGGAGCGGCGCCGCTCGCGAGCCTCGCCTCGAGTGCGGAGACGCGCTCGGCAAGGGCCTCGAGCGTGAGGTCGCTCTCGGGACGGGCGCAGCGCGTAAGGGCAATCTCGAGCACGAGGCGCTGGTTCACGGCCGTGCGCATCTCGCTCGCCGCGTCCCCCAGCACCGTGAGCACGCGCGCAAGGCGGTCGGGGCTTCCGTAGGCACCGGCCTCTTCCTTGAGCAGGGGCAGCTCGCCCTCCGCCACGCTCACGACACCCGGCTTGTCTCCCGCGACGCTCACGACGTAGGCGTCGCGCACGCGGGCCGCCAGCTCGCGCGTGAACTGCAGCAGGTCTCGCCCGCCGTCCACAAGCTCGGAGACCTTGGCGAAGAGCTCCGGCACGTCCCTGCGCGCAAGCGCCAGCGAGACGTCGGAGAGCGCGGAGTCGCTCGACTCGCCGAGCAGGTCTCGCGCGGCCTCGACGCTCACGTTGCCGGCACCGAACACGGAGAGCTGCTCGAGCGAGGAAAGCGCGTCTCGCATGCCACCGCGGGCATGGCGAACCACGAGGTCAAGAGCCTCGCCGTCATAGGTGAAGCCCTCCTCGTCACACACATGGGCGAGGTGGGCGCGCATCTCGGCGGGCGCGATGGAGTGGAAGTCAAAGCGCTGCACGCGCGAGAGAATCGTGGCAAGGATCTTCTGCGGGTCCGTGGTGCACATGATGAACACGACGTGGGAGGGCGGCTCCTCGAGCGTCTTGAGCAGCGCGTTGAACGCCGCCGGGGTGAGCATGTGGACCTCGTCGATGATGTAGACCTTGTAGCGGCCGCGAACCGGGGCGTAGTCCACGCGGTTGATGATTTCCTCGCGCACGTTGTCGACGCCCGTGCGGCTTGCGGCATCCAGCTCGTAGACGTCCGGGTGCTCGCCGGCGGCGATGAGGCGGCACTCCTCGCACGCGCCATCCGGCAGGTGGCCTTCGCCCTGCTCGCACATGAGCGCCTTGGCCAGGATGCGGGCCATGGTCGTCTTGCCGGTGCCACGAGGACCGCAGAAGAGGTAGGCGTGGGACAGGCGGCCCTCGGTCACGGCGCGCTCGAGCGTCGAGACAACGTGAGACTGGCCAACTACCTGCTCAAACGTCTGCGGGCGATACTTGCGATACAGCGATTCCATGCGGCCTCCGACAAGGTTGGCGACCCGCTTGGGACGGGTCGCGCCAGACCCATCCAGTATACAAAGCGCGGGGCCGCCCGGACGATTCCGGACGGCCCCGCGGCCCAAAAGCGACCGAGCCCGAGAGGTTTGCGATGCCTACGGCCTGCCCAAAGGGCTACGACCCCTTTGGGTCCCTAGAGCTCATTCGCGGCGTTGTAACCGCTGCGGATGGCGGCGGCGATGTCTGCGGTGCGCTCGCCGGAGCAGTCGCCCACGAAGGTGACGGGAGCCTCGATGCCGGCGGCGTCAAACGAGAGCTTTTTGGAGCCCACGGCCATGACGACCCAGTCCGCCGTGATGGAGGACGCGCCGTCCGGCCCCTCGACGTCGACGCCCTCGTCGGTGACGGCGACGAGCTTGGTGTTCACGTGTTCGGCCACGCCTGCCTGGTCGAACTCCGCCTTAATCGTGGGCAGGATGGTCGCGGACTCGCCCGCGGCGATCTTGTCGAGCATCTCGACGATCTCCACCTGACAGCCCTGTGCGATGAGGTACTCGGCCGTCTCGACGCCCACGAGTCCTCCGCCGATGACCGCGACGCGCCCGCTCACCTGCGGCGCCTTGCCGGCAAGGACATCCCAGCTCGAGACGACGTTTGCGCCGTCCGCGCCGGGAACGGGGAGCGTGACGTCCCGCGCGCCCACCGCGACGATGACGGCATCGGCGCCGATGGCCTGCGCAGCGCCCGCCTCGCACCCGAGCTCGATCGCAACGCCCAGGCGCGGCAGCTCGGCCTCGTAGTACTCGATGGCGCGGGCGATCTCGGCCTTGCGGGGAGGGGCGGCCGCGAGCCAGATCTGGCCGCCGAGACGGTCGGCCTTCTCGTAGAGCGTGACGTCATAGCCGCGGGTGGCGGCCACGCGCGCGGCCTCGCAGCCGGCGATGCCGCCGCCGATGACCACGACACGCTTCTTGCCCTCGCCCGGCTTGATGTGGATCGTGGCCTCATCGCCGTTCTCGGCGTTGAGGACGCAGGAGATGTAGCGGCGGCCCTGGATGGCGTCGACGCAGCCCTTGTTGCAGTTGAGGCACAGGCGCACAGGGATATCCTGGGCGAACTTGTTCGCGAGGTCGGGGTCGGTGAGCAGCGAGCGGCCGTAGCCGATGACATCCGCCTGACCGGCCTCGAGGATCTTCTCGCCCGCCTCGGGCGTGACGACGCGGCCCACGGTGGCCACGGGGATGCCCACAAGCGCCTTGATGCGCTCGGCCACCGGGAGCGTCCAGTTGTAGGGCACCTCGCCCATGGGCGGGATGGTGTCGCCCATGTTGCCGGTGTGGTTGGCCTGGGCCACCTGGATCATGTGGACGCCGGCTGCCTCGAGGGCCTGGGCAAACTCGCAGGCCTCGTCGGGTTCGAGGCCACCCTTGCCGCGCGGTGTGCCGTCCGGGTTCGTGGTGATGATGGGCAGCTTGTACTCGAGCATGAGGTTGGGTGCGGCCTCGCGGATGGCGGCCACGACCTCGAGCGCGTAGCGGGTGCGATTCCCGAGCGAGCCGCCATACTCGTCGGTGCGGTGGTTGAGCGTCTTGGAGCACAGCGAGCCGACGAGACGGTCGCCGTGCACCTCGATGGCGTCGACGCCCGCCTTCTGGGCGCGCGCGGCGCAGGCGGCGATGGCATCCCTGATCTGGGAGAGCTGCTCGGACGTGGCCTCGCTGGCGAAGTGCTGCATGTCGTGGTGGAGCTTGGCGTAGGCGTCCGCGCGGATCTTCTCGGACTCGGCCGTCTTGGCGGCAGCCGTCTGCTCGTCTCCGGCGGCGCGGGCCGCGGCGGCTGCCTTGGCGGCGGCCATGGAGCCCACGATCATGCGACCGACGCCCGGCACGTCGTACTCGGGGTGGAAGATCTGGAGGGCCAGCTTGGCGCCGTGCCTGTGCACGGCCTCGGCAAGCGCCGAGAAACTCGGGATCTGCTCATCTGAGCAGAGCTTGGGCGTGGGGCTCGCGGTGTTCACGGGCGCGACGTCGCCGATGACGATGTAGCCGGCGCCGCCGGCGGCCAGACGCTCGTAGAACGCGAGGCTGCGCGGGCCAATGGAGCCGTCGCGCTCCTCGTAGCCCGTCGTGAGCGGCGGGAACATGACGCGGTTCTTGAGCGTGACGGGGCCGACCTCGATCGGCTGAAGCAGCTTCTTCTCCCCCATGGGCGTGTCCTCTCTCGATGGTCGGGCGCCCCTCCCCGGAGGCGGCCGTTCACCCAATGTCCCCTGTATTGGGCCCCGACAGGCCGGGCAAGCCGCAGACGGAAGGCGTTGTGCGGTGGACGGCGCAAACCGCGACGCTCGCCTTGCTTCCCATTTAACGGATTTGCGGACAGGCGTACGCTCTTGGCACCACCAGAGGAGGGCGCATGAACGAAAAGACAATCAAGGCCGTTGGCATCGACGTTGGCGGCACCAGCATCAAGACGGGCCTCGTGACGGAGCGCGGGGAGGTTCTCGGCACCTCGAAGGCGAGCACGGGAGCCCTCGACAGCAAGGAGGCATTCGCGAAGGTCTGCGAGGCGGTTCGCGAGCTCGCAGACGAGGCAGGCGTCGAAGCGAACGAGCTCGCTGCCATCGGCCTGGACGTCCCCGGCGTGGTGCTCGAGGACGGCACGCTCACTATGGCGCCCAACATCACGCTGGACCTCACGGGCCTGGCGTCGGCCCTGCGCGAGGCGTACCCGCAGGCTCGCCTCGCCGTGCTGAACGACGCGAACGCGGCCGCACTCGGCGAGGCGTGGCTCGGCTCGGGCAACGCTCGCGGCGGCACCGTCATGGTGACGCTCGGCACGGGTGTGGGCGCGGGTGTCGTCATCGGCGGCAACGTCATCGCGGGCGCGCATGGCGCGGCGGGCGAGATAGGACACCTCAACGTTGAGCCCGACGAGACCGAGGCCTGCAACTGCGGCTGCCGCGGATGCCTGGAGCAGTACGCAAGCGCCCGCGGGCTCATCCGCCTGTATCGCGAGGAGTGCGAGAGGGGCGGCGCCGAGCGCGTGGAGATTGCGCACGCCACGGATGCGCTCGCGGTCTTTGAGGCTGCACGCAGCGGAAACGTGCAGGCGACACACGCATGCGAGCGTCTCGGGCGCTACCTGGCGCGGGCGCTCGCGGCCGTGGCCGTCACCGTGGACCCCGACGCGTTCGTCGTGGGAGGCGGCATGAGCGGTGGCTGGGACACGTTCGGCGAGGCGTGCCTCGCACACTATCGCGAGGTCGCGGTCGTCGCGTGCAAGGAGACGCCCATCCGTCCGGCGTCCCTCGGCAACGACGCGGGCTTCATCGGCGCGGCGCGCAGGGCGCTTCTCTCGCTGTAGGGCACAGGCGTCTCGCGGGGCTCGCGGCGCATCGAGCTGCACGTTTTTAGAGGTTGTCGGGGCTGCCGCGGGTCCAGCTGCACGTTTTTCGAGGTTGTCGGGGCTGTCGCGGATCCGGTTGCACGTTTTTAGAGGTTGTCGGACATCTGGGACTTCCGCAGGCACCGACAACCTCGTTTTCCGTGCAGGTCGGTGGCGCGTGGCTCGCGTCGTGCGGCCCGAAGCATCTTGCGCATAAAAGAAGCGCCCCGGGGATAGTCGGGGCGCTTAGCCGAGCCCAGGCCACCTTAGGGTGCCGGTCCTCGCTTAGCGAGGGGCTCGGAATCTTCCAAGTGGCGCGCGTCCTCCCAGAGAACAGGGGGTTGGAAGAATCTCTGACGAACAAATGGACGTACCGATGTAAGCGCCCAAACTGACTACCCGACGACCGGAGGGGAGACGAGCGTTCAGGAGGACGCGCGCTTCGCTGTCATTCTTGCCTGCCCGAGCCAAAACCGTTCGCATCGCGCCGTGAACGGTAGCGTTTAGCTGGCAAAAGGCCATTTCTCGTGGTATGTCCGCGAGGCGAACGGTTGCACTCGCGCAAACGCCAGAAAACAGGCAGTTACCGGTCTCCAAATGAGCCGGCAACTGCCCAAAACGTAGCGTCTGCGAAGCCTTGCCAGGTTACGTCCCGGCGGCGTCCTACTTCTTGCCGAGCTTGGCCTTCACGAGACCAACGACCGTGGGGATGATCGACACGGCAACGATGCCCACAATGAGCAGCTCGAAGTGTTCCTGCACAAAGGGAATGCCGCCAAAGAAGTAGCCGAGCAGCGTGAACAGCGTGGACCACGTGATGCCACCGAGCACGTTGAACAGCACGAAGTTGCGCCAGTGCATGCCGCCCATGCCGGCGATGAACGGCACGAACGTGCGAATAAACGGGAAGAAACGACCGAGGAAGATGGCGAGGTGGCCCCACTTCTCGAGGAACTTCTCGCTCTTCTCGATGCGCTCGGGCGTCATGGCCTTGACCTTGCCCGAGGCAATGATCTTCTTGCCAAACAGGTGGCCGATCATGAAGTTGCACTGGTCGCCCAGGATGGCCGCCGCCCAGGCAACGCCGAGCAGGGCAACGATGTTAAAACCGCCGTTGTGGGCAAAGAAGCCCGAGGCAAACAGCAGCGAGTCGCCCGGCAGGAACGGGAAGAACACGACGCCCGTCTCGATGAAGATGATGAGGAAGACGCAGCCGTAGGCCATGAGCGGGCCGGCGGCAATCCAGCTCGCGATGGCGGTGCGGGGGTCGTGCAGAAGCTCGGCGATGAAGTTGATGAAACCCATTGGTCCCCTTTCGGGCGCAGCGTGCCGACGGCCTGCGGCGCCCCTAGATACACGTATGCCCCACGGCGGGCCGCGGGGCACGAAAAGAGCGCGTTCGATGGGAACGGGTGCCCGCCAGAGGCCCCTTATGGCTGCTGCCTCCCGGCCCTGACCAGGTTCGAGGTGTGGCGTCACCCGAACCCATCGAACGCGCTCGAGGATTCAGTATAGACGAGGCGGGCGGCCGGCCACAACGGCCAGTCGCCCGCTATGAAAGCTCCACGAGTTTTCGCGCCGGGCGGCCCAAAGGTGTCAAAGACTTTTGGGCACCTCGGGGCCTACAGCAGCGCCCCGGCGACGATGAGCGCCACGGCCACGGCAAGCGCGGCGGCGTCGAGGCCCACGATCGGGTAGCGCTTGTAGCTGCTCTGACGCGTGCGCAGGTAGAAGCCGCGCTGCTCGGCGGCAAGCGCCGTGGCATCGGTCTTGCCCACCGAGCTCACGAGGAGCGGCACGCACAGCGGCAGCATGAGGCGGATCTTCTTGAGGGGGTTTCTCGTGTCGTACTCAACGCCGCGAGCCGTCTGGGCCTCCATAATGGCGTTCATCTCCTGGCTGAACACGGGGACGAATCGCAGCGCCGTCGTGAACGTGAAGGCGTAGCGGTACGGCACGTGCAGCACCTCGACGCAGGCGTTCGCGAGGTCGTTGAGCTTGGTGACCGTGAGCATGAGGATGAGCGGCAGCGCAACGCCCAACAGGCGCAGGCACGCCTTGCCGCCCGTGACGAGACCCTCGGTGGTGACCCAGGCAAACAGCACGTCTCCCCCGCGCATGAACACCGTCTGGAGCACAAGCATGACCACCGCGAGCGGCACGAGCAGCTTCAGCAGCGACAGCAGGTTCTTGAGCACGCCGGCGTAGGCGCCCAGCAGGAGCGTGAGCGCGAGAAGCCCCACGAGCATGGGAAACGCGCTTGCCAGGAAGGTCGCCACGATGATGCCCGCCGCAAGCGCAAGCTTGGACACGGGGTTCAGGCGGTGCAGGACGGTGGCGCCCGGCACGTAGTCAATGACGTTAACCACGGCGAATCATCCCCTCGGCGGTGTCGACGATGTCAGAGACCTCGCTCATGCCGGCAAACGCCGGGGAGACCTCGCGGGCAAGCTCGGAGGCAAGCTGCACCATCTGCGGGGGCGCCACGTAGGCGCGTTCCATGAGCTCGGCGTCCGAGAATATCTCGGAGGCAACGCCGCGCGCGAGGATCTCGCCGTTCGCCATGACCACGAGACGCTCGGCAAAGTCGCTCACGACCTCCATGTCGTGGCAGACCATGACGACGGCGCAGCCCTTCTCGGCCATCTCGCGCACCGTCTCCATGACGGTCATGCACTCGCGATAGTCCAGGCCGCTCGTAGGCTCGTCGAGCAGCACGACCTCGGGCTCGCACACGACGACGCTCGCGAGCGCCACCATCTGGCGCTGGCCGCGGGAGAGCGAGAACGGCGCCTCGTCGAGCGGCAGGCCAAAGCGCTTGGCGACCCTCTCGGCACGCTCGCGCGCCTCGGCCGCATCGACGCCCTGGAGCTCGAGGCCGAACGCGACCTCCTCGAGCACCGTGTCCTTGCAGATCTGGTGGTCCGGGTTCTGGAACAGCGTGGCGCAGTGGGCGGCGATGGTGCTCGTGGGAACCTCGCTCGTGCTGAGGCCGGCGATGCGAACCTCGCCGGACGACGGCTTGAGCAGGCCGTTCAGCAGCTTGGTAAGCGTAGTCTTGCCGGCGCCGTTCTGACCCACGACGCCCACGAGCTCGCCCGGGTAGACGCGCATCTCGAGGTCGCGCACGGAGGCTCCGCCGCTCGGGTAGGAGAAGTTGACGCCCGAGAGCTCGACGACGGGCTCGGCGCCCTCGGCGTGCGGGCGGGCCGCCGGGACATGCGGGGAGGCCGCGGGCGTGCGAGCGGCCCCCTCGGATGCGTGGCCCGTGCCCACGAGCCCTGCGACGAGCGCCGTGGCCTCGGCAACGTTCAGGCACGGAAGTCCCTGCTCAATGACGCCGTGGCGCGCGAGGCTGTTGGAGACGCGCGCCACGCGGGGGCTGTCCACGCCCATGGCGCGCAGCTCCTCGCCATGCGAGAACACCTCGTGTGGTGTGCCCTCGAAGGCAACGCGACCATGGTCGAGGACCACGATGCGGCCGCAATACTCGGAGAGCAGCGCCACCTTCTGCTCGATGACCACGACGGTGATGCCCATGCGCTCGTTGACCTCGCGCAGCGTGTCAAACACGTGGCGCGAGCTCGCGGGGTCAAGGGCCGCCGTGGGCTCGTCGAGCACGAGCACGCGCGGCTCGAGCGCGAGAATCGCGGCGATGGCGACCTTCTGCTTCTGTCCACCGGAGAGCGTGGCGATCTCGCGCTCGCGCAGGTCGGCGATGCCCACGGCGTCGAGCGCGCCGGCGAGGCGCTCCTCGATCTTGTCGTGCGGCACACCGAAGTTCTCGAGACCAAAGAGCATCTCGTCCTCCACGACGGAGGCGACCATCTGGGTGTCGATGTCCTGCAGCACGCTGCCCACGACGCGCGAGATGTCCGTGAGCGTGACGTCGCAGGTGTCGCGGCCGTCCACGAGCGTGGCACCGTAGAGCTTGCCCGCATAGTGGTGCGGGATGGCGCCGCTCATCATGGCGGCGAGCGTGGACTTGCCGGCGCCCGACGGGCCGATGACGCCCACGAAGTCCCCCTCGCACACGGAGAGCGAGACGGCGTCGAGGGCCTTCTCGCGCCCCTCGTCATAAGAGAACGAGACGTCCCTGAGCTCGATGATTGGGTTGGATGTGCTCATGTGAGCCTTTCTTGCTGGTCTATGTGAGACGCGCGGGGCGATGGCGGGGCGTCGCCGCGGCCGGGGCCCACGCAAGACGCGCCGGCCCCTCGCGAGGTCGGCGCGTTCCATGGTATCCAAGTTAGTTGCCGAGGACCTTCTTGAGCGGGAAGTAGAGCGCCTGGACCACAATGGCGTTGAACACGGCGGTGCCCAGGACGATGGGGACCTTCACGACGGCCGTGGCGAGCTCGGCGCCCATGAGGACGGTGCCGAGGACAGCGAACAGGGCGCCGGAGACGAGCGTGGTGAGGAACGCCGAGATGAGCGGGTTAGCCTTGCTGCCGCCGACGTTTGCCTTCACGAGCGCGCTCATGAGCAGGGCCGCGACGAGCTCGGTTGCGAAATTGAGGCCGGGAATGGACGTCGTGAGCTGGATGACGGCGGCCGAGACGATGGCGCAGATGCCGGCCTGGAGGAGATTGGCGCGGGTGAGGATGATCGTGAGCGCGTAAGCGGCGATGATGAACTGAGGCTTGATGCCCACGATGCCCAGGGCGTTGCCGAGCGTCATGTTGAGGATGAAGCCGGCGGCGAGAAGGATGGCGAGCAGGACGAGCGACTTGATGTCGACAAGGGCGGAGGACTTGGCGCTGGCGGAGACGGTGCGGGCTTCGGTGTTGGCGGCCATGGTGGTGTCCTTTCTGAGGGAGCTTGAGCGGCAAGATGCGGTGCCGCAGCTAGTCGGTGATGTGGAGGGCCTTCTTGATGGGCACGTAGAGCGCGCCCACGAGGATGGCGTTGAAGACGGCGGTGAGCAGGACGACCGGGGTCATGGCGGCAATGAGCTGCTCGGCAGCGCCGACCATGGCGATCTTGATGACCATGAAGATGAGGCCGGAGACGGCGGTGGTCACGAAGGTGGAGACAACGGCGGCGACCGGGCTCACGGAACCCTTCCTGGAGGCGGCGGAGACGAGGGCGGCCATGAGCATGGCGGCAATGCCCTCGGCGGCGAAGTCGATGAACGGCGAGGTCGTCGTGATCTGGATGACGGCGGCGGAGATGAGGCCGATGACGAGCGCCTGGCCAACGTTGGGGCGCACGACGAGGATCGTGAGGCAGAAGGCGGAGATGATGAACTCGGGGCTGATCATGCCGCCCGAAATCGAGGAGATGGCCTTGCCCACAGTGAAGTTGAGGATGAAGCCGGCGGCAAGCAGGATGGCGAGCAGGACGAGCGACTGGAGATCGAGCTTGCCCTTGTTATTGGTGTTGACGGTGCGAGCCTGCTGGGTGTTCTCGGACATGGCAGTGATCCTTTCGTCTGGCCTTGGTCGTCGGGCCATTTGCTTGTGAGTGGGGTTGCGAGCTGAGCCGCGAGACGAAAAAAGGGCCCCCGGTCGAACCGGGAGCCCTTTCATTCGCGAGATATAAGGCGCGACAAGACTCACCATCGACCGAGAGAGATCGAGTTGCGCCACCACCAGTTGTTGTTCATGGACTGGAACATGGTGCACTCCTCTCTTGGGGTCGACAGGCGCCCTTTGCGCTTGTTAGGTGCGACTATACGCGCCCACCGCACCCGCGCGCAAGAACTTTTTTGTTAACGATGCGTGACATGCCGGGACGGACGCCGTTCTCGGCCACGTTTTACGCGCTGCCGGGCCGAGAAACGCGTAAAAGCTGGCCCGCAACGAAAACGGCCTTACCGCGCCATTTTCTCGCGCCAGCCGTCGAGGCGATCGAGGGCGGCCTTGAGCACCTCGTCGGACTTAGCGAAGTGGAAGCGCACGAAGCGGTTCTCGGGAGCGTCGAAGAAGCAGCTGCCGGGCACGGTGCCCACGCCCACCTTGCGGCACAGGTCAACGGCGCAGTCGTAGTCATCCTCGTAGCCCAAGCTCGAGACGTCGGCCATAACGTAGTAGGCGCCCTGCGGCTCGATGAAGTCAAAGCCCAGGCTGCGCAGGCCGTTGCAGAACAGATCGCGCTTGTGGGTGTAGAGCGCCGTGAGCTCGTCGTAGTAGCTCTGCGGCAGCTCAAGGCCCGCCACAGCGGCCTCCATGAGCGGCGCGGCGGCGCCCACGGTGAGGAAGTCGTGGACCTTGCGGGCGCGGTCGATGACGTCTGCCGGCGCGATGACGTAGCCCAGGCGCCAGCCGGTCATGGAGTAGGTCTTTGACAGCGAGCTGCAGGAGAGCGTGCGCTGCGCCATGCCCGGCAGGCTCGCAAAGTAGACGTGCTCGTAGGGCGCATAGACGATGTGCTCGTAGACCTCGTCCGTGATGACCCACAGGTCATACTTCTCGGCCATGCGGGCGATGAACTCGAGCTCGGCACGAGAAAAGACGTGGCCGCAGGGGTTGGACGGGTTGCACAGGATGAGCGCCTTTGTGCCGGGAATGGCGCACGCGGCCTCGAGCTCGGCCTCGTCAAAGGTGAACGCGGGCGCGTGGAGCTCCACGTAGGTGGGCTCGGCGCCGCACAGGATAGTGTCGGCCCCGTAGTTCTCGTAGAACGGGCTGAAGATCACGATGCGGTCGCCGGGGTTCGTGACGGTCATGACCGAGCACATCATGGCCTCGGTGGACCCGCAGGTGACCACGATCTGGGTCTCCGGATCGATGTCGAGGCCCATGCGCGGGCTCTGCTTGGCAGCGAGCGCGGCGCGGAAGTTGGGCGCACCCCAGGTGATGGCGTACTGGTGCGGCCCGGTGTGGGCCACCTCGGCGAGTCGGTCGGTAATGGCCGCGGGCGGGTCAAAGTCCGGGAAGCCCTGGGACAGGTTGATGGCGTCGTACTTCATGGACACGCGCGTCATGCGGCGAATCACGGAGTCCGTGAACTGCGACGTGCGCTGGCTGAGCTCTTGCATGGGTCCTCCCCTGCGCTGACGGAATTGTTCGCGAGCTACGCTAGCACGACCGCGCTTCGCACGCGTGGCATGGGCGTGACAAACTCCGTCTTTGGGGATGTTTCTCGTGCAGCGCCACAGACTCCGCCTCCAAAGACGATTCGGGCGTGATTTTGGCCCGGAACCATCCCGAGAGGCGGAGTTTGCGGGAAATCTCCCACGAGGCGGAGTTTGACGAACGGCGCCGAGGTGACAGTTTGACCCCGTCCCCAAGTGTCACCCAAGTGTCACGCGTCTGACCCCGTCCCCAAGTGTCACGCGTCGATGGTGGCGGCGTCGCCGATGACCTCGCGGGTCTTCTCGAGCGGCCAGGTCGTGGGATCGCCCACAGTCGAGAGCAGCTCGTTTGCCTCGGCGTCGGCAGCCGAGTAGCCCTTCACGAAGCGCACGACGTCAGTGCTGCCCACCATGTGCTCCACAAGCGGATGCCACGTGACGTTCTCCACGGCGATGCCGCCCGGCCCCACGTTGTCGCCGTTGGCAGCCTCACCGTCCACGCGCACAAAGTCGCAGCTCAGCATGCCGCTCAGGATGCAGTTGGGGCTGTTGCGATAGCCAGAGGCAAAGTCTCCCAGGCCATACGCGCACAGCATCTTGCCGCCATCCTCGCGCTCCACCCACTCCACGGGCTGAATCACGTGCGAGTGACTGCCGATGACAACGTCCACGCCGATGTCCGCGCACGCCTTCGCGATGGCCCTCTGCTCGTCGCTTGCCTCGTTCGTGTACTCCTCGCCCCAGTGCATGTAGACGAGAACGACGTCGGCCACCTCGCGGGCGCGCGCCACGTCCTCGCGCATCTTGGCCTCGTCGTAGGGCACGGCAAACCAGTCGTTGGGAAGGTCGTCCTGCTCGTAGCCGTTCTGGCCGTAGCAGTACGAGAGCGCCGCAAGTCGAATGCCGTTGCACTCCACGAGCCGCACCGTCTGGCGGTCCGCGTCCGAGTCGTAGCTGCCGATCGTGACGAGGCCCGTCTTTGCGGCCCACACGCCCTGGGAGTGCTCGATGGACTTGATCCACGTGTCGTACGTGTGGTTCGTGTTCGTGTTCACGATGCGCCAGCCGGCGTCTGCCACGGCGTCGGCAAGCGAGTCGGGCGTGTTGTAGCTGGGGTAGCCCGCGTAGTCAAAGTCTGAGTTGCCGCCGAGCGTGGTCTCTTGGTTGATGAACGAGACGTCATACGACCCCTGGATGACGGGCGCCACCTCGGAGTACAGGGGCGAGAAGTCGTAGGCGCCGTCTCCCGCGGAGCCGCTCCAGGCGTCCGCGAGCTCGAGGAGGTTCTCGTTCATGAGGTTGTCGCCTACGGCCGAGAAGCTCATGCGCCCCTCGCCGCTCGCCGTCTTGCGCCCCTCGTCGAGCACCGTGTGGGCGGGCAGGCTGGCGTCGTCGGTCGCGGCGGCCTGCGTTGCCGCAGCGGCGTCCGTCGTGGCGGCCGCCTCGCTCGTCGCGGGTTCCTCGACGGCAGGCGCCAAGCGAGAGGCAACGCAGCCAGACACGCCACGGACCACGAGCACGAGCAGGACGATGCCGAGCACGCCGCCCACGCCGAGAAGCACGACGGGCGGAACGCCGCGCCCGTGCGTGGGATTGAGCGACCGGAACTTCCAGCCGCCGTTGCTCGCCGACGTCTCGCGCAGTTGGGGCACGTTCTGGGCAGACCACCCAAGCGGTCGCTGCTGCTTGGGACGGCGACGCGGCAGGCGGTCGTCGGGAATCGTGGAGCCGTGGCGAGCGCGTTCCGAGGCGCTGTAGCCGTAGCGCTGCGCCGGCCCTCCCCTGTGGCCGGGAGCCGCAGCGCCATGGCGCGTGCCCCTCGAACGACGACGCGCGTGGGGAAGCTCGGCGGCCTCGCTGCGACCCATCTCGGGACGCACGGCGCGGCCGTCCCGCGGCGGACGGTGACGGCTCGATGCGGCGGAGTACGGGTCCCCCTCGAGCCGGCGCCTCTCGGCGGTGCGGCGCTCGCGGGCCTGGCGATCGTTCACGTCAGGCTCGTCGTGTCGCCACCACTCGTCGTTTGTCGGCTCCCCCATCGCTCGCTCCTTACGGAAAAACGTCCCAGCTATCACCCACAGTTTGCACACAGCGTACCGCGTCCGGGCGGCGGCTTAAGCACACTTCGGCTACAGTGGTACCAGCGAATCGACCATCGGTAGGTCTGCAGCCGTGAGCGCAGCCCCGCCGCAGCATGGGCACAAGCCCAAAGATAGGAACACCTTACATGACCCAGAGCACCAACCCCGGCGACCCGACCGTCGCCTTCTCCGACCTCGGTCTTTCCGAGGCCGTCCTCAAGGCTGTCGAGACGCTCGGCTACGAGCAGCCCACGCCCGTCCAGGCGCAGGCCATCCCCTATGTCCTCGACGGCCGCGACCTTCTCGCCGCCGCCCAGACCGGCACGGGCAAGACGGCCGCCTTCCTGCTTCCCACGATGAGCCGCCTCGGCCACTCCGAGCGCCACTGCGGTCCCAAGATGCTCATCGTGACGCCCACGCGCGAGCTTGCCCAGCAGATCGCGGATGTGTGCGCCACCATCGAGGGCCGCACGCATCACCGCAGCTACACCGTCGTGGGCGGCGTGGGCTACGAGCCGCAGAAGGCGGCGCTTCGCCGCGGGCTCGACATCCTCGTTGCCACGCCCGGCCGCCTCGTTGACCTCATCGAGCAGGGCGAGGCGCACCTGGGAGACGTCGAGGTCCTCGTGCTCGACGAGGCCGACCGCATGCTCGACATGGGCTTTCTGCCCGCCATGCGCAAGATCGTGGGCCAGACGCCCTCCTCGCGCCAGACGCTGCTGTTCTCGGCCACGCTCGACGAGGACGCCATCGGCGGCATCCGCGACCTCGTGAGCGAGCCGGCCATCGTGGAGATCGCCCACAAGGGCTCGGTTGCCGAGACCATCGACCAGTTTGCGCTGCCCGTCTCACTCGAGGCCAAGAACGCGCTGCTGCCCGAGGTGCTCAAGCAGGAGGGCCCCAAGCGCGTCATCGTCTTCTGCCGCACGAAGCACCGCGCAGACGCCTGCTGCCGCCGCCTGCGCCGCGCCAACATCTCCTGCGCGCCCATCCACGGCGACCGCAGCCAGAACCAGCGCGAGCGCGCCCTGCGCGCTTTCCGCGACGGCAGCTGCGACGTCCTCGTGGCCACGGACGTGCTCGCCCGTGGCATCGACGTCTCCGACGTCCGCTACGTGGTGAACTTTGACGTGCCCGTTGACGCCGAGGACTACATCCACCGCATCGGCCGCACGGGACGCGCGGGCGAGGCCGGCTGGGCGCTCACGTTCGTGACCGAGAACGACTCAGACGAGCTCTATGCCGCCGAGAAGCTCATGGGCAAGGTCGTGCCGCCATTCGAGCCCGCCTACGAGCTCGAGCTGGGCGACAAGCCCGTTGAGCTCGATCCCGACCGCGACCCCGAGGACTGGCGCCCGCTGGGCAAGAAGGCCCGCAAGAAGCGCGAGGAGGCCCGCAAGGCCGCGAGCGCCGCGGCCCGCAAGCGCGCCCTAGCCAAGCCCCGCGCCGAGAAGAGCGAGAAGCTCGCCGAGCACGAGAAGCCCGCGAAGGCCAGCGCCCCCAAGGCTTCCAAGGCCGGCGACGCCACGAAGAGGAAGGCCAAGCCCTCCAAGGGCGCAAAGCCCCAGCGCCCGGGCAGCGCCAAGCTCACGCGCCGCGAGGTTGCCGAGCTTGAGCTCGAGACCGAGGGCGAGCGCAAGCAGCGCAACCGCGGCGGCAGGCGCAGCGGTGGCCGTGGAGGCCGCCAGCAGCGCGGCAACCAGCGTACCGACCAGCGCGGCAACCGCACGGAGCAGCGCTCGGCGAGCGCCCAGCGCCCGACCGGCAAGGGCGAACGCCGCCGCGTGGGAGACCGCGCCGGCCGCCAGCGCGGCATCTACTAGGAGCCAACCGGCGCTCGCGCCGCACGGCGACGCCGAAGAACACCGTGAGCGGGCTTGCCTCCCGCCATACGAGCGCCCACGTGCCGCCCGCCCGAGAGCCACGCGCCCGGGCGGGCGGCACGCTACAATTTGCTCTTGCATGCACAAGCACCTGATGGGAGCACCATGGCACACGCCACCAACAAGTCCGAGGCCGGCCTTAACAAGCCGCTCTTCAGCCTCAACTACGACCTCTCCGCCCAGCTCACCGACGAGGCGGCTCGCCTGCTCGCCGGCGACAAGACGCGCAACCCCGCAAGCGTCACGAGCTACGCCGTTCTCGTGCTCATCGTGATCGCGGCGCTCGCGCCGGCCACCAAGGGCAACGTGCCCCTGCTCGTGGGCATGGTCGTGGCGGAGGTCATCCTGTGGGCCCTCGCAGACCGCTGGCCGCAGGTGCAGCTGCGCAAGCTTCGCCGCGCCGGGCTCGACACGGCGCTCATCCCCACCGACAAGCGCCACCGCAGCATCGCGGCGTACGAGGACACGCTCACCGTGACCACGCCGGACTCAACCGAGACGCTGCGCATCGCAGACCTGCGCGGCGCCACCGTGGGCAACGAGATGGCCGTTCTCGCGTTCGCGAACGGAAGCTATGTCGTCGTCCCCTCCCGCGCGATGAGCGCCCAGCGCTACCACGACCTGCTCAAGCACGTGGGTGCCATCAAGGAGACGGCAAAGAAGTAGGCCGGCGCACGCCTTAGCGCGGCGCACGCACGCAGAAACGCTACGAAACAGGCAGCTGTCATCGCCCCAACGCGATGGCAGCTGCCTTTTTTCGTAGCGTTCGCAGGCGTTCGGGCAACAGGTGGCGCCGCTACCCCAGCACGACGTCGAGCACGCCGGGAATCTCGTCCACGATGACGTCCGCCTCGGCCTGCGAGAAGCCAAAGCGCTCCTCGCGCTTGGCGATCACGAACAGGCCAGCCGCCCTACCCGCGGCAATGCCATAGGCGGAGTCCTCCACGCAGCAGCAGCGGCTCGCGGGCAGCCCCAGACATTCCATGGAGTGCAGGTAGATCTCCGGGTTGGGCTTGCTCTCATGGAACTGCTCGCCCGAGACGAACCGCTCGAAGCGATCGTCGATACCGCACTGGCCGAGCGCCTCGTGGATGAAGCGCAGCGGAGCAGACGAGGCCAGGGCCACGCGCACGCCGGCGGCTCGCAGGGCGTCGAGCGTCTCGGACACGCCGGGGTTCATGATCTTGCCGTAGTTGCGCTCGAAGTTCTCGGCCGCCCACGCCTCGTAGAGCTTCTCGGCCGCCTCGGGCGAGGCGGTCTTGATGCCATTGCGCGCAAGGATGTCGCGCACCGTGCGCTGAAACGTCTGGTGCGAGGCGCCCACCTGCGCCAGCAGCTCGTCTTGCGTGACGTCGAGGCCATAGGCTCGCGAGAACGCCTGGAACTCGCGAAGGTAGAGGGCCTCGGAGTCAACGAGCACGCCGTCCATGTCAAAGATGACGGCGTCAAAGCGAGGGGCGTCTTTTGCGGTTGCCACGGGCGTTCCCTTCCGAGAAGAAGGGCCGCGCATGGCAGCGCGGCCCCAAGGCTGGCGTATCTGCGCGGCGCTACTTCCTGTGCGCGCGGTAGTAGGCGATGAGCGCCTGCGTGCTCGCGTCCTGCTGGGCAAGCGCCTCGTCGTCGTGGAAGGCCGGCGTGATCTGCTTGGCGAGCTGCTTGCCAAGCTCGACGCCCCACTGGTCGTAGGAGTCCAGGCCCCAGACCGTGCCCTCGACGAACGTGATGTGCTCGTACAGCGCGATGAGCTCGCCGAGCGCGTGCGGGGTGAGCGCCTCGCCAAAGATGGAGGTCGTCGGGCGATTGCCGTCAAAGACGCGGGCCGGGACCATCCACTCGGCCGTGCCCTCGGCGCGGACCTCGTCGGCCGTCTTGCCAAAGGCGAGGGCCTTCGTCTGGGCGAGGAAGTTGCCCAGGAACAGCTCGTGCACGTCCTGGTCGCCGTCCTTGATGGGGTTGGGCGTGTTCACGAAGGCGATGAAGTCCGCCGGAATGGGCCTGGTGCCCTGGTGAATGAGCTGGTAGAACGCGTGCTGACCGTTCGTGCCGGCCTCGCCCCAGAACACCTCGCCCGTGGAGGACGTGACGGGCGTGCCGTCCCAGCGCGTGGACTTGCCGTTGGACTCCATCGTGAGCTGCTGGAGGTAGGCCGGGAAGCGGTGCAGGTACTGGTTGTACGGCAGCACGGCGTGGCTGCCCATGCCGCAGAAGTTGACGTACCAGACGTTCATGAGGCCCATGAGCGCCACGACGTTCTCCTCGAGCGGCGTGTTCTTGAAGTAGTTGTCCACGTCGTGGAAGCCGGCGAGGAACTCGCTGAAGCGCTCGGGGCCAAACGCGACGATGAGGGACAGGCCCACGGCGGAGTCAACGGAGTAGCGGCCGCCGACCCAGTTCCAGAAGCCAAAGGCGTTGTCCGGGTCGATGCCGAACTGCTCCACGAGCTCGAGGTTCGTGGAGACGGCCACGAAGTGCTTCTTGATGGCGTCCGCGTTCTGGGCATCGGAGCCGTCGATGGCGCCCTGGGCCTTCAGGCTGTCGAGCAGCCAGGTGCGGGCCTCGCGGGCGTTCGTGATCGTCTCGAGCGTGGTGAACGTCTTGGAGACGATGATGCACAGCGTGGTCTCCGGATCCAGGCCACGGGTCTTCTCGGCCATGTCGTTCGGGTCGATGTTGGAGACGAAGCGGCAGTCGATGCCGGCGTCCGCGTAGGGCTTGAGCGCCTCGTAGGCCATGACCGGGCCGAGGTCCGAGCCGCCGATGCCGATGCTCATGACGTGCTCGATGCGCTTGCCCGAGACACCCTTCCACTCGCCGGAGCGAACGCGCTCGGCGAACGCGTACATGCGGTCGAGAACCTCGTGGACGTCTGCCACGGTGTCCTGGCCGTCCACGACGAACTTGCCGATCTGGTCCTTGGGGCGGCGCAGGGCCGTGTGCAGCACGGCGCGGTCCTCGGTGGTGTTGATGTGCGCCCCGCTGAACATGGCGTCGCGGCGCTCCTCGACCTTCACGGCACGACCGAGGTCGCACAGCAGCTTGACGGTCTCGTCGGTGACGAGGTCCTTGGAGAGGTCAAAGTGCAGGTCGCTCATGTCGAACGAGAGCTTCTCGACGCGCTTGTCGTCTGTCGCGAAGGCATCCTTGAGGCTGAAGTGGTCCGCCACGAGCTTGTCGTGGTGGGCCTTGAGGGCCGCCCACTCGGGGGTCTTGGTTGCGTCGACGGGCGCGGGGATGTTCGACATGTGTCCTCCTTGGACGATGACGGCGGCCCTGCGAGCAAAGCCGCCTACGCATACCAGTCTTAAGCGTACCGCAAACGGACGGTGCGGTGAGCGCTTGGGGAAGCCGGGCGAGCAAAGCGGCTAGTAGGGCTCGCCCTCCGGCGGCAGCTGCTTGAGGCGCGCCCACATAAGCTGCTTTGCCTTGGGGTCCGACAGGCTCTTCTCGAACCCGCCGAGCGCCAGGACGCGCATGCCCAGGATGCGGACGACGAGGCCGGGCGCGAGCGTGGCGGCATCGAGGCTCTCTAGCTCCACGAGCTCGTCTGCAAACGCCTCGCGGATGGCGGAGGCAGCGGCGTCATCGAGCGCGACGAGCGTCGATGGGTCAAGCGTGGCGATGGCAAGGCGCAGCGTCCCCGGCACGAGCGGGTAGCCCTCGGCGTCGTTGGTCGACAGGCCGCCCCAGTCCTCGGGCGCGTACCCCAGGGCACCAAGCGCGGCGTGCAGGGCCTTGCCGTCTGGCCCCTCGAGCAGCTTGGGCACGGTTCCGTCCGCGCCGGGCACCTCGGACTCGCCCTTCACGAGCAGCACGTGGGAGAACGCGTTGCCCGTCATGATGACGCCCGCCTGCGCGAGGTCTCCCAGCTCGGCCCTCGCCTTGTCGAGGTATTCCTGTCGAACGTCCATCCGGGCTCCCAACCGCGTTGGCCGCCGGCACGCCTTGGGCACGCCGGTGGCCAGTTCATTTGCAAGGTTGATTCTATCGCCGGCGCACCGTCATGCGCGCGGGGAGCCTGGGTATAACCACAAGCAAGGACACAGCGACCGGGCAATCCGGTCTTATCGCCGGGAGGAATCATGGCAACGCACGCAATTACCGAGGAGACGTTCGACACCGCGATTCGCTCTGCCGAGAAGCCCGTTCTCGTCGATTTCTGGGCCGGTTGGTGCGGGCCGTGCCGCGCCCTTGCGCCCATTGTCGAGGAGATCTCGAACGAGCTGTCAGACGAGCTCGTGGTCTACAAGTGCAACGTCGAGGATCAGCAGGACCTCGCCATGCGCTTCCAGGTCATGTCCATCCCCACCCTCATCCTGTTCAAGGGCGGCAAGCCGGTGCACACGATGGTTGGCAGCGCCCCCAAGGCACGTCTCGTCAAGGAGCTGCGCGAGTACCTGTAAGCGGACGCTGGGACGGGTTACCTTGTCCCACTCGGCCCGCCATTTGGGACAAACATGGGACAAATGAACCCGTCCCCAGTGCCCCATCTACCAGCCAGCGAAGAAACTGCGGCCCCAGCCGCGGTCCTCGCCATCGCCGAGCTTGATGATCTCCGAGGACAGCACGCGCCCGTCCTCGACGTAGATGCGGCCCATCGTGGGTCCGTTGGCGCTACGCGGAAACGTGGGGCTGCCGGGGTTCATGAGCAGCGCGCCGTTGGCAAGCGCGTCTCGCTCGGGCACGTGCGTGTGGCCGAACACGCCCACGTCAAATTGCTCACCCGTGAGATCCTGGCGATAGTGGCAGACACAGAACCGCAGGCCCTCGTACTCAAAGCGCACCTTGCGCGTCACCTCGGGGCCATACTCGCCCGCCCAGTCGTTGTTGCCCAGGCATAGGCGCAGCGGGGCTAGGGCGCCGAGCGTCACGAAGTCCTCGTCCGAGGTGATGTCGCCGGCGTGCACGATGAGGTCACAGCCGTCCAGAGCATCGAGAACCTCATGCGAGAGCCTGCCGTGCGTGTCGCTCAGAATGTCGATGCGCTTCCTTGCCATGGCCGCCCGCCCGCTACAGCCCGAGCGCGCGCTTGAGCTGGACGACGCGACGGCGCGAGACGGAGATCTTCTTGCCCTCGACGCCCTGGATGCCCAGCTGCATCACGCCGCTCGAGACCACCTCGACGTCCTCGACGTACTGCAGGTTCACGATGTAGCCACGGTGCACGCGGAAGAAGCCGTGCGGCGAGAGCTTCGCCTCGAGCTGGGCGAGCGAGATCACGGACAGGTAGCGGTCCGTGTCCGTGTAGATGCAGGAGTAGTCGTCCTTGGCCTCGATATAGCGGATCTGGTCGATGGGGACGAGGACCTTGCGCCCGCCCTTCTCGACCGGAATGCGCTCGGCCGGAGCGGCGGGTGCGGAGTTGCCCTTGCCGCGCGCCACGACCTTGTCGAGTGCGTGCTCGAGACGCTCGGTCTCCACGGGCTTCATCAGATAGTCGACGGCGTCGACGTCAAACGCCTCGAGGGCGTACTCGCTGTAAGCCGTCACGAAGACGACCGCGGGCGGGTTCTTGAGCTTGTGAAGCGCCTCCGCAAGCTGCATGCCGTTCGTCTTGGGCATGGAGATGTCGAGAAAGAGCACGTCCGGGCGGCCGTCCATCAGCTTCTCGACGGCATCGCGGGCGCTCGAGGCCTCAACGATCGCGTCGACGCGACCGGTCTCCTCGAGCAAGAAGCGCAGCTCGGAGCGAGCGGGGGCCTCGTCGTCAACAATCATGGCACGCAGCATACAAGCACATCCTCGTTATTCGTTATGAGCGGCAGTGTGGGCAAGACGCAGCGTCACACACGTGCCCTCACCGGGCTTTGACATGATATCGATGCCCGACCCAAAACCATAGAACCTCTCGAGACGCTCTGCAACATTCCTCAAAGCAATTCCGGTTCCCTTTTCGTTGCTCGAGCAGCCAGAAGCGTGATTCCCCTCAATGCCTTCTCGCAGCATGTCCACGGTCTGCTCATCCATACCCAGGCCGTCATCGGTCACGGCGATGAGCACGTCGCCCTCGTCCACGTCCGCGCGAATGTCGATGTGGAGCGGCCCCTCGTCGCGCATGGCGTGGCGCACGGCGTTCTCCACGATGGGTTGTACGATAAAGGCCGGCACGAGCACCTCGCCGCACCCCGCACCCACGTGCTCGCGCTCCAGGATGCGGTCCTGGCCAAAGCGCGCGTGCTCGAAGCGCAGGTAGCGGCGCGTCTGCTCGAGCTCGCGGGCAAGCGGGATGAGCTGATCCGAGCTCTCGAGCGTCTGGCGGTAGAACACGGCGAACTCGCGCAGCAGCGTGCGCGCCTGTGCCGGGTCCGTGCGCGTGAGCGCGGCGATCGTGTTGATCGTATTGAACAAAAAGTGCGGGTTAATCTGCGCCTGCAGGGCCTTGACCTCGGCCTTTGCCGTGAGCTCGGCCTGGCGATCGAGCTCATGGGTCGAGAGCTGCGTGGAGAGCAGCTGGCCAAACCCGCGCGCGATGGCAAGCTGGCTGCGATCGATGTCTGCCGGCGAGCGATAGTAGAACTTGATGGTGCCATGCGGGCGATCCTGGACGTTGAGCGGCACCACGATGCCCCCACGCACGCTTCTGGGCAGCTCGGAGGAGGCGTCGTCACCCTCGCCGCGCGCCTGGAACAGGCCGAGCTTGCCGCTCTGGAGCACCTCGAGCGTGGCGGCCGTGTGGATGGGGCTGCCCGGCGGGAAGTCCGCGGCAAGCGCGCCCTCGTAGGCAAGCACGCGCTCGGTGTCGGTCATGGCAACGGCGATGGCCGTCGTCTCGGGAAGCAGCAGGCGACAGACGTCCTGACAGCCCTGCTTGGTAAGGCCGGAGCGCATGAGATCGAGCGTCTTGGACGCAAGGCCGAGTATTCGCTCGGTGGCCTGCGAGCTGCGCACGTCATCGAGCCTCGAGAGGCGACCGTTCAGGCGGTTGGGACTCAAGCTCCCACTCCTTTCTTGGTGGGCGAGCAAGGCAAAGGGGCCATTCCCCTTCCTCACTTGCCCGACATCTCGAGGACGGCAGCGGCCAGTCGCTCGTCGTCCCAGATCTCGTCCATGACGCTCGGCCAAAAGCTCAGCAGCCGGGCGTAGTTCTCGTCATTTGCCGAGGCATACGCGTAGGCGTCTGCCCGGCCCTTTCGCCAGATTCGCAGGTAGGCGGCCCTATCTGGCCCCGCGATGGCGCGCGCGAGCGCCGTGCGGGAGATGCGCGCGTCCAGCTCGGGCATGAGCCACCTGCCCGGATAGGGCAGAAGCGAGTCTGCCGTGACGCGTCTCAGGCTGGGACGGCGCGCGCAGAAGGCGAGCTTGGCGCGCTCGTAGACCCAGCGATAGACGTCCTGTAGGAAGCGGTTGGGAGCGTCCGGCGTCGCCGGTGGGAGGTGTCTCACGTACCACTGGCGGTCGAACCACATCTCATAGCCGCTCATCCGCAGGTTCAGCAGGTAGTCGAGGTCCTCGCCTCGCGTGATCCACGGGTCAAAGGGCACGCGCGAGAACGCTGCCGCGTGTACGGCCATGCAGCCGCCGCACACGTAGTTCGAGCGCCGGATGCGGGGGGCCTCGAGGGCAGCGGACATCCACTCGTTGAACTCACGGCGCTTCGACCACCAGCGCTCCCAGAACTTGGGACGCGACACGTCCGCGAGGTGGGAGTCGTTCGCGTCCACGAAGTGCCCGGTCTTGGCAAGGATCTTGAGGTCCTGGCGCGTGAGCCTGCCCAAGCCATACGCGGCGTCAACGAGAAAGTCCGGGGAGAGCGCGACCTCGTCGTCGTCCATGAACACGGCAACGTCGTGGCCGAGCATCGCGCAGACGGCAAGCCCCATGTTGCGAATGGCGCCATACCCTCGCAGGGACACGACCTCACCAGAGAAGCCGGGGCACAGCGTCTCGATGCGTCCCGCGATGAGACGAGCCTCTCGCGAGCCGATGACGAGCGGGTTGAGGTCCGTGTGATCCCGCACGATGGCACGGACGCGGGCGCGGGCAGACGCCTCGGCCTCGGGAGGGGCCACGAGCAGCACGATGACGCGGATGACACCACGCACGTCGTCGAGCGAGTCCAGGCAGCGCGCAAGCTCGGGCAGCGGCTCGTCGACGGCCGTCGCGTGATCGTACGCGCCCGGCTGCAACGGGTCATTTGCCCAGTAGGTAGGTATCACTATGGCGGGGTTCATGCTGTGCGTCACCCAAAGGCTCGTGGCAGGGCCCGCACGTCTCCATGGCCGGCCCTCCCCCAATACGTAATGACATTCTACCCCACCGGAGAAATTCCGCCGCTCGCCGACACGCCTGCTCGCATGTCTTTGCCTGGCGATATTTTTTGGTGTTTTGAGAATTTGCGGCGTATTGCTCGCACCCGATACGCTCACCGCCTGCGACAGGCGCGATGTTTTGGACAGTTGCGACACTCTCAACAGCGCGGCAGCTGCGCAATTCGTAGTGTCTGCAAGCCGCAATTCGACGCGCCGCAGCAGCCGCCAACGCAAAAGGGTCCGCCCCGGTGACCGGGACGGACCCTTGCTAGCTCAGAGAACTAGACCGCTTGCGAGACTAGGCCTCGTTGTAGACGGCCTTGAGCTTGAGCAGGTGCGCGTAGCGCTCCATGGCAGCCTGCTCGTTCTCGGCGAAGAGCTCCTTGGCGCGCTCGGGGAACGAACGCGTGAGCGACGCGTAACGAGCCTCGTTCATGAGGAACTCCTGGTAGCCGCCAGCCGGCTCCTTGGAGTCGAGCGAGAACTTCTTGCCCTCGGGCGCAGCCGGGTTGAAGCGGAAGAGGTTCCAGTAACCGCAGTCCACAGCCTTCTTCATCTCGGACTGGCAGTTCATCATGCCGCCCTTCTTGATGGAGTGCATCTCGCAGGGGCTGTAGCCGATGACCAGGGACGGGCCGTCGTAGGCCTCGGCCTCGGTGATGGCCTTGAGCGTCTGCGCGGGGTTGGCGCCCATGGCGACCTGAGCGACGTAGACGTAGCCGTAGGACATCTCGATCTCGGCGAGGGACTTCTTCTTGGTCAGCTTGCCGGCAGCGGCGAACTGAGCGACCTGGCCGAGGTTAGAGGCCTTGGAGGCCTGGCCACCCGTGTTGGAGTAGACCTCGGTGTCGAAGACGAAGACGTTGACGTTGTGGTTCGAGGCGAGAACGTGATCCAGGCCGCCGAAGCCGATGTCGTACGCCCAGCCGTCGCCGCCGAAGATCCAGAAGGACTTCTTGGTGAGGTAGGCCTTGTCGGCGAGGATGGCCTTGGAGGCGTCGCAGCCGCACTTCTCGAGCTCGGCGATGTAGGCGGCAGCGGCCGTCTTGGAGCCCTCGGTGTCGTTGCGGTTCTCGAGCCAGGCGGTGGCAGCGGTCTTCAGCTCGTCAGAGGCGTCGCCCTCGAGCAGGGCCTCCGTCTCGGCGACGAGCTTGTTCTGGACGGCGGCATAGCCCACGGCGAAGCCCAGGCCGTGCTCGGCGTTGTCCTCGAACAGGGAGTTGTTCCAGGCCGGGCCGTGACCCTCGGCGTTAACGGTGAACGGCGAGGTGGCAGCCGGGTTGCCCCAAATGGAGGAGCAGCCGGTGGCGTTGGAGATGAACATGCGATCGCCGCAGACCTGGGTAATCAGGCGAGCGTAGGCCGTCTCGGCGCAGCCGGCGCAGGAGCCGGAGAACTCGAGCAGCGGCTTGGCGAACTGGCTGCCCTTGACGTTGGCCGCAACGAGCTCCTTCTTCTCGGAGACCTTGTTGACGGCGTAGTCCCAGACGGGAGCCTGGTCGAGCTCGTCCTCCTGCGGAACCATGGTGAGGGCGTCCTTCGGGCAGACCTGCACGCAGTTGTAGCAGCCCATGCAGTCGAGCGGGGACACGGCCATGGCGAACTTGAGGCCATCGGCGCCCTTGCCCTTGGCATCGATCATGCGCATGTTCTCGGGCGCAGCAGCGGCCTCGTCAGCGGTGAGCGCGATCGGGCGAATCGTGGCGTGCGAGCAGACGTAGGCGCACTGGTTGCACTGGATGCACTTGGTCTCGTCCCAGTGCGGAACCATGACGGCAACGCCGCGCTTCTCGTACTGAGAGGCACCGAGCTCCCACTGGCCGTCGATGTGCTTCTCGAACGCGGAGACGGGCAGGGAGTCGCCGTCCATGCGGTTGATGGGCTCGAGGAGGTTCTTGACCTGCTCGACGATGGCCTCGCGGCCCTCGATGGAGAGCGTGGAGGGAGCATCCTCGGCGGTGGCCCAGTCAGCGGGCACCTCGAACTTGTGGAACGCGGTGGCGCCGGCGTCGATGGCCTTGTGGTTGGCGTCGACGATGGCCTGGCCCTTCTTCATGTAGGACTTGGTGGCAGCGTCCTTCATGTACTGCAGGGCGTCCTCGGCGGGCAGGACCTTAGCCAGGGCGAAGAAGGCAGACTGAAGCACGGTGTTCGTGCGCTTGCCCATGCCCACCTTGGCGGCGAGGTCGATGGCGTCGATGAGATAGACGTTCACGTTGTTCTTGGCGATGTAGCGCTTGGCCACGGCCGGCATGTGCTCGGCGAACTCCTCGTCAGACCACTGGCAGTTCACGAGGAACGTGCCGCCAGGCTTGACGTCGCGGACCATCTTGAAGCCCTTGATGATGTAGGAGGGGTTGTGGCAGGCCACGAAGTCGGCCTTCGTGACGTAGTACGGCGAGCGGATCGGGGAATCGCCGAAGCGCAGGTGCGAGACGGTGACGCCGCCAGTCTTCTTGGAGTCGTACTGGAAGTAGGCCTGGACGTACTTGTCCGTGTGGTCGCCGATGATCTTGATGGAGTTCTTGTTGGCGCCAACGGTGCCGTCGCCGCCGAGACCCCAGAACTTGCACTCGATGGTGCCGGGGGCGGCGGTGTTGGGCGCATCCTCGGGCTCGGGGAGGGAGAGGTGCGTGACGTCGTCGTTGATGCCGACGGTGAACTCGCGCTTGGGCTCGTCAGCCTTGAGCTCCTCGAACACGGCGAAGGCAGACGCGGGCGGCGTGTCCTTGCTGCCGAGGCCGTAACGGCCGCCGGAGACGTGGATGTCGGTCTTGCCAGCCTCGTAGAGGGCGGTCACGACGTCCTGGTAGAGCGGCTCGCCGATGGAACCCGGCTCCTTGGTGCGGTCCATGACGGCGATCTTCTTGACCGTCTCGGGGAGCACGTCGACGAAGTGCTTGATGGAGAACGGACGGAACAGGCGGACCTTGACGAGGCCGACCTTCTCGCCGTGGGCGTTGAGGTAGTCGATGACCTCCTCGAGGACGTCGCAGAAGGAGCCCATGCAGACGACCACGCGGTCGGCGTCGGGGGCGCCGTAGTAGTTGAACAGGCCGTAATCAGTGCCGAGCTTGGCATTGATCTTGTTCATGTACTCCTCGACAACGGCGGGCAGCTCGTTGTAGGCCGTGTTGCAGGCCTCGCGGTGCTGGAAGAAGATGTCGCCGTTCTCGTGGGAGCCGCGGGCGTGCGGGTGCTCGGGGTTCAGGGCGTGGTCACGGAAGGCCTGGACGGCGTCCATGTCCAGCATGTCCTTGAGGTCGTCGAAGTCCCACATGGCGACCTTCTGGATCTCGTGCGAGGTGCGGAAGCCGTCGAAGAAGTTCAGGAACGGCACGCGACCCTTGATGGCAGCGAGGTGGGCGACGGGCGAGAGGTCCATGACCTCCTGGACGTTACCCTCGGCGAGCATGGCGAAGCCGGTCTGGCGGCAGGCCATGACGTCGGAGTGGTCACCGAAGATGTTGAGCGCGTGGGAGGCAACGCAACGGGCGGAGACGTGGAACACGCCCGGCAGGCCCTCGCCGGCAATCTTGTACATGTTCGGGATCATGAGCAGCAGGCCCTGGGACGCCGTGTAGGTCGTCGTAAGGGCGCCGGCGCCAAGGGAGCCGTGGACGGTGCCCGCGGCGCCAGCCTCGGACTCCATCTCGACCACGTTGACGGGGGTGCCGAAGACGTTCTTCAGACCCTGGGCGGCCCACTGGTCGACGTGGTCGGCCATCGGGCTGGACGGCGTGATCGGGTAGATGCCCGCCACCTCGGTGTAGGCGTACGAGACCCAAGCAGCGGCCTCGTTGCCGTCCATAGACTTGAACTTACGTGCCATATCCTCTCCTTCTGTCGAGGTCACGCGCGGGCTTGACGAGAAGAGCCGCCCCCGCCACCTTGGCGGATGCCCGAGCACGCGAAATCACCCCGTGGCGACTTCCCCGATCGCCAAAGGGTGACATCTCTTCATAGCGGTTTGATTATCCCGCAAATGAGCACTGATTAGTCGTCAAATTGAGAAAGTGGCGCCACCGTTCGGATATACGTACGAACGAGTCGATGCCGGACCGGGATGGGACAAAGCAACCCGCCCCCAGTGTCCTGCTAGCGACGGCGGGAGCGCGCGAGGAGGCGGTCCCAGCCGCCGGCGAACTTCTGTGCCAGCGCGCCGGACGCGTCGGACGCGGGGACGATGCCGTGCTCGTCCGAGACGAGGAACGCCTCGGAGGGCTTCTCGGTGCCGTCGGCAAGGCTCGCGAGCAGCTGCGGGTCGCGCTCGACGGGCATACCGAGCGTCTTGGCGAGGTCCTCGACGAGCGACGCCGCACCGGAGGGGTGCTCGCCGGGCGCCATGCCCACGGCGAGCCCGCGGCCACGGCCCACCCAGATCGTCTCGGGGGCAACGTCGGTCTCGGACGCCTCCCGCGAGCCCTGCTCGGCACGCGCCAGAAGCGTGGCGAGCGTCGCGTCCGCAAGCGGCTCGTAGTCTCCGCACGCCATGGCAGCGCGGCCCTCGGCGTCCACAAGCAGCATGAGCACGCCGTCCGGATGGTCGTGCGTGCCGTCCGCGAGCGTCCACTCTATGTGCTGCTTGGCCCAGGCGAGCAGCTGCCTGGAGAGCTTCTTGCCCAGCACGTGGCGACGTCCCAGCGCACGCATGTGGCGGTTCTCGATGGGCAGCTCGCCCGACTGCAGGCGCCAGCGGCACACGAGCACGGGCGTGCCCACCTCGAACTCCTCGGGAATCTTTCCGTCTGCCATGCGCCGGTCCTCCTCGCACGGCCGCGCCCGCGCGGCCCCTCAATCGACGCCACCGGCCCCGGCGGCGCGAACCTTGCAAAACCGTCACCCCACTGTAAGCCAATTCGATGGATGGCCCGGGACGACTGCGCGAGCATTATTCCCGACAATCAGAAACGTATGCCCGCGGACCCGTCCGCCGGCGCAGAAGAAGGGACAAGCATGGGCACCCATTACGAGCCCGGCCGCGCAACGGCCAGCGGCCACTCCCCCATCCACCAGGCCCCGCAGGGCTCGGTGCTCTCCGTCCAGCACCTCGAGAAGGTCTACGGCAACCGCGGCCGAACCGCCAGGGGCGCCACGACGCGAGCGCTGACAGACGTGAGCTTCGACGTCACGAGCGGTGAGTTCGTGGCCATCATGGGTGCCTCGGGCTCGGGCAAGTCGACGCTGCTCAACTGCGTCTCCACCATCGACGCTGCCACGAGCGGACACGTCCTCGTGGGCGGCGTGGACGTCACGACCATGCGCGGACGCGAGCTGTCGCGCTTCCGTCGCGAGCAGCTGGGCTTCATCTTCCAGGACTCCAACCTGCTCGACACGCTCACCGCACGGGAGAACGTGGCCCTGCCGCTCACGATCGCGCGCACGCCGGCAGGCGAGACGCTCGCCCGAGTCGAGGAGATGGCGCGCCGCCTTGGCATAGACCAGGTGCTCGACAAGTACCCCTACCAGCTCTCCGGCGGCCAGCAGCAGCGCGTCGCCGCCGCGCGCGCCCTCGTGACCAAGCCGGCCGTCATCATGGCCGACGAGCCCACGGGGGCCCTGGACTCCAAGAACGCGCGCCTTCTGCTCGAGAGCCTCCAGGGCCTCAACGAGCAGGCCGGCGCCACGATCCTCATGGTGACGCACGACAGCTTTGCCGCGAGCTACACGGGACGCGTCCTGTTCATCCGCGACGGCCGCATCTTCACCGAGCTGCGCCGCGGGGGCGCAAGCCGCCGCGAGTTCTTCGACCGCATCATGGAGGTCGTGGCCGTGATGGGAGGTGACGGCAGCGATGCTTTGTAAGCTTGCCTGGGGAAACGTCCGCCGGGCCGGTCGAGACTACCTCGTCTACCTGTTCACGCTCACGTTGGGCGTGGCCGTGTTCTACGCGTTCAACACCGTCTCCATGCAGGCTGACGTCGCAGGCATCTCCGAGGAGGGCCTGGCGGAGCTGCTCGGCGACACGCTCGGTGGCCTCACGTACTTCCTCGCCGCCGTCATGGGATTCCTCATGGTGTACGCGAACAACTTCATCATGAAACGCCGCAAGAAGGAGTTTGGCCTGTACCAGGTGCTCGGCATGACGCGCGGGCGCGTCTCGCTCGTCATGGCCATAGAGACGGCCATGGTCTCGGGGGCCGCCCTCGTGCTGGGGCTCGCCATCGGCGTGGGCGTCTCCTGGGTCATGACGTTCTTCACGGCGTCCATGTTCCGGACGCAGATCTCGAACTTCCGGTTCTTCTTCTCCGTGCCGGCCCTCGCGCTCACGATGGGCTGCCTCGCCGTCATCTTCGCGCTCACGCTGCTGTTCAACCTGCGCGTCGTGGCGCGCACGAGGCTCGTCGAGCTCATGGGCGCGGGGCGTGCAAACGAGGCCGTCAAGACGAGGAACCCCATCGTGGCGTGTCTGCTCTTCGTGGCGGGCGCGGCGTTCGTGGGCATGGCCTACGCGCGCCTGCTGCGCGACGGCTTCCCCATCCAGGAGACGGGCGACAGCCTCGACGCCGCCATGCGTCAGTTCGAGCTCACGACCGGCATGGTCACGGCGGGCACCGTCATGCTGTTCTTCGGCCTGTCCGGGGCGCTGCTGCAGGGCATCCAGGCGCTGCGCGGCGTCTACTGGCGCGGCCTCAACATGTTCACGACGCGCCAGCTCGCCGCGAAGGTGAACACCGTCTCGATGTCCATGGCCGTCATCTCCATGATCCTGTTCCTCGCCATCACGTCCGTGACCTGCGGCATGTCCATCGCGAGCGTCATGAACGAGAACCTGGAGACGTACAACCCCGTGGACATGTCGCAACAGTACGTCTACGTGTCTCCCGCGACGCAAGCATGGTTCGAGAGCGTCTACCCGGAAGACGTCCAGTTCGCGCCCGCCGAGCAGCCCTATGACCTGTACGAGAAGCTTCATGGCCAGAGATTCGTGGGCGGCGAGCCCACGGACGAGGTCGCGAGCATCAAGGACGTCGCCGGCGAGCACACGCAGGTCGACCAGTACCTCTCCATCCCCCTCGGCACGAACGACGAGCCACTCGTGACCCCTGGCAGCCTCGCTGCCCAGATGGGCATAGAGACGCCGAGCGCCTTCAACAACACCACTGCCGAGACGTATGGCCTGTACGTTGCCGGCGCGGGCCAGTACAACGCGCTGCTGCGCATGCGAGGCCTTCCCGAGGTGGACCTCGGGGACGACGGCTACGTCATCACGTGCGAGCTCGGCGAGTCCATCACGAGCCTGTACGATCAGTTCATGGCCGGCGGCAACGTCCTCACACTCGGGGGCTTCACGCTGAGCCCGCGCGCGAGCGCCGTGGACACGCGGGCGAGCGCCCTGTGCGACTCCGCCATGGGCGGCAACACCGGCACCATCATCGTGCCGGACGCCGTTCTCACGCAGCTGGGGCTCACGCCCTACGCGAGCTCGCTGCTCGTGAACTACAAGGGTTCGCTCACGACCGAGCAGGCCGATGACTACGTGGCGAGCTTCTTCGCCGACGACCCCTCTGCCGACGGCGTGACGCGAGGCTACTGGGGCTCCATGATTCGCCGCACCGAGATGTATGCGCAGGCGGCCTCGATGAACGGCTTCATCAGCTACCTGGCCATCTACATCGGCTTTGTGCTCGTGGTGGCCTGCGCTGCGATCCTCACGATCCAACAGCTCTCCGGCGTGGCCGACTCGGCCCGTAGCTACCGCGTGCTTGCCGAGCTTGGGTGCGAGGAGCGCGAAGTCAGGCATTCGATGTTGGCGCAGCAGGCGGTGTTCTTTGGCTTTCCGCTGGTGGTGGGCGTGGCGCACTCCTGCGTGGCGCTTGCCGTGATCATCGACCTTGTGAAGCTGTTCGGGCGCCTGTCCATCGGCGGCACCGTGGGACTCACGTGCGCGGTGTTTCTCGCGGCATACGGCGGGTATTTCGTTGTGACGTACGTGATGGGCGCCGGCATCGTGCGCGAGGCGGTGCGCACCCGAAAGAGCGAGTAGCAGGCGTCAGGGCCGCGGCGGCAGCGTCGCGGCCCTTTTTGGTGACACTTGGGGACGGGGTCGTTTTGTCACCGCAGCCACAGCGATGGTGACAGTTTGGCCCCGTCCCCAAGTGTCACCCAAGTGTCACTCGTAGTAGTGCATCTTGTTGGCGGGAAAGCCCAGCGTCACGGAGAAGCCCTCGCCCGCCACGGAGTCCACGGCAACCGAGACGCCCATCTTGCTCGCCAGACGCCAGACGAGCCACAGTCCCAGGCCCGTGGAGCGCTCGTGCGCCCGGCCGTTCTCGCCCGTGAAGCCGCGGTCGAAGACGCGCGGCAGGTCCGCCTCGCTCACGCCGCAGCCGTTGTCTCGCACCACGAGCTCAACGCGTTCATCGGCCTTGCCCTCGTCAAGCAGGCGCGCGTCGAACCAGACCTGCGGGCCGCCCTCGGCACCCGCTCGCACGTAGCGCGCGCTGTTCTGCAGCAGCTGACCCAGCATGAAGCCAAGCCACTTGTCGTCCGTGAAGACGCCGAGCGACAGCCCCTCACCCAGCCGCGGGGCCACGCCGGCGGAGATGAGCAGCGACGCGTTGGCACGGACGGCCGCGGAGACCACGTCGCGCAGTTCGTGCCTACGCACGAGAAAGTCGCGGTCGAGCGACTCGGAGCGCGCGTAGAAGAGGGCCTGCTCCACATAGCGCTCCACGCGCGAGAGCTCGCCGTCCACGGCGCGCAGCCGCGACCCATAGGCCGCCGATGCCGCAGGGTCGCCCGCGCGAACGTCCTCCTCGAGATTTGCCAGCGCGAGGCGTGCGGCCGTGATGGGGCTCTTGGCCTCGTGAACCCACGCCTCGACGTAGGCACGGTACTCCTCGACGAATCGACGCTGCGAGGCGGCCTCGTCCGCAGCGAGCTTGGAGACGCGGGAGACGGCGCCCGCCGCCACACGACCCTCGGGAGAGGCCGGCTCTCCCATGAGCGCGACGGCACTCGATGCGTCCGAGGACTCGGAGAGGCCCTCGAGCGAGCGCCAGAACGAGCGGTCACGCGCGTAGTCAAGCGCAAGCGCCGCCGCCGCAGCGAGCGCGCACAGCAGCATGACAAGTGCCACGAGGTCAGCAGACGACCCCGTGACGCACAGGACGAGCGCGAGAAGCGCCTCGAGCGCGACAAGCACCGCAAGCTGCGGCGCTCGCGACCAGATGAAGCTGCCAGGCCCCATCAGCGCACCGCGTAGCCCTGGCCGCGGTGGGTCACCAGGTAGCCCTCAACGCCGATCCTGGCAAGCTGGGAGCGCAGGCGGTTGACGTTCACGGTGAGCGTGTTGTCGTCAACGAACGCCTCGGAGTCCCACAGCTCGCGCATGAGGTCCTCGCGCGGGACGATTCCGCCGGCGCGGCGCATGAGCAGCGCCAGGATGCGCACCTCGTTCTTCGTGAGCTCCACGGAGCCGCCCGCGGCACTCGCCGTCGAACGCGAGAGGTCAAGCGAGACCCCGCCGTGCTCAAGGACGGAACGGGCAGCCACCGCCCCGGAACGGCGCAGGATCGCCGCGATGTGGGCGAGCAGCACGCGCGGGCTATAGGGCTTGGGCACGAAGTCATCCGCACCAAGCGTCATGGCCACGACCTCGTCGGCCTCCGTCGTGCGGCTCGTGAGCACCACGACGGGAACGCTCGAGGAGGTGCGCAGCTCGCGGCACACGAGCTGGCCGTCCGTCCCCGGCAGCGTAAGGTCGAGCAGCACGAGGTCTGGCGCCGCCACGAGGGCGAGCTCGGACGCGCGCGAGAAGTCCTCGCACGCGTCCGTCTCGTATCCCTCGCGCTCGAGCAGGCGGATGAGCTCTCCGCGGATGGCCTCGTCGTCCTCTATGACGTAAATCTTGGGCAAATGTCCTCAATTCAATCGGCCGTGAGGGGTTTCCTGGCACCCCAGATTGCCCCGAAGGCAAGGCGACGCGTATTGAAATACGCAAGCCGAAGCCTGAGCGGCAAGATGGGGCGCCAGGGAAGCCCGCTAATGACGGAAGTGGCGGGCTCCCGTGAACACCATCGCGATGCCGTGCTCGTCGCAGGCGGCGATGGACTCGTCGTCACGCTTGGAGCCGCCGGGCTGGATGATGCAGGTGACGCCATGCTCGGCGAGCACGTCGACGTTGTCGCGGAACGGGAAGAAGGCGTCGCTCGCGCAGGCAAAGCCGCCGCGCTCGACACCCATGCGGTCGCAGGCCTCCTCGGCGCGCTCGCAGGCGAGCAGCGCGGAGTCAACGCGGTTGGGCTGGCCCGGCCCCATGCCGATGCCCGCCTTGCCCTTGCTCACGAGAATGGCGTTGGACTTGACGCCCTTGCAGACGCGCCAGGCAAACAGCAGCTCGTCCATCTCCTCGGGGGAGGGCTTGCGCTTCGTGGGCACCGTGAACGTTGCGGGGTCCTCGCTCACGCGGTCGACCGTCTGGACAAGCAGGCCGCCGTCCACGCTGCGGTACTCGAGCGCGGCCGGCGCGTCGATGCCGCCCGTGGCGAGCACGCGCAGGTTCTTGCGGCGCGAAAGGCGCTCGAGGGCCTCGGGCGTGTAGCTCGGCGCGATGAGGACCTCGACGAACTGCTTGTTGACGTCGGCAAAGTGCTCGCACAGCTCGAGGGGCACCTCGCGGTTGCAGGCGATGATGCCGCCGAACGCGCTCTTGGGGTCGCACGCGAACGCGCGGTCATACGCCTCGGTGACGTTCTCGGCCACGGCGCTGCCGCAGGGGTTCTGGTGCTTGAGGATGACGCACGCGGGGCCGTCGAACTCGCGCACGAGGCTCCAGGCGGCATCGGTGTCCAGCAGGTTGTTGTAGGAGAGCTCCTTGCCCTGGACCTGCGTGGCGTTCACGAGCGAGTGCGCGTGCGCGCCCGGCAGGCGGTAGAACGCGGCCGTCTGCTGGGGGTTCTCGCCATAGCGAAGGTCTTGGATCTTCTCGGCGCTGAGGTCGAGGGTCTGGGGCAGCTCCACGCTTGCCTCGTCGGCATCGGACGCCTGCTTGGCGAGCCAGGCGGCGATGGCGGCGTCATAGGAGGCCGTGGTCTGGTAGACCTTGAGCTGCAGCGCGCGGCGCGTGGCGAGCGTGGTGGCACCGCCGTTGGCGCGCATCTCGGCAAGGACGCGCTCGTAGTCGGCCGGGTCGGAGACCACGGTCACGGAGTCGGCGTTCTTGGCGGCGGAGCGCAGCATGGAGGGGCCGCCGATGTCGATGTGCTCGATGGCGTCCGCGAACGTGACGCCGGGCTTGGCGACGGTCTTCTCGAACTCATAGAGGTTGACGCAGACGAGGTCGATCATGCCGATGCCGTGCTCGGCCGCCTCGGCCATGTGCTGGGGGTTGTCGCGACGCGCGAGAAGGCCGCCGTGGACCTTGGGGTGCAGCGTCTTCACGCGGCCGTCCATCATCTCGGGAAAGCCGGTGTATCGCTCGATGGGCACCACGTTGACGCCCGCCTCGGCAAGGACGCGCGCCGTGCCGCCCGTCGAGATAACCTCGACGCCAAACTCGTCCTCGAGCGCCTTCACGAACTCGACGACGCCCGTCTTGTCCGTTACGGAGACGAGAGCCCTCTTGATAGAACCGTCCGCCATGAAACCTCCTCGTTGTGTGCGAATGCTTGCGGGAGCGGCCTCCGCCGAACGGGCCCGCGGGCCGGCGCCGGGGTTTGAACTCCCAAGCTTCTATTGTGCCGCAACGGGCGGGCGCAGGCATCATCTTTGCGCCATTCTCGGGGTGGGTCGGGCTCGTGCGCGGGCTCTTCGGGTAGGCTTGGGGAAGCAATCGACGGAAGCGGCGAGGCAACACCGCCGGGGAGGTCACATGAGCAGCAGCGACGTTACGTTTGAGAAGGTCACGCCGGCAGACCTGGACGGCATCGTGGGACTGGCTGCGGCCGCTTGGTACTCCCCCGACGGCTTGGGAGACTCGTCGGCGGCCGCGGCGGACGGCGCCGGCCTGCCTGCCGACGAGCGCAACGAGGTGGCGCGACTGCTCGCCACCGACGAGGTCAGCGCATATCTCGCAGACTCCACCTGGGGCATGAAAGCCCTGGTAGACGGACGGATTGCCGGCGTCATCCTCACCCATGGGACGCATGACGACCCGGAGGCGTCGGCGCGCTGGAAGCGCGTGGGCCGGCAGGCACGAGAGGCGGCCGAGCGGCTGTTGGCCCGCGCCCGAGAGCGCGAGGAGCACGCCGCCGAGCCCAGCGAGCCCGTCTACCTCGACGAGGTTCGGGCAACAAACGAGATGCGGGCCGCGGCCGGACTCGACGGACAGCCGCGCGTGCTGCTGCTCGTCATTGGCGAGGCGGCGCGTGGGCATGGGATCGGCCGCAGGCTGCTCGCCCTGGCGCGCGACCATTTCTCCCGTCACGGCGCCAGCCGCTACTGGCTCGTCACCGACACGGATTGCGATTGGCCCTTCTACGAGCACCTGGAGCTCGAACGTCTCGCAGAGCGCGGGAGCACGGTTGAGGGTGCCCCGGAGCGCTACTTCGTCTACGGCGGGCGCGCCTAGCAAAGAGAACGGCGCCTTGGCCACCAACCACCCGGCAGCCAAGGCGCCTCATTTTTACCCGGTTGGCACTCGGGGCAGCGTGGCTCGCTAGAACGCGCCGCCACCGCCGCCTCCGCCGCCTCCCCCGCCGCCACCGCCGGAGAAGCCGCCGCCAAAACCGCCGCCCGAACTGCTCGAGGACGAGGCCATGGCCGCCGTGCTCACGTGATGCGCGCTCTCGTAGCTCGTGGTGAACGCGGCGGCGGGCGAGCCCAAGTGACCGTAGGAGTGATACCAGTAGTAGCTGTAGAAGTACGGGCTCTCGAGAACCTCGGGCGCCACCATCCTCAGCTGCTCGACCACGCGATCAGCCACGCCGAGCACCACGGCCATGACAAGCAGACGATCCCATAGCGCAACGTCACGTGGGACGGCCTCCTTGAGCAGCGTGAACTCCTGGAGCCACTTGCGCAGCGCCGCGAGCTGGGCCTTGAGCTCAATGGCCTCGGCAGACATCGGGCGCAGGCGCGTGGCAAGCACGCAAGCCACGATGCACGCCGCGAGATTGGCCACCAAAACGCCTATTCCCCTCAGGTATGCCTCCATGTCGAGCAGCACGAGGCCCGCAATGCAGCCGAGGACGGCGAGAAGGATGCTCAGGACCATAAGCGGGGCGCGGCCGGTGAAGCCGGCGTCGTCGAAGAAGCCGCGTGCCTCGCAGCGGCCGCTCACCTCGCTGCCCCACTCGTTGAGCGCCTCGGAATACGTCTCGGGAGCCTTCTTGGCGGCGCGCTTCACGTCCGAGAACCGCAGCGTGGTGTAGCCGCCCGCTGGGGCATCGCGCCAGCGGCGGTCCTTGCCCCTCGGCGCCACGACATCGAACATGAGCTTCATCGCGGCATCATCGATGTCGTCGGTGGGGACGCGGCTGCCGCGCTCGATCTGGTAGTCCTTCTCGCGCCCCTTCTCGTCCTTCACGAGCGACAGGCCGATAACCCCATCGTCCGTGAGTTTCATGAGCGTGGCAGTGAACGCCTCGCCGGGCACCTTGCCTCCCTCCCACAGCGACGCGAGCACGGCCGGGTGGTCAGACGAGGGGACGTCGCGGAAGTACGGGTCGGAGAAGCGCGCCTTGTGGCGACGGTTGTAGCGGAGCGTAAACAGCACGACAAGCGCCACGGTTCCCGCGACCGTGGCCGCGCCCACAACGGTCCCCGTGGCAATCGAGCGGCGGGCGGCCTCGCGGCGGGCATTCGCGTCGTCTGCCCACTGCTGCTCCTCGTCCATGATGGCGGACAGCTGGGAGACGCTCGAGGGCGCCATGCCCGTGAGCCAGGAGACGGGAAACGTCACGCGGGCCTCGGCGTATTCGCTCGTGCCAACGCCCGGGACGGTGTAGACGATGTCGTCGCCGTCAAACGCAAGCGAGGCATCGAGCGGGCCATGACCCCACGCGCGCACGTTGTCACCGGCCGTGACGGCATCGCCGGCGGCAACGGGCAGGTGGACGCGACACGTCACGTTGTTCGACGGCACGTCCCAGCCGTCCGAGACGAACTTCCAGTACAGCTCGCCCGTGTCGGCCCAGGCGTTCACGACGTTCGTCATGGTATAGGAGATGCGAACGGTGGCACGCTCGTCCTCGTGGGGCGTGTAGATCTTGACGCGCGTGTAATACGAGTAGTCCGTGACCTCGTAGGAGCCCGGCGTGCCGGAGTCCGACCGCTGGAACTCGCCGCCCCCGCTCGTGAGGTCCTCGACGGACAGATTCGTGACGGCCGGATCGGCGTTCGACGTGCGCTTGAGCGGTGCCTCGGTGGCAATGTCCCAGTACACGCCGTTGAACGAGCCGTCGAAGTTAAATGTGCGGTCCTCCACGATGCCGATGGACCCGTCCGCGTTAACGGTAAGGTCGATGTCCACGGCGTCGATGGAGTACTCGCGGGCCTGGGCCACGCGCGGGGCGAGGCCAAGCGCGCACGCCACCGCAACAAGCAGGGCGGCGAGGGCAAGGCGACGGGTGAATCCGGGGCGAGACGCGTCCATGGGGACTCCCTCTGACACGGTTATACGTATGGATATGGTACCTGAACGAAACGGCGCGTTTGCCGTCCGACGCCTCGGGTAGGCTAGTGGCGAACGCGAAACAAGACGGCGAAAGGAACGGACATGGCCATCAACGAAAACGTCGCCAAGGCACTCGAGGACCAGATCAACAAGGAGCTCTACTCCGCCTACCTCTACCTCACGTTTGCCGACTACTACGAGGATCGCGGCCTCAAGGGCTTCGCCAACTGGTACATGATTCAGGTCCAGGAGGAGACCGACCACGCCAAGGCGCTGCGTCGCTACCTGCTCGACAACGACTACAAGCCCACGATGGAGGCCATCGCCAAGCCCGACAAGACCTTCGAGAACGACCTCGAGCCGCTCGAGGCGGGCCTCGCGCACGAGGAGTACGTCACGAGCCTCATCCACCACTGCTACGAGGTGGCCCAGGAGGCGCATGACATCCGCGCCATGCAGATGCTTGACTGGTTCGTCAAGGAGCAGGGCGAGGAGGAGTCCAACGCCCGCGACATGATCAGCAACATGAAGCTGTTCGGCAGCGACCCGAAGGGCCTGTACGACCTCGACCGTGAGTACGCCACGCGCACCTACATTGCGCAGACCACCCTGCCGATGTAGCCGCGCGGCGCTGTGCCATACTGAATGGCATGGCTATCTCAGATGACATGAAACCCATACGCCCGGCGGCGCCCACGCGCGTCGTCGGGCGTTTTGCGCCCACGCCCTCGGGTCGCATGCATCTCGGCAACGTGACGTCCTGTCTTGTGGCTTGGCTGTCTGTGCGAGCGGCCGGCGGGCGCATGGTGCTGCGCATCGAGGACCTTGACCCACGCGCCCAGAGCCATGAGGCGGCCGAGCTCATCATGGACGACCTGCGCTGGCTTGGCCTGGACTGGGATGAGGGACCCTTCTGGCAGAGCGAGCGGAGCGAGGTCTACGAGGCCGCGATCGAGCGGCTCGGCGGAAGCGGAGTCGAGGCGGGCCGGCATGGGCTGCGCCTCACCTACCCGTGCTTTTGCACGAGAAGCGAGCTCCACGCCGCAAGCGCCCCGCACGCGAGCGACGGCACCTATGTGTATGCCGGCACCTGCCGCAGTCTGCCCGCTGCCGAGGTGGCGAGGCGGGCGACGCTGCGGCCACCGGCCACGCGTCTGCGCGTTCCGGCCGCCGGCGAGCCAGAGGATGCCATGGCCTTCTGCGACCTTGCCTTTGGCGAGGTGCGGGAGAGCCTCTCGCGCGATTGCGGGGACTTTCTCGTGAGACGCAGCGACGGCGTGGTGGCCTATCAGCTGGCCGTTGTCGTCGATGACGCCGAGATGGGCGTCAACCAGGTGGTTCGCGGCCGCGATCTGCTGGGATCTGTGGCGCGCCAGATGTACCTGCAGCGACTCCTTGGCTACAGCCGCCCCTCCTACGGCCATGTGCCCCTGCTTGTGGCGCCGGACGGTCGCCGCCTCTCCAAGCGAGAGCACGACCTAGACCTCGGGGCGCTGCGCGAGCGCTTCTCGGGGCCGGAGCCCCTGCTCGGCGTCATCGCCAGCCACCTGGGGCTCGCCGAGAAGGGCGAGTCCGTAAGCGCCGACGAACTGGTGGGGCGCTTTTCTTGGGAGGCGATCGCCCGGCATCGCGACGACATCGTGGTCGATGAGGGGTTTCTGCCACGCTAGCAGGTGACACTTGGGGACGGGGTCAATCTGTCACCATCGCTGTGGCTGCGGTGACAAAACGACCCCGTCCCCAAGTGTCACCTATCAATGTGAAGGCGCGCCGAGTTTGCGAGTTTGTCGCTTTGCAGTTGTGCGCCGGTGAGGTATGATGCTCTAGCACCTTTTCCGGAGAGCTGACCGAGAGGCCGAAGGTGCTCGCCTGCTAAGCGAGTATACCCCCCAAGGGTATCTGGGGTTCGAATCCCCAGCTCTCCGCCAGAACGCGCAGCCCCGTGGGGATTTCCCCGCGGGGCTTTTTCTTTGCGGACACGGAACATATGAGACACAAGCTGGCACATTTTCCAATCGCTTTTGGTAAAACACCAGGTACATAGCTTGCAGTCAAATTTCTCTCAACTTTTTTCAAATTCTGCTTGACGGACCCGCCCTAGAGGTGCAATATATCTAACTGCGCTGCGGCATTAGCTCAGCTGGATAGAGCGTTTGACTACGAATCAAAAGGTCATAGGTTCGAATCCTATATGCCGCACCATTAAATGATCGAGGCCGGGGCCCATGGGTTCCGGCCTCTTTTGTTATCTCGCGCTACGAGGCAATCGCGGCAGCCTCCTCCCTGGACACGATGCCTCGCTCATCCGCACAGGCGTAGGCATAGGGAATCCCCCTGGCGTCCATGAGGTCGAGTAGGTCTGAGAACTCCACTCCCTCTTGAGAGAAATACACCCCAAGCGCGTCCACGAGACGCGAGACGCCGCCATTTTGCAAGACACGCGCAAGGCTCGCCTCGTGCTCCTCGCCCAGCCGGGCACAGGACACGCGCCACTCCGAGCCAAAGGCCTCGCTCGTTCGCATACCGGCCGTCCCATAGAAGACGAGCACGTCCGAGGCGCGGCGCTCAAACGCAACCACCCGCCTGTCCTCCTCTCTCCACCCACTCAGAACGATGCGGCGACCCAATCGCTCGATTCCAGTTCCGAACATATCCACGCGCCTCTCCTCTCTCCTTGTTCCAACAAGAGCATATGACCCATATCGGACAAGAAATCGAACTTGTGTTTGTGTGCCGGAATGAAGAGACAGCTGACACGCAGCTATTTTGAGATAGTCCAATTTGACTCGCCAACAAAAAAGGGCCGCCGCAAAAGCGACGACCCCTCGAACACGGCGTTTTGCCAGGAGCAATTAGTCGATGGAGACCTTCGTGACGTTGGCCTTCTCGTCCTGCTTGGGCACGTTGACGGTCAGAATGCCATCGGCGAGCTTGGCGGACAAACCGACGGTGGCGGCATCCTTCAGGAAGACGCCACGCGTGCAGGTGTACTCGCCCGTCTCACGCTGCAGGTAGTTCTTGGCCTTCTGCTCGTCCGAGTCCTTCTTGTCCACCGTGATGGACAGGCGGCCCTCGTTGAGTTCGACGTCAATCTGGTCGCGCGTGACGCCAGGAACGTGGGCGCTGACGACGTACTTGTCACCCGCGTCCTCGACGTCCATCTTGAAGTCTGCCGGCGTAGAGACCGGAGCCAGGAAGCTGTCGAACACGTCATCGAACGGGAAGACCGAGCGCGCGAGCCTGTTGTAACGGTCGTAAGGAATCATGCTTGCCATAGTTACCAACTCCTCTTGTTGGATGCGGGCGCCCCGTGGATCCTGCGCCCCTCGTTTCATTAGTTGTTGTTCCCGCATGACCCTGTTCTATTCATCGTGACGCAAGATTTCTCAATTATTTTGCTCATAAAACCTAAGCGTGCTTCACTTAGATATATGCGATGGGCCGGCATCACACATACGCTCTGCGACGCGGCGCCATCAGCGCTTCTCCACACATAGGGACCCTCATGGCTAGCCTTCAGCCGCGCGCGGTACACTCTCTGGGAACACTTTGGGGCCCGAAAGAGGACGCATGGACACGACGGACGTCACGAACAATCCTGAGGACAATGGCATGGACGCCAGCGAGCAGCTGGAAACGACACCAGCCGCCGAGACCGTCGAGGCGCCGAGCCCGCGTCCGGCCTACGTGCGCGAGCCCAGGCATCACAAGAGCCAGCCGCCCGTGAACGACGTCCAGGCGGACGAGACGTACGACAACCAGTACTCCCACGAGTCTGGCTACACGCTCTCGACGCGCAACCGCATGTCGCGCGGGGCGTATCGCAGCGCACGCTCCCAAGAGACGAAGGTTCGTCAGGAGCTCAAGTATGGCCAGTACCTCTCCGTCCCCAAGGGAAGCCGTGAGATCTTTGGCTCGCGCGAGCGCCAGCAGCGACGCACCATCGCGATGGCCGCCGTCGCGGTGGCGGTTGTTGCCCTCATCGTGCTGCTCGTTGTGTTCTTCCTGCAGTAGGCTTTCTCGCGATAGACGAAATCGAGGCCCGTCCGGCGCATGCCAGGCGGGCCTCGTCATTGAGCGCCAGCCTCACGAACGAGCACTGGGAAGCCGGCAGCGCGAGCTAGCTCCAGGGATCGCGCTCGAACATGGGCTCGGGCGCCGGCCTGCGGTCCGAGTACGGATCGTAGCCGTCATCGTCCTCGTTCTCCGCGCGGACGCACGGGTCGGCAGGCGCGGCATTCGCAGGCTCTCGTCGCTCGGCGGCAGAGGCATCGCGGACGTCGGTCTTCTTCTCGTCGGTCATTTCTCCCCCATCAGCTGGAACCCAGGGCGCTCGCAAGGTACACCCCAAGCGAGTCGCCATACTTGCTCGGATCAACGTCATCGTACAGGCCAGACGGCGCGCACGTCACCACGACGGCTTGCTCGCGCACGAGAATGGCCCAGACGCAGCCGTTCTGCTCGCCGTACCCCACGACATAGCGACGAGACGGCGCCGCAACCCCCATGGCGCGTGACACGTCATCGCCCGTGAGCGTTCCCTCGAGGTTATCGAGGCCGCAGCGCGTGGCCCACGTCGAGACGGTCGCCGCGTTTACCTGCGGCCCCTCGTCATCGCCGTCCAAGGATGGCTCGAAGCGCACGCCGGCAATCGGAACGCCCTGGGCAAGCACATCGCTCGTGAAGAGGCTCCCGAGAAACACGCCGTGCGTCGACGAGAGAGGCCGGGGCGTAAACGTGATGACGCCAACGCCCGCCTTCTTCCAGCCGGTCTCGGCGTAAGCGCCCTGCGAGAGCGAGCCCGCGGCCGTCTCCGTGACGCCATATTCGAACGACCAGCCCTTCCATCCGAGATAGGCCGAGACGTCTCTGGGGTCGGAGCTCAGGTAGTCGGCCACGTGCGTCTCAGAGCTTGCACCCGGCGCAACGACCGTCACCGTGACCATGGCGCCCGCGCTTGAGCGCTCGCCCGCCTGGGGCGAGGTGGACAGCACCGTGAGGGACTCGCCGTCAGACTCCTGCCACTCGACCTTTGACGAGAGCCCCGCCTCGCCGATAGCCTTCGCCGCCTCGTCCTGAGACAGGCCCACGACGTCCGGCACGGTGTAGGGCTGAGCCACGACGAGCGTCACCTGCTCGTCGGCCGTGACAACAGAGCCGGCATCGGGCGAGCAGGACAAGACCGTGCCCTCATCGTCATCCGAGTTTTTGTACTCGAGGCGAAGATTCGTAATCCCGGCGTCATCCAACCGCTCGCGGGCATCGTCAAGCGAAAGACCCGCGACGGAGGGAACCGTCCTTGGAACGCCCACGCCAAGCTCGATCGTAGAGCCCTCGCGAGCACGGGCGCCGGATCCAGGGTTCGTGCAGAGAACCGTGCCCGCGCCCGCGTCGGTTGGAACGTCCGTTGTGCAAGTCGCGAACCCGGCATCCCGAAGCGTCGAGGTGGCATCCGCCTCCGTGAGGCCAACGACGTCTGGCACGCTCCTTCCGCCCCAGAGCTCTGCCTGGTAGGAGAGGATGGCGATTGCGATGCAGAGCAGCGCGACGATTATAGCGACGAGGACGGAGCGGGGCAGGCGCCTCGGCTTCGCGGTGGGCGGCAGGTCCTCGCTGGGGGTGGCCGGTCCCTCCTCGCCCCCAAGGCTTTCCGTGGCACTCGCCTCAAGAACCGCCGTCTCCTCATCGGGACGCGACTGCGGCCTGGGCATGGGCTTTGTGCCGTTGCCGGAATCGGACTCCGCCACTAGACGCTTTCCCACGCCACCGGGAAGCAGCTCGGTTGGTTCCTCTCGCGCCGGCTCGCAAGCGGGCTCGAGGGCCTTGTCCTTCTCGTCAGCCATGCTCGCTCCAATCGCTCGGGTGCCAGGCGGCGGGCTTGCGAGGCACCGCCCAGAGCGGGAAAAGCGCCCGGGGTCGCAAGGGCCTCGGGCGCTATCATCCCACGTTTCTCGCCCCAGCCGGACGAGTCGGCTACTCCACCTCGTCGGGCCTCACGGCATCGCCCGAGGGCACGGCCGCCACGCGCTCTGCGTAGAAGTCGTTGTCATCGCGGACATCCACGCGCACGGTATCGCCCTCGTGGAGCTCACCGGCGATGATGAGGTTCGCGACGTTGTCCACAACCTGCCTCTGGATGAGGCGCTTGAGCGGACGCGCGCCATAGACCGGGTCGAGGCCGTCGAGCGCAAGCGCCTGGATGGCTGCCGGCGTGAGCGTGAGCGAGATGCGCTCGTTGTCGAGGCGCTCGCGAACGCCCTTGAGCTGGATGTCGACGATCTTCTCGATGTCGTCAAGGCCCAGCGGATGGAACACGACGATGTCATCGATGCGGTTGAGGAACTCTGGCTTGAACGTGGCGCGCAGGGCATCGTTGACCTGCTTGTCCACCTCGGCCTTGTCCGTGCCGTTCTGCTCGCCCGCGGCGATGACCTGGCTGCCCACGTTGGACGTCATGATGATGATCGTGTTCTTGAAGCTCACGACCCTGCCCTGGCCATCCGTGAGACGGCCGTCATCGAGCACCTGAAGCAGGATGTTGAAGACGTCCGGGTGCGCCTTCTCCATCTCGTCCATGAGGATGACGGAGTAGGGACGACGACGCACGGCCTCGGTAAGCTGGCCGCCCTCGTCATAGCCCACGTATCCTGGGGGCGCGCCGATGAGACGCTGGACGCTGAACTTCTCCATGTACTCGGACATGTCGATGCGCACCAGGGCACGCTCGTCATCGAACAGGTAGTCTGCAAGCGCCTTCGCGAGCTCGGTCTTGCCCACGCCGGTGGGGCCGAGGAAGAAGAAGCTACCGAGCGGACGGTTGGGGTCTGCCAGGCCGGCTCGGCTGCGGCGCACCGCCGCGGCAACGGCGTTGACGGCGGCGTCCTGGCCCACGACGCGCTTGTGGAGCTCGGCCTCGAGGTTCTGGAGCTTCTCGACCTCGCCCTGCATCATCTTGGACACGGGCACGCCCGTCCAGGCGCTCACGACCTCGGCGATCTCCTCGCTCGTGACCTCCTCCTTGAGCACGCCGCCCTCCGCCTGCTTGGCGTTGAGCGCGGCCTCGGCGTCGTCATAGCGCTTCTGCAGGGCCGGGATGGTCGAGAAGCGCAACTCGGAGGCTCGGGCGAGGTCGCCCGCACGCGTGGCGCGCTCCTCCTCGGTCTTGGCATCGTCAATCTGACGCTTGAGGTCCTGGACCTGGTCGATGGCACCCTTCTCGTTCTGCCACTTGGCCTTCATGCCGTCGAGCTTCTCGCGCGTCGTGGCAATCTCCTTGCGAAGGGTCTCGAGACGCTCCCTGCTTGCGGCGTCCTCCTCCTTCATAAGCGCCTGCTCCTCGATCTGCATCTGCGTGAGCTGACGGTCCACGGCGTCGATGTCGCTCGGCATGCTGTCGAGCTCCATGCGCAGACGGCTCGCGGCCTCGTCAACGAGGTCAATGGCCTTGTCCGGCAGGAAGCGGTCCGCGATGTAGCGGTTCGAGAGGTCTGCGGCGGAGACGAGCGCGGCGTCGGTGATGCGGACGCCATGGTGCATCTCGTACTTCTCCTTGAGGCCGCGCAGGATGGAGATCGTGTCCTCAACCGTGGGCTCGCTCACGAGCACCGTCTGGAAGCGGCGGGCGAGGGCGGCGTCCTTCTCGATGTACTTGCGGTACTCGTCGAGCGTCGTGGCGCCTATGGCATGGAGCTCGCCTCGGGCAAGGGCCGGCTTCAGGATGTTGCCTGCGTCCATGGAGCCCTCGGTGGCGCCGGCGCCCACGATGGTGTGCAGCTCGTCTATGAACAGGATGATGCGGCCGTTGGCCTTCTCGATCTCCTTGAGCACGCTCTTGAGGCGGTCCTCGAACTCACCGCGATACTTGGCGCCCGCCACGAGCGAACTCATGTCGAGCTCGACGAGCTCCTTGTCCTTGAGCGTGGAGGGAACGTCGCCGGCGACGATGCGCTCGGCCAGGCCCTCGACGATGGCCGTCTTGCCAACGCCCGGCTCGCCGATGAGGACGGGGTTGTTCTTCGTGCGGCGAGAGAGCACCTGGATGGTGCGGCGGATCTCCTCGACACGGCCGATGACCGGGTCGAGCTTGCCCTGGCGGGCGAGGTCGGTCACGTTGCGGCCATAGCGCTCGAGGGCCTCGAACTCGGGCTTGGAGTCCTGGCTCGTCACGCGCTCGTCACCGCGCAGGTCGTTGTAGGCGTCCTGGACGCGCTTGCTCGTGACGCCCGCGGCCTTGAGGATGCGGCCTGCGTCCGAGCGGTCGTCCGCGAGCGCGCACAGAAGGTGCTCGCTCGTGACGTAGGAGTCGCCAAGCTTGGTCGCGAGCCTCTCGGCGGCGTCGACGACCTTCACGAAGTCGTTCGAGAGCCCCACCTGCTGGCCCGTGCCGCTCACCTTGGGCTCGTGAGCGATCTGCTCGTCCACGGCGGTGGCGATGGCACGCGGGTCCGCGCCGACGCGCTCGATGATGGAGCTCAGGTTGCGCTCGCCGGAGTCGAGAAGCGCCTTGAGCAGGTGCACCGGCTCGACGGAGCCCGCCTCGGCGTCCGTGGCGACGCCGATGGACGCCTGCAGCGCCTCCTGGGCCGTCACGGCCATCTTGTCTAGTCTCATATCGATCACCTCTCCTGGATGCCGCCAGCGCGCCCACCGGGGCAGGCGCGCGGGGCTGCCGCCCATATGGGCGACGTCGCTTATCGAGGTTGTATATTCCCACCTACATGGGACGATATACAAAATCTAAGTCTATTCATAGTAGGTTTTCAAGCCGTAAAAAACGGGCAGCCAAAGCCGCCCGCTTGCGCATGCATTAGTTCTCGACGAGGCACCGCGCCTCTACTGGTCCTGCTCGCCCTCGACCTTGCCGCCGAGAAGGCCGCGCATGACCTTCTCGGGCGTCATGCCCTCGTAGGGGGCCAGCGCCGTGATGCGCTCACGCGTCTTGAACTCGCGGACCTGGTCCTCAAGCTCGCGAACGCGGGCTCGCATCTCGTCAATCTCGCGCTCCATCTCCTCCTCGTGCTCGCGCATGTCGAGGATGCGCACGACCCCGGCGAGGTTGATGCCTTCGTCGGTGAGTCGACCGATGAGCTCGAGGCGTTCGATGTCGGCCTGCGAGTAGAGACGCGTGTTGCCGCGCGAGCGCCCCGGGTTCACGAGGCCCTTCTGCTCGTAGACGCGAAGCGTCTGCGGGTGCATGCCCGTGAGCTCTGCGGCGACGCTGATCATGTAGAGCGGCTTGTTGCGGCCCTCTTCGTTCTTGTGCGCCATCTGCGGCTCTCCCCTCCTGCGGGGTGGCGTGCACCCCATGCGGGCGCCAGGCCCAGCGGCCCGACGCCCGGAAGCTATGCCTTGAAGTACTTGTCGACGTCCTTGCGGTAGTCGCGCTCATCGGCGTCACGCAGGGCCTCGATGGCCTCACGCTCCTTGGCCGTAAGACGCGTCGGGATCTGGGCGCGCACGGTGACGTACATGGCACCGAACGTGCCGCGGCGCTTGACGTTGGGCGCGCCAAGGTCGCGGAAGCGGAACGTCTTGCCGTCCTGCGTGCCGGCGGGGATGCGCAGCTTGAGCGTGTTGCCACCCGGAGTTGGCACCTTGACCGAGGCGCCGAGCGTAAGGTCCCACACGCTCACGGGCAGCTCGAGGCGAACGTCGGCGCCGTCTCGCTTGAACAGCGGATGCTCGGCCACGCTCGTCGTGATGACGAGGGCGCCGCGCGGCCCTCCGTTGCTGCCATACTCGCCGCGGTCGTGATAGCGCAGCTTCATGCCGTCATAGGCGCCGGCAGGAACCTCGACCGTGAGCTTTGCGCGCTCGCCCGTCGAGGGCACCATGTAGGAGACGTCGCGCTTCGTACCCTTGAACGCCTCCTCGGGCGTGAGGCTGATCGTGAGCGTGAGGTCGCTGCCGCGCATGGACCTGCGCGCCTGCTGGCCCGCGGCGCCGCCAAAGATCGAGGAGAAGTCAAAGCCGCCGAAACCGTCGCCGCCGCGCATGTTCGTGAACATGTCTGCCCAGTTACCACCCACGTTGGTGGAGTAGGAGTAGCCTCCGGCACCACCGCCCGGCATGCCGCCGAACATGAGCATCTGGTCGTACTCGCGGCGCTTCTTCTCATCACCGAGAGTCTCGTACGCCTCGCTGATCTCCTTGAACTTCTGCTCGTCTCCGCCGGCATCGGGGTGGTACTTCACCGCGAGCTTGCGAAACGCCTTCTTTATCTCGTCGGCAGAGGCGTCTTTCTTGACACCCAACACGTCGTAGAACGTCCTTTGCGCCATGGCGAAGGGCACCCCCTCTCATTCAGATGCGTGCGCCCGAGCTCTGGGGCCCGGGCGCACGCGGTACGTTACTTGGACTCGGCCTCTCCGGCGTCCGCGTCGCCCTCCGCGGGCTCGACGGGCCTCTTGGCGCCGCCGTAGGTGACAGTCACCATGGCAGGCCGGACGACCTTGCCACCCATGCGGTAGCCCTTCTGGTAGACGTCTCGGACCGTTTCGTCGTAGACCTCCGCGTCTTCCACGCGGCCCACGGCCTGGTGGTCCATCGGGTTGAACGGCTGGCCGGCGGGGTCGATGACCTCGACGCCCTGCTTCTCGAGCACGGAGACGACCTTCTCGTGCACCGCCGAGACGCCGTCGGCGAGCTGCTGGGCAACGTCATTGCCCTCGGCGGACGCCTGGGCGTGCGCGATGGCGCGCTCGAGGTCGTCGATGGCCGGAAGCAAATCCTTCACGAGGCCCTCGCAGGCACGCTCGCGCTCGGTCACGCGGTCGCGCTCGGTGCGGCGGCGATAGTTCTCCCAGTCTGCTTGGAGACGAGAGAGCCTGTCGGCAGACGCCGCGGCCTCGGCCTTGGCAGCGTCGATGTCGTCCGAGACGCTCGCGAGCTTCTTGGCGAGCTCGTCGCGCTCGGCACGCAGGCCGTCCGCCTCGGACTTGAAGTCCTGCTCGGCCGCAGCCTCGCCGGCCTTGATGGCGGCCTCGACGCGGGCCTGCTCGTCATCGGCGTCCTCGGGCGCGTCTACGGCGCCGTCCGGCTCGATGACCTCGGCCTCCACGTCCTGGGCCTCCTCTTGCTGGGCGTCGGCGGTCTGCTCGGGCTTCTCGTCGCCCTCGACCTCGATGTCGACCTTCACGTCGTCCCCCTCGGGGCTCGGCGCGGGGGCCGCAGTGGCCCCCGCCTGGTTCTTATCGTTCACGGTGGTGCGAGCCATCATGACTCACCCCTCGCTACTGGTTGTCCTTGTCGTCGTCGACAACCTCGTAGTCGGCGTCGACCACGTCGTCGGAGCCGGCCTGCTGGGCAGCGCCGTCACCGGCGGCAGCATCGGCCTGGGCGCTGGAGTAGACGACCTCGGCGAGCTTGTGGCCGACCTCCTGGAGCTTGTCGCCGGCGGCCTTGATGGCATCGACGTCAGTGCCGTCGAGGGCCTTGTGCGCCTCAGCCACGGCGCCCTCGGCCTGCTTCTTCATGTCAGCGGGGACCTTGTCGCCAAGCTCCTTGACGGTCTGCTCGGTGGAGTAGGCGAGGCTGTCGGTCTGGTTGCGAACCTCGATCTCGTCCTTGCGCTTCTTGTCCTCCTCGGCGTGGGACTCGGCGTCCTTGACCATGCGGTCGACCTCGTCGTCGGACAGGGCGGTGGAGCCGGAGATCGTGATCTGCTGCTCCTTGCCGGTGCCCTTGTCCTTGGCCGTGACCTTCACGATGCCGTTGGCGTCGATGTCGAACGTGACCTCGATCTGGGGCACGCCACGACGGGCCGCGGGGATACCGGTAAGCTGGAACTTGCCGAGGCTCTTGTTGTCGGCGGCCATCTCGCGCTCGCCCTGCAGGACGTTGATCTCAACGGACGTCTGGTTGTCGGCGGCCGTGGAGTAGACCTCGGTCTTGGAGGTCGGGATCGTGGTGTTGCGGTCGATCATCTTGGTCATGACGCCGCCCATGGTCTCCACGCCAAGGGACAGCGGGGTCACGTCGAGCAGCAGGATGCCCTCGACGTCGCCGGTGAGCACGCCGCCCTGGACGGCAGCGCCGTCAGCGACGACCTCGTCCGGGTTCACGGACATGTTGGGCTGCTTGCCCGTGATCTGCTTCACGAGCTCCTGGACGGCGGGCATACGCGTGGAGCCGCCGACGAGGATGACCTCGGAGACATCGGAGATCTGCATGTTGGCGTCGTGCAGGGCCTTCGTCACAGGGGCCTTGCAGCGGTCGAGCAGGTCACGCGTGATGCGCTCGAACTCGGCGCGGGTCAGCGTGTAGTTGAGGTGCAGCGGGCCGGACTGGTTCATCGTGATGAACGGCAGGTTGATGGTGGTCTGCTGGCCGGCGGAGAGCTCCTTCTTGGCGTTCTCGGCGGCCTCCTTCAGGCGCTGCAGGGCCATGGGGTCCTGGCGCAGGTCGACGCCGTTCTCCTGCTGGAACTTGTCGGCCATCCAGTCGATGACGCGCTGGTCCCAGTCGTCGCCGCCCAGGTGGTTGTCGCCGTTGGTGGCGAGAACCTCGAACACGCCGTCAGCGAGGTCGAGCAGGGAGACGTCGAACGTGCCGCCGCCCAGGTCGAAGACGAGGACCTTCTGCTCGGTGCCCTTCTTGTCCAGGCCATAGGCGAGGGCAGCGGCCGTGGGCTCGTTCACGATACGCTTGACGTTGAGGCCAGCGATCTTGCCGGCGTCCTTCGTGGCCTGACGCTGGGCGTCGTTGAAGTAGGCAGGGACGGTGATGACGGCGTCCGTGACCGTCTCGCCAAGGTACTTCTCGGCGTCCGCCTTCATCTTGGAGAGGATCATGGCGCTGACCTGCTCGGGCGTGAAGTCCTCGCCATCGATCTCCACGACGGCGCGGCCGCCCTGGCCCTCCTTGACGGAGTACGGGACGGTCTTGAGCTCGGAGGTGCACTCGGAGTACTTGCGACCCATGAAGCGCTTGATGGAGAACACGGTGTTCTTGGGGTTCGTCACGGCCTGGTTCTTGGCGGCCTTGCCGACGATGCGGTCGCCCTCGGAGCGGAAGCCCACGACGGACGGGGTGGTGCGGTCGCCCTCGGCGTTCACGATGATCGTGGGCTGGCCGCCCTCGAGCACCGCCATCGCGGAGTTGGTGGTACCAAGGTCGATACCCAGAATCTTGCCCATGGTGCGGTCCTTTCCTTCTGCGTGCGGCTGCCCGGAGGCGCCGCCCGCGCTTTTAAACTCTTTGTACGCTTGAGGTTATGCCCCCTGCGCTCTCATTCTATACATTATCTAAGTCTCTTCACATAAGGTTTTTTGAGGGGTTGGGCATAGGGTGGTCCGCCGGGATCGCCCTGGGCCGCTCCGACCCCACTGAGCAGGGGCGTTCCGCGACCCCTGAAAGACCGGACAAAAATACCCCTCATTACTGGGAATTACTCATCGTTGTGCCCGATTTGGGGCACTCCCCACCATTTCCCAATCGTGTCTTGCAAACGGGCGCGTGACTGGTATTCTCACGTAAAGGAGCTGGTAGAAAGGTTACCAAGGCTTACTTTTAGGCCCGAGAAACCCCACTGCCGGCAGTTAAAAACACGATGAAGGGAATCATCATGGCCCATCCCGTTATCAACGCTGACGAGTGCGTCGCCTGCGGCGTCTGCGTCGACACCTGCCCCTGCGACGTCCTCGAGCTCGAGGACGTTGCCACCGTCAAGGACGAGGACTCCTGCGTGGCTTGCGGCTCCTGCCAGGAGGCCTGCCCCGCCGGCGCCATCACCGAAATCGCCGAGGACTAGCTTCTCGCCAAGCGGGACACGCCGCGGAGAGGCGGCGTGAGCCCCGTGCGCCACGGGGAGCCCTCGGGCTTAGGCGCACAAACACAAGAGGGACGGACCGGCCACGCGCCGTCCGTCCCTCTCTTTTTCTCTAAGCGCATGCCGGACGCGAAGCCGATGCGCTCCTGGCGCGGCCACAGGCGCTACGAAATGGGCAGTTGCAGGCCCCTCCGAGAGTCCGCAACTGCCCAAATGTCAGCGTTTGCCTGCAGGGGCGGCCATAAGGCCCGCCTCCGCGCCTCCTACAGCGTGCGCAGCGCGTCAACGAGCGACACCTTGCCGCTCGCAACCTCGCTCGCCTGTTTGATGACCTTGGCCGGGACGCCGGCCACCACGGCGCCTGCCGGCACGTCCTCGATGACAACGGCGCCGGCGGCCACAACGGCCCCCTTGCCCACGCGCACACCCTCGAGCACCACGGCATTCGCGCCGATGAGCACGTCGTCCTCGATGACGACGGGCGTGGCGCTCGCCGGCTCCACGACGCCCGCGAGCACGGTACCAGCGCCGATGTGGCAGTTCTTGCCCACCGTGGCGCGACCGCCGAGAATGGCGCCCATGTCGATCATCGTGCCGTCGCCGATGATCGAGCCGATGTTGATGACGGCGCCCATCATGATGACGGCGTTGTCGCCAATCTCGACCTTGTCGCGAATGATGGCGCCCGGCTCGATGCGCGCGTGGATGCCCTTCTTGTCGAGCATGGGCACGCCCGTGTTGCGGCCGTCGTTCTCGACCACAAGGTCGTCGATGGAGTCGGCGGCCTGCTCGAGCACGGGGCCGAGAACGGCCCAGTCGCCAAAGACGACCTTGCACGAGTCGGAGCCAAAGACGTGGTCTGCGCACGACAGGTCGACGGCCGCGCCCTCCTTGAGGCGGACGTATGCCTTGACCGGCGTCTTCTTGGGAGCCGTGGCAATGTAGTTGATGATCTCCTGAGCGTCCATGCGCTGCATCCCTCCAGGCCGCCCCAGCGAGCGGCCGATAGCGTACTCGTCCCTACCTAGTTGAACATGACCTCGTCGAAGTCATAGAAGCCCGGCTTACGACCGGCCATCTTGCGCGCGGCGGCCAGGGCCCCGTTCACGAAGATCTGGCGGCTCGTGGCGCGATGCGTGAGCGAGACCTCCTCGTCGGCGCCAAAGAAGCTCACCGTGTGCACGCCGGCCACCGTGCCGCCGCGAAGCGAGTGCATGCCCACCTCGCGCGGATCGCGCTTGCCAACCATGCCCTCGCGGCCATAGACCGGGTGGTACTCGCCGCGGCCCTCCTCGGCCTCCGTGGCAACCACGGCGTCTAGCAGCAGCTTTGCCGTGCCGCTGGGAGCGTCGACCTTCTGATTGTGGTGCGTCTCGACGATCTCGACGTCAAAGCCGGCAAGCTCGCGGGCGGCAAGCGTCGTGGCATGGCGCAGCGCGGCGATGCCCAGCGAGTAGTTGCCCGAGTGGAGCACGGCGCTGGTCTCGGCAAGCGAGCGCAGCTCGCCCATCTCCTCGTCGGTGTAGCCGGTGGTGCCCGAGACGAGCGCGGCGCCCGTGCGACGCACGTAGCTTGCCACGGCCGGCAGCGTCACGACATTCGAGAAGTCGATGAGGACGTCTGCCGCAGGGGCGGCGTCGGCGGCGGAGAGGTCAAAGCCGATCTGGGCCACGACCTCGAACGCGGCCGCGCCCTCCTCGGTGCGCATGGCCTCGGCCGTGGAGCGGATGAGCGAGCCCATGCGGCCCTCGCCCATGATGGCGATGCGGACGGGTGCGGCCTGGGCGGCGGCGTTCTCGCTAGTCAATGAGACCAGCCCCCTTCATGGCGTCGAGCAGGGCGGCCTTGGGGCCCTCGCTCATGGGAACGAGCGGCAGGCGGTAGTTGGCGTCGATGAGGCCCATCTGGGCGAGCGCCTCCTTGACGGGAATGGGGTTGACCTCGCCAAACAGGGCCGAGATGAGCGACTGGCCCTCCACCTGGATGCGCGTGGCGCGCGCGGTGTCGCCATCGAGGTAGGCGCGGCACATCTCGTGGACGAGGGCCGGCTGCACGTCCGCCCACACGCTGATCGTGCCCGAGCCGCCGAGCGCCATGAGAGGCACCGTGAGCGCGTCCTCGCCGGAGTAGAGGCGGAAGTCGTCGGACAGGCAGTGGGCGATGCTCGCGGCGTAGGCCATGTTGCCGCTCGCCTCCTTGATGCCCATCACGTTGGGGTGGGCGGCGAGGCGCTCGACGTTACGCACAGAGATGGAGCAGCCCGTGCGGCCGGGGATGTTGTAGAGGATGCACGGGATGTCCGTGGCGTCTGCCGTGGACTTGAGGTGCTGGTAGATGCCCTCCTCGTTGGACTTGTTGTAGTACGGCGAGATGATGAGGACGGCGTCTGCGCCCAGCTTCTGGTACGTGAGGCTCTTGGCCGTCTGCACGGCCGTGCAGTTGGAGCCCGATCCGGCGATGACGGGCACGCGACCGGCCACGTGGTCCACAACGAACTTGACGACGGAGTTGTCCTCCTCGTCGGTCATCGTGGCGCTCTCGCCGGTGGTGCCAAGCGTGAGGATTGCGTCCGTGCCGTTCTCGACGTGGAACTCGAGCAGGCGCTCGAGCTGGCCAAAGTTGACGGAGCCGTCCTCCTTGAACGGGGTGACGAGGGCGACGATCGACCCCTCGAGCTTGCGAACATCCATGTTGTCTCCTTAGCGGGCGGCGCGGGGCCGCCCTCGTCGGCGTGGCCGAGAACGACCGCGCTACTTGATTCCGGTCAGCCCGTCGCACGCGGCGGCGAGGCGCTCGTGCACCTCGGGCAGCGCATCGAACGTGGCGAAGTAGTCCGCCGGCGTCTCGGCGCGGCGGATGAGCTCGGCAGTTCCGTCCTCGCGCAGCAGCACCTCCGCGGCGCGCAGACGTCCGTTGTAGTTGTAGCCCATCGAGTAGCCGTGGGCGCCCGAGTCGTGGATGACGAGCAGGTCGCCCAGGTCCACGCGAGGCAGGCGGCGGTCGACGGCGAACTTGTCGTTGTTCTCGCACAGGTTGCCCGTGACGTCGTACGCCTCGGTAGCCTGCGCACGCGTCTTGTCCGGCCCGCCCGGCTGACCCACGACGCTCACGTGGTGGTAGGAGCCGTACATGGCGGGGCGGATGAGGTCAACGGCGCTCGCGTCAACGCCGATGTAGTCCTTGTAGATGCGCTTCTCGTGGATGGCGCGCGTCACCACGCAGCCGTACGGCGCAAGCATGAAGCGGCCCATCTCCGTGTAGACGGCGACGTCTCCCATGCCCGCCGGCACGAGGATCTCGTCGTAGGCGGCATGCACGCCCTCGCCAATGGCGCGGATGTCGTTTGCGGCCTGGCCGGGCAGATAGGGCACGCCCACGCCGCCGGACAGGTTGACGAACGCCACGTGGGCACCCGTCTCGCGCTCGAGGTCTGCCGCAAGCCGGAACAGGATGCGGGCGAGCTTGGGGTAGTAGTCGTTCGTGACCGTGTTGCTCGCGAGGAACGCGTGGATGCCAAAGTTCCTGGCGCCCTTGGCCTTGAGCGTGCGGAATGCCTCGAAGAGCTGCTCGGTGGTCATGCCGTACTTGGAGTCTCCGGGGTTGTCCATGATGCCGTTGGCGAGCTGGAACAGTCCGCCGGGGTTGAAGCGGCAGCTCACGGTCTCGGGAATGGGCCCGGCGACCTTCTCGAAGAACTCGATGTGGCTGATGTCGTCGAAGTTGACGATGGCGCCAAGCTCGCGGGCCTTCGCGAAGTCCGCCGCCGGCGTGTCGTTGCTCGAGAACATGATCTGGTGCCCCGTGATGCCCAGGGCCTCGGCGATCATGAGCTCCGTGTAGCTCGAGCAGTCACAGCCACACCCATACTCATTGAGTATGGAGACGAGCGCCGGGTTGGGATTTGCCTTCACGGCGAAGTACTCGCGAAAGCCGGGGTTCCAGGAGAACGCCTCGCGGACGGCCTCCATGTTGCGGCGGATGCCCGCCTCGTCATAGAGGTGAAACGGCGTGGGGAACTTCTCGGCGACGGCCTCGAGCGTGGCCTTGCTCGCAAACGGGACCTTGAGGTCGTAGCCGTGGTTGGGAACGTGCTCGAGGTCCTCGGCCGTGCGAACGCCGGGGTCTGGGGTGGTGGCCTGAGCCTGCTCTGGCTGGCCGTGGTCTTGCGGCGCGCTCATGCGTCTCCAATCGATAGCGCTCCTGCAGGGATGTGGGGCCGCACGGGCGGCCACTGCAGACAGTCCCGCGGGTATCCCCCGCGAGCCCACCAGGTCGCCGTGCCCAACGACCAGGTTCGGCGGGGTTGCCTCCGCACGCGCTCGACACCTGCCGGCTCGCACGCGCCTCCTCTTCCCCGCGCCTCTATCAGTGGAGCTACCGTAGCACAAAGCACGGGACGGACGCCGTGGCGCGGCGGCGCGTAACGTTCTCGCCACGAACGCGATTGGCGCACAGGGCTGGCGCTTGCGGCAAACGCTACGTCTTGAGCTGTTGTCGGGCCATGGCGGCACTGGAAGCTGGTCGAATCGTAGCGTTTGTCGGCACGAGCATCGAGCCCGCGAGCCGCGGGTAGAATCCAGGGCACCACAGGCCCCCGCACGAGAGGACCCGCATGAGCATGACGAGAAGGCAGTTCGTGGCGACAGCGGCAGGAGTCGCGGCAACGCTGCTCGCCACCGCCGGATGCAAGGGCGAGCAGAGATCCGGCGGCACCCCGTTGTGGTCTGCCACGCAGGACGACTCGCTGCCGCCGCTCACGTTCGAGGCATCCCCGGGAAACGACGTGGCCCTGCCCGGCGAGGGCTGGGCGGCACGGGACGGCTACATCCAGTTGCAGCTTGCCGGCGGATCAATCCCGGGGCAGAAGATCAAGAGCGTGGCCGAGACGGACGGCGCGCTCACCGTCACGCTCGAGACGGGCGACGGCCCCTCGACGATGGACCTCGCGCTCACCGAGTGGCGCCTCGAGGTGCGGGAGGGAAGCGTCGACGGCGTTGGGCGCGTCATCGTCGACCACGGCGGCGCTGATGTCCGCGAGCTTGAGCGCTGCCAGTGACGGGAAGGGGCTGTCCCATCTCGTCGCCACGCCCCAACCGGCGCGGCGTATAGTCTTGGCAGACAACGCCAGCGGCCACGCGCCGCACCCGAGACGGGAGCCACATGGAAGACCTCGAGCTGCTCACCACGTTCCGCCGAGACCTGCACCGCATCCCGGAGCTGTCCTTTGACCTGCCGGAGACGATTCGCTACGTTCGCGGCGTGCTCGACGACCTGTCCTGCGAGGTCACGACACCCTGCGAGAGCTGCGTGTGCGCCTTCTTTGACGTAGACGCGGCAGCTGGGCGCGCCGCGGGCGGCCCCGCCACGGCCATCCGTGCCGACATGGACGCCCTGCCCATCACCGAGAACAGCGGCGTGAGCTTCTGCTCCACGAAGCCAGGGCGCATGCACGCCTGCGGGCACGACGGCCACATGGCCATGGCCCTCGCGACCGCATGCTGGGTGAACGACGTTCTCGCCCGGGCAAGCGCCGGCTCCGCGTGCCCGCTGCCGCGCAACGTCCTGTTCGTGTTCCAGCCTGCCGAGGAGACCACGGGTGGCGCGCGCATCGTGTGCGAGAGCGGGGTGTTCGAGCGCTATCGCGTGGACCGCGTCTTCGGCTTCCACGTCTGGCCGGACCTGCCGGCCGGCGTCATCGCCACGCGTCCCGGCGCCCTGCTCGCCCGCGCAAGCGAGACGACGCTCACCGTCCATGGCACGTCGAGCCACATCGCCAAGAGCGCCGATGGCAATGACGCCCTGCTCGCCGGCGCGCACTTCCTCACGGACGTCGAGCGGCTCATGGCGCGCCTCGGCGCCGATGAGCCCTGTCTGCTCAAGTTCGGCCACATGGAGAGCGGCACCGTGCGCAACGCCATCAGCGCGCAGAGCGTCATCGAGGGCAGCCTGCGCGTCTTCTCCGACGAAATGTTCGACCGCGCCCGCGCCGGCGTGGAGCAGTGCGCGCGCGAGGCATGCGAGGCATATGGCTGCACGCATGACCTGCACTTCTCGGACGGCTACCCGCCCGTTGCCAACGACGCCGCACTCTACTCGCTCGCAAAGGGCGCGCTGGGCGAGAAGCTCGAGCTCGTGCCCGAGCCGCTGCTCATCGCCGAGGACTTCGCGTTCTACCAGCGGCACCTGCCCGGCCTGTTCATGCTGCTGGGCACGGGGACGGGCATTCCGCTGCACTCCGACGAGTTCGTCATGGACGAGAGCGTGCTCGTTCGCGGACTCGAGACGTACCGCACACTGCTGCAGGTTGCCTAGCGCGCCACAGCCGCCGCCCACCACCAAAGACGGGAGCACCCCATGAAGTTCCTCATCGCAAGCGACATCCACGGCTCGGCCACCTGGTGCCGACGCCTTCTCGACGCGCTCGACCGCGAGCAGCCCGACCGCCTACTGATCCTGGGAGACGTGCTCTACCACGGGCCGCGCAACGACTTGCCCGAGGGCTACGCGCCCAAGGAGGTCATCGCCATGCTCAACCCGCTGGCCGCGAGCATCATCGCCGTGCGCGGCAACTGCGAGGCCGAGGTTGACCAGATGGTCCTCGACTTCCCCTGCATGGCGGACTTCACGACCGTCTTTGACCCCGCGGCCACGCTCGCCGCGGATGGCGGCGCGCGCGAGAAGGCCGGCTGCGAGCTGTTCCTCACGCACGGCCACGTGTACGGCGCCGGCTTCCACAACAGCGTCGACCGTCTGCCGGAGTTGCCAGCCGGTTCCATCCTGCTGTACGGCCACACGCACAAGAAGGTGAGCGAGCCGGCCGGCGGTCACGCGGGCGTCTGGGCGTTCAACCCCGGCAGCGTCTCCATCCCCAAGGACGGCACGCACAGCTACGGCATCTACGAGAATGGCGCCGTGAGGCACATCATTCTGGAGGGATAGACCGGGTCCCGGCGCGCCCGTGGCACGGCGCCTAGCGCTAACTACGCCGAACGCACCTTATCGAGCCCTCTCGAGGCCCAAATAAGGTGCGTTCGGCACGATGAAGGCGGCAGCCTTGCGTTTTGGGTGCGTTTGGCACGATAAGCGACGGCGACGGGTCGCACGGCTTCAGCCCTAGAACTTGCTGGGCACGCCGCCCTTCGCGAGGAGCTGCTCGGTGTGCTCGCGCAGCTCCGCCACGACCTCGGGCACGCGGTCGAGCTCGTAGGGCGTCGTCTGGTAGACGTAGTTGAGCCAGTTGCGGTACAGCAGGTTGGCATGGCTGCGCCACGTGAAGATCGGCTGCCTCTCGGGGTCGTCGTCGGGGAAGTAGTTCAGCGGCAGCTGGATGGGCAGCCCGGCGTGGAAGTCGCGCCAGTACTCGTCGGCCAGCGTGTCTCGGCCGTACTCAAAGTGGCCAAGCGCGTAAATCTCATGGAAGTCGCGTGTGGCGATGAGTGCCGGGCCGCTCGTCTCGCCGCGGGAGAGTACCTGCAGCGCGGGGTCGGCGTCGATCTCCTTCTCGTCCGGCGCGGCGTGGCGGCTGTGCGGCATGTTGTGCACCTCATCGAAGCCGTTCGTGAGGAAGTTGTACTCGTCGCACAAACGCTGGGGAAAGACACCGAACAGCTTGGAGCCCAGCAGGCGCTTGTGGATGCCATGCAGGTGGTACAGCCCCGCGAAGGCACCCCAGCACAAAAACATCGTGGACAGCACGTGCTCCTGCGCCCAGTCCATGATCTGACACAGCTCGTCCCAGTAGTCGACCTCCTCGAACGGCATCTGCTCCACGGGCGCGCCCGTGATGATGAGGCCGTCGTAGTTGTTGTGCTTGAGGTCGTCGAACGTGTCGTAGAACTTCACGAGGTGGTCGGCGGCGTGCGTGGCCTCGTGGCTCGAGACGCGCATGAAGTCGACGCTCACCTGGATGGGAGACTTGGAGATGAGGCGCAGGATCTGCGTCTCCGTCTCGATCTTCGTGGGCATGAGGTTGAGCAGGGCCACGTGAAGCGGGCGAATCTGCTGCTTGCGGGCCACGTCCTCCTCAAGGGCAAAGATGCGCTCCTGCTGCAGGATGCGCTTGGCGGGCAGGCCGTCGGGGATGTTGATGGGCATTGAGCCGAGAAACCTTTCTGGGCGCGCGCAACGGGGCAGATGAGACCCCGCGCGGGCCATGGCGCCGGTCGGTCTACCGCCGGCAGTCACACGTACAACGCTCTATGGTAACGCAGCCCGGTACGGCAAGACGCGACGCCTCGGCGCCCGGCGAGGCCCAAACACGGATAATGGGGACGAGAAAACCACGACAAGGGAGCGCCCATGCCCAAGCTCGCAAGCTACTACCTGCCCGGACTCTACGTGGAGGACCACTCCGTGGAGGTGCCACTCGACTGGCGCGGCACCGAGCCCGAGCGTGCCGCCGCAGACGGACTGCCCTCCGGCGAGCGCATCCACGTGTTCTACCGCACGGTCTGCGCGCCCGAGAACGTCAGCCGGGACCTGCCGCTGCTCGTGTTTTTGCAGGGAGGCCCCGGCGGCCAGGGGCCGCGCCCGCTCTCACCCTCCTCTGACGGCTGGATCGCCGAGGCCGTCAAGCACTTCCGCGTTGTGCTGCCAGACCAGCGCGGCACCGGCCGCAGCGAGCATGCGAGTGCCAAGTCCATCGCGCGCCGCGGAGACGCCCACTCCCAGGCAGACTACCTCAAGCGCCTGCTCGCCCGCTCCATCGTGCGGGACTTCGAGTACATCCGCCTCACGGAGTTTGGCGGCCGCGCCTGGACCACGCTCGGCCAGAGCTACGGCGGCTTCCTCACGCTCACCTACCTCAGCTTCTATCCGCAGGGTGTCGCCGCAAGCTTCACGTGCGGCGGCATCCCGCACGTGCCGGCAAACGCGTCGGACGTCTACGCCCACACGTTCCCGCGCATGGCCGCCAAGACGCGCGCCTACTACGAGCGCTATCCCGAGGACGAGGCCCGCATGGCCGCGATCGCCGATCGCCTGGCCGCAGGCGACGTCACCCTGCCGGACGGCAGCCCGCTCACGCCGCGACGCCTCCAAACCCTCGGCGGCGGCCTTGGCATGAAGCCCGCGCCTGAGCGCCTGCACAACCTGCTCGACACCGCGTTCGAGGCGGGCGACGGCTCGCTCGCCGGCATCGGCGCCATGCCCGAGCTCACGGACGGCTTTCTCATGAGCGCGCTCGAGAACCTCACCACGGCTGGCAACCCGCTCTACTGGACCCTCCAGGAGTTCATCTACGCCAACGGCACGATCGACGCGCCCATCCGCTGGGCGGCCGAGCGCGAGTACGCGCGGCACCCCGAGTTCAGTGCCAGTGCCCGCCCGCTCATGCTCACGGGCGAGGCGGCCTTCCCGTTCATGTTCGAGGACGACCCGCTGCTCGCGCCGCTCAAGCCTGCCGTCGACCTGCTCATGGCAGACACGGAGTTTGACCAGATCTACGACGAGCGCCAGCTTGCGGCCAATGAGGTGCCGCTGCAGGCAGCCGTCTACTTCGACGACATGTACGTGGACTCGGGCCTGCAGCTCGACACGCTCTCTCGCGTGGGCGCGAGCCACGCGTGGGTCACGAACGAGTTCGAGCACGATGGGCTGCACGGCAGCGTCGTGTTTGCGCACCTGTTCGAGGAGGCGCTGGGACGCGGCGACCTCGAGCGCGCGCTTCGCTCATAGCCGCGGGTATAAGTGACGCAGGCAGCACACGCGAGAAAGGACAGCGACATGAACGAGGTCATTCAGGCGCTCGAGGAGCGCCGCAGCTGCAGGAAGTTCTCGGACAAGCCCGTCGAGGACGAGAAGGTCAAGCAGATCGTCGAGGCGGGGCTCTATGCCGCGAGCGGCATGGGAAGGCAGGCGACTCACCTCGTCGTCGTGAGCAATCCCGATGACGTGGCCCAGCTCAGCCGCATGAACGCCCAGATCATGGGCGCGGACATCGACCCGTTCTACGGGGCCAAGACCGTGGTTGTCGTCCTCACGGACCCAAGCATCCCCACCTGCGTCGAGGACGGCGCGCTCGTCATGGGCAATCTTATGAACGCCGCGCACGCCCTGGGTGTCGGCTCGTGCTGGATTCACCGCGCCCACGAAGAGTTCGACTCCAACGAGGGCAAGGCCCTGCTCGCCAAGTGGGGCATCAAGGGCGAGTGGCGCGGTGTGGGCCACTGCGTCCTTGGCTATGCCGAGAACGACGGCGAGAAGCCCGCGGCTCCGCGCAAGGAAGGCCGCGTCACCTACGTGCGATAGCGCGCGGGACAAACGAACCCGTCCCCAGTGTCCCAGGCCCGGAGTCACGGCTCCGGGCCTTTCTGTTCCTGCTTGTCATAGGTTCATCCTATCTTTGGTTATTGGATTTTCCTACCGGGTTTATAGGGTTTTTCTTCAGCAAGGCATCAGAAGCGCTGCTATACTCAGCGGCATGATTACGCTACAGAACATAACCAAGTCCTTCGAGACGTCCGCCGGCACGGTGCGTGCGCTCGACGATGTCAGCCTCCAGATCGAGACGGGCGAGGTGTTCGGCATCATCGGCGAGTCCGGAGCCGGCAAGTCCACGCTCGTGCGCTGCATCAACCTGCTTGAGCAGCCCACGAGCGGCTCCGTCGTCATCGACGGACGCGACGTCACGAGCCTGCGCGGACGCGACCTGCGTGAGCTTCGCGCCGACATCGGCATGATCTTCCAGCGCTTCTCCCTGTTCGAGCAGCGCACCGTCCTGGACAACGTGATATTTCCCGCCACGCTCGCGAGCACCGGCAAGCGGGTCTCGCGCGCAGACGCGCCCGAGCGCGCCCGCAAGCTGCTCGCGCTCGTGGGCCTCGAGGGCAAGGAGAACTCCTACCCCTCGCAGCTCTCCGGCGGCCAGCAGCAGCGCGTCGCCATCGCCCGCGCGCTCATGACAAGTCCCAAGACCCTTCTGTGCGACGAGGCCACGAGCGCCCTCGACACGCTCACGACGAGCCAGGTCCTCGACCTGCTCGGACGCATCAACAGGGAGCTGGGCGTCACGATCGTGCTCATCACGCACTCGCTCGCCGTGGCGCGCCGCATCTGCGGACGCATCGCCGTCATGGACCACGGCAGGCTCGTCGAGCAGGGCACCGTGGCCGAAGTGTTTGGAAACCCGCAGGCAGACGTCACGCGCGCGCTGCTTCAGTTTGAGGGGGAGGGTCGCTAATGGACTTCGCCGCTTTCTTCGACAAGTACGGGGCGCTCCTCGCCCAGGGCACGCTTGACACGACCCTCATGGTGCTCGCCTCCACGCTGGGCGCCTACGTCATCGGCGTCATTCTCGGCACGCTGCTCACGGTGCTCGCGCCCAACGGGCTGCGCCCCAACCGCGCGGCCTACGCCGTCATCGGCTGGATCGTGAACATGGCGCGCTCGCTACCGTTCATCATCCTGCTGCTGTTCCTCATCCCCGTGACGCGCGCCGTCGTAGGCACCACGCTCGGCGTTCCCGCGGCGGTATTCCCGCTCATCGTCTCCGCCGCGCCGTTCGTGGCGCGCATGGTCGAGTCGTCCGAGGCGGAGGTCGACCGCGGCCTCGTCGAGGCGGCAAGCTCCATGGGAGCCTCCACCTGGGAGATCATCGCGAAGGTCTACCTGCGCGAGGGCCTACCCAGCCTGCTTCGCGGCCTACCCATCGTCATCATCACGATTCTGGGCTACACGGCCATGGCCGGCACCGTAGGCGCCGGCGGACTTGGTGACATCGCCATCCGCTATGGCTACCAGCGCTACCAGGACGACGTCATGATTGCCACCGTCATCATCCTCATCGTGATGGTGCAGGTCATCCAGACCGTGTGCAACCTGCTCGTCAAGCTCTGCGACAAGCGAATGCGCTCCTAGCGGGGCGCCACGTCTCCCGCGCGTCTCGCGCACACGCCGGACACCGGCAATAACCAGGGGATTTGCCCCGTCCGTACGGGCGGGCAGGGGCTTCCTATAGCTAATTCTCGCAATCACAGACAGATGGAAAGGAACCGCCATGTCTCTCAAGCAGCACCTCAAGCCACTCGCCGGCATCGCCGCCGTTGCCGGCCTCGCCCTCGCACTCACCGCGTGCGGCGGCAACTCCGGCACCGCAGCCACCACCGCAGCCGCCTCCGGCTCCTCCGAGGACAACGTCATCACCGTCGGCGCCTCCCCCTCGCCCCACGCGGAGATCCTCAACGCCGTGGCCGACGAGCTCAAGAGCGAGGGCTACGAGCTCAAGGTCGTCGAGTACAACGACTACGTGCAGCCCAACGTTGCGCTCGACGCCGGCGACCTGGACGCCAACTACTTCCAGCACCTCCCCTACCTGGAGAACTACAACCAGGAGAACGGCACCGAGCTCGTGAGCGCCGGCGCCATCCACTTCGAGCCGATGGGCCTGTACGCGGGCAAGAGCTCCGACATCAAGAACGTCCCCGACGGCGCGAAGATTGCCGTTCCCTCCGACGCCACGAACGAGGCCCGTGCGCTGCTGCTGCTCCAGGACCAGGGCGTCATCAAGCTCAAGGACGGCGTGGGTCTCGAGGCCACGGCAAACGACATCGAGGAGAACCCCCACAACATCCAGCTCGTCGAGGTTGAGGCCGCCGCCGTTCCTCGCTCCCTCGAGGACTCCGACTTCGCGGTGATCAACGGCAACTACGCGCTGTCCGCCGGTCTCGACACGAGCGCCACGCTCGCCAGCGAGGATGCCAGCTCCGAGGCCGCCCAGACCTACGCGAACATCGTCGCCGTTCGCAAGGGCGACGAGAATTCCGAGAAGACCCAGGCCCTCATCAAGGCCCTGACCTCGGACACCGCCCGCAAGTTCATCGAGGAGCAGTACAAGGGCTCCGTCATCCCGGTGTTCTAATCGAACGCATCACAGACTCGGCACGCCAGCGCCCCGGCTCCCCTCGCGGGAACCGGGGCGCCTCTTTGGGCCGCGCGGCACGCGGTGACAGTTGGGGACGGGGTCAAAGTGTCACCTAACGAGCGTCTCCACCGGCCTCAGCTCGATCATCGACGAGTACTTGTTGTAGGATTGCACCTCTGCCGTCACCCGAACGTTCATGCCGGCGGTCAGCGAGTCAACCGAGCTCGGCTCGACATGCATGTCATAGAAGTTCACGTCGTGGTACTGGAAGTTGGGCCCGGTGTATGTGGCTCCATAGTCGCCCGCGCAGATGAGCACGTTGAATCTCGTCTTCATGCCCTCGACGCGCTGCATGTCGGCGATATGTGCATCGAATTGAATCGTCTTGCCTGAGTACTCGCTTCCAAATGACTCGAACGCCCCAAAGTCCTGGTCGCTGCCAGCCAGCATGCTGGCAAGCGCAGGGCAGTTGTCTGCCGTTAGGACCTCCGGCTCAGGCGAGGCCGTCGAGGCCGGCTCCAGCGTCGTTACAGCGTCCTGCGCCACCTCGGTTGTCGCAACGTCCTCCGTCTGCGGATTAGCCTTCGTCGTCGGGCTCTGCTCCAGGGCACGGGACTCCGTCGTAGCCGCCGTCGTCACGGAAGCAGCGACCTTCCCCTCGTCGCCTGAACGACCCCTCTCACAAGCCGCCATAATGAGGCAGAAAAGAACCAACAACCCCATACCCAAAAGGTAAATGATCCAAAACCGCTTCATGTCACGCTTCTTCTTGCGCTTGCGCGCCTTCTCTTCCTCAGACTCAACCGCCGGCTCCCACGAGAAGCCCGGCCTCCCCTCGTAACCCCCATCGTCGCCCTGTTGCCACCTCATGTGCACTCCCATCCTCGGCTTTGCAGCTGCTTTCAGTCTGGGGAGGCGAGAACCGCGATTCATCAGTTGCCAGCTGAATTCGGCCAAAGGATTCAGCTGGCAACTGATGAAAGAAACCCCCAGCTACCTACCATGAAATCCGAGACATTCCAGCATTTGGGGGCACCATGAGCGACTACAACCTCAACGAAGACGAGTTCGTCCTGCTCCGGGAGGAGAGGCCCCTTCTCGGCCACGGGAAGGACGATGACCCCGAACCCCTCGATGAGGTGGTCCTAACTAACGTGAACCTCATTCTCGTCAACACGGTAAACGTGAGCGTCTTCAAGACGAAACGCATGCTCATGCGCTGTCCGCTCGAGCAGCTCATATGCGCAAACGATCGTCCGCAGATGGCCATCACGCAGATCAATGGCCACCTCTACCTGCGCATTCCCTTCGCCGATGGCGCAATTCAGCTGCGCTTCTCAAACGAGAGCCGCCATCATGCCCAGAGCTGGGCAGACAACATCGCGCATGCGGCGGCAGGTGAGTTCGATCAGATCCAGGAGGACACTGGTCTCATCTCGAGCGTCATGGCCGTCCCCGGGGCGGAGGGCGCCGCCGCGCTTGTCGGGAACGTCTTTGCGGGCATTCGCTCGGCGGTTCAGCCCCAGGCCCCCGCGGCATCTCCCGCGCCCAAAGCGCCCAAAGCGCCCAAGGCAGCTGTCGCGCCGCCCGCGGCCGCAGCGCACGGCACCACCCGCTGCGCCGGCTGCCACGCACCACTCGACGGCAAGCCGGGCAAACGCGTCACCTGTCCCTACTGCGGCACCACGCAAACCATCTAGGAGTACGCCATGGGCATCTTCAACGCATTCGTGGACTCCGTGGGCGGCACCTTCGCCGACCAATGGAAGGACATCATCACACCTGCCCGCATGAGCGAGCTCGATCTTGTGGTTCCCGGGCACAGGAGAAACAACATGGAGGGTCGCGGTGACAACCACGGCCTCTCGAACGTCATCACCAATGGCTCGATCATCGAGGTGCCCGAGAATACGGCAGCGTTCATCTTCAGCCGTCAGGGCATCGAGAACGTCATCGGCTCGCCGGGCGGCTACGCCTACGAGAACGGCCAGCCAACCGTCCTCGACAGCCAGGCCCGCGCCGAGCAGGGCGTGAGCAAGATTCTGCTCAACGAGATGGCCCGGCGCATCGAGTTCTCCGGCATGTCGCCCGACGACAAGCGCGTCTCCTACGTCAACCTGCGCGAGCTGCGCGGCATCAAGTTCGGCACCCGCGGGCCCATGGCCTACAACGACCTCTACTACGAGACCGACCTCGAAATCCACGCCTACGGAACGTTCTGCGTTAAGGTCACGAACCCGGTGCTGCTCATCCGCAACTTCGCCACCGCGAACGCAAACAACTGCTCGCTCGCCAACCAGGCAACGAGGTCCCAGCTTGTGGCAGAGCTGCTCAGCTCGTTTCTCTGCGCCCTCAACTCGATGTCTGCCGAGTGCCGCATCTCGCAGCTCCCCTCGCGCACGAACGTCATCAAGAACCTCATGCTCGGCGAATCCGAGAATGCCGGCACCTGGCCCGAGCGCTTTGGCCTCGAGCTGACGAGCATCGCGATCGAGGGCATTGAGTTCTCCGACGAGTCCCGTGAGCTCGTTCGCCGCTACTCCGAGAAAAAGATGGACGTGCGCGCCTACGAGGGCATCTCTCAGCAGGCCGCAGACATCGCCGCCCAGCAGAAGATTGCCGAGGGGATCCGAGACACGGGACTGGGCGATGGCGGCGGGATGGTGTTCGGGATGAACCTCGCGAACGGACTCAACACCAGGAACGCCTCGCAGGCAGCGGCCCCAGCACCCGCGCCGCAGCCCGCCGCGCCCTCCCTCAACGAGCAGATCGAGCAGCTTCGTAAGCTAAAGGACCTTCTCGACGAGGGAATTCTCTCCCAGGAGGAGTTCAACGCCGCCAAGCAGCGTCTCCTCGGAATCTAGACCAATCTCGGGATCTAACCCGAACTACCAAGCCTGGGCGTGCACGTCGAAGGACGCGTAGTCCGGCACGCCATACGCGTCAATGCTGAACGGCGTCACACCGCTCGCCGAGGGCGTCACGTAGGTTGTCGTGGCATAGATGGGCTCGCCGACGCCATTCCTGAGAACGACCGTCACGGCAAGCTGGCTGATGAAGTCCGGGTAGGCACTCTCGAAGGACGCCTTGTCCACCCGCACGTCACCCGCAAACGTCGTGCCACCAAATTGATCGAGGGCAGCGGTCGTGCCCTCGACCGTCATATCGCAGGCGGCTCGAGCGGTCGTCATCCCCGTGGGATCGGGGTCGAGCAGCTCGAAGTCGACCGTCGCGGGGACCTTGCCGCCCGTGTCGCCAAGGACGTTGCCGTACGCGGACTCACCGGGCAGCAACATCATGGCGCCCTGGTCCTCCGTGTAGAGCACGCCGCCATCCGCCGAGCGAGCCGTCACCCTCACCGTCGGCGTGGTCATCGCCATGCTTGAGCTTGCGTTTCTCAGGCAGAAGACCGCGAAAAGGTAGCCGGACTCGTCCATCGACCAGCCCGTCTCCATCAGCTGGAGATCACCCTTCTCGGAAATCGGCGTCCCGTCGGCAGCCGCGGCCTGGCCCGTGGCAACGAGCGCTTGGCCACCGGTCGAGCCAGCGCCCGACGCAACTGATGCCGCAGCGCTCGAAGGCACCGTAGCCAGAGATGCCTTCCCGCCCGCGCTCGCGGGAGCGGCGAAAAGCCCGCCGATGCGAGGCGCGAGAATCACCACAAAAGCGACGAGAACAGCCACGAGGGCGAGACCGGCAGCCATACGCGCCCGCGACGGCCCATGCGAGATCGCGCCCTGCTGAGTGACCGGCCCGGATACCACGGCATACGCCGGAGCATCGGCGGCGGCTCTCGCCGGAACGGGCGGCGTGGCGGCCACAGAATCCACAGCAGTCACGCCGGAATCAGGCGCGCACGCAGACGCTTCCGACCCAAGAGCCCGCGCAAGCTCCTCGACGGACTGGTACCTCTTGCTTGGCTCAAACGCGCACGAACGCTCGATGACCGCGCGCATGCGGGGGCTCACGCACTCCTCGTTGCACAACGCGCACTCATAGCCCTCGGAGTCCGGCTGGATCCCCGTGAGCATGAAGCCAAGGACGCGGCCAATCGAGTAGACATCCGAGCGGGCGTCCGTCTGAGCAAAGCCATACTGCTCCGGACTCGCATACCCCCAGGTACCAAGCGAGGTGGTGTCCCTTGATGCGCCCTCGACGCGCGTCCTGGCGATACCAAGGTCGATGAGATGGGCGCCGTCTGCCGCCACCACGATGTTCTTGGGCGATATGTCGCGGTGAATGACCCCGAGCGCGTGCAGCGCAGAGGCGGCCTCGCAGACCTCAAGCGCCCGCGCACATGCTACGGACTCGTCAAGATGCCCACGCTCGGAGACCAGCTGCTCGAGCGTCTCGCCGGGAATGTAGTCGTATACCACAACGAACTGCTCGGGAAGCTCATAGGTTGCCTCCACCTTGGGGAGACGCGCACAGTTGCACGCCGAGAGAATCGACCACACGCCCCGGTTGGCAAGCGCAATCGACATCTTCTTGCGGACGAACGGACCAGCGCCGTCCACGGTCACAAGCTCGGTCACGCCATCCGCGCCGCGGGCAAGCGTCTTCTCGACGTGATACATGTCATCGAGGCTCATGGCGTGCATCACTTGCTTGTCGTCCACTGTTCCCTGCCACCCGTTGTCGGTCAATCATGGGGCCGCGACGATGCGGCCGTCTTCAAATGCTAGACGCGAATGTGACCATTATCCTCAGTTGGCAACTGAATCTGCAGCTCACAACGCCACCGGACGGCCAAAACGGTCTAGCGGAGCCTCCCGGTTGCAAGGAGCGTCTTCTCTCCCAGGCGATAGAGCTCGTCGTCCGTCTCGGCGCGGGTGAGGCCATGCTCAACACACCAGATCACGATGGCGTCACGACGGACCTTGCACCACAGCTCGGAGACGCCCGCAAGCCTCAACAGGCGCTGGCATTCCTTGAGCGTGCAGCGCAGACCCAGGGCGAGCATGATGGCGTGATCGCGTCCGGGCCTGCTCTTGCCGGCGAAGATGTCATAGACGACCGTTGGGTTGATGCCGCTGCTACGAGCAACCGCAGAACGGCGCAGCCCCCTGCTCACAAGCAGCTGGTTGAGGTAGTCCGGCAGCGTGCGGTCGAGTGTGTCGCCCTGCGCGAGATATGCCTCCGGAGAGGAGGCGTTGAGCAGATGCTCGAGAAGCTCCTCTGTGATGCGCTCTTCCTTCTCGGCCACGACCGACTCCTCCCGTTTTCGCTTCCCCTCGCCCTAGTTTAGCGGGGCATCGTTTGCGATGCCGTGCGGTGACAGCTTGACCCCGTCCCCAACTGTCACCGTGACAGTTGGGGACGGGGTCAAGCTGTCACCGCGTGCACGAGCGGGCGTGTTGCTGCATACTTGCAGGTATGACTACTTCATTTGCCGAGCTCGGGCTAAACGAGCAGATTCTCGCCGGGGTGGATTCCCTCGGCTTCACCACGCCAACCCCCGTTCAGGCCGCAGCCATCCCCGCCGTCCTCGAAGGCCGCGACGTCCTGGCCAGTGCCCAGACGGGCACGGGTAAGACCTGCGCCTTCACGCTGCCCACGCTGCAGCGCATTGCGGACAGCAAGAAGATCGCCAAGCCGGGCCGTCCGCTTGCCCTCGTCATCACGCCCACGCGCGAGCTTGCCTCGCAGATCGAGGACGTCACGAGCGAGGTCTGCGCCAAGACCGGCCAGACCACCGTCGTGGTCATGGGCGGCGCAAAGTTCGATCGTCAGATTCGCGCCCTCGATGCCGGCTGCGATCTGCTCGTGGCCACCCCAGGCCGCCTCATCGACCTCATGGAGCACGACCACGTCAACCTCGGCGACGTGCAGGTTCTCGTCCTGGACGAGGCAGACCGCATGCTTGACATGGGCTTTTGGCCGAGCGTCCGCCGCATCGTGAAGGCGTGCCCCGAGGCCCGCCAGACGCTTCTGTTCTCGGCCACGATTCCGCCGAGCATCAAGGGCACGGTCGACGCGATGCTTCCCGACCCCTACGTCGTGGAGATCGCCCGCGTGGGCGAGACGGCCGCTACGGTCGACGAGCACCTCTGCCCCGTGACGCAGGGCGACAAGGTCTCCCTGCTCGAGGCCCTCATGAAGCAGGAGAGCTTCGAGCGCGTGCTGGTCTTCTGCCGCACGAAGATGCGCGTCGATGGCGTATGCAAGACGCTCAAGAACGCCGGCATCAAGGTTGACGTCATGCACGCCGACCGTCCGCAGAAGGCACGCGAGCGCGCGCTCGAGCGCTTCCGTGACGGCAAGATTCGCGTGCTCGTGGCCACCGACGTCATGAGCCGCGGCATCGACGTCTCCGGCATTGACGCCGTCGTGAACTTCGACGTGCCGATGGACCCCGAGGACTACGTGCACCGCATCGGACGCACGGGCCGCGCCGGCGCCACGGGCCAGGCCTACACCTTCATGGCCCCCGACGAGGTGAGCCCCCTGCGAGAGATCGAGTACTTCACCAAGAAGCTCATCCCGCTGTTCGACCTCGAGGGCTTCCCGTATGCGGAGGGGCGCATCGTTCCCAACGCGCGAAGGAGCACGTCCAAGCCCACGCGCAGCCTGTTCAGCGGCTCAAGGAGCCGCGGGCGCGGCCCGAGGGGTGGCCGCTACGGAAGGCACTACTAGGGACGCAGCCCCGCCAGACGCAAGCTCCCTATAATCTAGCAGCAGCTTTGGGCCTCGGCAGCGCCGGGGCCCTTCTTCTTGGCCGCGGCACGGCGAGCGCGGAAGAAGCTCCGGAGCTCGTCTGCGCACTCCTGCCCAAGAACGCCAGACGTCACCTGGAACTCATGGTTGAGTCGCTCGTCATGGCTCACATCGAACAGCGTTCCAAGAGCGCCGCCCTTGGGGTCGGGCGCCCCGTAGACGCATCGGTCGATGCGGGCGTTCACCATGAGACCGGCGCACATGAGACAGGGCTCAAGCGTCACGTAGACCGTGCAGCCCGTAAGGCGCCAGCGATCAAGCACACGGGCGGCCGCGCACATGGCCGAGAACTCCGCATGGGCAGAAGGGTCGCGGTCCGTCTCGCGCCTGTTGTGGGCCCGAGCAACGACCCTGTCGCCGCATACGACAACCGCGCCGATGGGCACCTCGCCCTCCTCAGCGGCTAGTCGGGCTTCGTTAAGCGCCATGCGCATGTAGTCCTCGTCTGTCACGGCGGCTCCTTCTCCCGGGTCCAATCGACCGAACATCTAGCGGAATCTCAAAAACATACAATGCGCCCGGAGCCAGTGGAAGGGGGAAACTGGACTCCGGGCGCGGGAGGCGGCTCACCTAAGACGGGTGTGAGCCACGTGGTGCGTTATACATCCAAACTGCCCGCGCACCGCAGGCGGTTGGCGACGTGCGAGAGACGCTACTTGGCGATGTCCTGGAACATCTCCCAGGCCTCGGCGTCGGTGTAGCCCTCGTGCACGATCTTGTTGACGCACTGGGCCATCTCGATGGGGTGCGTGGACTGGAAGATGTTGCGGCCCATGTCAACGCCGTGAGCACCCTTGCGGATGACGTCATAGGCGAGGTGCAGGGCGTCCTTCTCGGGGAGCTTCTTGCCACCGGCAACAACGATGGGCACGGGGCAAGCGGCCACGACCTCCTCGAAGTCCTCGCAGTCATAGGTCTTGACCATCTGGCAGCCCATCTCGGCGATGATGCGCGTGGCGAGCTTGAAGAAGCGCGGCGTGCGCTCCATGTCCTTGCCCACGGCGCAGACACCCAGCGTGGGGATGCTGTAACGGAAGCCGGCGTTGATGGTCTGGCTCAGGTTGTCGATGGAGGACAGCTGGCCGTCACCGCCGATGAAGGTCTGAACTGCCATGCAGTCGGCGTTCATGCGGATGGCGTCCTCGACGTCAACAGCGATGACCTCGTGAGAGAGGTCGGCCTGGAGCATAGAGGAGCCGGACGTGGTGCGCAGGGCGATGGCCTTCGTGATCTCAGGCGGAACGCAGCTGCGGATGGCGCCACGCGTGCCCATGAAGCAGTCCACATAGGGAGCGAGCTTCGGGAGAAGCAGGTCGAGGCGCTCGAGGCCTGCCGTGGCGCCCATGAAGTAGCCATGGTCGAACGCGAACATGACAGTGTTGCCGCTCTTGGGGTTGAAGATGTTGGAGAGGTGCTTCTTCATGCCCCAGTCGAGGCTGTTGGCACCCTTGACGTAGAAGCCCTTGTCGTTGGCAAACGGCTCGTCGACGTGGTAGTCGTGAGCGACCTTGAGGCCATCCAGATCAGCCATGTGTCAGGTTCCTTTCCCCTTGTCTTCCCCACCCCTGGGGAAGACGCCTGTAATGGTGACGGTGTTTGCAGATATCCGGCGCAAGGCCGGTCGAACCGTCTTGCTGTCCTCTTGCGAGAACTCTCTTTCTGGTTCGCATGCGGACGTTACCGATGATAACGGCCCCATGCGAACCAGAAGCGGGGGTGCCACCTTCGCGGCACCCCCGCCGCAGATCAGTACAACTTAGAAGTTGTAGTCGTTCATGTTGTCCTTGGTGAAGACAAGGCGCTCGGGCAGGAGCACGACGCCGTTGTTCTCGTCACCGGTCGTGGCGCCCTCGGAGATGGAGTCGTTGGCCTCGACCTTGACGTCGCCGATGCTCGGGATGGAGATGGTGTCGCCAACCTTGACGGTGTTGCCAGCGGCGAGGTAAGCAGCCACGTAGCAGCCCATGGCGCCCTGGACGGCGCAGTCCCAGAGGCCCCAGTTGTAGATGGTGCCGTTGTCGCAGTAGGACTTGATGGACTGCGGGGAGGCAAAGCCCGTGATCGTGATCTTCTGGGCGTCATAGCCGGCGTCCTCGGCAGCGGCGAGCTGGCCGGGAAGGGCGGTGGAGTCGTTGCAGATGATCAGGTCGATGTCGGGGAACGCGCTCAGCACTGCGGCGCCAACCGTCTTGGCCTGCTCGGCATCCTGGTTGGAGTAGTAGTTGTCGGGGTGGACGTTCTCCCAGTTCGGGTAGTCCTTCTTGATGATGGCCTCGGCGGCAACCTGCCAGGAGTTCTGGTCGGTGACGGTGGCCTGAGAGTAGTGCCAGGCGTAGGTGATCTTGTCGGCAGAGGGATCCTTGCCGCGCTGCTTGAGGCCGTCGACGGACATGTCAACGAGCATCTGGCCAAGAATCTCAGGCGTGCCCTGGGAGACCATGAGCGTACGGTCCTCGGGCTGGGCGTCGGAGTCCCAGGTAGTGACGACGATGCCGGCGTCCGTGGCCTTCTTCAGGGCGTCGGACACGCCAGCGGCGTCAACCGTGGAGATGCAGAGGGCGTCGACGCCATTGGCGACGGCCTGGTTGATGATGCCGACCTGGTCAGAGGCGGAAGCGCTGGAGGAGCCGAGGTAGTCAACCGTGAAGCCCCAGTCCTTGGCGTACTTCTGAGCGCCGTCGTTCGCGGACTCGAAGAAGGCGTTGCCCGTGATCTTCGGGATGAAGGCGACGGTCTTGCCGGCGACGTCGCCGCCAGCGGCGTCACCGCTCGCAGCAGCGGTCGTAGCGGCGGAACCAGAGCCGCCACCGCAGCCGACCAGGCCGAGGCCCGCGACGGCTGCACCAGCGCCAGCCACCTTCAGGAAACCGCGACGAGTCATGTTCTTCATAACGAACCTCCCTTTTCTTTGCCCCTTACTGGGCACTTGCCTTAGAACTACCCTTCCTTGCGAACAGCGAGCGCAGCCACGGGACGATTCCCGTATTGGTCGCTGCAGAACGCCCGACGATAACCGCGACGAGCAGGATGCCCACCGGGATATCCAGATACTGGGTGCCGATCTTGAAGCACAGGGGAAGACCAAAGCGGAGCAGCGCAATGGCGAGAGACGCAAGCGCCGTACCGATGACCGAGCCCTTGCCACCCGTGGAGAGCGTGCCACCAAGGACGACGGCCGTGATGATGTCCATCGTGAGGTCGCCACCGAGGTCGGACTTTGCGGTCCCCAGGTACGCCGTGAGCACGATGCCGGCGATTGCGGCCGCAAGTGCGCTCAGGACGTAAGTGGACATTATCACTCGACGGGTGTTGATGCCGGAATATTCGGCAGCCGACTGATTTACGCCGGTGAGGATGATCTTGCGGCCGTACTTGGTCTTGTGGAGCAGGATAAACGCCACGACGAGCATGACGGCGTAGATGAGGATCTGGAACGGAATCACGCCGCCGATCTGGTAGTTCGCGATGAACTTGAAGTCGTCCGGGAAGCCGGAGATGGACTCATAGGAAGCGGTGCTGGAGAGCGTGGAGACGAGCAGGGCGAGGCCGGAGTACAGGAAGCTGCCGCCCAGGGTGATGACCATCGCCTGCACCCTGCAGTAGGCGATAAAGAAGCCCGAGAGCGCGCCGCACAGGCAGACCACAACGGTTGCCAGGGCGCAGGCGCCCCAGATGGAGAAGCCGAAGTCTTGCCACGCCACGCCGATGATGATCGACGTGAGGCCAACGAGCGAGGCGACCTGGATGTCGATGCCGCCGGTGCACATGACAAGCGTGACGAACAGGGCCAGCATGAACACGGCGAGGTTGTCATTCACCGCGGTGAAGAGCAGCTGGGGACGCAGGAACTTGGGGTTGGCAGCGCCAAAGATCACGAACTCGAGGACGAGCAGGGCAATGAGGATGAGGTTCCAGCTTGCCTGGCCCCTCGAGAGGAGCTTCTTGACCTTATCCATTACGCCTCACCGCCTTTCTCGGCCTGGACGCTGGGGGCCGGGGCATCCTGGGAGACGCGGGCCAGCAGGCGATCATGCTTGTTCTTGACGAGGCTACGGTGCTGAATCACGGCGTCGATGACGACGATGACGAGCAGGATGATGCCCGTGATGGCGTTGTCGTAGTTGGAGGAGAAGCCCATGAACACGAGCAGGTAGCTGATGGAGGACATGATGACGGCGCCAATGGCGGAGCCGATCACGGAGCCGACGCCGCCGGCGAGCGAGATGCCGCCGAGAACGCAGGCTGCGATGGCCTTCATCTCGTAGCCGTTGCCGCTCATCGGGGTGACGAAGCCGATGCGGCTGCAGAAGATGACGCCGCCGATGGAGGCCATGACCGCGCAGATGACGTAGGCGAGCATCTTGGTCTTGAACGTGGGCAGGCCGACGAGCGTGGCGCCCTGGGCGTTGTCACCAACGGCCACAAAGTAGCGACCCTGGCGCGTGCGGGTGAGCACGAGGTGGATGACGATGACGAGCGCGATGATGCAGCAGTAGTACACCGACACGGATCCGACGAGGTTCACCGAGGCGAAGTCCTTGAACGCCTTGGGGAGGTTCTCGACCCATGCGCCGTTCGTGTACAGGTAGATGAGACCGCGCAGGATGCCGTTGACGCCAAGCGTGAAGATGAGCGACGGGGCACCCATGACGCACACGCCCCAGCCGTTGATGAGGCCGATCACGATGCCAATGACGATGGCGACGATGATAGCGAGCACGAGCGACTGGCCATCGCGAAGCATCGTGCCCACGACAGCGGCCGTGAGGCCGAGGTTTGCGCCAACCGAGACGTCGATCTCACCAATGAACAGCACGAAGGCCATTCCAACTGCGACGAGCGTGTAGACGACGGACGAGTTGAAGCACGCGGAGACGTTGGACGGATCGAGGAACATCGGGTTCATCACGCCAACGATGACGAACAGCGCAATGAGGAAGACCAGGCTCGTGAGCTCGCGCGCCTTGAGAAGCTTCTTGACCTTCTCCATCGATTACACCCCTTCCCTCACATCGTTGCCTGACAGAGACATTCCAACCAACTGGCGGTCTAGGCTCATGCCGACACCGCCCCCTTGTCACTTGTGACGCCAAACGCCGCGGACATGAGGTTGTCCTGCGTGATGTCGCCCTTCTTGAACTCGCTGTTGATGCGGCCCTGGAACATGACCACCGCACGGTCGGCAAGCTCGACGACCTCCTCCATGTCGGAGGAGATGAGCAAGATGGAGACGCCGGACTCGCGGAGCTTGTTGAGCACGGCGTAGACATCGCCACGGGCTGCGGCATCGATGCCACGCGTGGGCTCGTCGAGGATGACAAGACGCGGCTCGGAGGCAAAGATGCGGCCGATGATGATCTTCTGCTGGTTGCCGCCGGACAGGCCGCCGACCTCCTGGTCAAGGCCCGTGACCTTCGTGCGGAAGTCGTTCACGTACTGCTGGGAGATCTCTTCCTCCTTCTTGAAGTTGAGGAGGAAACTGCCCAGGCGCTTGCCACACAGAAGCGAGCTCGTCGTGTTCTCGGAGACATCGCGGATGCGGAAAAGGGCGTCGGCAAAGCGGTCCTCGGGCACGTAGTTGATGCCCGCGTTGATGACGTCCGCCGTACCCTTGCCCGTGATGTCCTTGCCGTCGAGCAGGACCTTGCCGCCAAGCGGCTTCTCCATGCCAAAGATGGTCGTTGCCATCTCGGTGCGGCCGGCACCCACGACGCCTGCCATGCCCACAATCTCACCGGGATAGACCTTGAGGTCAACGTCCTTGAAGCCGTAGCCGGAGAAACCCTGGAGCTCGAGGACGGGCGCGGCGTCATAGTCGATGGCGCGGGCGGTCGCCGCGGCGTCGGAGCGGATGTTGGAGGCATCCGGCGGGAGCAGGCCGCGAACGAGGTCCTCGCGCTTGAAGTCCTTGACGTTGCCCTGCATGGCGACGATGCCGTCGCGCAGGATGGCGACGCTCGTGGCGAGCTCGAAGACCTCGGCCAGGCGGTGCGTGATGTAGATGATGCCGATGTTCTGCTTCTGCAGCTCGCGCACACAGTTGAACAGGCTCTGGACCTCATCGAACGTGAGGGCGGAGGTGGGCTCGTCGAGGATGAGCACCTCGGGATTGCGCATGAGGCCGCGCAGAATCTCGACCATGCCCTGCTCGGCGATGGACAGCGTCATGGCCTTGCGCTCGAGGTCCATGTGCCAGCCGGTCTGGCCCATGACCTTCTCAAGGCGCTCGTTGAGGACGTTGGCCTTCTCCTCGAAGCCGATGGTGATGTTCTCGCGAACGGTCATGTTCGGGAACAGCATGGGCTCCTGCGGAACCATATAGATGCTGTGCGCGAGGGCGGCCTTCGGATTCGAGATGTCCACCTTGTCGCCATCGATGATGACGTCGCCGCTGTCCGCAGAGTAGATGCCCATGATGATCTTCATGAGCGTGGACTTACCGGCTCCGTTGCCGCCGATGAGGGCAAGCACCTCTCCGTGGTCGACCTCGAGGCTAATGCCCTTGAGGACCGCGTTCGTTCCGAACGACTTATAGATGTCGTGGACGGACAGGAGCTTGTTGCGGCCCTGGATGCCCTCGACAACCTCACGGAGGGCGTCGGCGCTGCCCGCTGCGGGCGACGACTGGGTCTCGTTGGTCATTCGATTCCCCTCCCCTTGAGACAAATGAACATGCACACGACTAATCAGTCGATTTCGATTCCAAGGTATCCATTGAGCTTGGGGGGTCGCGCCACGCGTAGAGCGAACGGTAGCAATTGGCACGCGGACGGTAATTTGCACGCGACACGGACGATTGTTCAGATTCCAACCGCACCATCTTGGCCCTATTGAAATCGAGTCAAAATCCCTGACAATATGCGCAGCACAAGAATGGATGCGGTGATTTAAGGGACTATTTGCTTGCGCACGGTTAAATCCACCAACGTTTACGTGCGTGTTTCCCAATCTGAAACAAATACGAGCGCACTCGCCTAGCCCAAACGACCCCTCGCGGGATTCTCGCCCCAGCAAGATTGACACCCCATTTTGGTCGCTGTATAGCTAACTCAGACTTTTGTTCGTGAAGCTGACATCTGTTCGTCTAACAAACAAAAGCGACATATAATTACAGGACACTTATCTAAGCTTCGAGGTGTCCGACAGATGCAAGCCCCTCGGACAAAGGACGGAGGCAAGACATGACCGACGAAGAGTACCAGCTCATGCTGAAGGCCACGTGGCTCTACTACATGGAGAACTACACCCAGCAGCAGATCTCCGCGCTCATGGGCGTCTCCCGGGGCAAGGTCATCCGCCTGCTGGACGAAGCACGCAGCGAGGGCATCATCCGCTTCCTCTTCCGCCAAAACGACCAGGAGCGCATGGAGGTCGAGCGCGAGCTCGTGAACAAGTTCGGCCTGCACGACGCGTTCATCGTGCCCACGCCGGCCCATAAGTCGGACCTCATCGACAGCATCGCCCGCGCCGCGTCCATGTATGTGGCGGACCACCTGCGCGCAGACGGCTTTCTCAACATCGGCTACGGCGACATGACGGGCCGCGTGCTCGACAACCTGGCCACGACGCGCCACTCGGACATCAACGTGACAAGCCTCACGGGAGGCGTGAGCTACTACCTGCCCAAGGTGAGCTCAGAGGTGTTCGCCATGCACCTCTACCTCACGCCCTCCCCGCTCATCCTCTCCTCCCCGAGCCTTCGTGACGCACTGCTCCGCGAGCCCGCCATCCAGGACGTCTACCGCATGACGAGCCACGCCGACATGACGGTTGTGGGCATCGGCAGCATGGACGAGGAGGCCACGATCATTCGCAACGGCATCTTGAGCAAGACGGACTTTGCCCTGCTCAAGATGCAGGGGGCCGTGGGAGACGTGCTCAACCACTTCATCGACAAGAACGGCGACCCCGTTGGCACCGACATCGAGGACCGCATCGTCAGCACGAGCCTCAACACGCTCCAAGGAATGAGGAACGTGGTGGGCGTTGCCGGCGGGTCCGAGAAGATCCCCGCAATGCACGCCGTTCTCACGCATGGGTATCTCAACGTACTCGTCACCGACGAGGTCACGGCACGGGGGCTTCTCGCATATGCGGACTCCGCCGACAACACGGTAATCGAGTACCAGAGTTCGATCTAGGAGATGGATGCTATGGCAAAGTACCTCATGGCAATGGACGCCGGAACCGGCAGCGTGCGCGCTGTCATCTTCTCCACGGAGGGCGAGCAGGTTGGCTGCGTCCAGAAGGAGTGGACCCACAACGAGGACCCGCGCTGGCCTGGAAGCATGGACTTTGACTGGGTCACGAACTGGGAGCTTGCGCGCACCTGCGTGAGCGAGGTCCTTGCCAAGACCGGCATCGCCGCCACCGACATCGCAGCCGTCTCGACCACCTGCATGCGCGAGGGCATCCTGCTCTACGACAAGGACGGCAACGAAATCTGGGCCTGCGCCAACGTCGATGCGCGCTCCAACGACGAGGTCGGCGAGCTCATCGCGATGAACCCCGAGCTTGAGGCCGAGCTGTACCGCGAGAGCGGCCAGACCTACGCACTCGGCGCGCTGCCGCGCCTTCTGTGGGTCAAGAACAAGATGCCCGAGGTGTACGAGAAGACCGCCCGCATCGGCATGTTCAACGACTGGCTCATCTACAAGCTCACCGGCGAGCTGGCCGTGGAGCCCTCGAACGGGTCTACGACCGGCATCATGAGCCTCGAGACCCGCAACTGGGATCCGTCCATCGCCGAGCGTTGCGGCCTGCGCACCGACATCTTTGGTCCCGTCAAGGAAAGCGGCGAGCTTGCCGGCACCGTGAGCGCCAAGGGCGCGGCGGACACCGGACTTGCCGAGGGCACGCCTGTCATCGTTGGCGGCGGCGACTGCCAGCTCGGGATGATCGGCGTCGGCGCGTGCCTGCCCGGGCAGGCCGGCGTCTTTGGCGGCAGCTTCTGGCAGTACGAGTTCAACACCGACAACGCCGCCACCGACCCCGACTGCCGCGTGCGCGTCAACTGTCACGCCACTCCGGGCGTCTGGCAGTACGAGGCTCTCGCCTTTAAGCCGGGCCTCGTCATGCGCTGGTTCCGCGACGGCTTCTGCCAAGCCGAGAAGGAGCAGGCAAAGGCCGAGGGCCGCGACGTCTACGACGTCATGAACGAGAAGGCAAAGGACATCCCCGCCGGCAGCTACGGCATGCTCTGCTGCTTCAGCGACGTGATGAACTACATCCACTGGACGCATGCCGCCCCCACGTTCACGAACTTTGAGCTCGACCCCGAGAAGTTCAACAAGTACACGTTCTACCGCGCCATTCTCGAGAACACGGCGCTGCTCGTCCGTGGCCACATCGAGCTCGTGCGCGAAGCCACCGGCAACGAGCCCGAGGAGCTCATGTTTGGCGGCGGCGCTGCCAAGAGCCCGCTATGGAGCCAGATCGTCGCCGACGTCACAGGCAAGCGCGTCAAGGTTCCCGTGGTGAAGGAGGCCACCGCCCTGGGCGCGGCCATCATCGCCGGCACGGGCGTGGGCATCTACCCGAGCGTTTCCGAGGGCGCGGCGCGCGTCGTCAAGTACGACACCACCTACGAGCCGAACCCCGAGAACGCCGCCGTCTACGAGGAGCTCTACCAGACCTGGAAGAAGGTCTACAAGCAGCAGTTCGAGCTGAGCGAGGCTGGCGTCACCAAGAGCATGTGGCGCGCGCCTGGCCTGTAGGAATCGCAGCCGCGCGTCGCGCGGTCAACAGATAGCAACAGCCCGCAGACGCGGGCGGAGCAAAGGAGATTGACATGGCAGAGACGTTTGTCGTCAACGAGAACGACTTCGAGTATCGCTTTGGCGACTCGGGCCCCAAGTACCTCATGAAGGGCCCTCGCATGAACTACGCCCTCGTTCAGTTCCAGCCGGGCCAGAACTTCCAGGCCCACCACCACAACATCATGGAGGAGAACTTCTTCATCCTCGAGGGCAAGGTGGACGTTGTGGTCGACGGCATCTGCCATACCCTTGGCGAGGGCGACCTCATCCACATCGGTCCGGGCGAGGTCCACTTTGTGAACAACCCCTATGACAAGCCGGTCAAGATGGTCTCCACGCTCGCTCCGTTCCAGGAGGTAGACAAGGTGGAGGATCCCAATCCGGAGTACTAGCCAAGGGCACGCGGTAACGCCGCCCCCAGCCCCCCTGGCGAGGGGACACATCGCTTCGCGATGTCCCAAAGCCCCTCTCCAGGGAGGCTGGGGGCGGCTTGCGCGGCTCGGCTAATTCCTCCACGCTTAGGCTGACGGACATGAAACTGGCGCGATGTTGTTGCGGGCACGGACTTGGAGTGCCTGATAGAATTATGTTTTGCTGGAGGAGTGGCAGAGCGGTTGAATGCGGCGGTCTTGAAAACCGTTGGGCGGCTCGTCCGTCTCGAGAGTTCGAATCTCTCCTCCTCCGCCATGAGAGCACAGGCCTCGTCGGTTCGCCGGCGAGGCCTTTTCTTGT